>NZ_JAOASI010000001.1 GCF_025210165.1 Tepidibacter sp.
AAATGATAAGCAAGTAACTATTACTATAAACTAGAACAAAATTATATTAGTATATATAGTTTAAATAACTCTAATCTCATAATGAGGTTAGAGTTATTTTTTTTTATTATTTACAAATTAATAATTAATGTTTTTTTTCATATGAATCTCAATTATCTCATCAAGAAAAGATGAAATATTATCAATTTTTTGATTGGATTTAAGAGTTTTTAGATAATCAAGATTTTTAGGCATAAGCATAGCTGTAAACTTTTTTCTGGTATTACAATATTTTTCATCAGGGTTTTTCTTAGGTCTACCTTTGCTTTCTATAAAACCTAATTTTTTTAAATCTCTTTCTAATACTTCTTTTCTTCTTAATTCAATTTCTAAATCTCTTGTAATTTTATTTTTTTCATAATCTGATAAATCATCTAAAGAAATATTTTTTAGATTTCTAATTTTTCTTCTGCATAAATCTAAATCATTTTTCTTAGAGATAAGATTATATTTTTTAGAATTATTATAGTTATTATATATTTTAGTCATAAAAATACCTCCTATTTTAAATTGAGCCTAATATTATATATAGAAAAAATTAAGTAAAAATTGAAAATAACCTTGAAGGTTCATATGAAACTTCAAAACTAATATACCCCAAATTTAGGGGGTTATTTCTAAAGAATATACCCCAAAAACTAGTGTATATTTAGAAATATTGATTTTAATACATTACTTAGCCTTATTGAACATATTAAGTAATGTATTATCAATTCTATTTCCTTGGTAGAAGATATAGGGATTCATATAATAGTTAACAGATCGTTTAACCTTTACAGTTGCTATAACTCCTTTTTTAACTAAAGAAGATATATATTTATCTACTGCATTATGTCCTATTTCTAAAATTTTACATAAATCTTTTTTTTTAAGTGCATTTCCATTGGAGCTATATAATAGATTGTCTTCATATCTAATATGATTACATAAAGTTAAAATAATACCTAATTCGGTCATATTTAATCCAAAGTTAGCTTTAATATCATTAATTAATGATTGATAAAATTTGATAAAATATTTTTCTGGATTCCAGAGTTTTCTAGTATCACCTTGAACTGAAATAAAAGTATTAGGAATTTCATAACCTTCTTTTTCTAACTGTTTTTTTTCTTTTTCTAAAGCATCATTAAGCCTAGATTGAACAAATTTAGCATATCTAGTTTTTTCAAGACCTATTTGAGATAGTGATTTTTTATTAAATTCCATTGAAATCAACTCCTTAAAATTATTTTTACTGTAATAGAATTTAATAAATTGTTTTTAAGTCGAATAGAAATTAAAGCAAAAAATTCACTCGAACAAAAAATTAAAAAGATAAAAAAATATAATGGTATAATTTTAATATAGTATCTGATAAATTTGATTGTACGCAAATAGGAGGTAATATATTTGAGTGATAAAAAAGATAAACTATTTTTATATGATATAACTGAAAAAGTTACAGGAATAGATAGAAGTGATAGTTTATTTGATAGTGCAAGAAAGGAAGTAGAAAGAATAATAAATATGCTTAAAGTTTGTAAAATATTAGAAAATGATAAATTGGAGATAACTAAAGGAGAAGAAGATTCTCCAATAAAATTTCTAAAGTCATTTTATGAAAATATAGAAATGAGAGAATTACTATCTAGATTAATAAATTCAACATACAAAAAAGATAATAAAACTAAAACTGGAAAAATAAAGAAGAGTTGTATGCCATTAAATGATGAAGAATATGAGCTATTAAAGAAACATTTGTTGAAAATAAATCTTGAAAATTGTGAAGATGATAAGCAAAAAGAACAAATAAAAGAATATGTTAAAGAAATGGAGAATGAGGAGTTTTATGAAAAGATAGATGAAGCTAAAGGGATAATAGTTAAGGATTTGAATTTAATAAATGATAATATAAACAGTTCTGAAGCTAAAAGATATTATATAAATAAATACATAGATACTCTAAACGAAGGTTTAAAGAAGTTTAGAGAAGAAATCGGAGCAATTTCAAGATATGAAAAAGAATGTAATAAAATTAATTATAATAAACAATTTAAAGAAAAAGATATAGATTCTTTTTTAGAGGCATCTTTGGAAGCATATTTAAAAGTAAATGGAGTAGAAGTAGATTAAAAATACAGCTTAGTTAAGCTGTATTTTTTTTATGTGTCACGGACAAAAACTTAAAAAATTAGTGTCCGTGACCTATCTAAGAAACGATTATATACTAGTAATCAAGAAGTGAGCAACACCAGAAATAATAAAAACTATTTTACTAATAAGGAGGAAATAAAATGGATCTTATGATTACGAGAAAAAAAGAAATAAGAAATATTCCAAATGGTAAACACAAAGGGGTAATTGAAAATTTAGTAATAAAAGATGAGGAGAATGGGAAAAAATTGATTTTAGTTGTTTATGTTAATCATAAAGGGGCTGTTGCCAAATTATATTACACAACATATATATCTTGGTATGATGATAGTTCTTTTATAAGCTTATTAGAAAAGTTTGAAATACTAGAGGATGTAGGACAAGATATAGACCTTAGCAGGCTATTAAGTAAACCAGTAAATTTAGAAGTTGAAAATAATAGTGTTAATGGAAAGACGTATTCTAATATAAAAGAAATTGATTTAGATAAAGAAGAACTTAAAAAAATAGAAAAGGAAAATAACAAAAAAAGTAAAGAAGCAGAAGAGATATTTCAAAATGATTAATAGATTAGATTTTACAGAATAGGGGCTATTTTAATATGAACAAAAATCAATGTATATACACTGTTGGTAAGTTATATGATGATGTATATGTTAAAGATAGACATATTTTTTTGGTTGAAAGAAAAAATGATGTTGTAATACATAAACCAGTAGCTCTCTTTATGAGTGTTAAAAAAGCAATAGAAGATGTTGAGACTAAAAAAGAAATGTATGAATTAGAGTTTATGTCTAATGGAAGAATGAAAAAAATTCAAGTGGGGAAGAAAGATTTGTCAACAAGAGCAAATCTTATTTCTCTTGCTGAATACGGTGCAGATGTAAATGATTTAAATGTAAAAGCGGTTATGAAACATTTAAGAAATGAAATAGGAAATTTAAAAGTATCATTCATACATAGAAATGTAGGATTTGAAGAAGATGAAGGTAAAAATATGTATTTCAAACATCATAAAGCTATAGGATGCAAAGAAGAGTCTGAATATTCGGGCGATTTAATTATTCAACCTAAAGGAAATGAAGAAATTTGGATGAGATTAATAAAAGAAGAAATTTTAAAAAATATAGAATTATCACTTGCTTTAATATTAGGATTTTCAGCCGCTACAGTAGGGTTTGTAGGAGAAGAAGTGAACATCGAATCTCTACTTGTCCATATTTTTGCAGAAAGCACACATGGAAAAACAACAGCAGCTCAACTTGCTGTGTCTCCTTTTGGAAGTCCAAAACTCAGAGAACAAGGTCTCGTCTTAGACTGGAACAGCACACAAAACGCAATTTTCGGATTGTTGTCAGGTAATAGAGGATTACCAATGGTACTTGATGAGTCAAGTATGCTAAATAAAAAGGATTTTACAAATCTTATTTACATACTTGCTAGTGGAAGTGATAAAAAAAGAATGAATAAAAAATTAGAGGTAAGACCTACTAAAACATGGGAGACAACTATCATATCAACAGGTGAGAGTTCAATACTATCACAAAGTAATAAAAATACAGGGCTTAAAGTTAGGCTATTTGAATTTGGAAATATTAAATGGACAAAAGATTCAAGGCAGGCAGAGAAAATAAAAAGTATAGTAAGTAATAATTACGGTTTTGCAGGGATAAGATTTGTTAAAAAGCTTTTAGATTTAGGCAAAAATGAAGTAATAAGAAGAATAATGAATCAAAAATTAGAGGTTGAAGAAGATTTAAAAGAAAATTCGTTTAAAGGAAGAATAGCAATGAAATTAGCTCTTATAGTAGCAACTGGAGAAATAGTAAATGAAGCTTTAGATATTGATTTGAAATTAGAAGAAATTAAAGATTTCATTATTGATAATGAAAATAAGAGTATAGAAGATATAGATTTACCTTCGACTGCTTATGACTATTTCAAACAAAGCTTAGTAATTAATAAATCTAAATTTAATAAAGATTTTGGAGATACACTTGGAGTTGTAGGAAGCAGTACATATGAATTATGGGGTAAGTTAGAAAAAAATAAACATGAGAACTATGTTGTAATAATAACTACAAAATTTGATGAAATAATGAAAAATGGTGGATTTGAAAATACAAGATACATATTACAATCATGGAAAGATAGAAATCTTCTTAGTCATGAAAAAGGAAAGCTTTACAGAAGAAGAGTTGTTGACACAAAGGTCAAAGGAGCAGTTCCGTGTTATGTAATAAAGTTACAAAATGGAGATGGTAAGAAGCAAGAAGATGAAAAGAAAAAAACTAAAAAAGATGCAGCAGTTGGAAATGATGAAAGCAAAGTAACTAAGCAGAATACAACAGAAGTAGTTGAAGAAGATTTATTTGAAGATTAATAAACATAAAATAGGAGGAGTTAAAAATGAGTATGAATAAAAATGATGTGTTATCAAATTTTCATGGAGCTAAGAGTGTGAGTGTTAGTAAAGATATTACTGATGCAGGAGTCATTTCAATAATAAATTCAAAAAGTAATGGAAAGAGGATTTCTCTATCTAAAGAATTGATAGACAAGTTAGATAATCCATGTAGGGTACAATTTGCATTTTCAGAGAATTCAATTGCTATAGGGGTGGATTTTTTAGAAGAAGGACAAGTTTATAAAATTAAGGAAAGTAAGACTAAAGGGCTTATATATGCAAGTAAATTAGTTGAAGAAATTACAGAAGAGTTTGAATTAGATTTTAGTGATAGAACATCCATTACATTTCATGATGTTGAGTATATTGA
>NZ_JAOASI010000017.1 GCF_025210165.1 Tepidibacter sp.
GAAGAAGAATAGAGACTAGTTTTTCACAATTATCTGAGCAGTTAAATATAAATAAGGTAAAAACTAAGTCATACTGGGGCTTTATTACTAGAATCAAGATAAAAATTCTTTCTCATAATATATCATTCTTTATAAATAAATTACTTGGAAAAGATGAAGATATATCAAGAATTAAATCTTTAGCATTTGGATAATATAACCATACATTTGAAGTTAAAAGGATATTTTTTTGTTAAAATCAATTTATCATATTAAGTAAATTAATTTCAACTAGCACAATAGATTAAGTTAGCGTATTAAAATAAAGTGAATGCTATTATATTTATTAGGAGGATCTCATGAGTGATATTTTAAATACTTTAGAAATACTGAATAATATATGTGAGGAATGTCCATTTTATAATACCGAAGATTGTAATAATAAAAAATGCTTGATTGGTTATTCTAAAAGACTATTAGAGTTTTCAAAACTTAAAGGAGTTATACAAATAGAGGGTGCATCTAGTATGATTCCAGGTGATGATTTTAAATATTATGGAGAAGATTTAGTATGCTCTGGTATAGCTAATACTTGTGCTCACTGCAAGAACTGTCAGGAAAATCATAATGAGGATTGTATTATAGCAATTCTTAGAAAGTGTCTTGAAAATACTGTTATAAAGAAGAATATACCTTATAAGGGTTCAACTTTTATGTATTTGATGGATCTCAATAATGAAAATAAAGATATAGCAGCTCTTGTGAATGAGAGAATGAAAAGTGTTAATGCATAGAGTAAGCTTTATTTTATAAGTGGGTTATCAAAACTATATATTAAAATACCACGAATACAACTAAGTTTTTATCTTATTTCATGCTAATGAATGCATTGGAGATATATGAAGTATACTAAAAAACAAATGACATTAAAATACCACACTAGTGGTATTTTAATGTCATTTGTTCTGGGATTAAACTAATATGATTCTAAATCTATGAATAACGTTGATAAAAGAACTAGAGTACCAACTATTTTCAAGTAAACAGTCTTTAATGAATTAACTCATAGATTTCATCAGTATGTGCGAACTTTATATTTTTATGATAATATATATTTGGAAAGGAGATGAGATTATGAGTAAAAGTATTGTCGGAGGGCAAGCTGTAATGGAAGGCGTTATGATGAAGAATCAAAATAAGATAGCTGTAGCTGTTAGAAAATCTGATGGAGATATTGAAATAGATAAAAAAAGCATTAAAAGTTGGGTTGCCGATAAGGGGTTTAATAAAGTTCCGTTTTTAAGAGGTGGATTTATACTTCTTGAAACTATGGTTGAAGGAATTAAAGCTCTTAATTTTTCTGCTCAGTTTTTTGACGAAGAGGAAGCGGTTGAACCCTCTAAATTTGAAAAGTTTTTGGAGGATAAGTTTAAGGATAGGACAAATGATATATTAATATATTTCTCTATGTTTATAGCTTTAGTATTTTCTGTTTTACTGTTTATATTATTACCTACTTTTTTAGGTGGTATATTAAAGCGATTTACTGATAATGTAATGGCTTTAAATTTTGCAGAAGGATTGGTTAGAATAGGGATATTTTTATCTTATGTATCTATTATATCTTTAAATAAGGATATAAAAAGAGTATTCCAATATCATGGAGCAGAGCATAAATCTATTTATTGTTACGAGGAAGGTCTTGAATTAACAGTGGAAAATGCAAGAAAATTTTCGACTCTTCATCCAAGATGTGGTACTAATTTTATGTTTATAGTTATGATTGTATCTATGGCTATATACTTTCTATTTGGATGGCCAAATCCGTTTTTAAGAGTTATATATAGATTGTTATGTATACCTATTGTAGCGGGTATATCTTATGAGATTATAAAAATTGCTGGAAAGTATGATAATATATTTGTGAAAATTATTTCATTACCTGGTATGATGCTTCAAAGAATTACGACTAGAGAGCCAGATGATGATCAATTAGAGGTGGCGCTTTGTGCTCTAAAGGCTGCACTTGAAGAAGAGGTGATAAAAAATGACTATAAGACAGATGATGAAAAAGTGGATAAGAGAGCTTAGTAATAGTACTACCGCAAAGCTTGATGTTGAGCTTAGTATTTGTAAGGTTCTTGATGTTACTAGATTATATATACATCTCAATTTAGATGAAGAAATTTCTAAGAAGGATGAAAATAGAATTGAAGCTCTTTTAAAGCAAAGAAGAAAAGGAAGACCTATGGCTTATATTATAGGAAATAAAGAGTTTATGGGACTTAATTTCTTTGTTAAAGAAGGAGTATTAATTCCAAGACCAGATACTGAAGTACTGGTTGAGGATGTTATAGAGCAGGCAAAGAAAATAGACAATCCTTTAATTGTAGATATTGGAACGGGTTCTGGAGCTATAAGTGTATCTTTAGCTAAATATGTAAAAGATTCAAAGGTTTATTCGCTTGATATATCATATGATGCTCTAGAAGTTGGAAGAATTAATGCTAAGAATAATGAGGTAGAAGATAAAATAACTTTCTTAGAGTCAAATGTATTCTCGGCAATTGAAGATAAAAATATAAAATTTGATATAATAGTTTCAAACCCTCCTTACATAAGACGCAGTGATATATCTTGTCTTGATGTTGATGTTAAGGATTATGAACCTTCTTTAGCTCTTGATGGGGGAGCAGATGGACTTGATTTTTATAGAAAGATAACTGAGGATTCTATTAAATTTATAAAAGATAAAGGAATCTTAGGTTATGAAGTTGGATATGATCAAGCGGAGGATGTAAAAAATATAATGATAAAAAATGGATACGAGAATATAAGAATATTAGAGGATTTGGCATCTATACAAAGGGTTGTTATAGGTACGAAAATTTGATATAATGAAAAATTGATATACTGAAAGAGGTGGAAACTTATGTTTGATAAAGTTGGAATTATAGAAGATAAGTATAAAGATTTAACCCAAAAGATTGGGGATCCAGAAGTTATTAATAGACAGTCTGAATGGCAAAAATATATTAAAGAGCATGCGGAAATAGAACCTATAGTTATGAAGTATAGAGAATATAAGGAAACTGTTGCTGGAATTGAAGAATCAAAGCAAATACTTCAAGAAGAATCTGATGAAGAGTTAAGAGAGCTTGCAAAGATGGAATTATCTGATCTTGAAGAAAACTTACCAAATATAGAAGATGAGCTTAAGCTTTTACTTGTTCCTAAAGATCCTAATGATGAAAAAGATGTTATCGTTGAGATAAGAGGTGGAGCTGGTGGAGATGAAGCTGCACTATTTGCTGGAACTTTATTTAGAATGTATTGTAGATACGCAGAATCAAGAAGATGGAAAGTAGAATTAATGAGTAGCAATGAAACAGGTGTTGGTGGATACAAGGAGGTTTCTTTCTCTATAAAGGGAAAAGGAGCATACTCAAGACTTAAGTATGAGTCTGGAGTTCATAGAGTTCAAAGAATACCAACTACAGAATCAGGTGGTAGGATACATACATCTACTGCTACTGTTGCTGTTTTACCAGAAGTTGATGATGTTGAAATAGAAATAAATCCTAATGATTTAAGAATAGATGTTTTCCGTTCTTCAGGAAACGGAGGACAAAGTGTTAATACTACTGACTCAGCTGTAAGAATAACACATCTTCCAACTGGAGAAGTTGTATCATGTCAGGATGGAAAGAGTCAGCTTAAGAATAAGGAAAAAGCTCTTAAGGTATTAAAGGCTAGATTATTTGATAAGGCTCAAGCTGAACAACATAAAGAAATAGCAGCTGAAAGAAAGAGTCAGGTTGGAACTGGAGATAGATCTGAGAGAATTAGAACTTATAATTTCCCCCAAGGAAGAATTACAGATCATAGAATAAACTTAACGTTATACAAGCTAGATAGTTTTATAGAGGGACAATTAGATGAGATGATAGATTCTCTTATAACTGTTGATCAAGCTGAAAAATTAAAGGCTGTAAATAACTAAAATATTAGTCCTATATTATTCTTATGAATAATATTAGGACTTTTTTTCTAAGGAAAGAATATTTTAAATAGTATATCTTGATACTTATGATGAGGTGAGATAGTTGAAGAAAACTTTGGTTTGCAAAATTGACAAGAATAATATTGATATAGATAAAATACAGGAATTTGGAAAAATCTTAAAAAATGGAGGGACTGTTATATTTCCAACTGAAACAGTGTATGGACTAGGTGCTGATGCACTTAATGATAAAGCAGCCAAGAAGATATATGAGGCTAAAGGAAGACCAAGTGATAATCCTTTAATAGTTCATATTGCTGATAAAGAAAAGATTCACGAAATTGCTACTAATATAGATGAAAGAGTTTATAGTGTTATGGATAAATTTTGGCCAGGGCCTATAACGATAGTATTAAAAAAGAAAACGATAGTGCCGTCTATTACTAGCGGAAACTTAGATACAGTTGCAGTTAGAATGCCGTCTCATCCGATAGCTATATCTCTTATAAAGGAGAGTGGAGTATTTGTTGCAGGTCCATCTGCGAATATATCTGGAAGACCATCTCCTACTGATGAAGAGAATGTATATGAAGAGATGAATGGTAGAGTTGATGGTATTATACTTGGAGGAGATTCAAATGTTGGTCTTGAATCTACAGTTCTTGATTTAACTGGAGATATACCTACGATATTAAGACCTGGTGGAGTAACAATAGAAGATTTAAGAGAGGTTCTAGGAGAGGTTGTAATAGACCCTGCAATACTTGAAAAGAACGAAAACATAATTGCAAAGGCACCTGGAATGAAATACACTCACTATGCTCCAAAGGCAGAAGTGTTCATAGTTAAAAAATATGATGAAGACTACATAGATAAAATAAATAAATTGGTTGATGAAGGAATTAAAGAAGGAAAGAAAATAGGAATTATGTGCCTTGATAAAAATAAAGACAAATATAAAGGTGAGGTTATAGGTCTTGGAGAAGATTTGAATGAAGTAGCTTATAACTTATTCAAGGCTTTAAGAGAAATGGATAAAAAAGGTGTAGATATTATATATTCAGAGAGTTTTGAGAATGTTGGAATTGGGCAAGCTATAATGAATCGTTTAATAAAGGCGGCGGGGTATAAATTTGTATAGAATTTGATTTGTAAATTTACTGTATTTGAGCGAAAAATTATGATTATTAAAATACCGATAATGGATTGAATATTTTAATACAACTAAGCATTACGTCTTATTGAATATACTAAAAGTTCTGAACTCCCGTTGGTCAGACAAGGAACTTTCTTAACGTATATTCAAACGTCGTAATACTAGTTGTATAGTAAAATATTAAAAACATTATCTAACATTTTAATAATCATAATTTTTTGAATATGCATACAGAGTCAATCAAAAACCTTAAATATATACAAATTTAAGAGTATAAAAAAAGAAAAGAAGAAACAAAAACATTAAAGGACAAAAAGACAAAAATATTAGAAATAAAGGATGAAATTTAAAGGAAAAAATAAAAAAAGAAAAAATATAAAAAATTAAAATAAAAAGAAGGAATATAAGAATATATGTCGAAATATTATTAGGTTTGTAATTAATTCGATTAAAATGGCTTTAAAAATTAATTTGGAGGTGAACACAAGTGAAGAAAATAGGAATTGCAAGTGATCATGGTGGATACAATTTAAAGGAAGAGATTAAAAAACACCTACAAGGTGAGTTTGAAATTGTTGATTTTGGAACTGACTCATTGGATTCTGTTGACTACCCAGATTATGGAGTTAAAGTTGCTGAGGCTGTGAAAAGTGGTGAAGTTGAAGAAGGGATACTTTGCTGTGGAACAGGAATAGGGATATCTTTGGCTGCTAATAAGGTACCAGGAATAAGATGTGCAGTTGTTTCAGATACTTTTTCAGCTAAGATGTCTAAGGCTCACAACAATGCTAATATGATATCTATAGGAGAGAGAGTTGTTGGAAAAGGATTAGCTCTTGAAATTATAGATTCATGGATTAACACTGAATTTGAAGGAGATAGACATCAAAGAAGAGTTTCAAAGATAACAGAAATAGAAAAAAAATATTCTAAATAGATTTTTAAAGGGAGGAAATAAAATGTCAAAGGTAGTTATGATGAACCATCCATTAATACAACATAAATTAACTCTTATAAGAGATAAGAATACTGGATCTAAGGATTTTAGACAGTTAGTAAAAGAAGTTTCTATGCTTATGGGATATGAAGTAACAAGAGATTTAGCTTTAGAGGAAGTTGAAATAGAAACTCCAGTTACAAAAACTAAGTCTAAGGTTATTTCGGGAAAAAAATTAGGTATAGTTCCTATATTAAGAGCGGGTCTTGGAATGGTAGATGGAATACTTGAGCTAGTTCCAGCTGCTAAGGTTGGACATGTAGGACTTTACAGAGATCCAGAGACTTTAAAACCAGTTGAATACTATTCAAAATTCCCTGCTGATATAGAGGATAGAGAATTTATAGTAGTAGATCCTATGCTTGCTACAGGTGGTTCTGCAGTTGCAGCCATTGATGTTTTAAAGAAGCAAGGAGCTAAATATATTAAGCTTGTGAACCTAGTGGCTTGTCCGGAGGGAATAGAAGAAGTTGAAAGATGCCATCCAGATGTAGATATATATGTAGCATCTATTGACGAAAAATTAAATGATCACGGATATATAGTTCCAGGTCTTGGAGATGCTGGAGATAGATTATACGGTACTAAGTAGTAATTTGAGTGTGTCATATGACACACTCTTTTTTATCTATAGGAATATAATTAAAGTAGTATTTGAGATTGGAACAAAATATATGTTATTATTTACAAGGCAAAATTATACAAGAATCGACATGCTCATGTAGACCTTTAAATTGGTACGAGAGACCAGGAAGGGAGGAATCATGATGGGAGCCATCGGTGCGTGTTTTTATTATGCAAAAAATACTATGATAAGAATAAATATATAAGCGACGAACAGTTGTACCAAACATGGAAGCTTAATTTTGGTACGCTTGTTTGTTGCTTTTTTATATTTTGATTAATGAAATCAGTTGTTGATGCTATAGGAATATAGTAAATAAAAAAATAGGAAAGTCTAAAAGATTAAAATGTTGTTAAAAAATGGACATTTCAATATAAATAAGGTAATATATAAATATAAAATAATTGTAAAAAAATAACATGAGGAGGGGATTGAAATTAAACTTAAAACAAGACTTATATTTTTAAATTTAGGTTTTTTAGCACTTATATCTAGTATGATAATGTTATATTTGATTACAAATACGTATACTAGTGTAAAGGAAAATAGTATTGAAAATATTGCAATGAAGACAGATAAGATATCTAGTGAAATGGAAGAAATTCTTGATGATGCTAAGCATGAAGCTGAAGAAATTGCAATTATATTGAAAAATATGAAAAAAAGTGGTGGAACAAATCGAGATGTTGTTATTGAGGTATTAAAAGAAAAAATGGAACACAATGATAATTATATGTATTGCTGGGCTACTTGGGAGCCTAATGCATTCGATAATGAAGATAATAACTATATAAATAAGCTTGGGAATGATAATACAGGTAGATTTATTCCATTATGGTCTAGAAAAGGAGAAAATTTAGAACTATCATATTGTGAAAATATAGAAGGAAAAAAGTATTATGATATACCAAAGCAAACTAAAGAAAGCTATATTACTGATCCGACTACATATGAAATAAATGGAGAAAAAGTAACAACGATTACATTTTGTGAACCAATAATAATTGATGGTAAGTTTTATGGGGTAGCTGGAGTAGACATATCTTTAGAGCAGCTTACTTTAATCAATTCATCTGTAAAGTTATTTGATAGTGGATTTGGAAGATTAATTAATGATAAAGGAATGGTTTTAGCACATCCAGAAGAAGAAAGAGTAAGCAAAATTGGAGAGGAATTTGAAGGAGATTTAGGAAAACAATATTTGGGAAAGATTAGCAAGGGTGAAAGTTTTATGAATAAGTCATTTTCAACTAGTGTGAAAACGGAAGTTTATAAATTCTATACACCTATTGAGTTTGAGGATTCGAATTTAAAATGGTCTTATACAACAATAGTGCCTATAAATGAGTTGATGAAAAAAACTAATCATATGATATATGTTATGATAATTATTAATATTATTGGGGTATTAATTATATTTGCTGTTCTTTATTACAATAGTAGATATATAATAAAATCAATAACTGCTATTTCGAATATTATTGTAAAGTTATCAAGATATGATCTTACTTTTGATGAAAATAGTGAAGTAGCTAAATTCTTAAAAAGAAAAGATGAGACAGGAGAAATAGCAAGGGCACTAGAAACAATGGAAGATAACTTTACTCAATTAATTAAAAAAGTACAGAATGTATCTGTTCAAGTGTTAGCGTCTTCAGAAGAATTAACAGCTACATCTCAACAAGTAGCAATTGGGTCAACAGAAGTGTCAAAAACTATTGAGGAATTGGCAGTAGGAGCTATGCAGCAGGCTGAGGATACAGAAACTGGTGCTGAAAAAATGAATGATTTAGGGAATTTAATTAAAGAGAATCAAATATATATGAATGATTTAAGTACTTCATCAGAAAAGGTAAATAATTTAGTAGAAGAAGGTTTAGTAATTATAAAGGATCTTACAGATAAAACAAAAGAAAGAGGACAGGCAGCTAGTGAAATATTTGAAGTTGTAAGAGAAACGAATAAAAGTTCACAAAAAATAGGAAATGCAAGTCAGGTTATTGCATCTATTGCAGAACAAACTAATTTATTAGCACTGAATGCAGCGATTGAAGCAGCAAGAGCGGGTGAATCTGGAAGAGGTTTTGCAGTAGTTGCGGATGAGATAAGAAAATTAGCAGAAGAATCTACTAGTTCAACAAAAGAGATTGATAATGTAGTAAATGAACTAATAACAAATTCTTCAAATGCTGTTGGTATAATTAAGAAAGTAAAGGATATTGGTCAAGAACAAGCTCAGAGTGTAATTAATATTGAAAATAAATATAAGGAAATTGCTATATCAATTGATGAATCAGAAAACTCTATAGAAAAAATGAGTACCTCTGTGGAAAAAATGGAAAATAGAAAGTCAAATGTTCTTGATGTTATACAGTCTCTTTCAGCTATAGCTGAGGAAAATGCAGCTAGCACAGAAGAAGCATCTGCATCAACACAACAACAATCAGCCTCTGTTGATGAAATCGCTAATTCTAGTGAAAATCTATCTGAATTAGCAAGAGAATTACAGGAAAATATTTCGAAGTTTAAGTTATAAAAAAGTTATTTCTAAAAAAAATCTAACCCACTAAATCCTATATTTAGGTATGTGGGTTAGATTTTTTATGATATAGGATATTATATGATTTTGAATCTATGGATAATATTGATGAAAAGGCTATATTTGGAACCATTTTTAAGCAACGGAGCCTGTAAGAATCGTTGGCGACATGAGTCACTGCGTTAGCGAGTAGACGAATTTTTTTATTTATATAAAATTTAATTAACTTGTACATATTTAATATAAATAATATAATAAAGATAGCATGAGTATGATTTTTAGGAGTAATGGAGGAAAATCTATGGATAGAAGAGATAAACATAACTATTATTTAGATATAGCAAGATCAGTTCTTGAAAGAGGAACTTGCCTTAGACGCAATTATGGAGCTATTATTGTCAAAAATGATGAGATAATATCTACAGGTTATAGTGGTGCTCCTAGAGGAAGAAAAAATTGCAGCGATATGGGATATTGCTTAAGAGAGAAAATGAATATTCCAAGAGGGCAAAACTATGAAAAGTGTAGAAGTGTTCATGCAGAAGCTAATTGTATTATATCTGCAAGTAGAAGAGATATGATTGGGGGAAATCTTTATTTAGTTGGAAAAGATATGAAGACTAATGAACTTGTTAAAAATGCCAATTCATGTACTATGTGTAAAAGACTTATATTAAATTCTGGTATAGAAAAAGTAATAATAAGAGAAACTAATCAAAATTTTAGAATTATACAAGTAAATGAATGGATAGAAAATGATGATTCTTTAACTGATGATATGGGATATTAAAATACTTAAAGAGGTGAAAATATGAGTCAGATTATTATTGCGATTATTTTATCGTTTGGAATATCTTATTTTTCAACACCACTTGCTATTAAGCTTGCACATAAAATAGGCGCTATAGATATACCAAAGGATGATAGAAGAGTACATAAGGATCCTATACCAAGACTTGGTGGGATTGCGATATTTTTAGGGTTTTTCTTAACTAGCATATTTATTGTACATATAAACAAGGAGATAATAGGGATATTACTTGGAAGTCTTGTTATAGTTTGTATGGGGATAATTGATGATTTAAATGAAATAGGAGCAAAGACAAAGCTTTTAGGTCAGTTAATAGCAGCTGTAATAGTTGTTGTTTGTGGAGTTAGAGTTGAGTGGGTAACAAATCCATTTACTCAAAGTGGAATAACACAACTAGGATTAGTATTATCTGTTCCTGTGACTATATTTTGGATAGTGGGTATAACTAATACTGTTAATTTAATAGATGGCTTAGATGGGTTAGCTGCTGGAGTATCTGCAATAGCTGCAATTACACTAGCTTTTGTGGCTTTTGCTAATAATCAACAAACATCAGCTATACTTTTGATGTGTTTAGCAGGGTCTGCTATTGGATTTTTGCCTTACAATTTTAATCCTGCCAAAATATTCATGGGGGACACTGGGTCTTTATTTCTTGGATACATATTAGCTGTTATATCTATACAAGGAGCTATAAAATCAGCTGCAGCTCTTGCAATATTTATACCAGTACTCGCTCTTGGTATACCTATATTTGATACTACATTTGCTATAATAAGAAGAAAATTAAGTGGAAAACCTATAATGCAGGCTGATAAAGGACATCTTCATCACAGGCTTTTAAGTAGAGGATTATCTCAACGAAAAACTGTTCTCATACTTTATGGAATAAGCTTATTTTTAGGAATTAGTGCTGTTTTAATATCTGAGAGTAATTTCTTTGAATCAACTATTATACTTATATCAGATGCACTTTTTATATACTACGGAATAGTTAGATTAAAGCTTTTATCACCAGAAGATGGTGAGTTTAAATAGGGGGATTTGAAATGAACAAAGTAAAGGTTATGACTGTATTTGGAACAAGACCAGAGGCTATAAAAATGGCTCCTTTAGTTAAAAAAATGGAGCAAAATAAAAAAATAGAATCTATAGTTTGTGTAACTGCTCAACATAGAGAAATGCTGGATAGAGTGCTTGAAATATTCGATATAAAACCTAAGTATGACTTGAATATTATGAAGCATGGTCAAACTATAACAGATGTTACTAATAGAGTTTTAAAGGAACTTGAAAGTGTAATTGCTAATGATAGACCTGATATTTTACTGGTTCATGGGGATACTACAACTACTTTTTCTGCTTCCTTAGCAGCTTTTTACAACAAAGTGCCAGTAGGGCATGTAGAAGCTGGACTTAGAAGTGGCAATATATACTCTCCGTATCCTGAGGAAATGAATAGAAAGCTTACAGGTATGATATCTTCTATTCATTTTGCACCTACTATTGGAAATGAAGAGAATTTATTAAAAGAAAATATAGACAAGGATAAAATATGTGTAACTGGAAATACTGTTATAGATGCACTTTTATCCGTAATAAATAAAGATTACAAATTTAATAATAAAGACATAGATGATATAGACTATGAAAAAAATAAAGTGATACTTTTAACTTGTCATAGAAGAGAAAACTGGGGTAAGCCTATGGAGGATATATTTAAGGCTATTAAAAGAGTTGTTCAGGATAATGATAATGTAGAGGTAATATTTCCAATGCACTTAAATCCTAAAGTCAGAGATTGTGCAAAATCCATAATGGGAGATGTTAAAAAAATACATTTAATAGAACCGCTTGATTATGAACCTTTTGCAAACTTAATGAATAAAGTAGATATAATACTTACTGATTCTGGAGGCATACAAGAAGAGGCTCCTGCTATTGGAAAGCCTGTTTTAGTTTTGAGATGTGAAACTGAAAGACCAGAAGCTGTAGAGGCTGGAACTGCAAAAATTGTAGGAGTTGATGAAGAAGAAGTTTATAAATCGACAAATCTACTAATAAGAAATCAAGAAGAATACTCTAAAATGTCAAATGCAGTAAATCCATACGGAGATGGTAAAGCATGCGATAGAATAATTGAGTATTTAATAGCGAATTATGGAGGAAACGTAGAAAAAACGAAGGATTTTTAAGTTAATAACCAAAAAAGACTGAATTTGACTTATGAAAAAGATTGCATTAAATTTGATTTTTAATCCGCCTAATTATATAATAGATATATGGGCGAATTCTATCTCAAATATACTCAAAATTTAGATTTATGAAATTGGGAAAATGTTTTCATTGAAAAATGTAGTAATATTGTTATATAATCTTGATTAAAAGGTTCTATAGAAAATGGATTGTTATACATAATAGTTTTTAAATTAACAAAAATCGACGAAATATAGGAGTATAAATATGAGTAAAAAGAATAAATGGTTTGACGCTGTAGTTTATTTGAGTCTAGTATCTCAAATAGGTATATATATGGTAGTTCCAATTCTCATATGTAGTTATCTAGGAAGTTTAATAGACAGAAAATTCAATACAGGACCTATTTTTTTTATCATATTAATTTTACTAGGCATTGGAGCTGGCTTTATAAATGCTTACAAAATAGCTATATCAGTTATAAAAAAAAGGAAGTGATCCTTTGAAATCGACAATGGAAATGATTCTTAACATAATAAAAGTGATGGTTATAGTATTTGTCTTTATAGTTATCGTTGCTTTTTTAACACATACTTTTTCGAAGGAACTTCTATGTGGACTTGCATTTGGCAGTATTTTTTCAATATTAAATCTTAGACTGTTGTCGCTTACCTTGGAAAAAGCTGTAACTATGAATCCAGGAAATGCACAAGGGTATGTTCTTTCAAGGTATATTGTAAGGCTTATTATAACAGCCTTTGTATTGATTATATCTTTAAAAGGTACATATATAAATATCATAGGAACCATTATAGGTTTACTTTTACCTAAAATTAGTATATTGATTGTAAATCTATTTGGCATAGAAAAAATTATTAGAGGAAAGGAGGCGTAAAATGAACGGTCCTAAAATTATGTTTACAATTCCCAATACAAGTATACATGTTAGTGAGACAGTAACTACAACATGGATTATTATGATTGGGCTTACATTATTTGCGTATTTTGGAACTAGAAAGTTTAATAAGGTTCCAAAAGGATTTCAAAATTTTGTAGAATTACTTGTAGATGGATTATACTCTATAGTAAAACAAACTATGGGAGAAGATAAAATGAGGTTTGCTCCTTATATAGGAAGTCTATTCTTATTTTTTATGTGTTCCAATCTTATAGGATTACTAGGTCTTAGATCTCCAACAACTGATCTTAATACTACTTTAGCTTGGGCTATTATAACATTTGGTATGGTTCAATATAATGGAGTTAAGAGCAAAGGTTTAGGAGGATATTTAAAAGGGTTCCTAGAGCCAATACCAGCTATGTTACCTCTTAATATAGTTGGGGAACTTGCAAATCCAATATCATTAAGTTTCCGTCCTTTTGGTAATATTACAGGAGGTATGGTTATAATGATGCTTTTATATCAACTACTTGCGTATTTAAGTGGTTTGATAGGAATAGGTATACCAATACTTCAGGTAGGTATTCCATCAGTACTTCATATTTATTTTGACTTATTCTCTGGAGTGCTTCAAGCATTTATATTTATAATGCTTACAATGGTTTTCGTTTCAAGTGCTATTGATTAAAAATTATATAGAAAATACATAAAAATGATTAGGAGGAATTTAAAATGGAAAAAGCGATAGTTTTAGCAGGATCAGCTATAGGAGCAGGTTTAGCAATGATAGCAGGTATAGGAGCAGGTATAGGACAAGGATTTGCTGCAGGTAAAGGTGCAGAGGCTGTTGGAAAGCAACCAGAAGCACAAGGAGATATAATAAAGACTATGCTTTTAGGAGCAGCGGTTGCAGAGTCAACAGGTATCTATGGTCTAGTTATAGCAATGCTTCTTTTATTTGCTAATCCACTAATGAATCTTTTAGGATAATAAAAATAGGAGATGAACTCATCTCCTAATTAAAGAAAGTGGAGCGATTAGCAGAAGGGAGGATTATGATGTACAAAAGCTTTGTAAGTTTAGACTGGGATTTTGTATTTCAACTTGTAAATACATTTATAATGTATTTAATACTTAAGAAGTTATTATTCAAACCCACTACAGAATTTATGGCAAAAAGAACTGCTGAAGTTGAAGGATCTTATAAAGATGCAGAGGAAGCAGTTAGAAAAGGTGAAGAACTTAAAGCTGAATATGAATCAAAGATAAATTCGGCTAAAGAAGAGGCTCAAGAAATAGTTAAGAATGGTTCAAAGAGAGCTGAGGAAAGAGCAGATGAAATAATCAAGTCAGCTCAAGAAGAAACTGTTCAATTAAAAGAAAGAGCTAATAGAGAGATTCAAAGAGAAAAACAAAAGGTTATGAATGAGCTTAAAGATGATATATCATCTCTAGCAATTTTAGCAGCTTCTAAAGTTATAGAAACTGATATAGATGGAGCTAAACATGATAAATTGATAGGAGATTTTATAGAAGAGGTAGGCGAAGCTAAATGGCAAAATTAGTTGCTAGTAGATACGCTAATGCTTTATTCGAAGTTGGAGTTTTAGAGGGAACTACTGCTGCCCTAAACGATGAGTTAAAGGTTATAGTAGATCTTTTCAACGAAAATGAAGACTTTTTAAAGATACTTAGAGCTCCTTTAATTTCTAAAGAAGAGAAAAAAGCATTAGTTGAAAAAATTTATGATAATAAGGCTTCTTTGGAAATGATGAACTTTTTGAAAGTTTTAATAGATAAGGATAGAATAGGAATTATAGACGAGATATTTACTGAGTTTAAAACTTTGATTAATGAGAAAGAGAACATCTTAGAAGCTGTTGCTATAACAGCAGTACCTATGAGCGAAAAAGATTTAAATAATCTTAAACAAAAGCTTTCTGAGACTAAAGGTAAGAATATAACACTTAAAAATGAAGTTGATTCTAGTGTTATAGGTGGAGTTTTAGTTAAGATGGGTAATGAAGAAATAGATGGAACTATAAAAACTCGTTTAGAAAAATTAAAAGATCAGTTATCTCAAATAATAGCGTAGAAGGGCGGTGAAACCCATGAATTTAAGACCGGAAGAAATTAGTTCAATTATAAAAGAACAAATAAAAAAGTATGAAAATAAATTAGAACTGACTGATGTTGGTACAGTTACTCAAGTTGGGGACGGTATAGCTAGAGTTCATGGACTTGAAAAGTGTATGGCAGGAGAGCTTTTAGAGTTTCCAGGTCAGATTTATGGAATGGCATTAAACTTAGAGGAAGAATCTGTAGGAGCCGTTTTACTTGGTTCTGAAGAAAATATAAAAGAGGGCGACACTGTTAAAAGAACTGGAAGAATAGTTGAGGTTCCAGTAGGAGAGGCTCTATCTGGTAGAGTTGTAAATGCACTAGGACAACCTATAGATGGAAAAGGACCTATAGCTAGTGATAAGTTTAGACCTATAGAGTCTGTAGCTTCTGGTATAATATCTAGGAAATCAGTTCATGAGCCACTTCAAACTGGTATCAAGGCGATAGATTCTATGATTCCAATAGGAAGAGGGCAAAGAGAGCTTATCATCGGAGATAGACAAACTGGTAAGACTTCTGTTGCACTAGATACTATAATCAACCAAAAAGGTAAAAATGTTAAATGTATATATGTAGCTATAGGACAAAAGCGTTCTACAGTTGCTCAAATAATGGATAGATTAGAGTCTAACGGCGCTATGGATTATACTACTATAGTATCAGCTACAGCATCTGAGCTTGCTCCACTTCAATATATGGCACCATATGCTGGTTGTGCAATAGCAGAAGAGTTTATGTATAATGGTGGACATGTTTTAATAGTTTATGATGATTTATCTAAGCATGCGGTTGCATATCGTGCAATGTCACTTCTTCTTAGAAGACCACCAGGACGTGAGGCATATCCAGGAGATGTATTCTACTTACACTCAAGATTACTAGAAAGAGCAGCTAAATTATCTGATGAGTTAGGCGGAGGTTCTATAACTGCACTTCCAATAGTTGAAACTCAAGCAGGAGACGTTTCGGCTTATATACCTACAAACGTAATATCTATAACAGATGGACAGATATTCCTAGAGACTGAGCTTTTCAACTCGGGAGTTAGACCTGCTGTTAACCCTGGTATATCAGTATCAAGGGTTGGAGGTAGTGCGCAAATTAAACCTATGAAAAAGGTTGCAGGTACATTAAAACTTACTTACTCACAATATAGAGAACTTCAAGCATTTGCTCAGTTTGGATCAGACCTCGATGAGGATACAAAGTCAAGACTTGCTCAAGGGGAAAGAGTTGTTGAAATGCTAAAGCAAGGTGAGAATGACCCAATAGATGTTGAGAAACAAGTTATGATTATATATGCTGTAACTAACAAATTCTTAACTGATATTCCTGTTAGTGAAATAGGAAGATTTGAAAGCGAATTCTACAAGTTTATGGATGAAAATTACCCACAAATAGGTAAAGATATCCTTAATGGAAAAGATTACAAAGAGGGATTAGAAAGTGCCATAACAGAATTCAAAAAAAGATTTAAAATTGAAGAGTAATCCTCTTTAAACAGGAGGTGAAATAATATGGCTGGAATGAAGGATATTAAAAGACGTATAAAAAGTGTTGGTAACACTAAGCAAATAACTAAAGCTATGGAGCTTGTTTCATCAGCTAAGTTAAAAAAAGCTAAAGAACAAGCACAAGCTACTAAGCCATATTTTGAAACTCTTTATGCTACTATAGAAAAGATAGCTAAAAGTGCTAAAGGGGTTCAAAGTATATACTTAGAGCAAAGAGACTCGTCTAATAAATGCTATATAGTTATAGCAGGAGATAGAGGTCTTGCTGGTGGATACAACTCAAACGTCTTAAAGACTGCAATAAACCATATGGAACATAAAAAAGAAAGTATTATAGCTGTTGGTAAAAAATCTATAGATTTCTTTAACAAAAGAGGCTATAATATTTTAGATAAATTCACTGGAGTTGAAGATTTAACTTATACAGATGCTAGAAAAATTGCAGATATTGCACTTGAGGCATATGCAAAGGAAGAAATCGATGAAGTATATCTTGTGTATACTAAATTTGAATCAACTTTAACTCAAACACCAGAGGTATTAAAATTACTTCCGCTTTCTTTTGAGCAAGATAAAGAAGGTACAAAAGGTGAGATGATAGAGTTTGACCCAGGTGAAGAAGAGGTACTTGAGTATTTAGTTCCTAAGTTTATGGAAGGATCTATATATGGAGGTATAGCTGAATCTTCTGCGTCTGAACAAGGAGCTAGAAGAACTGCTATGCAATCTGCTACTGATAATGCAGATGAGATGATTTCTAAATTAGAATTACAATACAATAGAGCAAGACAAGCATCTATAACTCAAGAGATATCAGAGATAGTTGCAGGTTCAGAGGCGTTAAAATAAGGAGGTATGAAAATGCCAGAAAAGAATATAGGTAAAGTGGTTCAAATTATCGGACCCGTGCTAGACATAAAGTTTAGTAGTGAAAACTTACCAAACCTACTAAATGCGATTGAAGTAGAATACAATGGAAATAGAATAGTGGCAGAGGTAGCTCAACATATAGGGGATGACACTGTTAAGTGTATCGCCATGAGTTCAACAGATGGACTTGTTAGAGGTATTGATGCTGTAGATACAGGAGCACCTATATCTGTTCCTGTTGGAAAAGGTACATTAGGAAGAATATTCAATGTACTTGGAGAGGTTGTTGATAACAAGCCTGCTCCTACTGATTCTCCGAAGTTACCAATACATAGAGAAGCCCCTTCTTTTGAAGATCAAGAGACTTCTACTGAAATTCTTGAAACAGGAATCAAGGTAGTTGACCTTATAGCTCCTTATGCAAAGGGTGGAAAGATTGGTCTGTTCGGAGGAGCAGGAGTTGGTAAAACAGTTCTTATAATGGAGCTTATCAACAATATAGCTACTCAACATGGTGGACTTTCAGTATTTGCTGGAGTTGGAGAGAGAACTAGAGAAGGTAATGACCTTTATAACGAAATGATTGAGTCTGGAGTTATCGATAAGACTGCTCTAGTTTATGGTCAGATGAATGAGCCACCTGGAGCGAGAATGAGAGTTGCGCTTACAGGACTTACTATGGCTGAATATTTTAGAGATCAAGAAGGACAAGATGTATTATTATTCGTTGATAATATATTCCGTTTCACTCAAGCAGGATCTGAGGTTTCTGCACTATTAGGACGTATGCCATCTGCAGTTGGATACCAACCAACACTAGCTACAGAGATGGGTGCTCTTCAAGAGAGAATAACATCTACTAAGAAGGGTTCTATCACATCTGTTCAAGCAGTATACGTTCCAGCCGATGACTTAACTGACCCGGCACCAGCTACAACATTTGCCCATCTTGATGCTAAGACAGTTTTATCAAGAGATATAGCATCTCGTGGTATTTACCCTGCGGTTGATCCACTTGATTCAACATCTAGAATACTAGATCCAAATGTTGTTGGAGCTGAGCATTATGATGTAGCTCGTAGAGTTCAATCTGTTCTTCAAAGATATAAAGAACTTCAAGATATAATTGCTATACTTGGTATGGACGAATTATCTGATGAAGATAAAATGGCTGTTGCTCGTGCAAGAAAGATTCAAAACTTCTTATCTCAACCATTCAGTGTTGCTGAGCAGTTTACTGGTATGGAAGGTAAATATGTATCTCTTAAAGAAACTGTAAGAGGATTTAAAGAAATACTTGATGGTAAGCATGATAACTTACCTGAATCAGCTTTCCTTTATGTTGGTACTATAGAAGAGGCAATTGAAAAAGCTAAGAAGGGAGAGTAGATAAACATGGCAGGAGAATTTTCTGTAGAAATAGTTACTCCCGATAAAAAGTTTTTTGAAGGTACTGCCCAAATGGTAGTTGTTAGAACTATAAACGGTGATGTTGGTATACTTAAGAATCATGCAAGTTACGTAGCACCACTAGATATAGGAGTATTAAAACTTAAAAAAGATGGTTCATTTAGAGAAGCATCTGTTGCTGGTGGGTTTATCCAAGTTGATAAGGAAAAGACTACTATATTAACAGAAGCTGCTGAATGGGCTGATCAAATAGATGTACAAAGAGCTAATAAAGCTAAAGAAGAAGCCGAAGCAAAGATTAAATCTGCTGATGAAAAAGAAGTGAAGCTTGCTAAAGTTGATCTTAAAAAAGCGATTAATAGAATAGAGGTTTCAAATAAAAGGGACTAGTTTTTACTAGTCTCTTTTTGTTTGAATTCATTTAAATTAGATATAACTATAGGTGCATTTATTTGCACTAATTTTAGATTTTTACTCTCGATTGATTTTTCAAGTGCTTGAATCGAATATTTAAGTTTTGCAAATTTTTCTTTTTGTTTAGAATATGTTTCGTTTTTTGAATTTAAAAGTTCTGAAATTTTGCTTACTGTTGCTAATGCTTCTTCATAGTTTTCCATATCACATAAAAGTACTGCTTTTCTTATAGAATACTTTGCAACATCAATATCGGTATTAATGTAAGTTTTAAAATACTGTCTAAAAGAGGACATATATTTAGTCATATTATTGCAGTATATTAGAGAATCGAATATGTTGTATTGAGCAATTGAATCTGTTAATGAATTTAAATTTGTTTCAAAGCTTTTGATGTATTCAGGATCAGCAGAAACTACAATCATACTTGCTTGAAGGTTATTCCAATTTTTATGAATATCTACTAAGTCCTTATTTATACCAAGCCAGTATTCTTCAAGCTTGAATTTAAGCGGATCTTTTTCTAATTTATTTATATCTTGTATATCTTCTGCTAATAAAGACTGATATATGTTTGTATTAACTATATGGCTAGATAGTTTAACTTTATCCTTTTCCATGTCTTCAGGTGTTTTTTGCTTGTCTTTTTCAGGCAACCTAGATTCACTTAATGAAGCTAATTCTTTCTCTTTTTTAAGAGATGTATCTATTAGCTTGTTTCTAGTTTCAAGAGCATCGTTAATACTTGGCATTAAATCTATCTTAGCCATTATAATCAATATACTATCTTGCAACGATTGCAAAGACTTTGGTTCCTTAGGAAGACTACTTTCCTGTGTTTTTTCTTCTGATTTTGCACATCCACTTAAAATAAGTACAAAGAATAGTAGTATACTTATAATTTTTCTCATAAAATCACCTCATGAAATTATTTTTTCCAAACAATAAAAAATAATTCAATAGATTCATTGACTTATTGTACTTTATTTAGTAAATTTATATAGAAATAATTTCTTTTATAAACTATTAAAATATAAATTTATTTTAACGATATAATAAATATAAGGGTATTTAAAAAGGGAAGGTTGGAAGAATATGATATTTGGCAATAATAAACTGGATATGGATTTAATTGAGAAAATAGTAAAAACAAATAAAGTACCTATGTTAGTCCAATACGAGCCGTTTAAAGAGCTTATTAAGATGGAATCAAATGATTCAATATCTAAAAAAATTAAAGAATTAAATGAATTAATCAAAGAGAAAAATATCTTAGAAAAACAGCTTTTAGATATTCAGGCAAAAAAGCCTAAACTTATGGCTAAGATAATATATATATCAAATGAGTTGAATGAGAACAAAAATATAAAGGCAGAACAAGAATTAGATAGACTAAAGCAGGAAATGGAAGAAATAAATGATAATATGGATACTATATTTGAAAAGTTAGAAGATATGCCTATGTTAATAAAAGAAAAGAATTTAGATCTTTTGAGAGAAACGGTAAAGCATTCATATGAGAGAATAAATAAAGGGGAATCGAATCTTTCTGAGATCAATGGAAAAATAGCAAAGCTTAGAAAAGAATTAGATGAACTCAGAGAAAATAAGGAAAAAGAAGAGAAAAAAGTAAATAATACTTATCATTTTATACATTCTATACTAGGTCATAAAGATATGGAAAGATTAGATGACAAGCTTTTGAAGTAGGAAAGTAGCCTTAGGCTACTTTCTTGCACATTCACTGGTTTTACCAAGTAAAATTTCAAGTCCATGATCAAGAGTATCTATTATATATTCTAAAGACTCTTTAACCGCCTTAGGACTTCCTGGTAAATTAACTATTAAGGTTTCATTTCTTATACCACTAATACCTCTAGATAACATGGCTCTTTTAGTTATGTTCAGACTGTAATATCTCATAGCTTCAGATATACCTGGGGCTAGTTTTGTTATGGCTTTTAATGTGGCTTCAGGAGTCACATCTCTTTTGCTAAAACCCGTTCCTCCAGTTGTAAGTATTAAATCAAGATTAAGTTCATCACTCATGTGAATTAATTCATCTGAAATTTTATTCTCCTCATCTGGAAGTACTATATACTTTTTAACTATGTAGCCTTTTTTTTGAACTATTTCAGATATAAGCTTTCCACTTTCGTCAATTCTTTCGTTTTTATAGCCTTTATCACTGGCTGTAATTATACCTACCTTGAACATAAAAAAACCTCCTAATATATGACTATTAAATAATTATATATTATAGATGAGTTAGTGTAAAATTATTATAAAAAATAGGTTGAAAAAATCTTTACTTAGTCGTATATTAGAATAAAGAGTAAGAAAAAAATATATTATCTCCGAACTATATATCCTAAGGATTGATCTATGGAGTATAGTCTGGATTTTAAATCCATTTGAAAAGGAGAATTTTAAAGGAAGAAAAAGCCCTTTATTGTCTCGTTGTGCAATAAATGGCTTTTTTTACGCTATAGGAAATTATATTATTTTTGTTTTGTGGATAACTTATAGAAAAAGATACATTTGCAACTATTTTTGAGCAACGGAGCCGGTAGGGATCGTTGGCGACATGAGTCACCGCGATAGCGAGTAGACGAATTTTTGAGGGGGGAAATAATGAAAAAAATTTCAGTACACGATGCGATTGGACATGTACTATGTCATGATATAACTCAAATAATACCTGGGGAAATTAAGGATAGAGCTTTTAAGAAGGGTCATGTTATAAAGGAAGAAGATGTGAAAACTTTACTTTCTTTAGGAAAAGATAATATTTATGTGTGGGAAAAAAAAGAAGGATATTTACACGAAAATGATGCAGCAAAGAGACTTGCGAATTTAGCCTCAGGTATAGGAATTGAATTTAGTGAAGTAAAAGAAGGAAAAATAAATTTCATTGCAAAATATGATGGACTTTTAAAAATAAATACAGATTTATTATTAAAAGTAAATTTACTCGATGAAATTATAATCGCCACAAGACATAATAACTATCCAGTAAAAAAAGGTGATAAGCTAGCAGGGACAAGAGTAATACCACTTATAATAGATGAGAAAAAAATTATTGAAGCTGAAAAAATTGCAAGTGGAAAAGCTATAGTAGATGTAGTGCCTTATAAAAAAGTAAATGTTGGTATAGTAACTACAGGAAATGAAGTTTATCATAAAAGAATAAAGGATGCCTTTGGTCCTGTTATAAGAAAAAAAGTAGAGAAGTATGGATGTAATGTTATAGAGCAAAAAATAGTTGATGATAATAGTGAAAAAATTAAAAGTGCTATAGAAGAACTTATAAATAAAGGTGCACAAATGATTATATGTACAGGAGGAATGTCTGTAGATCCAGATGATTTAACCCCAAGTGCTATTAAAAAAACAGGGGCTAGTATAATATCTTATGGAGCACCAGTATTACCTGGAGCTATGTTCTTACTTGCATATAAAGGAGATATTCCTATATTAGGACTTCCTGGTTGTGTAATGTATGCTAAAACTACAATTTTTGATTTAGTTCTGCCAAGAGTTCTTTCACAAGATAATATTACAATTAAAGATTTAGCTGGATATGGTCATGGAGGCTTATGCTTAGAATGCATTGAATGTACTTATCCACAATGTAGCTTTGGAAAAGGATGGTAGATTATATGAAAGAAATGATTAATTTAGAAGAAGCTAATCAAATATTAGGTGAAAAAAGCAATTATCTTGAACAGGAGTATGTAAATTTGAAAGATGCTCATAAAAGAATACTATCTAAAGATATAATTTCTACTATTAATCAGCCACCTTTTGATAGATCGCCTTTAGATGGATATGCATTAAAATCAGAAGATACTAAATGTGCAAGTAAAGAAAATGGGATTGCTTTAGAAATTATAGAAGAGGTTTGTGCAGGAAGTTATCCTACTAAAGATTTGAAAAATAATACTGCAACTAGAATTATGACAGGGGCACCTATACCAAAAGGAGCTGATTGTGTAATAAGGCAAGAAGATACTTATGAAAAAGATGGGAAAGTATATATACATAAAGAATTGAATAAGTTTCAAAATTACTGCTTTGAAGGAGAAGACTTAAAAAAAGGAGAAGTAGTTATAAAAAAGAATACTGAAATTAATTTTGGAGAAGTAGGAGTAATTGCAAGTCTTGGAATAAAAGAAGTACCAGTCTATAAAAAACCTAAGATAGCTATATTAAGTACAGGAGACGAACTATTACACATAGGAGAAAAGTTAACTCCAGGAAAGATATACAATAGTAATATATATACAATATCAGCTAGATTGAAAGAATTAAATACAGAGCCGGTTATATTAGGAATATCTGGTGATGATATAGAAAAAACTGCTAAAAATATTCTAGATACAATTGATGAAGTAGATTTAATAATAACTACAGGTGGAGTATCTGTAGGAAAAAAAGATATTATAAAAGATGTAATGAAAAAAATAAATGCAGATATATTGTTTTGGAAGGTTGATCTAAAACCTGGAACACCTGTACTTTGCAGTTGTTTAAAAGATAAATTGATAATAAGCTTGTCAGGAAATCCAGCAGCTGCTACTATAACGTTTGAATTGTTAGTAAGACCCTTGCTGAATAAAATGGTTAATAAAAAGGATTCAAAATTAAAAAGGGTAATTGCAGTATTTGATGATACTTACTTAAAAAAAAGCAATAGAAGAAGATTTTTACGAGGAGAGTTAAAATATTCACAAAATGGACCAATTGTTAAGCTTACTAGCTCAAAGCAATCTTCAGGAGTATTAAGCTCCATTATAAAATGTAATTGCTTAATAGAGGTAGCGGAAGGTTCTGATGGAATAAAAAAAGGGGATAAAGTGGAGATTATACCACTCAAAATGGAGGGTTAATTATGGACAATGAACTTAAGTTAAATCATTTTGATGAAAATGGAAAAGCAATTATGGTAGATGTAAGTGAAAAAGAGGATACTGTAAGAATAGCTATAGCTAAAGGTAAGGTGAGTATGAAAAAACAAACTCTTGCCTTTATAGAAAATGGAAAAATTGGAAAAGGTGATGTTTTAGGTGTAGCTAGAATAGCTAGTATTATGGCAGCTAAAAAAACGTATGAAATAATTCCAATGTGCCATCCCTTAATGCTTAGTAAATGCAGTGTTGACTTTTATATAGATAAAGAAAAATCACAAATTCATATAGAAACTACAGTTAAAACTACAGGAAAAACAGGAGTAGAAATGGAAGCTTTAACTGCTGTATCGGCAGCTGGATTGACTATATATGATATGTGTAAAGCTATTGATAAAGAAATGGTAATTGAAGATATCCATCTTGCTAAAAAAACAGGTGGAAAAAGTGGAATATTTATTAATGAAAGATAGATTTATGAAATTATTAGTGTTTTGCTTATTTATATTATGCACTCTATTTGTAAGTGTACCAATAATATCTTTATTTATATCATCAGGTGCACAAGTCATTTATCAAATAACAAATAATGTAGTTATAGATGCTTTTATTATAAGTATGAAAAGTACCTTGATATCTTTGATTATAATTATTATTTTGGGTCTTCCGAGTGCTTATATACTTGCAAGAAAAAAAATAAGATTTAAGAAGTATATAGAGACAATATTAGAAATACCTTTGGTTTTACCGCCTTCTGTAGCTGGATTAATACTACTTATAGCATTTGGTAAAAATGGAATTATCGGAAAGTTATTATATAAAATTGATTTAAAATTATCATTTACATTTTGGGCAATAGTAATTTCACAAGTGTTTGTAGCAATGCCGTTATTTATAAAAACAGCAAAAAATGGAATAGAAAAGGTTGATAAGGATTTAGAAGTAACTGCAGCAACATTAGGAGATAAGCCTATTCAAATATTTATAAATATAACCTTACCTTTGTCATATAGCTCGATATTAACAGGAGCTATTCTAGCATGGGCTAGATCCTTAGCTGAATTTGGAGCAACTATTATGTTTGCTGGAAATTTATCTGGAAAAACTCAAACATTACCTCTTGCAATATACTCAGCTATGGAAATAGATATGAATGTTTCTTTAGCAATGGCAACTATTTTAGTTATAATATCAGTAACTATACTGTTAATAACAAAGTATATTTCTAAAAGTGGCTAGGAGGATATTAATGCTTAAAGTTAAAGCGTGTAAAAAACTAGATAAGTTTGATATAAATGTTGATTTTAATACTAAAAAAGGTGAGATATTTGTAATATTAGGTTATTCAGGATGTGGAAAATCTACACTTTTAAATCTTATATCTGGTGTAATAAAGCCTGATTATGGGGAAATAGAATCTGATGAAAATTTAATATATTCTAAAAAAAATAAAATAGATCTACCAATACATAAAAGAAAAATAGGATATATACAACAAAAAAGTAACTTATTTCCTCATATGAATATTATTAAAAATATATCCTATGGAGTACGAAATAATCTGGATATATCTGAAGTTGAAAAAATTATGAAAATGCTTGAAATATATGATTTAAAAGATAGAATGCCAAATCAGATATCAGGAGGGCAAAAACAAAGAGTAGCTTTAGCAAGGGCGTTAATTATTAATCCTAATATATTATTGTTAGATGAGCCTTTTAGTGCTTTAGACAATATAATAAAACAAAAGCTTAGAACAATATTATTAGATATTAAACAAAGTTTTAATATTCCTATAGTTTTTGTAACTCATGATCTTGATGAGGCATATATGCTTGGCGATAAGATAGCTATTATGGATGAGGGAAAATTTTTAGATATAGGAAATAAAGAAGATATTTTTATAAGACCAAATAGACTAGATATTGCAAAGTTTGTTGGAATTAAAAATATTATAAAAGGTAGTTTAATTGAATGCAATAAAAATTATTTAATTATAGATGTAAGTGGAATATTTATAAAAATTAAAAATAAGAACTATGTAGAAACTAGAGATATTATACTTGGAATAAAATCTGAAGATATTAGTATAATTAATGAAGACAGAAAAAACAATGTATTTAAAGCTTATGTAAAAAAATTAAATTATACTATTAATAATTGTAAATTAATAGTAGCTTTAGAAAATAATTTAGAATTTGAAGTTGCAGTTAATAAAAAGATAATTAAGCAAAAGAATATTGAAATAGGAAGTTGTTTAAATATATATTTAGATGAAAATAATATCACCATCTTAAATAATGGACAAAATTGGGGGTGATTTAATGATATATAATACAGCGATTATACTTGCAGGAGGAAAAAGCAGCAGAATGAATTACCAAAACAAATCTTTTTTAAAATTAAAAAATAAAACATTTATTGAAAAAATCTTGGATGAGCTTGATTTATATGATGAAAAGATAATTATTTCTAATAAGCCAGAAGAATATTTAAACTTAGATGTTAAAGTTGTAAAGGATATAATCCCTCAGTGTGGACCATTGAGTGGAGTTCATTCAGGGTTAATAAATGCAAAATATGAATATAGCTTAGTTGTCGCTTGTGATATGCCATTTATAAATAAAGAATTTGTAAAAAATATTCTTACTTTTGCAACAGGGTATGATGCAGTTATTCCTATATCAAATGGATATATACAGCCTCTTTGTGGTGTATATAAAAAAACATGCTTACCTGTTATAGAAAAAAATCTAAAAAAAAATAATCATAAAATTAGAGAAATATTTAAAGATTTAAATGTTAGATACTTAAAAGATGAAGAAATAAATAAATTATCAAATAGTGAATATGTATTTATAAATATAAATAATCCAAAAGAATACGATTATTATGTGAGGGGAGAAAACAATTGATACCTATAGTTTGTATTGTCGGTAAATCTAATGTTGGAAAAACAACTTTAGTAGTTAAAATAATAAAAGAGTTAAGGAAAAGAAACTATAAAGTCTCAACAATTAAACATGATGTTCACGGATTTGATATTGACAAGCCTGGAAAGGATACCTTTAAGCATGCTCAAGCTGGAGCAGACTCTGTAATGATATCCTCACCTAATAAAATAGCTATGATAAAAAAAGTAGAGGAGGAATTAAGCCTTGATAAATTAATTCAACTTAATAATGACTCTGATATAATAATTGCAGAAGGATTTAAAACAAGTGATAAGCCTAAAATAGAAGTAATAAGATCTGAAAAATATACAGAGTCAATATGTAGGAAAGAAGATTTAATAGCTATAGCTAGTGATATAAATCATAATACCCAAGGCATACCAGTTTTTGATTTAAATGATTCAGTTGGTTTGGTAGATACGATAGAAGAAAAAATCTTAAATATTGGAAAGTGTGATAAATAATGATTGATAATTGGGGAAGAAAAATAGAATATTTAAGAGTATCAATAACTGATAGATGCAATTTAAGATGTATATATTGTATGCCAAAGGATGGAATTGAGCTTATTAAGCATGATGAAATATTGACATTTGAAGAATTAATAAGGATAATAAAATCTGCATCAGAATTAGGAATTTCAAAAATTAGAATAACTGGTGGAGAACCCTTAGCTAGAAAGGGAATAACCCAGTTTATAAGAAAAATAAAAAGTATAAAAGGAATCGAAGAGGTAAGCATTACTACAAATGGAATCTTACTTGAAGAGAATATAGACGATTTAATAAAGGCGGGCTTAGATAGAATAAATGTAAGTATAGATAGTTTAAATGAAGATATATACAGTAAAATAACTAGAAGTAAAGGTTTAGATAAAGTATTAAGGGGCATAAATGTTGCTTTAGACAAAGGAATAAAAAAAGTAAAAATAAATACAGTTATAGCAAAGGAAATAAATTACTCAGAAATAATGGATTTTGCAGAATTAACTGAAAAAATGCCAGTGGATGTTAGATTTATAGAGCTTATGCCTATTGGAGAAGGAAAAAAATATACACAAGTATCTAATGATGATATAAAAAAAATAATATTAAAAAAGAGAAAATTAATTCCGTTTTTAAATTCAAAAGGATCAGGACCAGCCACTTATTTTAGAACTTTATCAAGCAAAGGTGCTATAGGATTTATAAGTCCTATTAGTCATGAGTTTTGTAATAAATGTAACAGAATAAGGATAACGCCTGAAGGTTTTTTAAAGTTATGCCTTCACTGGAATGATGGAGTTGATTTGAAAAAGGTTTTAAGAAGTAAAGCAAGTGATGAGCAGTTATATAAAATTATATATAATGCTATAAAACAAAAGCCTTATAAACATGAATTTAAAAGTCAAAACAAAAATTCAGATTCTAGAAATATGTCTCAAATAGGTGGATAATTAGGAGGAGAAAAATGGGGAAAATATTAGGAGTATGTATAAGTGAGAAAAAAGGGGTTCAAAAGGTTAATGTGGGAAAAGTTGAATTAGTGAAAAATCATGGATTAAAAAAAGACGCACATGCAGGAAATTGGCATAGACAAGTTAGTCTGCTTTCATGGGAAAAAATAGAAGATTTCAAAAACAGGGGAGGACAAGTTAAGGATGGAGACTTTGGAGAAAATTTAATAGTACAAGGAATAGATTTAGCAAAATTACCAGTAGGAACCAAGCTTAAAATAAATGAAGCAGAATTAGAGGTAACTCAGATTGGAAAAGAGTGTCATCAGCATTGTGCTATTTATCATGCGGTTGGAGATTGTATAATGCCTAGAGAGGGAATATTTGCTAGAGTATTAAATGGAGGAGTAGTTCAAATAAATGATGTAATAGAGGTTGTTGACTAATGAAAAAATCTGTTTCTTGGTTAATTGTATTAATATGTATAACTATAGGAACCACAGGATGTAATAATAAGAAAGCAGAAAAAGAAATCACTGTATTTGCAGCATCATCTATGACTGAAAGCATGAAAGAAATTAAACAAAAATTTGAAAAAAATAATCCAGATACAAATATAATATTAAACTTAGATAGTTCAAGTAGACTTAGAACTCAGATTGAAAATGGAGTAAAAGCAGATGTTTTTATATCAGCAAGTGAAAAACATTGTAAAAAGCTAAAGGAAAAAGGTATTATAGATAATAAAGAAAAATTATTGAGTAATTCAATGGTTTTAATAGTTCCATCTGATAATCCTGCTAATATAGAGAATCTAAATGATTTAAGAAATAAATGTGATTTAGTAATAGCTCAAAGGGAAGTACCTGCGGGAGATTACGCATTAAAAATTTTAGATGATTTAAATAATAAATATGGTGAAGATTACAAAGAAAAAGTTTTAAATAATGTTGTTTCAAAAGAAAACAATGTTAAGCAAGTATTAGCAAAAGTTATTCTAAAAGAAGCACAAGCGGCTTTTGTATATTCATCTGATATTACAGATAATATAAAAAATAAGGTTAGGGTAATAGATATACCTAAAGATTACAATATTAATGCAGTTTACTTTTATAGCTTATTAAAAAATAGTGATGATGGTTTGAAGTTGTATAAATATCTTAAAAGTGAACAATCTGAAATTATTTTTGAAAAATATGGATTTAAATTATTTTAATCAAGTGAAACTTATCTTCAGGTGGAGTTTGTAACTCCATCTGAAGGTTAGTTGAACTTATCCAGAAGCTGTAGAGTTCTCATCTCCAACCTTGAAGAGGATGGAGTATTAGAACTCTTAGCTTTCGGATAAGAGTTATATATCACTATGAAAAAATCTGATTAAGTTTAGGTTTTAATATAGTGGTTCTTTTTTTGTATAATAAAATCAGTAAGTAAATATATTTAAAGGAGGGTTTTATGAATATTTTAGGTACTGGAATAGATATAATAGAAATAGAGAGAATAAAAAAAGCTATAAAAAAAAATAATAGGTTTTTAGAAAGGATTTATACACAAAAAGAAATAGAGTATTTTAAGCAAAAAAATTATAAGTCTCAAACTATAGCTGGGAATTTTGCTGCAAAAGAAGCTATAAGCAAAGCATTTGGAACTGGAATCAGAGGGTATAATTTTAAAGATATAGAAATATTAAGAAATAGTCTTGGAAAACCGGTTGTAAAATTATATAATGAATTATATAAATTGTCAGAAAAATCAGAAATGAAAGAAATTTTATTATCTATATCTCATTCAAAAGAATATGCAGTTGCAAATGCTATTATAACGACTAGAAAGGAGAAATAACTATGAAGGCAAAAGATATAATGACTAGTGATGTAGTAGTTGTAAATCAAGAGGATACTATAAAAGAGATAGCTGAAATATTCTTAAAGAATAGGATTGGGGGTGTTCCAGTAGTAGACAAGGAAAGAAAGATAGTAGGTATAATATCAGAAACTGATATTATACAAAAAGAGAAAAATGTAAATGTACCATCTTTTATAAATATACTTCAAGGGTATATATTTTTTGATAGTTTTAAAGAGGTAGAAGAGGATATTAGAAAGATAGCAGCTTATAAGGCATCCGATATAATGTCAAAGGGTGTTATGACTGTTAAAGAAGATGACAGTGTAGAATATGTTGCAAATGAAATGATAAAGAAGTCTATAAATAGGGTACCTGTTGTTGATGACAATAATTATATAAAAGGGATTATATGCAGATATGATATTATAAAAGCTATGTACAATTAAATATAAGGGGGGATTTTGTGAAAAAGTGGATTTTATGTATCCTTGTAATCATACTAGTAGGTATTAATTTTACAGGATGTAGGGAGTCCACAGATGAAGAAGTGTATTATAAATTTCAAAAGAAGATAAATAAATTAGATTCATATACATGTATAGCAACTATAAATGTATGTGGTAATAAATCTATAAAAGAATATGAAGCGAGTCACTATTTTAAAAGCCCAAATTACTACAAGCTCACAACATTAGATCCTAGTAATATAAAAGGAAAAATAACTATTTACGATGATGATAAGATTATAATAAAAAATCCAAAATACAATGATGAATTAAGATTTACTCATAAAGGGATAGAAAATAGATATTTATTTGTAGGAGATTTTTTGAAAAATATTTTTGAAAATGAAAATTTAAAAATAAGTTCCGATAAATATTTCTTGATTCTAGAAACTAATATACCTGGCTCTTCTTTTTATTTTAATAAACAAAAGATTTATGTTGACAAAAAAACATTAAAGCCTAATAAGTTAGAGATAATGGATATCAACTTAAAGAAAAGATTTGTTGTTAATTACAAGGAGTTTAAATACAACGGGGATTAAATTTAAGGGGGAAGGAATATTGAGTTATAAAACAAGAGCTACTTGGGCAGAAATAAATATAAAGAATCTAAAGCAAAATTATAAGAATATAAAAAAATTACTCAAAGAAGATACCAAAATATGCGGAGTTATTAAAGCTAATGCCTATGGACATGGTTCTATACAAATTGCAAAGGTGCTTGTAGATGAAGGCGCAGATTATTTAGCTATTGCTACACTTGAGGAAGGAATAGAACTTAGAAATAATGATATAAAACTACCCATATTATGTCTAGGCTATATACAAGAAGAATGCTTTGATCTAGCATTACAAAACGATATAGACATAACTATATATTCAAAAGAATCAGCCCAAAGTTTAAACAAAGTTAGTAAACAAAAAAATAAAAAAGCTAGAGTACATATAAAATTAGATACGGGAATGTCAAGACTTGGATTTCAAATAAATGACGAAACTGTAGACATTATTGAAAGTATATGTGGATATTCTAATTTAGATATTGTTGGTATATATAGTCATTTTGCTATGTCAGATGAGAAGGATAAGACTTTTACCAACATGCAATTTAATAAATTTAAATATATTATAGATGAATTAGAAAATAGAGGAATAAAAATTCCAATAAAGCATATATGTAATAGTGCGGGTATAATAGATTGCCCCAATTACCATCTTGATATGGTGAGAAGCGGAATAATACTTTATGGACATTATCCTTCTGATGATGTCATGAAGGATAGATTAGATCTAAGACCTGTTATGACACTAAAGACAACAGTATCTAATATTAAAACTGTAAATCCTAACACAGGAATAAGCTATGGTCAAAAGTATAGAACAAATGATTTTACAAAAATAGCTACTGTTCCTATAGGGTATGCAGATGGTTTTACAAGAATGTTAAATGAAAGTGCAAATATGAAGATAAAAGATAAACTAGTGCCTGTAGTTGGAAGAATATGCATGGATCAATGTATGCTACAAGTAGATGGGTTAGATGTAAGAATAGGAGATGAAGTAAAGATATTTGGAGAAGATGCCGATATTAAAATAGAGAGAATAGCTAATTCTTTAAATACTATAAATTATGAAGTTCTATGCATGATTTCTAGAAGGATACCTAGGGTCTATTTGGAAGGAAATACAGTTTTACACATACTAGATTATCTGATAAAATAAGTGTGTAATTAACTTTGGGAGGCGGTTTTGTGTCTAGTTGTATGGGTAAAAAGAAAATTGTTGTAAGTTTACCTAATAACTTACTTTTAGAAGTGGACAAAATAATAAAAGTAGAAAACAAAAATAGATCAGAGTTCATAAAAGAAGCAATGAGCCTTTATCTGAGAGAAAAAAGAAAAGTTCAAACGAGAGAATCTATGATAAAAGGCTATAGAGAAATGGGTGTTATAAACTTAGCTTTAGCAGAAATGGGTCTTAGCATGGATATGTCTTCTTTAGAGGGATATGAAGGGAAGATAGCAGAAGGTGAATAATTTAGAGATTAAACGAGGTGACATATTTTACGCGGACTTAAGTCCCGTAATAGGGTCTGAACAAGGGGGAGTAAGACCAGTATTAATTATTCAAAATGATATAGGTAACAAATATAGCCCAACGGTTATAATTGCAGCTATAACATCTCAAATAAATAAAGCAAAACTACCGACTCACATTGAAATAAACGCAAATGATTACGGACTTAATAGAGACTCAGTGGTGTTACTTGAGCAGGTAAGAACCATAGATAAAAGGAGATTAAGAGAAAAAATAGGCAATTTCGATGATGGTATGATGAAAAAAGTAGACGAGGGTCTTCAAATAAGTCTGGGATTGTTTGATATTTAGTGAGCTGATAAACAGCTCTTTTTTTTATATTGATTTATTCTATGAATTTTGTAATAATGTATATTAGTAATGAGTGGATTGGAGGGAAAAATTTATGCTTAAGAATTTGATTAAAAATAAAGTTGTGATATCTATTTTATCATGTTCGATTATTATAACATCTACATATATAGCTAAGGCATCTGATTATGAAGCAGGATCTAATATGGACCCTGTTGCAACAAAGTCCTATGTTGATATGAAAATAGATGAGCTTGCAAAGAATGTAAATCAAGTTATTGAAAAGATAAATACAAATAAGCAAGAACCAGGTACAGATGATAATCCACAAGAAAAACATTCTAATGAATTAGAGATAGTAGAGGTTCAAGAAGGGAAAAGTATAATATTAAAAGCAGGAAGTGAGATAATATTAAGAGGTGGTGAAGGAGCTATAATAGATTCAGAACTTGGTGGAATAGCTGATTTAACACAGGGGGTAGATTTAAGAGGAGGATATGAGGTTCCTGCAAATCATCTTTTAATGATTCCAAGATCAGATGGAAGAGGTATTATGGCAAAGACAAACTGCATATTCATGGTAAAAGGAGAATATGAGATAAAATAATCTAGAGGGGGATTAATACCCCTTATTTTCTTGTATTCAACCAAAATACCTAATTAAGCTAAAAATTATACTCATTAAAATAACGCTACTTAGTCAATATTTTAATTAAACTAAAGATTATACAGTTAAAATATCCTAAAAGTTCTAAACTCCCTTTGGTCAGACAACGAACTTTCTTAACGGATATTTTAACAGTATAATCTAAGTTTAATAATAAAATATTAACCAAAAGTATCTAACATTTTAATGAGCATAATTTTTAAGTGTAGTGCCTAGGTTTTTAGTGAAATTAAGAAAAAATACAATACATTTCAAATCTTTAGAATGGGGATTTTTGCAAAAACAAAGGAGGGATAGACTTGAAGGTAAATAGGTTGTTTAGTATATTTTTAATTATAGGTATATTATTTTCTAGTGTTTTAGTGTTTGAAAGAAATAGTATTGAAAGTGAATATAAAAATGTTGAGGTAGTTCTTGATTATGATCAATTAATTAAGATGCAACAAGAAAGTGATAAGGATTTAAAGTATTTCTTAGATGAATTTAAGAATATGAAGGTGGGTAGTGTTGCTTTAAATGAATCTACTATAAATACACTGAAAAATAGAAGAGAATACAATATAAAAACTAGTGTAGAGGGGTATGATTTAATAGTAAGTGCAGATGAATCAGTATATAATTTTATATTTGACGGATTTAAAAGAAAATTAGGAGCTAATAGAGTAGAGGCTATAGATGCGAGTACTATAAGAGTTAAGGGAGAGAGCAAAGATTATATATATGATGAAACTAAGCTCTATGATGTTCATGGAGATTATGTAGGAAAGAGTACGGTTTTAGAAGGCTCTAAGCTTGAGTTTTTGGGACTAGGTTTTTTACAAGAGGATATAGATACAATAAAGTCTAGTGGGCTAGATGTTCTTCCAAGACCTATATACTTATCTGAGTATGAAGATGAAAAAAGTATAAAGTACTATTTTGAATTTTTAGATAAACAAGATATTCGTCCAAGCTCTATAATATTTGCTGGTGGAGAGGTTTTAGGGTTTGGCTTAGATACTGATTACTTAAAAAAAGAGCTTAAAAAGAGAAATATGGTAGTAGGTATGATTGAAACTAGTGTACAAAGAGAAAATATAGATCAAAAAGGTCTAAAAAAATTAGTTGAGGATAGTGGATATTATGCTACAAGAGTATTTAATGTATGGGATTGGGTTCAAATAAGATATGATTATGAAATACCGTATCATCGCCAAGGACAAGAAATAATAAACTCTATGTACAGAGCTGTAACAGAGAGGAATATAAGGATTATATACTTTAAGCCTTTCATAGATAAACAAGGAAAATATGTAACGGATATGAGTATATACAAGCAGAGATTTGAAGAGTTTGATAATAGAATACAAAAAGGTCATAATATGAAAATTGGCAAGGTCAATTCTATGAGAGAAGTTCATCCTAATAGATTGATGCATATACCTATAGCTTTAGGTATAATAGCTGCATTTTTAATATTAATAGACAATCTGGTAAATATAAACTATAAATACATGAACATATTATTTGGATTATCATCAGCAGGTACTGCACTTTTATATGGTTTAGGTATTAAATCAGATCTTTTAGACAAAATGTTTGCATTACTTGCAACTATTGCAATGCCTTCTATAAGTATGGCGTTTATACTGTATATTATTAGACTAGCTTTAAAAACTAAAAATAATATGAATGCATTTAGTATATTAATAAAAGGAATAATAACATTGACAATAGCATGTATGATATCTTTAATAGGAGCTTTATTTGAGACATCTCTTCTACTTGATAGCAAGTTTTTACTTGAGATGGATATATTCAGAGGAGTTAAAATATCTCAAATTGTACCTATAATGTTTACTGTATTACTTTATTTATCTATATTTGGATATAAAAGAGAAGAAGAAAGAAATGGTTTATCTTTTACAGAAATAATAAGATTGTTTAAAGAAGATATAAAAATAGGACATGTTATAGTTTTAGGTGCGTTCTTGGTTATGGGTATTGTATTTATAGCTAGAACTGGACATGAGACTAATATAAAGCCTTCAAGTATAGAATTGTTGTTTAGAAATATGTTAGAGTTATTCTTGACAGCAAGACCTAGAAATAAATCATTCTTAATGGCTAATCCTGCTTTTATTTTAATGATGTATTTAGCGTTTAGAAAGAAAAAGTGGTCAATATTTCCTCTTTCTCTATTAGTTGTAATAGGTCAGGGAAATATAGTGAACACTTTCTCACATATAAGGGCACCTCTTTATTTATCTTATATTAGAACTAATTATGAGATATTATTTGGAGCTATCATAGGAGGCATATCTATTATTTTGATAGAGTTTATATGGAGAAAGATTGAAGGGAGAAAAATAAATGCCTAAAGTTGTTATATCCGGATATTATGGTTTTAATAATATAGGAGATGAAGCTATACTTAAAGGAATAATAGATGGAATAAAAGGTTTTAGTCAGGATACTGAGATAGTTGTTTTATCTCAGTATCCTGAATTCACTTCTAAAAAGCATAATGTAAGGTCTATAAAGAGAATGAATTTCTTCAGTATAATAAAAGAAATAAAAGATTGTGATTTGTTAGTTAGTGGAGGTGGGTCATTACTTCAAGATGTAACTTCAAAGAGATCTATTCTTTATTATATAGCTATAATACATATAGCTAAGATATTAAATAAAAAGGTTATGATATATTCTCAAGGGATAGGTCCTGTTAATAAAAATTACAACAGAAATCTTTTAAAGAGGGTTTTAAATAAGGTTGATTTTATAAATGTAAGAGATGAAAATTCTAAACAAGAGCTTTTAAATATGGGTATAGAAAAAAATATACTTGTTACTATGGATACTGTGTTTGGAATTAAAAAACCAAATATTGAGATTGGAAAAGAAATATTAAGGGATATAAATATAGATTTTGATAAGAAAATAGTGGGTCTTTCTATAAGACCTTGGAATAATAATAAGCAAATAGTATCAGAGATTAGTAAGGTTTGTGAAATTTTAGTAGAAGAATATGATTATCAAGTATTATTCATACCTTTTCATTTTTATGCAGATTCTAGTATAATAAAAGATATTTATAAAAACATAGATAAGAAATTCAGAAAAAATGTACTTGTATTAGACAAATACCTTTATGTAGATGAGTATATATCTTTAGTTGGAAATCTAGATTTTTTAATAGGTATGAGACTTCACGCACTTATATTTTCTGTTTTAATGGGGGTACCTGTTGTAGGACTTTCTTATGATCCCAAAATAAATAATTTCTTAAATTTTATTGAAAAGAATAATGTTATTTCTATTTTAAATATAAATTTTAATGATATAATGAATGATGTAAAATATTTAATAGATAATATTGATGAAGAGAGAGAATTAATATCTAGAAAAAGAGATGAATTTAGGGAAATAACTGACATTCACAATAAGATATTAATGGACTTGATTGAAAATAGAGGTGAATACTTTGGAAAAAATTGATATTTTAGGTGTTCCAGTACATAAGGTAGATATGAAGGAAGCATTAAATGCATCTAGCAATTTCTTTAATAAAGATGAAAAAAGTATTATAGTAACACCAAATAGTGAAATAGTTATGATGGCCAAGGATGATGAAAAGTTTTTAAATATAATAAAAGAAGCAGATCTTGTTATACCAGATGGAATAGGTCTTGTAATAGCTTCTAAAATAGTAAAAAATCCTTTAAAGGAAAGAGTTACAGGAATTGATCTTATGGAAAACATACTTAATTACTGTAACGAAAACAATAAATCTATATTTATAATAGGTGGAAAGCCTGGAGTTGCTGATAAGGCAGCTCAGAATATAGTCAAAAAATATCCTAACATAAAGAATTGGGGATCTCATCACGGTTACTTCAAAGGTTATCATATAGGATATGAAGGCCACGATGAGGAAAAAGAAGTTATAGACAAGATAAATGAAATAAAACCTGACATATTATTTGTTGCATTTGGAGCTCCAAAACAGGAATTATGGATTCAAAAATATAAAAATGAGATAGACACATCTGTTCTTATGGGTGTTGGGGGTAGTGTTGATGTATATGCAGGAGAAGTTAAAAGAGCACCTAAAATTTATCAAAAACTTGGACTTGAATGGTTATACAGATTAATAAAGGAACCGTGGAGATATAAAAGAATGATGTTGCTCCCTAAATTCATTGTACAGGTAATAGTAACAAAATAGATAAAGGGGAGAAGTTTAATATGAAGAAAAAGCATTGGAGTACTATATTAATTGAGTACATACTTATAACTATTGGATGTGCGTTAATGGCATTATCAATAGATCTATTTTTAGCACCACATACAATAGCACCTGGAGGAGTTACAGGTCTTGCTATAGTTATCAAAAAAATTACAGGGATATCTGTTTCTGTAACAAACCTGGTTATAAATATTCCGCTTTTTATAGCTGGAGTTATAATTCTTGGGAAAGCATTTGGAGCAAAAACTGGTTATGCTACACTTGCATTATCATTTTTTATAGAATTAGCTTCAAAAATGTCTTATGGATATATACCAACTGATGATATGTTGTTATCAGCTATATATGGAGGTCTTATTTCAGGTGTTGGAATAGGTCTAGTATTTAAATCTGGAGGGACTACAGGAGGAACAGATTTAGCAGGAGCAATACTTAATAAATATTTCCCTAATATAAGTATACCAAAGCTTATGATGTGTATAGACCTTCTTATAGTGGCACTTGCAGGTTTTGTAAATAAAAATGTAGAAACCTCTCTATACTCTATAATCGCACTTTACATACTTGTTAAAATGGCAGATTTTATAATAGAGGGTATGGGCTATTCCAAGGCCTTCTTTGTAATATCATCAAAGCCAGATAAAATAAGTGATGAGATAATGCAAACTTTAGGAAGAGGGGTTACCTGTATAAATGGGAAAGGTATGTATACTAAGAATAACAAAGATATATTATGGGTAGTAGTTGATAGAACACAAGAGGTAAAATTAAAAAATATAGTAAAAGACATAGATGAAAATGCATTCATAATGGTTGCAAATGTACATGAGGTTTTAGGAGAAGGATTTAAGCCTATAAGATCATAAAGTTAGTTAAAATTTTTTAAAATATATTAAGTTAAAATATAAGAAGGAGGGTAATAAATGAGAGATCATAATGAATTGAAACAAATTGCTACTAGTGTAAGAAAGAATATAGTTCAAATGATTAATGAATCAAAATCAGGTCATCCAGGAGGTTCGCTATCTTGTGTTGAAATAGTTACAGCTTTATATTTTGACGAGATGAACATAGATGCTCAAAATCCTAAGAAGGAAGATAGAGATAGATTTGTATTATCAAAGGGACATGCAGCTCCTGTTTTATATAGTGCTCTTGCTGAAAAAGGATATTTTGAAAAGGAAGAGTTATTCAAATTAAGAAAGATAAATTCTATGCTTCAAGGACATCCTGATATGAAAAGAACTCCTGGTGTTGAAATGTCTACGGGATCTTTAGGTCAAGGATTCTCTGTTGCTTGTGGTATGGCTATGGCATCTAAGATGGATAATGCTCCTTGGAGAGTATATACTATACTTGGAGATGGAGAAATCCAAGAAGGCTTAATATGGGAAGCGGCTATGAGTGCTTCTCACTATAAGTTAGATAACTTAGTTACTTTCTTAGATTTCAATGGACTTCAGATTGATGGTAAGAATGAAGATGTAATGAATATCTATCCAGTTGTTGATAAATTCAAAGCTTTTGGATGGCATGTAATAGAAATAGATGGACACGATTTTGATCAAATATTTGCATCACTTGACTCAGCTAGAGAAACAGTAGGAAAGCCAACGATGGTAATAGCTAAAACTGTTAAAGGTAAAGGTGTTTCATTCATGGAAAATCAAGCGGGATGGCATGGAACAGCTCCTAGCGATGAAGATTTAGCAGTAGCTTTAAAAGAATTAGGAGGTGTTGAGTAATGAAAAAAATAGCAACAAGAGAAGCTTATGGTAATGCCCTTGTTAAACTTGGACAAATGAACGAAAATGTAGTAGTATTTGATGCAGACCTCTCAAAATCTACAAAAACAGCAGGTTTCCAAAAGTCTTTCCCTGAAAGATTTTTCAACATGGGAATAGCAGAGCAAAACTTAATAGGATCAGCAGCTGGTATGTCAACTGCTGGAAAGATTCCTTTTGCAAGTACTTTTGCAATGTTTGCAGCTGGAAGAGCTTTTGAAGTAATAAGAAACTCTGTTTGTTATCCTAAATTAAATGTAAAAGTATGTGCAACTCATGCAGGTCTTACAGTTGGAGAAGATGGAGCATCTCACCAATCGGTAGAAGATATGGCTATAATGAGATCTATTCCTAATATGACAGTAATAGTTCCAGCTGATGGAGTAGAAACAGAGCAAATTATATTTGAAATAGCTAAATATAACGGACCAGTTTATGTAAGACTTGGTAGATCAGCAGTACCTACTATATTTGATGAAAACTATAAATTTGAAATCGGTAAGGGAGTTGAAGTTCTAGAAGGAACAGATGCTACTGTAATCGCTTGTGGAATGATGGTAAATGAAGCTATGCAGGCTCATGAAATTTTAAAAGAAGAAGGTATATCTTTAAGAGTTATAAATATGCCTACTATAAAGCCAATAGATACTGATATAATAATAAAAGCTGCTAAAGAAACAAAAGCTATAATAACAGCAGAAGAGCATAGTGTAATTGGAGGACTAGGATCGGCAGTTAGTGAAGTTGTAGCTGAGAATTGTCCAATTAAGATTAAAAAAGTTGGAGTTAAGGATACTTTTGGTGAATCAGGAACTCCTAATGATTTATTAGAAAAGTATGGTTTAACAGCGGTTGATATAGTTAAAGCAGTTAAAGAAAGTATTTAATAAGTTAAAGCTAGCATATTTATGCTAGCTTTTTTTAAAATGTATGTTTCTAATTTCAGCAAAACTCCATATAAGAACAGGTAAAATCACTTGAAATAAAAAGGCAAAATGATACCAAACTTTGTCTGTCCATTCCCAATATTCTTTTATATTATCAACCATAATATAAGATAGATTAATAGATATTAGTGCAATAGGAGTTATTATAAATCTATAGTCTTTAAAATTAAATAAATGAGCTAAGGCTATACATCCAGCCAATAAAAAAATACTTGTCTTGATAAATGCAGCTAATATTAATGTTGTACCTATTAATATCTCTATTCCTTGTATGTAAGGTCCAATACGTATTCTTGCAGCGACAAGATATGTAGGATGATACACAGATGCAGTAGATTCTATTCCTAAAACTAAAAGACTTGTTACTGAAAGTAAAAATATTAACATACCTCCTAAAAATAGGCTTGTAAAATATATATAATAAGAAGATCTTTTTTCCTTTAAGTTAGAGAATAATATAGGGAATCCTACTATTTGTGTAAATGGAAATAAAAAAGTTTGAAATAATCCCTTTATAATTGGTTTTATTCCACCATTAAGTACTGGATAAATATTACTTATATCCATATTTGGAATGGAAGATAAGGAAAAGAATAATATAAACATAATAAGTATTGGCAAAAAAGCCTTTGAAAACCTACTGGTTACTTCTATTCCCTGCTTTGTTGTAAAAATGCATAAGAGAGTTATAAATATTATAGGAATTATTAGTGGAGTTTCACCGAAATTAACTGTAGCAATAAATTGTGCTACATTTCTTAAAACTTCATATGTTTCTTCTATCATATAAAAAGCAAATAATCCTATTAATATTTTTCCAATAAATTTTCCAAAGCAAATTTCGGTAACCTCTAATATATTCTTTTCTGGAAATAGTTCGTATAATCTTGAATATATAAACATAATAGGCATAGAAATAAGTATTGATAATATAATACTTATCCATAGATTTTGCTCGGATTCTAGGCCTGATACTTGCATTGACGAAGTTCCTACTATGAACATAGTCATAAGGCATATTCCATGTGTATCAGATATAACTTCTTTGTTCACTATAAGACCTCCTATAAAAATAAGTAATCTTTTATAACGAATAGTAAATTATAATCATCTTCAAATTGTGGATAAGTATAATTTTCGTTATGAGTTCCAAAAAAGTCTACATTAAAAATTTTCAAAAATAAGACTTTTTTATTAAGACTTCTTTATAGTTTAACCAAAAAAATATATATTTATATTAGTTTTATTTAATTATATCCATATTTTTTCACTGTCTACTTTATAGGGTATATTATTATATCATAATAGCCTTTTTTCTAAATGCTTGTGTTTAATTTCAGCAAAAAACCATATAAAAATAGGTAATATTATTTGAAATGGAAATGCAAAATGATACCAAACCTTGTCTGTCCATTCCCAATATTCTTTTATATTATCAACCATAAGATAAGATAGGTTAATACATAGTAGGGCAATAGGAGTTATTATGAATCTATAATCTTCAAAATTAAATAAATGAGCTAAGGCTATGCAACTAGACAATAAAAGAACACTTATCTTGATAAATGCTGCTAATATCAATGTTGTACTTATTAATATTTCTATTCCTTGCACATAAGGGCCGATACGTATTCTTGCAGCCACAAGATATGTAGGATGATATACAGATGTAGTAGATTCTATTCCTAAAACTAAAAGACTCGTTACTGAAAGTATAAATAGCAAAATACCTCCTAAAAATAAGCTTGTAAAATATATATTATAAGAAGATTTTTTTCTTTCCAAAGAAGAAAGTATGATAGGGAAGCTTAATATTTGTGTAAATGGAAATAAAAAAGTTTGAAATATTCCCTTTATAATTGGATTTAAACCATCATCAAATATTGGATAAATGTTATTTATATCCATATTTGGAATGGAAGATAAGGAAAAGAATAATATAAACATAATAAGTATTGGCAAAAAAAGTTTTGAAAACCTACTAGTTACTTCTAATCCTTGCTTTGTTGTAAAAATACATAAGAGAGTTATAACTATTAGAATAATTATTAATGGAGTTTCTGGGAAATTGACTGTGGTAATAAATTGTGATGCATTCCTTAAAACTTCATAAGTTTCTTTTATCATATAAAAAGCAAATAATCCTATTAATATTTTTCCAATAAATTTTCCAAAGCAAATCTCGGCAACCTCTAATATATTTCTTTCTGGAAATAGCTCGTATAATCTTGAATATATAAACATAATAGGCATAGAAATAAGTATTGACATTATAATACTTATCCATAAATTTTGTTCAGATGATAAGCCTGATACTTGCATTGAGGAAGTTCCTACTATGAACATAGTCATAAGACATATTCCTTGTGTATCAGATATAACTTCTTTGTTCACTATAAGACCTCCTAAAATATAAGTAATATCTAATAGTTTGACCCAAAAAAAAAAATATATTAAATTTATTTAATTTAAATGCTAAGAAATGCATCTTTTTAAGCAAAAATGAGGCTCATCAAAATACCGCTATCTAGTCAATATTTTAATAAAACTAAAGAGTGCATCTTATTAAATATCTTAAAACTTCATAAACTCCCTACGGTCAAACAATTAAGTTTCTTAACATATATTTAAACGTTGCAATCTAAGTTTTATGGAAAAATATTAACCAAAAATAGCTAACATTTTGATAATCCTCATTTTTAGACTAGTATATAGTATTTAACAGTAATTAAGCTACAGTTTAAATGGATTCTTAATAATGACATACATTTGCTGCTTTTGTTTGTAAGTATCTGAAAAAATTGCGATAGCTATATATAACAACTTCACATACACTTAAAATGCTGGGGATTAAAATATTTAACACAGCAGCGGTATTTTAATCCCCGGCATTTAGGCACTTATAAACTTGAATAGCAAAAGTCAATCCGTTATGATCCATTATTAAAAAAATAAATACAATATATTCCAATTATAGAAAAAACTCATTATATTATTTCTAGACCATATGATATACTTCAATGGTACGAAAACATAAGAAAAAGGGAGGATTATACATATGAAAAAAATATACTTAATAGTAGTTGCAATTTTAACTGTAATATTAGCAGCTGGATGTACTAATACAAATGTAAGTAATAATAATGGGGAAACTAGTACAACTGAAAAATATACTAATAATGATTACATAGTTGAAGCAGATTGGCTAAATGATAATTTAAATAAAGATGATGTATTAATACTTGATACAAGATCGGAAAAAGAATATAAAAAAGGACATATATCTGGTGCTATAAATGTATCTTGGACTCAATTTGCTAATGTAAGTAATAAACCTGGAGATAAAGGGTGGGGTGTAGTTCTTGAACCTGAAAAACTATCTGAAAAGTTATCAGAGATAGGTATAGATGATAAAAAGACTATAGTTGCTTACTCTGATAATAAGAATGGATGGGGTGAAGATGGAAGAATAGTTTGGATGCTTAGAATGTCTAATTTAGAAAATACTAAAATGTTAAACGGTGGATGGCAGTATTGGAACGTAAAAGGTTATGAGGTATCCAAAGAAGAAGGTAGTATTATAAAAACAGACTTTAAAGTAGAGTCTTTTGATAAATCTTTAAATGCTGATACAGATTGGATTAATGAAAATTTAGGAAAAATAAAGATTGTAGATAGTAGAGATTCATCAGAATATGATGGTGCTGTTAAATATAAAGAAAAAAGAGGAGGACATATTCCACAATCTATAAATATAGTATATACAGATTTGTTTAAAGAAGATGGAAGAATTAAAAATCAAGAAGATCTTGAAAAAATGTTTGAAGCAGCGGGAATAAATAAGGATGATACTATTGTATCTTATTGCACAGGAGGAATTCGTTCGGCTTATATAACTATGGTATTTAAGATGACTGGATATGAAAAATCAATGAATTACGATGCTTCTTTTTATGAATGGGCTGGAGATGAAAGCTTAAAATTGGAAAAATAGTGTTTACATGTTTTAGTAAGTATGATAGAATTATATAAAATTAAAGATGAGAATATATTAGCCATGAAGGTAGTAAATCCTATAGGAATATGGGGTTATACATTCATGGTTTTTTGTTGTCCAATAAAAAATAAAGACCAGCTAGTAATAGTCAATAATTATTTTGAAAATTTATTTGTAATTTAATTTATTAAAAAATTGCGTAGCAAACAAGCCATTGAAAAATACGAACAATGACAATTGTATTATAGGGTTTTAATCTCGAAACTAAAATTAATTATTTTTCTCTCTCAGCTTAAATTTTATTCTGATTATAAAAAATATAGGTAGAATAAACATTTAAAAGTCGTTCAAAAAATGATTAATTCTTAGTTTCTTAGCGAGTAGTATTATGGATATTTCAAGTTAAACCTTATGTAGCTTTACAAGTGTTCTTAAGATACATTCTTTCATGGATTTTAGGATCTTTAATTTCATAAGGTTGTTTATTCTTAAGAACTGAAAAAATATATTTTAATAGCTTATTCATGATTGCTACAAGACCAACTTTTTTACTTTTACCTTTGAGGTTTTGGTGATAATAATTCTGTAAAACAGGATTAATAGCATTACCGTTACGAGTACTTCTGACTGAAGCTAATGCGACAGCATAAAGGGCTCTTCGCCCTATTCTAGTACCTCGTTTAGACATTTTGTTTTTAGTACTATTAAATTTACCAGATTGATTTACAGAAGGATCTATTCCAAAGAAAGCTACTAAATATTTAGCTTTATTAAACTTATTAATATCACCGATTTCACTTATAAGGGTTACGGCAGTAATAAATCCTACTCCTGGAATTGATGAAATTAAATGCACGCAATCTCTAATCTCGTTAGTTACATTTTTACTATTTAAGAATTCTTCTATTTGAAACAATAGTTCTTCAATTTGTAAAGAATATGTTTCATATAGATTAAGAAGTCTTGAAAGCTTAGAAGTGTAGCCAAATGTAGGTATAGCTATAGATTGTGCACTAGAAGATACCTCTAGTAATTTTGAATATATCTTGGCAGACCATTCAGAACCTTTTCTAGAAGTAGCTTTAATATGCTGGATAATCTCTTCTTTAGAAGCATTTAAAATATTACTAGGAGAAGAATACTTTTGTAATATAGAAATAGATGTATTTCCAGTAATGTTAGAAAAAACATTTTGATATCCAGGAAAAAACAATCTAATATCAGAAGATAATTTCTTTTTAACATTAGCTCTTAAATCTATTAATTCAAAGTATTCTCTACAAAGGCTTCGCAAGTAATAAATGTTGGTATTTAAGGCGTTTGAAGTTTTTATATTTTCAAATTTACCTGTTTTGGCAATAGAAATCGCATCGGAATTATCATTTTTTACTTTTCTTATGTTCTTATTCTTGTTACAATTAGTAACAAGAGGGTTAATAACAAATGTATTAACATTGTTATTATTAAGAAAGTAGAAAAGAGTAAGGTGATAGATTCCTGTTGCCTCCATGAAAAGTGCGATTTTCGTGGAAAACTCTTCTTCTACTTTTTTTATTGTTTCTAAAAAGTAGTTGAAGCCATCAGCATCATGGTTGAATCTAAAAGGTTTTTTATAAATTTCTCCGTTAGGAGCTAAAATAGCAGCTACAGAAAAGTCTGCTGCAACATCAACACCTATAACAGGTGTACTATAAAATTTTGACATGGTAATGTCTCCTTTCAAAAGTAAAAAAATAGAGTATCCATTTTTATCAGTAAGTCAAATATCCTTGTTGGTGACTCGGGTAATTCTAAGGGAAACCCAACCAGCTAAATCATAGAATCTCACTGATGGAATGACACGCTTTGTTACGGATAACGGTTGAAAAACCATCCAGGGGGGATACGTCTAACCTCTATTCAGAGATATTATAATATAAAATTAATGATTATTGAAATTGGTTAAGTTCACAATTGAATTATGATAGAAACTTAAAAATGAGAATTTTAGATGGGATAAATAAGTTTTTAAGAAATGAAATATTTGAAATAAATTTATAAGAATGTTCGTTAGGAAATGCTATAAGTTTTCTATCAAATGTTCTAACTATATTATACAAGGGGGATAAATATGAAAAGAAAAATTTCAAACTTATTTTTAAGTGTTGCTATAATTGCAGTTATATTAACTGGATGTAACTCTACTATAAAAGAACAATCCAGTAAAGATGTACAAAAAGAGAAGGTATTAACCTATGGTACGGCTAATGTAAGCGAAACTGGAAGGATAAATCCAGCACTTGATGAACATGCAGAGATACATAAGCTTATATTTACAGGGCTTACTAAGCACGATAAAGAAGGAAAGGTTGTACCTGATTTAGCTAAAGAATGGACTTTTGATGAGAGAACTAATACATATGATTTTAAACTTAATGAAGGAGTTAAATGGCAGGATGGTGAAGAGTTTACAGCAGAGGATGTTAAATTTACAATTGAAAGTATAAAAAATCCCAATAATGCTTCAGAGATTAAATCAAATTATGAAGAAATAGAAAGTGTTGAGGTTATAGATAAATATAATGTCAAGCTACATTTAAAATCTCCATGTGTTGCTGTACTAGATTATTTATCTGTTGGAATGCTTCCTAAGCATTTATTAGAGGGTAAGAATTTAAATAATAATGAATTTAATCAAAATCCAGTTGGAACAGGACCTTATAAGTTTGACAAGTGGGAAGTAGGACAATACATACAGTTAGTATCAAATAAGAATTATTATAATAATACCCTTAACATAGATAAAGTAATATTTAAAATTATAAAGGATGAAAAGGTTAGAGCTATGCAGTTAAAATCAGGTGAAATTGATTTAGCTCAGCTTGAACCAAAGGATACAGAAGTTTTTGAAGATATTGAAGGTATCAAATTATATAGAGAAAAAACTGCTGATTACAGAGGGGTAATGTATAATTTTAATAATGATTTATTTAAGAATAAAGAAGTTATAAAAGCTTTAAATTATGCGGTTAATAGACAAGACATAGTCGATAGTGTACTTAATGGAATGGGAAAAGTAGCTTATGGACCTTTGCAAATGAGTACATATAATAATGAAGATGTAGAAAAGTATGAGTATAATCCTCAAAAATCAAAAGAAATATTAGTTCAAAATGGTTGGAAATTAAATGAAGATAATGTTTTTGAGAAAGATGGGAAAACATTATCTTTTAAACTAACTTGCTTTGAAGGAGATCCAGTAAGAGTTAATATGTCAAATATAGTTAGCCATCAATTTAAAAAAATAGGCGTAGAGGCAAAGGTTGATATACAATCAGAGATAGATTGGGAAAATTTAGAATCATTCTTGATAGGATGGGGAAGCCCATATGATCCAGATGATCATACTTACAAGGTATTTCATTCTTCACAAATAGAATCTGGAATGAATCTAAATGCATATACAAATAAGAAGGTTGATGATTTTATAACTAAGGGAAGAACTACTCTTAAAGAAGAAGATAGAAAACAATATTACATGGATTTCCAAAAAGAATTAGCACTTGACCCACCGTTTACATTTTTAGCTTATATAGATGCTGTTTATGGAGCTAAGAATAATATAGTTGGTATCGAAGATACTGTTCTTGGACATCATGGAGTAGGATTTTTATGGAATATAGAAGAATGGGATATTAAATAAATGATGAAATTTATTTTTAAAAAAATTAGAGAAGCAATACTAACTATAGTAATACTATCATTTGGGGTATTTATTATTTCACATTTAGCACCAGGAGATTCTCTTGTATCTGTATATGGGTCTGGTGTTGAGAGAATTTCAAATGAATTAAGAGAGAAGGCTATAGATGATTTAGGGCTTAATAAGCCGCTAATATATCAATATGGAGTGTGGATTAAAAACTCTATAAAAGGTGATTTGGGGTATTCTTTTAAGTATAAGATGCCAGTAAAAGATGTTATAAAGACTCGCTTACCAAACACTATTCTATTAATAGGTCTTTGTCTTAGTCTAACATTTATATTATCTATAGCACTCGGATTAATAACTGCTTTAAATGAAGGAAAGTTAGTAGATAGAATTATTATAAGGTGTACTACATTTCTTTATTGTGTACCTGGATTTTGGATTAGCTTAATATTGATACTTGTATTTAGTGTTAATTTAAGGATATTACCATCATCCGGAGTTTATGATATAGGTAAGGAAAGTGATATTTTAAATAGAATAACCCATCTTATATTGCCAATTACAGTTATAGTTATTGGACATTTAGGATATTATTCTAATTTCGTAAGAAATAAAGTTTTAGAAGAACTAAAGGAAGATTATATACTGCTTGCTAGAGCTAAGGGTCTTTCTAAATTTCAAATAATAGTTAGACACCCACTTAAGAAGATAATGCCATCTATTATAATACTGATGTCTTTATCTTTTAGCCACTTGATAGCTAGTGGTTTTGTTGTAGAGTACATATTTTCATATCCAGGTCTTGGACAGTTGATATTCGAATCAGCTAAGTATCATGACTATCCTCTTTTGATGGGGGGGGTTATGTTGACAGGTATTATAGTTGTATTATCAAGTTTAGTATCTGATGCATTAAGTAGTTCAATAGATCCCAGATTAAAAGAGAGAGGAATGAATTAAAATGGATTTTACACCTATTGGAGTTTTGAGAGAAGATAGTAATATAGAAAAAAAGAAATTTTCTTTTAAGCATTTTAAGTTTAAAGGAGATATATTTATTTCGCCTCTTGTATTATTTATAATAGTATCTCTATGTATACTAGCACCTTTAATTACGAGCATAGATCCAACTAATATGAAGTTATCTCAGGTGTTTAGATCTCCATGTAGAGATTATATATTTGGAACTGATCATTTAGGTAGAGATATATTTTCAAGAGTTTTATATGGAGGAAGAATATCTATTATTATAGGGGTATTGTCTATGGTGATATCTACTGTAATAGGAGCAGCATATGGAAGTGTAAGTGGTTATTGCGGTGGTATTGTAGATGATATTATGATGAGATTTATAGATATAATTATTAGCATTCCATCTTTACTTATAATGACACTTATGCAAGCTATGCTTCAAAGCAATAAGGTTAGTAGTATTATATTTGTAATAAGTATAACGAGTTGGATGAATATAGCCAAGATAGTAAGAGGTGAAGTTCTTGAATTAAAGCAAAGAGAGTTTGTTCTAGCATCTAGAATTATGGGTGCAGATTTTATGTACATAATAAAAAAACATTTGATACCTAATTATATGATTAGCATAATATATATGTCAGCAGTGAATTCAGCTAATGCAATTATGGCAGAAACTACACTCAGTTTTTTAGGATTAGGACTTCCTATAGATGTACCATCGTGGGGATCTATGCTTATGGATGCTAGAGAGAGTATACTTTTAAATAAATGGTGGGTTGCTTTATTTCCAGGTGTTTTTATGATAAGTACGATATTTTGTATAACTAACATAGGAGAATATATAAGAGTTAAAAGTAATAGGAAATTCAATAATATATAAAATTCTAGTTCCTTCATAGGGTAAAAACCATTATAAATTGAATTAATGGCATAAGTTACATAAAAACGTTTATTGGAAATGCATTGATTAATCTTTTGTAAAAAATTATAATAGACATATACATATTCACAAAAAAATAAATAATGGAGGAATCATATATGTTAAGACAGATTAAGGTAACTATCAACATGGAAATTAATATTAATGAAGAGGGATTGCTTTTAGATGAATTAGTAAATAACCAAGATGCTATGAATGATCATATGAATAATGAAATTATCACTGTTTTAGAGGAGATAGATGAAAATAAACTTGAATACATAGGACTTAGTAGAAAAATTCAAAATTCTCATATGAAAAAAGTATTAGATAATATGGGAGAAGATGAAATTTTAGAAAGTATAGAGAATATTCAAAAAAATATAGTTACAAAAATAAAGAGTATAGAGATTGTATAAACCAAAGGAGCTTATCTTTAGATTTAATCTAAAGATAAGCTCCTTTGGTTTATATTAGATAATATATATTTGTCTTTTAATAATTTATATATATTGTCGTTTGAATTGCTAGAGAGTTTTTTATTTCTATAAATGTATTCATCTATATAGTCTACATTCAATATGTTTTCTGGACATTTAAATTCATTTATAACGCTTTTTACTGAGTTATTATTGTAAAACAAATTTAGATTTTTCTCTATAGCCTTTTCATCTATATCATCACATCGCATAGATATATAATCTCTAACACATTTATTGTGATTTATAAAATTTTTATTAAAGTATTTTGAATCTAGGAGTTTTAAGTATTTATTAAAATGTTTATAAGACTTATCAAAGTTTCTTTGATTATAATTTAACATGCTTAAGAATAATTCCATATTAGAGTAATACCAAGGTGTATTATTATTATTGTCTAAATTTAATATCTGGGTTACAGAAATATTTGGATTGTAACTAGCTTCATTTATTAAATCTATTAGACTTGTAATATCTTGATTTGATAGAGTGTTTAAACTTTTTATATATTTTTTTATTTGAACATAATTAATATAATTATCTAGTGAGTCTATATCATCGAATTTATCTACTTCACTAAGGCCTGGAACTATCACATGGTAAGAAGGGAAACCTAAAAAAGAACAGTCTCTAACAAATATATTAAATCCTTTATCATTTAATAGTTTTATAATATAATTTAGCATTTGTTTATTATCTAAACTTGAAAGATCTTTAAATTCATTAAAACAATAATCAGCTTTTGAAGCAAAAAACTTGCTTGGATAATAACCAGATCCATTAACTAGGATTCCAAGTAGGTTCTGATATTTATCTGATATATTTTCTTTATATGAATACTCTTTAAGACCCATCATATTATTTATATCCTGACCTTGTAAGAGCTCAGTTAGAGTTCTCTCTATTGATATTTCAAATACTGGATGAGCACCGAATTTAATAAAGTAGTTTTGATTATCTTTATTTATAAATACAACAGCTACTACTGGATAATCTTTATTTAATGAACAGTCCTTTAGTATAACTTTATAGTTACCTTTAGATTCTATATTATTTATCATTGAATCTAATTGGGGGAATTTTTGTATATATGTTTTTGGTATATCTGGTGGAGTTATTTTTTCATTTACTATAATTTGATTGACATGTCTCTCTAAGGTTTCAGATATGCCTTGAATTAATGCTTCTTCAAATGTATTTCCTGCACACATTCCATTTGACATATATATTTTAGATGCCATATTAATAGGTATGTATGATAGCTTGTTAGTATTTAAACTCTTGTATGGAATACTTACAAAATCAAGAGGTGTATGTTCATAAGATGTTTGTGCCCATTTGCTCAAGAGTTTCAATTTATCTGTTTTAGAGTTTATTTTACTGAGTTGATATGAGGACCATTCGTCATTTCTTTGTAAAAAGTCATCTACACTCAAATATTCTTCATCAGGAGCATAATAAAAGTCTTTGTATGACATGGAGTTTTCGCTTAAGGTATCGTTTAATCTAAAGAAAGTCTGGTTTTGCATTCTTTCCATAAGTTCTGCATAAGCACTAGCAAGAGCATATTCATGAGAAGTTCCTTTTCCGTTACTTGAAATTGAAGTATTTGGAATTTGGACTGTTACAGAACAAAATCCTTTAGCTGAGTTTTTCCAATTTGTTTCTATTGAAGTAATTCCTAAGTCAGAAAGGATTTTTCTTATTTTATTTACAGTATTGAGTGGCAATTCATCCTTGAATTTTCTATCTTTTAATGAACTCAAACTAATCACCCCTTTATTTTAACTTTGAATCTAAAAGCAGATTAATTTCCTTGAATATATTAAACATCATAGAGTTAAATTCTTTAGTTGAGTTAAAAAAATCATTTACTTCAGGTATTTCATGTAGGTTTTTGAACTCATTATTAAGTCGCATCATTTCTGCATTTAATTGTTCCTTTGATAATTTTGATTTTTGTATTTTAATTTGCTTCTTTTTAAAATTCTCGACTTGTTTTTTAAGATTTTTATTTTTATCAATATTTTTTTTAGAATTTTTAAGTTTTTTAAACTCCTCTGTAGTGCAAATAAATTCTACCAATTCCTTAGTTTGATTTTTCATAAAAATCACCTCCGATTAAAAATAAGATACACTTTACTATTATATTCATGAGTAAAGAAAATGTGACTATCTTAAAAGTTCTAATATTAGAATCATTTTCATATAATTATAAAAAGATTTGGAGGTGATATAATTTGAAAATTAAATGGAATACTAAGGCGGTATTGTATGGAATTATCGCGATTATATTAGTTGTTGGGAGTTTTTTAGTACTTCCAAGATTCTTAGGAGAAAAAGCTGAAGCTCTAGAGTTTACAGTAGTAGAACGAGATAGCATACCAGATAAAATACTTGATATAATGCCTAAATACGTTAATGAAGAAAGAGCGCTTGCTTGTAAGATTAAGGATAAAGTGTATGTAATAGTTACAAGGGGAGAAAATAAAGATTACGGAGTTGAGATAGACAAGATAGAGATGGTAAAAGAAGACGATAAGATGAATATGAAGGTTTATTCTGTGTATAAAAAGCCAGAAGATTCACATCCATACATAGTAGTTGAAAGCACTCTAACAGAGCTTCCAGACAAGGTAGAATTGATTAGTAGGTTTGAGGATAAGTAAAAATTTCACTTGAAAATACCTAGATTTTTTTAAGATAAAATCTAGGTATTTTTGTTGTATAGAAATTTAAATTAGATAGTATATATTTAACTTATTTGCTTAATAAAAACCATTTTATGGTATAATTATAAATTAATAGAGAAAAGCAGAATCTTGGAGGTTGATTGTATGAATAATAATTCTTTTAAAAAATTTCGTTGTTCAAAATAGTCGCAAGTGTATCTTTCTTAATGAGTTACACACAATACCAGTATTTTACAAATTTTCAGTATATAAAAATATAAAAAAATTGTCTATAAATATTGTGTAAGCAGTTTTTTTTCAAGTTTTTTGGGTAAAAATAAATAAGATTAATACAAAGACTATGTAAGAAAGGAGTTTTTATGAAAAATATAGACAGATTTAAAATTGATATAAAAGATTTGAAAAATGAATATGATATTGATAAATTGAGTTTTGATACAACTGAGGATATAAGTCCACTTAAAGGAATAATAGGACAGGACAGAGCAGCTTGCGCTATGGATTTTGGTCTTAACATAAAAAGAAGAGGGTACAACGTATATGTAGCTGGGATGAGCGGAACAGGAAGAACTAGTTATACAATGTCTACGATTGAAAAAATATCAAAATATAAAAGAGATAACTTTGATTATGTATATGTATACAATTATAAGAGCCCCAATGAACCTATATCTCTTAAATTTAAAGCAGGTAAAGGTAAGAAGTTTAAAAAAGATGTAGAGGATATTTTAGAAAAGTTAAAATCGGATATTCCAAAAACATTTGAATCAAAAGAGTATGAAGATAGAAATAAAGCTATAACATTAGAGTATGATAATATGACTCAAGAAGTTATAGATGAATTGAATGAGTTTGCAAAATCAAGAGGGTTTACATTTCAAATAACACAAAGAGGACTTGTTAGCATTCCTTTGAATGAAGACAATACACCTATGGATGACGAAGAGTATAAAAAATTATCTCAAATACAGTTAAATAATATAAGAGAAAGTGCTAATGAGTTAAACAATGATATAGGTGAATATTTGAAAAAAATAAAAGAAATAGAGGAAACATTAAAAAGAGAGATATCTAATTTGGACAAAAGAATTGGAGATAATATAGTAACCTTTTATATGAATATGCTAATAGATAATTATGGATACAATGAAAAAAAGCTGAACTTCCTACATGATATGAAGGATGATATGGTAGAGAATATAGATAAGTTTAAGCCTAAAGAAGAAACTGAAGAAAATATATTTGGCGTTATGCAAAAAGATGATAGTAAATTCTTTATAAGATACCATGTTAATTTATTTATAGACAATAGCGAACAAAAAGGAGCTAGGGTCATAAATGAGACTAATCCAACTTATTACAATTTAACTGGTATGATAGAATATAAAAATGAAATAGGAGTTCTTACTACAAGTTTCATGGAACTAAAGCCTGGTGCTATTCACAAAGCGAATGGAGGTTTTTTAATACTAAATGTGAAGGACTTGTTTTCACATCCATTTGCATGGGAAGGAATTAAGAGAACTTTAAAAACTGGAAAGATAAATATAGAGACACTAAATAAGCAGTATGGATATATAGTAACATCTACATTAAAGCCAGAGCCTATAGAGGTAGATATAAAGGTTATATTAATAGGAGATAATCGTACTTATAATCTTTTATATGCATATGATGAGGATTTTGCAAAGTTTTTTAAAGTCATGGCTGATTTTGATGTTGAGGTGGATAGAAATGAAGAAAATATATATAAGGTAGCTAGATTTATTTCATCTCATTGTGAAAAGGAAGGATTAAAGCATTTTGATAAAGAAGCTGTTATTAAGATTGTAGAGTATAGTTCTAGAATATGTGAAAATAAAAAGAAGTTAACAGCTAGATTTAATCAGATAGTAGATATTCTTTATGAGGCAGAAAATTTGAGTGATGAGAATTCAGAATATGTTACAGAGAAGGATGTAAAAAAAGCAATACAGTTTAAAAAATATAGAAATAATAAGTATGAGCAAAAGCTTAATGAGATGTTTGAAGATGAGACTCTTATCTTGAATGTAGATAGTGATAAGATAGGTCAAATCAATGGACTAGCTGTAATGGGAACTGGAGAGTATTCATTTGGAAAGCCATCTAGAATAACAGCATCTACTTATAGGGGAAAACGTGGAATAATAAATATAGAAAGAGAAATTAAGCATAGTGGAAGTATACATGATAAAGGTGTACTTATATTAAGTGGATATCTGGGTGAAAAATACGGAAAAGAAAGACAATTATCAATTAATACATCTATAACTTTTGAACAAAATTATTCTGGTATAGATGGAGATAGTGCTTCGAGCACAGAACTGTATGTTATAATATCGAGTATTGCATCTATACCTATTAAGCAAAATGTAGCAGTTACAGGATCTGTAAGTCAAAAAGGTGAGATACAGCCTATAGGAGGAGTAAATCAAAAGATTGAGGGATTTTTTGATATATGTAAGATAAAAGGGCTTACAGGAGATCAAGGTGTTATGATTCCTATACAAAATGTGAAAAATCTTATGTTAAATGATGAGGTAATACAGGCTGTTAAAGATGGAATGTTCCATATATATGCAGTATCAAACATAAGTGAGGGTCTTGAAGTTCTTACAGGATTTTGTGAGGGTGAAATAGATGATAGAGTAAATAGTGCTCTAGACAAATTAATAGATGAAGAAGAGAGTAAGGATGAAAAGGATAATTAAATTTTAATTATCCTTTTTTCTGTTATTATGTAGTTAAGTTTTGCATCATGATCTTCCTTTGGAACTTTATCAAATACTTGAATTTCAAAGGCGATTCCAATCGTGATGCAGTCATCTCTTAGAGATTCTAAGAATCTATCGTAATACCCTCCGCCATAACCTAGTCTATATCCATTAGTATCATATGCTACAGCTGGAACTATTACTATATCTATGTTTTTAGCATCTACTGGTCTTATAAATTTCGGCTTAGGCTCTCTAATACCATAAGTTCCTATATAAACTTCGTTTTTAATATCTTTTATTTCAGATAATAATAATTTTTTCTCATCTACTATTGATAGTGGAACTACAATTTTTTTGTTTTGGGATAAGAAATAATTTATTATATTATCTGTTTTTACCTCACTATTAAAGTCAAGGTATGCCATTATTACATTAGCTTTTTCGATTTCATCTAGTTTTAATAAATTTTGAAATATTAATTCTGAATTTAAATTTATTAATTCTGGATTTTGTTTTTTTCTATCTGATATAACTTTTTTTCTAAATTCTTTTTTCAATAAAATCATCCCCCTTTATATAATTATATCAAAATAGTTTAGAAATATATGTATAGCTGTAAGCTTTATTTGTTAATTGAATTTAAGTAGAGGAGTTTATCCGAAAGCTTGTTGTTTAGATGAGTCAATAGATAGTAACTAGATGAATTTTTTCTACATCTAAAGTTCTAAATTCACCTCATTTCAACATCTGAATTGGAGTTTTGTCTTATTTATTGTTATAATAAAAGAGTTAGAGTCAAATTTTTGGATGGAGTTGGTGTAGGTGATAGAGTTTAAAGATGTTAGTAAAAGTTATAAAAATGGTAAATTAGCACTTTTCAATATAAATTTAAAGATTGATAAAGGAGAATTTGTGTTTTTAGTTGGTTCATCAGGAGCAGGTAAATCTACTTTTATAAAGGCACTTTTGAAAGAAGAAGAAATAACTAGTGGAAAAATATTTGTTAATGGAAATGATATAGGAAATATTCAAAAGAGGAAGATTCCTAAGTATAGAAGAAGTGTAGGGATTGTTTTTCAAGATTTTAGATTGCTCCCTAATAAGACTGTTTATGAGAATGTGGCATTTGCCATGGAGATAATAGGTCAAAGTAATAAAAATATAAGAAGAAGAGTTCCCTTTGTTTTAGGTATGGTAGGTCTTAGTGAAAAAGCAAAGTCGTATCCTTCAGAATTATCAGGTGGAGAACAACAAAGAGTAAGTATAGCAAGAGCAATAGTTAATAATCCTTCTATAATAATTGCAGATGAGCCAACTGGTAATTTAGATCCTCAAACGGCAAATGAAATAATGAATATTATAACGGATATCAATAGAAGAGGAACTACTATAATAATGGCAACGCATGCGAGTGATTTAGTTGATAGAATGAGAAAGAGAGTTATTGCTCTTAAAAATGGTATAGTTATAAAGGATGAGGAAAGGGGAAGCTACGAATATGAATAGTATTATTTATAATATAAAAGAGGGGTTTAAAGGAATATTCAGAAATCCTACTATGTCATTTGTATCTATAGGATCTGTTTCAGCAGCTTTGTTTGTACTTAGTATAATATTTAGTGTAGTAATAAATATAAATAATTTTACATCTATAGTTGAAGGTCAGTTTGACAATGTTCAAGTTTATTTAAAAGAGGATATGACATCACACCATATATTTGATCTTGAAAAAAAGTTAGGTAAAATAAATGGAGTAGAAAATGTTGAATTTGAATCAAAACAGGATGCCTTAAATAAAATGAAAAGAAGATGGGGAGAGGATGCATACCTTTTAGAAGGAATAGATAATCCACTTGACAACTCGTTTATAATAGAGGTTAGTAATATTGAAAATACCAAGAAAATAGCAAATCAGGTTAAGAAGCTTAATGGAATAGACGAAGTTAAATATTATGATGATGTTGTGGAAAAAGTTATAAATATATCTAATATAGTGAAGATATCAGGACTGTTTATAATAGCAATTCTAGCTTTAGTATCTCTTTTTATAATTTCAAATACAATAAAGCTAGCATTACATGGAAGAAGAAAAGAAATAAACATAATGAAATACGTTGGAGCTACTGATTGGTTTATAAGATGGCCTTTTATAATAGAGGGAATGGTTTTAGGATTAATAGGAGCTTTAATATCTCTTGCAATTACTTATTTTGGATATGATTACTTCTATTCAAAATTAGATTTACCAGCATACTCTATTTTCTCAGGATATATACTTCCTGTAACAGGTATTATGAGTAGCTTAATAAATATATCTATAGTAATGGGAATAGGAGTTGGGATAATAGGAAGTATTATTTCACTTAGAAGATACTTGAATGTCTAAAACTAGCGAGGTGGGATATTGTATGAATAAAAAAATAGTGTGGACATGTATTATTATAATGACTATTACTTCTTTTAATGTATTTGCTACAACTAAAAGTGATGAGCAAAAACTCAAGGATACTCAAAAGAGCAAACAAAATATACAAAAAGCTTTAAATGAAAATAAGAAAAATCAATCTAAGGTAAATGATAATATTGAAGAATTAGGTTATAAGATAAATATTACCAAACAAAAAATAGATAAAGCTCAAGCTGATTTAAGTAGAGCACAATCAAAAATAAAGAGTACTACAGAAGAAATAGGAAAATTACAAAATGAAATTGAGATAAAAGAAGATTTATTAGGTGAAAGAATAAATGTTATGTATAAAACCTCTGATATGAGTTATATACAAGTTATACTTAGTTCAAAAGATATGAATGAACTACTATCTAATTTGGATATGATAAAGAAAATAGTAAATAGTGACAAAGAACTACTTACAGAATTATCACATAATAAAAAAGAAATAGAAACAAAAAGAGCAGATCTTAAAAAGAAAGAAAAAGAAATAATTTCTTTGAAAAGTAGTATAGAAGTAGAAAAATCAAGACTTGTAGCTAGTAAAAATAAGCAAACTGCTTTAAAGAGAGATCTTCAAAAGGATGCTAAAAAGCTTGAAGCTAATATAGATGCTTTAAATAGATATGCAAAAGCGTTAGAAGCTGAAATACTAAAAAAACAATCTAAAGGATCATATGTAGGTGGACAAATGGGATGGCCAGCACCTGGATATAATAGAATAACTTCTTATTTTGGATATAGAATCCACCCTGTATTAAAGACTAAGAAACTGCATACAGGAGTTGATATAGGAGCTCCTATGGGGGCTAGTATTGTTGCCGCAAATGATGGTAAGGTAATGTTTTCTGGATGGAAAGGCGGATACGGTAATACAGTTATGATAGATCATGGAGGTGGAATAGTTACTTTATATGCACATAACTCAAAGCTTTTAGTTAAAAATGGACAGAAAGTAAAAAGAGGACAAGCTATAGCAAAAGCAGGATCTACTGGAAGGTCAACAGGACCTCACTGCCACTTTGAGGTTAGAAAGAACGGAAAGTACGTAAATCCATTACCTCTTCTTAAATCAAAATAAAGTGAAACTTAATTTAGATGGAGTTTTTACTCCAGCTAAATTTTTAGTTGAACTAATCCAGAAGCTGTAGAGTTATTATCTCCAGCCTTATTAAGAGGGTGGAGTCTTAGAACTCTTAGCTTTCGGATAAATATAATTTGTATTGCGAATTTTTTTACTCGTTATATAAAAAGATAATAAAACATATAATATAGATAGAATACTTAAAAGGAGATGCATTTCATGATATCTAGAAAAAAAGCCGTTACATGGGGGGTTGTTTTAGTTTTACTAAGTTCTATAATAACTATGAATATAGAACTTGCATTTGGGGATAAAGTATTGGTTTCAAAAGAAGCATTCGATGAATATAAGAAATACAGTAAGCTGTATTCGCTTGAAAAGGTTATAGAGGATAATTACTATACAGATGTAGATGAAGAAAATTTGGTAGATGGATCTATAAAAGGATTATTTGAAGGGCTTGATGATCCATATTCACAGTATATGAACAAAAAAGAGTTTGAAAGCTTTATGCAGTATACGGAAGGTTCTTACAGCGGAATAGGCGTCATTATAACACCTGGAGAAGATGGATATATAACTGTAGTATCTCCTATTGAAGATTCACCAGGATTTAAAGCTGGAATAAAAAGTGAAGATAAAATAATAAAGGTAAATAAAAAAGATGTTACAGCAAAAGAGATGGATAAAGCCATATCTATGATGAAGGGTAAGCCTGGAACAGAAGTAGAAATAACTATTCTAAGAAATGGTAAAGAAACAATAAATATGAAAATAAAGAGACAAGAAATAAGATTAAAGACTGTAAAATCTGAAGTGTTAGAAGATAATATAGGATATATAAGAATAACTCAGTTTGATGAAAAAACTGCAGGTGAATTTAAAACTCAACTCAAAGGATTACAAGACAAGAATATAGCAGGATTAATTCTAGATTTAAGAGATAATCCAGGAGGATTATTAGATCAATGTAAAGAAATAACGGATAAATTAATAGGAGAAGGAACTATAGTTTATACAAAAGATAGAAAAGGTAAAACAAAATACTTAAAATCTGATGAAAATAAGATAGATATTCCTCTTGTAGTACTTGTAAATAAAGGGTCAGCCTCTGCATCTGAAATACTATCAGGAGCTGTAAGAGATAATAAAGAGGGAGTATTAATAGGAACTACAACATTTGGAAAAGGATTAGTTCAAAGTGTAAGGTCTCTTAATGATGGTTCTGGATTTAAGCTTACAGTATCTCAATATTTTACTCCTAATGGAGAATATATACATGGAAAAGGAATAACACCTGATATTGTAGTAGAAGATGTTGATAAACAGCTACCAACTGCAATAGATTATATAAAGAAACAGATTAAATAGAAGTTAAGAATTGCATTGGTGATTAAGCAAAAAATTATACACATTGAAATACCGATACTTAATCAATATTTTTATGGAAAAATATTAATCAAAAAGTATCTAATATTTAAATGTGTATAATTTTTAATCTAGTTCTTTATCCGAAAGCTAAGAGTTCTAACACTCCATCCTATTCAGGTTGGAGATGAGAACTCTACAACTTCTGGATAAGTGAAACCAAATTATGCTAATGGATTTGTAGCTAAAAATCATATTCTTAGAAAAATAGATTCTGATTATATATACAAATATGTACAAAAAAGAGGTGTTAATTATTGAAATTGACACCTCTTTTTTTCAGCTATTTTGAGTAATGGAGTTTGTAGGAATCGTTGACGAGTAGACGAATTTTAGCATGGATTAGGTCTGAAACATTCTACATGCTTTATATTATCTTTTTTAACTTCTCTATAAGACCATTGTCTAGAGCAAGGATCCCATCTACATAAATAGTAGTAGTTCTTATCGTCTTTTTTTATAAAAGCTAAATAATTAAATCCATTTTTATGATATACATAACAAAATTTATCTATTTTTTTTCTATTAAAATCATTATCAAACATAAAAACCCTCCCATAAGTGTAATTAAGAAAAATTGAATCCATTAACAAAAATGGTTTCTTAATATATATTATGTATAGAGTTATTTAAAGGGTGACTAAAATTAAAAGAAAAATGAAATAGTTTCAAAAAAAGTGTTGACGAATATGTCGAAAGGTGATATATTATTACTTGTCCTCGACAACGAGGCAAACATGAAACACAAAATGAACTTTGAAAATTAAACAGTAGGTTATATAAATAAATCACAACAGTGATTTTCGGAAACAACACATTAAGTCAGTTTACTGAGTAGACAAACTTAAAAATTTCATTTAAGAGTTTGATCCTGGCTCAGGATGAACGCTGGCGGCGTGCCTAACACATGCAAGTCGAGCGGAGATTATAAAGCTTGCTTTATAATCTTAGCGGCGGACGTGTGAGTAACGCGGGTGTAACCTGCCCTATCCACACGGATAACATATCGAAAGCTATGCTAATA
>NZ_JAOASI010000018.1 GCF_025210165.1 Tepidibacter sp.
CAGAAATATCATTAAGTGACTTAGAAGAAGCTAAGGATAAAGTAACGTTAGTTAAGGATGAGGGAACAAACTTCATTAAGTATGTATTATTAACAGAGGATGCAAGTGAAAAGGCTACAGCTCCTGTAGTTGACTTAGTACCAGCAACTACATTCACATCAGTTGCTTCTGCAGATAATGCAAATGGAACAGCAACATTAACAGCAACTTATGATGTAAATAAAGATGATGAAGTTACATTTAAGGTTTATGATAATGCTAATAAGGTAGTAGCATTCAAGGATGTAGCGGCAGCTGCTAATGATGCGAAAGCTACAACAACAACTATAGCAGTTGATGATGTAGATGGAACTAGAGTATACACTGTTAAGATACTTGTAAACGGTAAAGAAATTTCAGAAAAACTTGTATCAGTAACAATTTCAGGTAACTAAAATTAGTACTCGCTAACACGGTGACTCACGTCCCCAACAAGTCTTATGACTCGGTTGATTAAAAATAGTTCCAAGCGTAGCTTTCTTAATAGGTAATGAAATATTTGAACCCCTAAATCATATGATTTAGGGGTTTGTTTATCTGTTAAAATATTATAAAGATTATAATTAAATGTAATTATAATAAATATATAGAAATAGTGTAAAAAATAACATTGGAAAACGAGGGAATATTTAGAAAAATGAAAGTAATAAAATGTAAATTTCATAAAGGTTATTTAAAAAAATAATTTGTAACATAATTGTAATTGAAATTAATACCATGTAAGTGTATAATGGTTTTGTAGTTTACATACAAATAAAGGTTTTTGAAGACGTTTAAAGAAATTCGACAATTTAGATCAAGAGCACAAGCCAAAATAAGACAACATGAGGAAAATGACAACTATAATGTTAAGAATTGCAAAAAAAATCCTCGAATGACAAAATGAAAAGACAACTAAATTAGGGAGGAAATAAAATGAAAAACACTAAAAAAGTACTTTCAGTTGCATTAGCTGGTGCTTTAGCATTCGGAACAATGGGTGCAGCATTTGCAGCAGCTCCAACAGATGTTAAAGGAACTGACTACGAGAGCGCAGTAGAAAGATTATCAGCACTTGATATATTAAAAGGTTATGAAGATGGAACATTCAAACCAGGAAAAACAATAACAAGAGCTGAATTTGCAGCGGTAATAGTAAGAGCATTAGGACTTGATGCTTCAGCTAAAGCATCAATGGGAAATACTTCTTTTAATGATGTTCCTGCTAGTCACTGGGCATCAGGATACATAAACATAGCATCAGGACTTAAAGTTATAAATGGAAAAGCTGAAGGAGTATTCGATCCAGAAGCACCAGTTAAGTATGAAGAAGCTGTAACTATGATAGTAAGATCATTAGGATACGAGCCAGCGGCAAAAGCTAAGGGTGGATACCCAAATGGATACTTAGTAGTAGCTGGACAAGAAGATATATCTGATGATGTTAAAGGAACAATAGGTTCATCTGCTCCAAGAGGAATAGTATCCCAATTAATGGACAACTCATTAGAAGTACCTATGATGGTTCAAGTAGGATACGGAGATGATGTAAAATACGTAAAATCTGGAACTGATGGTACTACTAAAGAAACATTATTAACTGATAAATTAGACACTGAAAAAGTTGAAGAAAAAGTTATAGATATACCAAGAACTGATTCTAGCTTAGATGATAATGAAATAAGACTTGAGAAAACAGGTGTTATCGAAGTTCCTGAAGGATTCAACTTCGAAGGAGTATATAATGCTAAAATCAAAGTATTTGTAAATGATGATGATGAGTTAGTATCATATGAAATGGATAGTGATACTGATGTATACTATGATGCTGTAGAATACACTTCATCTGACTCAGATCCAGTAAAATTAGTTGCTAAGGATAAGGAATATGACTTTGCTAAAGGTGCAACTATATATGAAAATGGTAAAAAAGTTAAAGAATCAGATTTAAATGCCAAATATTCATATGCTAAGGTTGTAATTGAAGATAACGAGATATCTTCTTTAGAGGTATATGATTTAGATAATATGATTGTAGTCGATAAAGTAGAAAAAACTCATGTTCTTGGATATGAGGATGATGTTAATTTCAAGGATTATGATTTAATTAAAGAAGGTAAGAACATAGAGCTTTCAGGTTTAGAAAAAGGAGATGTAGTATTCTATAATTCTTCTGCTGAGTATGCTGAGGTATTCAACAAAACTGTAAAAGGTAAATTAGATAAGGTATTTGGAGATGGATTCAGATTAGATGATGAAGATTATGATATAACAAATGATTCTAAGTATGTTGATGATAATGAATTAGAAACAATAGATTCTGATATATTAGATGAAATGAAGGAAGCTGATAAAGAAGTAACTGTTTACTTTGATAGACAAGATGATGTTAGACTTGTATTAGGAGATCGTGGAGAAGTTAAAACAAGCACTACGGGAGCTTTATTAACAGCTGATATAGTTGTAGATACTGATGCTAGGGGAGAGCATACTCTTTTAGTAGATGTAATAAACAAGTCTGGTAAAGAGGTAAAATATAAGGTAGATGCTAACGATGTAGAAATAGATATAGTTAAGAAGTGGGCAACAGCTTCTGCTAATAAAGCTGCAGTAGAAGGTATTTCAGGAGTTACAAGCCAACAAGCGTCTTCTGGTTCAGTAACAGTAGATAAGGCTTGGGATAAGTATACAACTGATGAGAAGGAAGCTATAACTAAGCATTATTTCGATTCTTCTAATGTATATGGAAAAGGTGGAGTAACTGTTGTTACAACTAATGGAACAGGTACTAACACAGTTAAAAAAGGAACTATAATCGAGATTAAGGTTGACGAAGATGGAGATGTAACTGAATTAACTTTAGATCTTGATGATAAGATAGTATCTTCAAATGTTAAAACTGATGCAAAATATGCAGAAGGTAAAAAGCTTGAAAAATCTTCATTAGTATTTGATGCAACAGAAGGAATAGATGAAGATGATACAGAAGTAAGTGCTTGGGAAAAGGTTAAATTTGAAACTGTTAAAGCAGGAACAGTATACTATGACGAAGATGGAAAAATCACTTACATAGCTGTAACGGATTCAGAAAGAGATAGTGATGATGTTGAAGATTACGCAGCTCTTGTAACTAGCGTTAAGAAGTTATCGGGTAATGATGATGAGTGGAGAATAAAGGCTTATGTAGATGGAACTGAAAAAACATTCTATACAGATAGATCTATAACAGCTGCTTCAGTATCAGCTGGAGAAGTTGCTATGATTTATGTTGATTCTGAAACTGGAGAACTAGTAAAAGGAACAACAGCAGGTATAGATAATACTGCAGCAGATATAGATGCAATGGCTAAAGCTGAAACTGAGAAAGTTGTTACAGACGTTAAAGTATCAGATAAGAAGTTAACTGTTTATGGAACTGAATACAGATTAGCAAAAGATGCATATGTATTTGATATAGAAGATACTGATGATATAGATGAGATATCATTAAGCGACTTAGAAGAAGGTAAGGATAAAGTAACTTTAGTTAAGGATGAGGGAACAGACTTTATCAAGTATGTATTATTAACAGAAGATGCAAGTGAGAAGGCTACAGCTCCTGTAGTTGATGCAGTTCCTACAACTGTATTCAAATCAATTGCTTCTTCAGATAATTCAAATGGAACAGCAACTGTAACTGCTACGTATGATGTAAATAAAGGTGATGAAGTTACATTCAAAGCTTATGATAATACTAATAAGATAGTAGCATTTACAGATGTAGCAGCAGCTTCAGATGATACTAAAGCTAAAACAGCTACTTTAACAATAACTGATGGAAATAATGGAACTAAAGTATACACTGTTAAGATAGTTGTAAATGGTAAAGAAGTTTCACAAAGACTTGTATCAGTAACAATTTCTGGTAACTAATAAATATTATAAATGATAAAACAAAAACTCGGAGGATTTAATCCTCTGAGTTTTTTCTTTGAGCATTAAAATTATAGTTATCCACAAGTTAAAGATGAATATAATAAAAAAAAGTATAATAAACTTCTTTAATTCTAATAATAATGATATCTATGGAAAACTATATACATATATAATAAGTTTCACTTTATCCGAAAACTAAAAGTTCTAAGACTGAAGATAAGAACTTAACAGCTTCTGGATTAGTTTAACATTAAGTTTCACTTTATATAGGAGGAATGTTATGGTGAATTTTTTTGAGGGGATAATAAATCCTCATGATAAAAAAATAAAGCAACTAGAAAAAAGAGCAGATAATATACTTGCATTTGAAGAAAAATTTAAAACTTTAACTGATGAAGAATTAAAAAAGAAAACTGAGGAATTCAAAAATAGACTAAAGAATGGTCAAAATTCAGATGATATATTAGAAGAAGCTTTTGCAGTGGTTAGAGAAGCATCTTTTAGAGTGTTTAATATGAAACATTATAAAGTACAATTAATGGGTGGAATATGTCTTCATGAAGGTAATATTGCTCAGATGAAAACAGGTGAAGGTAAAACTCTTGTAGTTACACTGCCTACTTATTTGAATGCATTAACAGGTGAAGGAGTATTTGTGATAACTGCTAATGAATATCTTGCCTTAAGAGATAAGCAGGAAATGGGAAAATTGTATGAGTTCTTAGGATTAACAGTTGGACTTACTAATAGAGAATTAAATGTATACCATAAAAAGGAAGTATATAACTGTGATATAGTGTATGGTACTAATTCTGAGTTTGGGTTTGATTATTTAAAAGATAATATGGTTACTGTTAAACAAAATGTAGTTCAAACAAGAAGAAATTTTGCGATAATAGATGAAGTTGATTCAATACTTATAGATGATGCTAGAACTCCACTTATAATAACAGGAGATGCCGCAAGACCATCTCAATATTATATTACAGTAGATAAATTTATAAAATCTCTTCAAAATAAAGATTATGAAATAGATAATGAAAAGAAAGTAGCTAATCTAACTCAAATAGGAATACAAAAGAGTGAGAGAATATTTGGTATAGATAACATAGCTGATATAAAGAATACGGAGTTATACCATCATATAAGACAGTCTCTTCAAGCTAATTATGTATTTACTAAGGATAAGGACTATTTAGTTGAGGGCAATGAAGTAATGATAATAGATAAGTTTACAGGAAGAGCACTTCCGGGAAGAAGATTTGGAAAAGGTCTTCATCAAGCACTTGAAGCTAAAGAAAATGTAGAAATAAAGAAGGAAACAAAAACTCAAGCTATGATTACATATCAAAACTATTTTAAATTATTTAATAAAATAGCTGGTATGACTGGTACTGCATATAGTCAAAAACAAGAATTTAAAAGTATATATAATGTGGATGTTATATGTATACCTACGAATAAAGAAGTAAAAAGAATAGATAAAGGTGATTTATTATTTAAAACAAAAGAAGCTAAATTTAAAGCATTAATAAATGAAGTTCAGAAAAGACATAAAAAAGGACAACCTATATTAATAGGAACTATATATATAGATGAATCAGAAGTATTAAGTAGAATGTTAACTAAAAATAACATAAAGCACAAAATTTTAAATGCAAAGCAGAACAAGGATGAAGCTGAAATTATATCAAATGCTGGCCAAAGAGAAGCTGTAACTATAGCAACTAATATGGCAGGACGTGGAACTGATATAAAGCTTGGAGATAAAGTTAGTGAACTTGGAGGTCTTTATGTAATAGGTACAGAAAGGCATGATTCAAGAAGAATAGATAATCAGTTAAGAGGGCGTTCTGGTCGTCAGGGAGATCCGGGTGAGAGTCAATTCTTTATATCGCTTGAAGATTCTTTATTTTCTAAGGTAGGGAAAGAGGCATTAGATAGAATTGTAAAGGTAGTAGATAAGATGAATTTAGGTTCAGATGATTTTATACAGGATAAGCTGGTATCTCAAGCTATAGATGGAATACAAAAGACCGTAGAAAATACTAATTATAATGTTAGAAAGAATACTCTTGAATTTGATCAAATATTAAATAAGCAAAGAGAGACTATATATAATGAAAGAAACAAGATATTAAATGGAGAAGATATGAGTGAATTTATCTACGGTATTTTAAAGGATACTATAGATAAAAATATAGATAGTTATACATCTAATAGTGAATATCCTGAAGAATGGGATTTAGATTCTGTACAAAATTATTTGAATAAAACATTTAAATTCAATAATTATATAGATTTCACTAAAATGGAAAGTAGAGAGATTGAAAATTTAGATAAAGATGATATAAAGAAAAAAGCATACGATAAAGCTATTGAGTCATATAAAGAAAAGGTAGAGATAACTGGTAAAGAACAGCTTAGATACTTGGAAAGAGTGACTTTAATGAAGAATATAGATGATAAGTGGACAGATCATTTAGATGTTGTGGATCAAATAAGACAAGGAATAATATTCCAACATATAGGTGGTCAAAATCCTGTTAGAATATTCAATAAAGAAGCTTACGATATGTTTTCAAATATGCTAGAAGAAATAAAAGAGAACTCTATAGAATCTTTATTTATAATAGCTAATATAAATGAAGAATTAGATGAGGTTAAAAAAATTAAAAGAGAGCATGAGCTTAATGAAGAACAGAGAATGAAAAGAGTAGAGGAATTAGAAGATAAATATAGAATTAGCAGATGGTTTTTATCAAAAATCCCATCTAATATTCCTAACATAAAGCTTAATGTAGATATAAATGCTACAGAAGAAGTTGCTGCAACTGTAAGTCTTTATTATATGGACAATGGATATGAAGAAAAATTAGAAGAGTATGATAAGGATGTAAAAATAAAAGGTATATATGTCACTGATTTTGAAAAACCTAAAGATAAGAACTGGAATATGGGATGGTATCAAATAAAAATATTTGTCTCAAAGCAAGAGGTTAAACATATAGATTTTATAGTAGATAAGCCATCTAGAGAATTAGAAGCTCATAATCTTAAGAATATAATATTTTTTGAGAATCAAAAAGAACTATTTATAGATACAGGTATAGATTGTTATGAAGAGAATATAAAAGGCGAACTTGTATATAATAAAAACGAAAAAACTAAGATGAAATTTGAAATTCCTGGTGAAGATAATAAGGTGAAAATTAAAATTAGAAGTTCTAATGATTTATGGAAAAATGGATATTATGAAGTAAGTCTTTATAAAGATAATGAAAAAATAATAATACCATTTATAGTAGCTGATAAATATACGAAAGAACAAGGTGTATTCACTTTAAATTTAAAATCTATTAAGAAAGACAAAAAAGAAGTCATAGGAGAGTTAATAAGTATAGAAAATAATAAAATACTTTCAAGTATTCCTATAAAGCTTGATGAAAATGCTAAAGTATCTATATCGTTTAAATCAGAGTTAATGCAAGAAGGTAGATACGAATTTAGACTTATAGAAAATGAAGATATTCTTTGTAGAGAGATATTTATTATAGGTTAAGTTTCGCAGGAAAAGGAGGATTTAATGTGGAGAATAGAGTAAGAGTACAAGTACCAGAAGAGCTTCAAGAGTATATGTGGTTTAGATATATGCCTCTTTCAACTTACAAGACTTACTTAGTTGTGGGTGCTACTGCTTCTCAGGAATTAAAAGGTCTTGAAGCTACTCAGAATATATTAAATACAAAGCTTGAAGGAGGAGAAGAACATCCTCAGGTTGTAGAAGATAAGAAGAATATTTTAAAAAAAATAGGTCTTGAGTATCCAAAAACAAGACAAGATGATTTAGATCTTTTATTAAAATATAAACTAGTAGAACTTAAAAAAGATGAAGAAGATACTATGTATTACGAGTATACAAAACCAGTTCCAAAACCAGAAGATGTACTAAATATTGATGATGAAGAAAAACAAATTCTTAAGAATATAAAATTCGAAGTAAAACATCAAGATGATTTAAATCAAGTATTAACCCTTATTATAAACAGTAATGGAAATATACTTACAACACTTGATCATATTCATAATATGACTGATGTTAAGCATGCAGATATAAAGACTATTTTAGAGTATTTATTAAATGAAGGATCTATAAAGGTTAAAGCAGATAAAGATATGAAGCATCTTAGAAAGAATGATAAGGTTTATGTAAGTATAGATAAAGAAGTATTTGAGAAAAAGAGATTTGTAATAGGTCAATAAAATATTATTAATATAAAGTAGATACCTAGATTTCATTAAATGAAGTCTGGGTATTTTTTGCTTTTCAAGGATTATGTGCTTAATCCAAAATGAAGGGAATCAAAATACCGCTCATGTATTAAATATTTTTAATAGAACTAAAAATTATATCTTATTGAATATCCTAAAAGTTCTAAACTCCCTAGCGGTCAAACAACGAACTTTCTTAACGGATATTCAAACGATGAATTTAGTTCTATACAAAAATATTTAAATCATTCTCTAATATTTTAATCCCCTTCATTTTGTAAGTTTAGTTATTAATTATGAGGTAAGAGCTATTTTACTTTATAGATATTGATATTAAAAAACTGTATATAAAAATGTTAGTGAATGCTTTTAGATATTTTGACTAATATAACTTAGGTTTTATCGTTTAATAATCCGTTAAGAAATTTGCGTGTCTGAGCGTAGGGAGTTCGTAAATTTTAGGGTTATTAATAAGAGAAAATCTTAGTTATATTCAAAATATTGTTGTATTCACGGTATTTTTATATATAGTTTTGATAACTCACAAAGAAAATATAAATTTAGAACTTCCAAATAAAGATTTTTGTTTTATGCTAATATCATAATAGAAATATTTTCAATAGGACTTGTTTTGAATTTGTACTATAAAAGTTCACACTAGATGCCGACATATAGTGTATAATGTAGACTTATAGGGGGGGAGATAAAATGAGGAAAAGAATAAGCTTAATACTAATATTTGCAATGATATTAACTTTAATTCCTATAGATATATCAAATGCAGTAGGAATAGAAGATACTCTTAGTCTTATAACTAGTAAAGGAAGTATAACCAAAAATCAAGTAGAGGTAGAGTATAATACCAACTATATAGATGTAATATATGGATCTAGTTATACTAAGGATGGATCAAAGGATATAAACACTAATATGGATATATTAGTAAATGGAGTTTCGGAAAAAAGTAGCTATAATTTTGTTTTATATCCAGCAGAGCATAAAATTAGAGTATCTTTAAAGGATTCAGCAAAAACACTAAAACATAGTTCTGTATATAAGGTACATATTGATGCGGGATTATTTAAGGATAGTTCAAATGTTGCAAGCTTAGAAGCAAATTATATTTTTGTTACAAAGAATACTACAAGTCAAAGTGGTATTATAACTAATGCTGATTACACAGGAGGAACTATAACCTATACTTTTATAGATGATATTGTGTTAAAACCTGATGCAATAAATAATAAGCAAAATTATATAACAATAACATCTTCTTTAATAGATAATCTGAAAGATCCTTCATATGTATCAGATAATATATCAAACTATACAGTGAAAATAGATTCTAATGATAATAAAAAGCTTATAGTTGAGAGAACGGATAATGGAGATTTTAAGGAACTTTCAAAATATACAGTTACATTAAAGCCAAATACTGTATACCTTAATAATGGAAATGCTATATATAATGAAGAAAAAATAATAAGCTTTAATACAGATAATAAGGAATATATAGTAGATAGTACAGACCCTAGTGATAATGCAACAAGAATAGGACAACATCAAAATATAAGTATAAAGTTCAAAGAAGAGATAGATATCAATATAGATAAAACAAAGGTAAGTCTTATATCTAGGAGTGGAAGTATACATACTAATATTCAAGATTACGTTTATGCTTATAAATCTACTGGATCTTTAGTAATAGATTCATTAAAAATAGATATGGATAAGCTGTATATGGATACAGCAAAAGAACCTCTTTCAAAAGGGGAGGAGTATACAGTTAAAATAGGAGCTGGAGCTATTATACTAAAGGGGAGAACAGATTTATCTGGGAATTTATATAAGTACAATAAAGATATAACCTTTAAATTCCAGACTCTAAAGGATAGACCAAGTATATCATCTACTTATCCTATTAGTACTTTATCAAATAGATTTGATGAAAATAAGCTACATAAAAAATCAGATGGAACCTATTATTTAACAGTTGTATTTGATGATTTAGATAAGAGTATTCAGCTTTATAATGATAATAAAACCCCTAGTGGATTTACTCTTTATTCTGAAGGGTCGAGTGAAAATCTTATAGATGATACTAAAGAGCTTATTCTAGATAAAGATACATATAGCTCTTCTAAAAAGACCTATATGTATATACCTATAAAAGGTAAGCTTAGTTCAAATACTAAATACAATTGGTATGTTCCAGAAAATGTAGTAGAAAATGGAGCTATAGATGGCAATTCTCAAAAACTTTTAAATGAAGCAAAGTCATTTTCATTTACAACAACTCCAATACCTACAGTATCAAGACTTGTAGATGCAACTATAGGAGAGGATTATGATGAAGATGAACCTATAATATTAGAAGGCGGAATGATTTATTCAAATGGAGTTAGGGTATATTTTGAAAATGAATTTGGACATACTGAATATGCTGAAAAAGTAGTTGTAGATGGTAAAATAATTAAGGTGTATCTCCCGGATAAAAGTGATAGATTAGAGCCTGGAACTTATAAGATAATAGTTGAAAATGATGAAAATCATAAAATTACTGTGGAATTTGACACATTAAGCGTTATTAAAAAAGGAGATTTTGCTCCAGCTGAAAATAAGAAAATAATCAAAGATGATTCTAAGGGAAAGGTTGAACAAGATATGAAGGTAAGTGAGGATACTTTAATACTTAGTTCCTCTTATAAAAATAAAAGTAGCTTGGAATTAGACTTAGATGAGATTATGGGAGAAGATACTTTAGTTAGAAAAATAAAGTACGAGGGAAGCAAAAGTAGTTTATATTCAAATCTTAATACAAAGTCAAAGTATGCAGATATAGATATATATAATCTAAGACCTGTGGATTATGATAGAGATAAAGATTTTGTTGTGTCTCTTGGAAGGGTTGAACCATTAGTTATAGATAGTATAAAGAATAAGTTAAGATCAGCTCATATAGTATCTGACTTTATACAGGTTACTGGAGATAATTTCACCTTTGATAATATAAATATTAAAATCCCATATGAGTATGCAGGTGAGGATACGAAGGTTTTAAGATATGATGAAGAAATGAGAAATTGGTACAGTGTTCCATTTAGTATTGATAGAGCAGATAAAAATGTATATATTAAATCAAGTAGACAAGGAATATTTGTAGTTGTAGATTAGGAGGGGGAGCATGAAAAGAATTAATTGGATTAAAAGGGTTACATCTTTTATTCTTGTATTTATGATGGTGTTTGGAATGATGCCGTGGGATGATATGAGTATATACGCATATGATCCAGATAAATATTATGTAGATAGTATAGAGATTACTAAGATTTATGAGGATGGAGGGTATGAAGTTAAACAAACGAAGCTTTTAATAACTGGTAATTACTTAAAGGATGTAACGGTTGGGACTAATACTGATTTTGGATATCAAGAATTTACAAATCCAAGCCCACATTCAGAATCTGTACTTCAATTTATAGTTCCGGGAGATAAGCTTGGAAGAGATATAAGAGTTGGGAGTATAGTTATACCTATTGACCAAAGTGAAATACCTTCTATTACGGGTATAGATAAAAGAAATGTAAAGACTGGTACTGATACACTTACTATTACTGGATCTAATTTAGATAAAGTAGGTACTTCAGGATATAAAGCATATTATAAAAATGATGATGAGTCAGGTGGACTTGTTAATTTTCCAGTAGCATCTAAGACTTCTAATAAATTGATAACTAATCCTTTAACTGGTACTTTAGGTAATAAAAATATAGTTATAACTAAGGAAGAGGATGCATATATAAATTTTAATAATAATAATTCACTAAAGATTACAGAGTCATCATCTCCTAATCTTGGTAAAAACAAAATAAAAGTGACTATTAGAAATACTTATTCAAAGCAATTTAGGCTTATAGAAGAGATAAACACAACTAATTTGACTATGAACCCAAATAGAGGAGAGGCAGGTACTACATCAAGAAAAGGTGATGAAGTTATATTTACTGCTGATTCTGGACTTGATGATTGTGATGTGTTTTTCCTTAAAGATAAGAGTGATAAGTTCACAAATGATAAAAAGGGCGTTGATACTAACTATAAAGCTGATGTTGATGGAAAGAACTTACTAAAAATACATTTACCTAATTATAAGAAAAATATAATAGAAAATGGAGAATATTATGTTGTAATAACTAACAAAATAGATGCTGATAAAGATCCAGAGGACTATATAACTAAAAGTTATGTTCTTCCAGAAAAATTTACGATAATAGATGCTAAGCAAAAAATGAAGATAGTATCTATATCTCCAGATTCAGGACCAGATACTGGATCAAAAGTTGAAATATCAGGGGTATTCTTTGGAACTCTTAATATACCAGAGTTAATATTAAATTCTGATAAAATAAAGGTTCAATCACATGTTGCAGCAGATCAAGAATTAGATATAGATTATGGAAAAAATGATAGTGGAGTATATCAAGGAGGAACTTACAAGGGAGAAGTAGTTACTTCTATAACTAGAAAGGTAAAGGTAATTGTAGGGGGAATAGCAACTTTTGCTAAAAAAACAGGGGTTTCAGAATATGAGTATAGCTTTACTGATGCAATTGATAAAATAAGTGTAGATACAGCACATATTACTGATGCTGCAGATAATCCAATTAAGGATGTTGTTATAGAGACAATCACAACTATAAATATAGCAGGAAAAGATCCTGTTGTTATAAAAGATAGAGCTGAGCTTCTTCAGTCGTATACATTTATAGCAAGTACAATGACTCCTGAGGTAAATTCTATAACACCAGATAAGATACAAGTGGATAAAGAATCACCAATAAAATATAATTTAGAAGAAGATATGATGGTTTCAATACAAGGAGATAAATTCTTAATTCACAAGTACACAAAAGATGATGGAACAGAGGTTGTAAGATATCCAGTAATTGAAATTGGAAGTGATGTAAGGCTTAATAAGAATATTACTGGGGCAGATTCTAATCCAAATCTATATCTTAAAATATTTGATAAGTATGGAAAAGAGCTAGATGGAAGTAAGGGAAATGAAATAGGTACTAGGATGATAGTTAAAATACCTAAAGGATCATATGTAACTAACATAGGAAAAACATTTGTAAAGGTTATAAATCCAGTAAAGAATCAAGAAACAGAGGGTTTATCTGCAACAAAACCTGATGCTGTAGAGTTTGTAGATGCAGTAGATAATCCTATTATTACTACAATTAGTCCAAATATAGTAACTGTAAGTGGAGGAGAAGATGTAGTAATAGAAGGAAATAACTTTGATAGAGGAGTTAAGGTATTTATAGATGGTAAAGAAGTTAGCGGAATTAACCGTGATGGGGATGGAAGAAAAATAACTTTTAAAGCTCCTCCAGGAAGAGAGGGAAGTACTCAGCTTCAAGTTATGAATCCTAGTGGTGCAGTTGATATATCTGAATTTATATATGTTACAACTTATACAGATCCTAAAATAACTTCTTTTTCTCCTAATAAAGGAAGTAATAATACATTAGTTGTTTTAAAGGGAGACAATTTCTTAAAGCCTCAACCTTCTACAACAGATATAAGTGGCGCAAATATCTTCAAGCTTATTGGAACTAGAATACTTCTTGGAGATAAAGATATAAATAGCTATAATAAAGAATCTAATAAAATATCACTAAAGTCGTATACATCACTGGGTGATAATAAATTGATATATGAGGACAATAATAAACCTTATATTAGAGATTATTATCAATCTATTATATTATCAGAAAATGATAATATAACTACTACAGGAAATTCTTTTTATACATTTGATGTAGATACTAGAGGAGATATAAAGCTATCAAATGGAAAGGATGAAAACTATAAGATTATAGAACATATATCTGGTGACAAATTTAAGGCAACATCAGAGTCTGGAACAGAATTTGAGATAGATGTTTATACAGATAAAATAAAATTAACAGAAACTAAAAATAATTTAAACACAAAAGATTTATACTTAAAAACGCCATACGTTATAGAAAACAATGTTATAACAGGACATAGAGTAAAAGTTATTAATAAAAATGAGATATATTTTAGAATTCCTATTCTAGATGTTGAGAGATGGTATGATGTTACAGTTCAAAATCCAGATACTCAATATGATAAAAGAACAAGTACTCAAGGTTTTTACTACTTTAAAACTCCTAAGAAAAATCCTACTATAACTAGATTAGAACCAGATAGAGGATCAACTGAAGGTGGTTATACATCTGATATATATGGAAGTGATTTTGAATCAAATGGAGATATAAAATCTAGAGTGTTTATAGGTGGAGTAGAAATAGATCCTAAAGATATCATAATAAGTACAGATAAAAATAAAATAACTATTGTAATACCTAAATATCCAGGAAACCTTAAAGATGAAATAGAAGGAGATAGAAAAACTGTACCAGTTGTAGTTACTAATTCAGATGGAGGTAACTATTCAAAGGAAGATGGATTTACTTATGTTATTCCTACAAGTAATCCTCAAATAACTAAGATACTTCCAAATACAGCTAGTGCAGCTGGTGGAGATAAAGTTCAAATATGGGGAACGGATTTTAGATATTTTGAGCCATATGAAGATGCTAATGGAAATGCTAAATATGATTCTGGAGAAAAATATCAAGATCTTAACAATAATAATAAGTGGGACAATCTTGAGAATAAGTCTGAGTATGATGCATTAAAAGCTGATTACGAGAATTTAATAAAAGATCCTAATGTTTCTGATGATGAAAAAAAATCTAAGGATTATAAAAATATACTTCCTAAAATATATTTTGGAAAAAAGTCAGCTAAAATAGTAGATTTTTCTGACGGATATATATCTGTAGAGGTTCCTGTTGGAGAACAGGGGAATGTAGATGTATATGTACTTAATAATGATTTTGGAACATCTAATAAGGTCAGTTTCACTTATAAATCATCATCTCCTACAATAACTAAAGTAGTACCTGATATTGGTAAGAAGATAGGTGGAGACAATATAGAGATACATGGAACTGATTTTAGCAGCTCTAAAATAAAGGTACTTAAACAATTGGATGCATCACAAGCTGAAGAAAGAGAAATGCCTGTAGTTAGATTTGGAGATATAAAGGATCTTAATATCTCAAATTCATCTATAACTGCTGGAAGCTTGAATGCAGGTACAATAATTGGTACTAAAGGAAATACTAAGGTTGGAAATCTCGAAGTAGAATATGATTCATCTGACACAAATGATAAAAAGATAAATTTAAAAGCTAAGATAGGAAACAAGGAATATACAGCTCAAATAACAAATTATAATGATGAAGAACTATACTTATCAATTAAAGACTTGTTAGTGTATAAAGATGATTCAGGAGATGAGCAGTATACAGGTTACGAGGTTGTTAAAATAAAGATAGACACATATGCTAGAAGAATTATAGTTGATAGAGGATATTCTCCAGAGACTAATCTTTTGAATAGTGGACAAGTAGAAGTTAAAACGCCTTCTTATTATACAATAGGAAAAGTTCCTATAACTATAATAAATCCAGATAAGGGTGAGGCAAGTGGAGATTTTGAATATAAAAATCCAGATAGTTTTCCGAGTATTACTGAGGTAACTAGAGATGGTCAACCTTCTGTAGCAGATAATATAGATGGGAAAGATGTTAAGGTAGTTAAGGTTAACTATAAAGGTGGAAGTATAATAAGTGTAATAGGATCTGATTTTAGAGAAAATGCAAAAATATCTATAGGTAATATAAAGGAAATTGATTATGCAAATATTACTCCAACTCTTCCTAATAAGCTTACATTTAAGATAGATGCTGTAGATGAGAAGGAAGTAGGAAAACTTCACAAGGTAGTGGTTCAAAATGAGGATGGAGCATTTGCAAGCTCTGATTCCCTAAATCCTCCTATATATATAATGTTTACAAAAGGAGAAACTAATCCACAGATAACTTCAATAGATCCAGACAGAGGCTTATCAAAAGGAGGAGAACCGGTAACTATAAAAGGTCTTGATTTTAGAGAGACTATGAATGGATATGGAGACAAAAGAATAGCTGTATACTTTGGAGAAATAAGAGTTCCAGATGAGCATGTTAGATTTATAGATTATAGAACTATAGAGGTTACAACACCAAAGAGTGATCCAAAGACTGTTGATGTTAAGATAGAAAATCCAGATGGACAAATTTCAAATTCAGTACAATTTACTTACTTGAGTGATCCTAAGATAACTCAAATAGTAGATGCAAAGGATAATTCTATAAACATATCCACTATATATGTGGATGGAGGACAAGAGATACAGATAAAGGGTAATGATTTTATGAGTGGAGCAAAAGTTGTATTCAACCCTGTACTTAAAGAGGCTACAGCTTCTGATAAGGATACAATAACTATAGATAAAAAATCATATGTCTTAGTATCTGGAACTGAAGGTAGTGCCACATTTATAGATGCTCAAAATTTAAAGGTTACAACTCCAGCTGGAAAACTAGGAGCTAAGGGTGTTATTGTGATCAACCCAGATAAGGCTGGAAGTAATATATATGATGTGGTTTATGTAATAGATCAAATAGATGCACCAACAGGTGTAAAGGCAGAGCTTATATACGATAAGTATATAAAAATAGATTGGAATGAAGTAAAGGGTGCTACGTCTTATGAGATATATGCAGTAGAAGATGATAAGGAAATGTATATTGTTGGAACTACTAATTTAACTACATTCATATATAGAGATGTAAAATCAAAGACAGACTATAGGTTCATAATAAAGGCTATAGGAGAATTTGGATTATCAAAAGGCTCAGCAAAAAGTAATGAAGTTACAACTAAATCAGGATCAGGATATGAAGATAAAGATGGAGAAATAAATGAAAAAACAGTTATAAATAGATCTGGTGATACTGTAAATATACTTATTGGAACAGATGATTATGATGAGAAAGAAACTGTTATAGACCTTACAAAAGGACAGTATGCAGGAGCTAAGGATGTTGTTATAAGTATACCAGCAAGGGTTGCTACGAGTTATTTAGCAAAGGATGTAAAAGTAACTTTAAATGATATGTATATAAAATTTAATCCTACAGCATTTAATGTATCAAAGCTTTATGAAGCTAAAGACAAGGATAAAGCAGGTGTTAAATTAAAAATAGGAATTAATAAAAAGAATGATGTAGCTTCTTTATCTAATGAGTATGAACTAAAGGCTGATGTATTCATTGGAGCAGATAATACAAGTATAGATTATCTAAAAAATAATATGGAAATATCTCTTGACTTTGACTGGGCAAAAGCAGATCTTAGAAGAATGAGAAATATTTCGCTTAGAAGATATGATGAATACAAAAACGAATGGGTTTATGTAAAGCAGAGAATGGACAATTATTCTACTTCTATTAACTCTCCAGTAAATAGACTTGGAAGATATTCAATTATAGGTAGTAGGAGGTAGCTTATGAGAAAAATATTATCTTTAACAATTATATTTGTATTGAGTTTTTGTACATTGATTCATGCAGATCAATTCTCTCCATATATAGATAAGTATATAGAGGGTTATATAAAGGATGTATTAGATGGAACAGTTCAAATTGAAGAGTACGATGGTACTCTTCATACATTGAACTTTACAGATGATGTAGTATATATAATAGATAATAGAGATGCAACTCTTATAGATTTCAAACCTGGAATGGAAATTTATGCTACTCTTAGAGGCAAAAAGATAGATTATATAGAGAGTTATTCAACTCAAAATACAGGATATATAGCTAAAGGATCTAAGGTTAGAAATGGAACTATTAAAAAAATAGATAGAAATCAAATAACTTTAGAGTATGTAACTAAAGATGAAGAAATATTCTATACAACACCAGCAACACAAGTAACTAAGAATGGACAAATTACATCTTTAAATACTTTGTATGTAGGAGATAAGGTCAGATTCTTGTTTGATAAAATAGATTCAAATACAGTAAATAAGATTGAGATAAACGACAAATATACTAGCATAAAGAGCTTATATAGGGCTGTAATGAAATCATCTGATGATGTATCGGAAAATGTAACACTCTTTAATGTAAAAACTTTAAAGAATGGTAAGTGGGAAAAAGCAAACAATTATACTACTATACCTTATAATAATGAAGTTCCTGTGTACTCAAATGGATCCAAGATAGAATATAGTGATTTAAAATATTACGCAGGAAAAACAGTTTATTTAGTAGTAAAAGACTTTTTTGGATCAGAAAAAGTAGAGAGAATGGTTGTAAAGGATTCTTATGAATACAATTTTTCAGATAAAATAGAGGATATAAATTTTTATAGTGATAAATTTGAGCTTGCAAATAAGAAAAATATATCTCTTAATGATGGAACTATAATAATAAAGAATTCAAGACTTGTAGATAAATACTCTATAAATTCAAAATCAGATGCATTCATAGTAGCCGAGGGAAGAAATAATTCCTTATCAGCAGATGTAGTGTATATATACAATGAAGATATCAATAATTCAAGTATTGGTCAAAATTATATATATACATCAAAGCTTGATGAGATAGATACTTATTCAGTAAAAATAGAAGATTTTAATGTTCTTAATGAAAATGAATGGGAATCGTTTGATTCTGAAAAAGATTTATATTATGATGAAGATACGTATATATATGATTTAATAAATAATAAGCAACTTACAATAGATGAATTCTCATCACTAGATGCAGATCATAAAAAATATTATGGATATATATATACTGATGGAGACAGAATAAGTTCTATTTATGTAAAAAATAAGATGGATTCTTTATCTGGACAAAGAACCACTATAGGTATGGTTGAGTCACTTGAAAATAATGCTAAGATAGGATGGTCTATAAAGATTCAAGATGCAAAAGATTGGAGCAAGAGAAAAGAATCTTGGATGTTAAAGAAGGTATCTATAAATGTAAGTATAGATAAGTGTGTAATTATTAAAGATGGAAAACGTATAAGTTATGAGGATATACAAGTTGGAGATAGAATTTATATGGTTAGGGATGATATATACTCTAAGGTTCTTATAGTTAAGTAGCTTTTTATACTTAGAGTAGCAAAAATATTCATATAAAAATACCACTAATGCAAAGATGTTTTGAAAGAAACTAAGCCTTTATCTTATGAATAATCCTAAAGTTTCTAAACTCACTTTGCTCAGACAACGAAACTTATTAACGGATTTTTCAACGATAAAGACTAAGTTTCTTAAATCAAAACATCTGAATGCAGCGTTAACATTTTTATATAAATATTTTTGAATTCTAGCTAAGATAAATTAACGAAATTTAAAATTTATATTAAATTCTCGTAAAGGCAAATTATAGTTTCCTTATTAAAAACATATAAGGAGGAAATGATATATTTGAAACTAGCTCTAATTTAATATAAATCCTAAATTTCTGGGATGGTGTTTAATCAACGAAATTGAAAATTTATGAGGTTAATAGAGAAGATAGATTGAGAGGAGGAGGAAAGATGAGAAGGATTTTGACATTTTTATTTGTTATGAGCATGGTGTTTAGTCCCATTAATATTTGGGCTGCTCCTCCTGAGTTTTCAGGTGGTATAAATAATGAATATGAGTATGAAGAAATTGTGTTTGTAAGTGGAGAGCCTGTTAGATTAAAGGGTGAGATAAAGGTTTCGGAGAGAGCTAAGGATACTGAAGAGAGTATAAGTTATTCTTTTAAGCTTGAGAATAAGGATAAGAATGCTAAGCTTGATAGAAAGATTACGGTTAACACTCTTCTTGATAAGAGAGATGATAAGGGACAGACTATAGCTCAAAGTTCTATATCAAAATACAGTGAGAAGATTGAAATAGCTTCTGATAAGTATGAGCTTGAGGATTTTCAGTTTTCAAAGTCTAATGTTATAGATAATAGACCAGCATCTGATTTTTATAATGGTAATATGCAGGGAAGAAAGTATTATAAGGTTAATAAGGATCAGGGTGAGGTTATAGTAGATATTTCTGGACAAGATGTAGGATATAAAAACTTTTGGGGAAATAGTGAAACTCAGATTATAAATTACTCTATAAGAAATATAAAGCCAGATGATTCAGATGGATCTTGGCAGGCTCATGTTAAAGCGTCTGTATCAGATAGTACAACTAAGGTTTTAAAGTACGCTGAAAATGAAGCTAATTTTTCAAGCTTTAATGGAGGTCATATGAGGGTTACTAATCAACAGATGGTATCAAGGTATGAGTATGATCTTCCAAAAATAGATAATGGAAAAGTTGATGATGATAAAAGAAACAAAGGAAGCATAAAGATGAATAAAAGTATGGTTCCTAAAGTTGAAAGACTTATAGTTCCGAAGTTTAGAGATTTGGGTGGACATTGGGCTCAAAGTTATATAGAAAAATTATATTCTCTTGATGTATTTGATGAAAATGGTGAATTTTTCTCTCCTGATTTACCTATGAATAGAATGGAATTTACAAAGGCTGTAATAAAGTCTTGTGATATAAGATCTTATATAGAAGAACCTAAGAGAAGATCTAGAAGGGCTCCTAAAGAAGAGCCAGTATTTCAGGATTTAGATACTAAAGATGATGATTATAAGTATGTAAAAAGTGGATATGATAAAGGAATAATACATGGTGAGAATAATAAGTTCAATCCAAATAGAAACTTAACTAGAGCACAAGCCATAACTATAATGGTAAGAGCTTTAGGATTTGAAAATAAGGCACCAACACCTGGGTATTATACTAGTTTTTCTGATGATAGAGAAATACCTTATTGGGCAAAGGATAGTATATACATGGCAAAAGAGATTGGCCTTATTCAAGGAGATAAGTTTAATAAAATAAATCCAAATAAGATTATGTCAAGATCAGAAGCATCTGCTATGCTTGTTAGATTCTTAGAGTTTCTTGAGAGGGATTTACAAAGAGATTATAGAGAAAATATAATATATTTCAATTAGATGCTATTTTGGTATGGTGTTTAAGCGAAAAATAAGGAGTACTGAAATACCGCTACTTAATCAATATTTTAATAAAACTATATATTATGTATATATGCACTTAAGATCAAAATAAAGGTTATTAAAATAACGGTCATGTGTTAATGTTTTAATAAAACTAAGTATTACATCTTATTGAATATCCTAAAAGTTCTAAACTCTCTGACGGTCAGACAACGAACTTTCTTAACGGATATTCAAGCGCTGTAATACAAGTTTTATACAAAAACATCTAAATCATGTCCTAACATTTTAATAACCTTTATTTATTTTTTTACTCTATAGAAAACTATATAATTTTTTGCTTTGTGAATAAATGATTGAAAAAGCTACACTTGAGACTGTTTTTGAGAAAAATTAAAGAAATCTTATAGTATTTCCGAGGAAATAATTATTTATTTTACATAAAACTATATTATTTTTATGCTATTAGAACATTAATGCAAAGGCTGTACGTGAAACTATTTTTAAACAACGAGGGCTGTAAGAACGTTAGCGAGTAAACGAATTTTGTTAGTAATAAACAATAAAGTTTGATAAAATATAGCATATGAGAATTAATTAAGTAAATGATTATATACCGCAGTTTAAAAAATTAATAGAAAGTATGAAGTGAAACTTTAGATAATAATCCATGAAAGGAAGGGAGAATATATAATAGATATACATTGCCATATTGTTTCGGGTTTAGATGATGGTTCAAAGTCTATTGAGCAATCTGTACAAATGGCAAAAATAGCATCAAATGATGGGATAAAAAAAATAATAAATACATCGCACTATCACTTAGATTCAAACTCTATAGTTGGAAAATAGATTGAGAAAAAGATTGATGATTTTAACAAGATATTAAAAGAAGAAGGAATAGATCTAGAAATTTTAATTGGAAATGAACTTTACTATACTAATGAATTAATGAATAGAATAGATGAATTAGATTTTTACTCTTTAAATAAATCTAAATATATTCTTATAGAATTTAGTCCGTCCAATTTTCCTAATAATATAGAAGATATAATATACGAATTTAAGATTAGAAATTATATGCCGATACTTGCTCATGTAGAGAGATACGAAAAGATAGTGAACGATATTAATAATATATATGAATATATAAATGCTGGGGCATTAATTCAAATTAATGTAAGTAGTATAACTGGGAAATCTGGTAAACAAATTCAAAATATATGCGATATACTTATTAGAAATAATATGGTTTATTTTGTGGCAACTGATGCCCATTCCTCAAATTCCAGAAATCCTATTTTGAACAAAGCATATGAATATATTAAAGATAAAATAGGAAAAGAAAAATCTAAAGAAATATTTTATGAAAATCCTCAAAAACTAATATTAAATCAAGAGATAATAATTAAACAACCTATAAAATATAAGCAAAGTAAACTAAAAAGAATTATAAAAAATATAATGGAAGAAACTATAGAACTAAGGAGTATTTTGATATTATAAAGAAGAGCTTTTGGGTAATAGCTACTGTTACAAGTGCTATAGTAAGCTTTTTGTATTAGATCCTGTGTATGAAACTAGTAAAATTCTTATGGTAAATAAAGCTAAAAATCAAGAAGGTAATGTTATAAATTATCAAGATGTTATTTTAAACCAAAAACTAGTTGTTGAATATGCAGAAATATCAAAATCAAGATCGGTATTAGATAAGGTAATAGATGATTTAGAGCTAAATATGGAATATGAAGAATTAAGAAAAAATATAACTGTATCTCCCGTTAAGGATACAGAAATTATGAAGATAAAGGTTGAGGATAAAAATCCTAATATAGCTAAAAAAATAGCTAATAAAATACCTCAAGTGTTTACCCAAGAATTAATAAGAATAACTAAGGCAGACAGTATTTAGGTAAATTATCTTTCAATGGTAAAGCTAGTAGAAGAGAGTATATATGATGCTATTAGCTATAAAATTATTCCTAACAAAGAGGTTTGTGTTTCAGATTTTTCGTTAGAGGAGATTAATGTTCTTGAAAAAGTAGCAACTACTTTTAAAGATTATAGGTCAAGAGAAATCATAGATTATATGCATGGGGAAAGAGCATATAAAGAAAGAGAAGAATATCAAATAATTCCTTATAGTTTAGCAATGGAATTAAAAGAATTAAGATAACGTGATTTGCCAGGCTGAAATAGCTTGACATTTTTATATTCTTTTGAAAAAATTAAGCTTTATATGACATAAATAGAATGAATGAATAAGAATTAATGGAGATATCAACAATAATAAGTGCAGTTGGAATTTGGTCATGTGATAGATAAAACTAAAGAACAGAGAGTTAGATTGGATGAGATATTAAAGTCTCTGTTTAATTATGAGAATAACGATGAAACAGTGATTTATATACCAAAGCAGCTAGTTATTTTCATAGAGCAGAATAGAAATATCAAACATGAATTAAAGATGAAGCTTGTATTCCCAGATGGTCAAGAAGTTAAATTAGTTTAGATATCATTATGTATTAAATAGTTTGAGTTATAAAGTCTTGTGCTATAAAAAGCATAGGGCTTTTTGTTTTTAACTAATTTAAAGAGAGGGAATGGTGATGAATAGTGAGCTTTGGGTATATAGAGTATATAATACAAATAGTAAAAATAAAAAATAGAATAAGGTTATGAAGATACATATATGCGTCTACTCGTTGCATATATAAGCTTTTTTTTTCATATATATAATTAGAGTTGATTATAAAGCAATTAAGTGTAAGTTCTGTTAAAAAATGAAACTATATACATTGGAAAAAAATACTATTGTGGTAAAATATAAAAGGTAGGAATCAATAAGATTCATTGTGGGAACAATTTGATATATAGTGAATACTATATATTAAATTGAAATACTACTTAGAAAGGAAGTATATCTATGTCAATAAAGATAAATTTTATTGATGGAAATTCTTTAATAGTACCAAAAGATGAACTAACACAGCCACAAATACAACAAATATTGCAGTGGTTTGAATCGGAAGTTTCTCCAATTATATCCTTCACTGTAGGAGATATAACACATAATTTACCTAGACATGCTATATATAATATACTTCATGATATTTAACTTAGAAATTGCATATTAAATCAAAAAAAGAAGGTTATTAAATATATTTAATAACCTTCTTTTTATACTATGGGAATTTATAACATTTTGATTCGTAGATAATTTGTTAAGAAAGCTAATTTCATATAGAATAGTTTAGTGAGTAATACTTTTGCAGTTTTTTAATGGCTTGTGATTTGACCCTTTTAACCCAGCTATATGATATATTCATTTCTTTTGCTATTTCAAGAAGGCTATGACCTTGTATCAAATTTTTTTCTACAACCTTTATTTCTGTATTATTTAAAATTGATAAAGCTTCTATAGTCTCAATATTTGAGAAATCTTCAGTATAAATTTCTTTACTTTGATTATCATCAAAGTCTATACTTATTTCTTTTGATTTTAACTCGTCCTTTTTTTGATCCCAGTAAAAGCAGCTTATCATAAACTTCATATACCCTAAAAATTTTGTGTTCTTCTTAAAGTCAAAGTTACTTATAAGTTCTATTGATTTTATAACTCCATTTTGATATAGGTCTTCATTTATATATCCAAAGTAGTGCTTACATTTGGATATTAAAAGTGGTTTTAGCATATCTAGTAGTTTTTCAAGTGAGTCGTTATCACCTCTTTGAGACATTTTAACTAATTCATTGATTTCTTCATATGTATTCAATGGTATCCCCCCTAAATTAACCAAACATATGTTCTGAATATATTATATCGAACAATTGTTTGGTGTGCAATAGCATATACAAAATAATATGGAAATTTTGTAAGTATATGGATATATAGTTTTAATAAAATGCATTCTGTAAAGTTAAATTTTTATGTATATAAATATTAATATTCCAACTGTGTACTAAAATAGAATATTGGTGCATAAAAATAAAACACAAGTATATACGGTATATAAACGAGGAGGGATAAAAATGTATACAGATATTATAAATAAAATAGGTGATGATAATTATAGTAAAATGGTAAATTTGAGACATCAGTTTCATATGTATCCAGAGATGGGTTATGAGGAGTTCAAGACAGCAAAAACTATTACTAATGAGCTTAAAAGATTAGGGATTGAATATAAAGATAATATTGCAAAAACTGGGGTTGTAGGCCTTATAAAAGGGAATCATCCTGGGAAGACAGTTCTTCTTCGTGCTGATATGGATGCTCTGCCTATTAGTGAAGAGGCAGATGTAGATTATAAATCTAGGGTTGCCAATTGTATGCATGCATGTGGTCATGATGGGCATATGTCAGGTCTTTTAGGTGCTGCTATGATACTAAATGATATGAAGGATGAGATTTATGGAAATGTAAAGCTTATATTTCAACCAGCAGAGGAAGAACATGGAGGAGCAAAACCTATGATAGATGAAGGGATTATGGAAAATCCTAAAGTAGATGCAGCCTTTGGATGTCATTTATGGGGTGAAATGATTGAAGGAGAAGTTCATGTAAGAAAAGGAGCTATGATGGCTGCTCCTGATATGTTCAGATTTAAAGTAAAGGGAAAAGGTGGACATGGAGCTGTTCCACATCTTAGTGTAGACCCTATTGTTATAGCTTCTCAAGTTATTAATAACATGCAGTCTATTATAAGTAGGAGAATAAGTCCTCTTGAAAGTGCTGTTATATCATTTGGTTCTATTAATGGTGGAAAAAGCCACAATGTTATACCTAATGATGTAGAGGTTGTAGGTACTGTTAGAAGTTTTAGTGAGGAGCATAGAAATTTTATACCAAAGGCTATGGAAGATATATTAAAGGCTGTAACTAATTCTCAAGGAGCAAGTTATGAGTTTGAGTATGAAGAAAAATATCCACCTCTTATAAATGATGAAGAAATGACTGAGCTTGCTAGAAACTCGTTTAAGAAAATAGTTGGAAAAGATAGAGTGTTTGACATGAAGGAGCCTACTATGGGAGGAGAGGATTTTGCATATTTTGGCCAATTAGTTCCATCATCTTTTATATTTGTAGGAATTAGTAAAGATAAGGATAACTTAGTAGTTCATCACCATCCTAAGTTCAAGTGGGATGATAAGAATATACTTACTATTGCTAAAGGGCTTGCTCAGACTGCGATAGATTATTTGAGAGCATAAAGGGGGAAGTGTTATGGAAAAAGCTCAGGTTAAGGATAATAAGTTTTTTAGTAGACTCTTAAATGGAATAGAGATTGTGGGAAATAAGTTGCCTGATCCTGTAACTTTATTTGCTATTCTATGTGGACTAATAGTTATATTATCTAAGGTATTATTTATATTAAATGTATCTGTAGTTCATCCATTAACTCAAGAAACTGTAAGTGTAGTAGATCTTATGAGTAAGAATGGACTTAGAGGAATATTAACAGGTATTGTAGGAAACTTTCAAGGATTTCCGCCACTAGGTCTTGTTTTAGTTGTTATGCTTGGGGCTGGAGTCGCTGAAAAATCAGGACTTATGGAGACGGCTCTTAAGAGCTCTATTAGCAAGGTTCCTAATAATTTGATTACAGGTATGATAGTATTTGTAGGAATACTTGCTAATGCAGCTGGGGATGCTGGATTTATAGTTCTACCTCCTCTTGCAGCTATAGTATTTCTTGGTATAGGAAGACATCCTCTTATAGGTATGTTTGCAGCTTATGCTGGAGTTGCTGGAGGTTTTTCAGCTAATATTATGGTAAGCATGATAGACGTTTTATTAGGAGGTTTTACTATACCAGCTGCCCAGATGATAGATCCTAGCTATCAAGCAACTCCTGCTATGAACTTTTATTTTCTTTTAGCTTCTACTATTATAATTCTCATAGCATCTGTAATTATAACTGAAAAAATAATAGCTCCTAGGTTTGATAAATATGATGGAGATTCTGATTCAGAATTAGTTAGTGAGATTAGTGAAGATGAGAAAAAAGGGATTAAATGGGCAGGTATATCTTTAGTTTTAATGCTAGTTTTAGTAGTTGGTCTTTGTATAGGTGATAATGCATTTATGAAGGACCCAGAAACTAATTCTCTACTTGCATCTAAGGCTGCTCTTATGAAGGGTCTTGTCCCAATAATAACTTTGATGTTCTTTATTCCTGGTTTAATATATGGAAAAATAACTAAAAAGATAAAAAATGATAAAGATGTAGTTGCTATGATGGGGCAATCTATGAGTGAGATGGGTATGTATATAGTTCTTGCATTTGCTGCATCTCAATTCTTAGCACTATTTACAATTAGCAATATAGGAGTAATAATATCTGTCAAAGGGGCAGAATTTTTAAAAAATATGGGTTTCACTGGATTTGGGCTTATAATTGGGTTTATCATATTGTCTGGATTTATAAATTTATTTGTAGGAAGTGCTTCGGCAAAATGGGCTATAATGGCACCTGTATTCGTTCCTATGTTCTTACTTTTAGATTACAATCCAGCTGTAACACAAGTAGCTTATCGTATAGGAGATTCAATAACTAATCCTATAAGTCCACTTTTTCCTTATTTTCCTATAATTTTAGCTTTTGCTAGAAAGTATGATAAAAAAGCTGGAATGGGAACTATAATTGCTAATATGCTTCCGTATTCAATTGTGTATGCTATATTATGGATGATTTTATTGGTTATATTCATGAAGTTTAATATACCTTTAGGACCTGGTGCTGGAATATATATGTAGTTTAAAATTTAAAACTATCTATGAAAATATTAGTGAATGCTTTTAGATATTTTCACAGATAGTTTTGATAACCCACAAATTTTTAAAATGAAGATTTTTTGGATTCTATTTTAGATATCACATTATTTAGCTTATTAATACTCTGAGTTAAATTCTCAAGTTTTTCCTCTATCCTCGTTAAAAGGTATATAGATAAAACTATAGGAAAACCAACATTAGAAACAAGCCCTAAAAGTTCATTCATAATACCACTCCTTATATTTAAAAGGGGCTAAAATTAGCCCCTTTTAGATTAATTAATATGAACATTTTCAGTTTGAGTAGTTACAATCTCAGCTGATTCCTTCTTAACTATACCTTCTCCATTAAACTTAAACAAATCCTTAGATACTATGTAGTCCATTAAAGCATCTATAGCACTAGCCTCAACATCATCCTTTAAGCTATGAACCTTAATAGTAACCTTCTTACCATCAGATTTAACAAACTTCATATCAAGTCTCTTTTCCATAATATTACCCCCTATATTTTATTCTGCAAAACCACACCAACAATTTAGGTTTATTATATTTTTTAATTTAGAATAGATTATGATTTTTATGTGTATATCATAACTAGCAACTCAAATTATTCAATTTTTGAACGACTTTTAAATATTTATTCCTACCTTTAAAATTATTCAAATAGGAATAAAATTTAACTTAAGAGAGAAAATTTAATAATTTGAGTTGCGGAATTAGAACTAAAATATAATAAACTTAATACCTCTACTCACTTAAATCAGTATCAACTACCTTCTTAACATTATTCAAAGAAATACTCTGCATACCCTTCATTAAAGTAGTCATTTTAAATAAGTCTTCATCAGTAGCATCTAGCTTTAAGTTCTTAATAGATGTTGTCTTAAATTTTTCAACCCCCTTCTTATCCTTACCTAAGGAATACTTTAATTTTAGACTTAATCCTGTTTTAACACTTGTTATTGCCATACTATCATCCCCTTTCAACTCTATATATGGATATAAAGATAAAAAACATACACTAAAAAATGTAATTTATTAAAAAAAATGTAGTATAATACTTATAGAGGAAATATCAATGAGGGGGGTAAGAAGATGAATTTAAAAAGAATTGTTTTAACTATTTTTACTGTATTTTTAGTATTAGGAAGTTCTATACTATCCTTTGCTGATTCTAATGTATCAAAGGATGAGGCAAAGAAGACAGCAGAAAATGCTTTAAAAAATTATTTGGGTATTGAATTAGACGATAAGTTTGAATCTAGAATAGAGTTTAGAAATGAAAGATATGATGACAAATCTGTATGGAGTATGAATTGGAATAAATTTAAAGATAATATAGACATAGATATAGATGCAGAAATAGATGCTGATAATGGAAAGATATTAGAACTACGCTATTATAACTGGGATAGCAATAAAGATAATAAATCAATTCCTAGTATGACAAAAGAAGAAGCAAAAAAAATAGCTGATAACTTCTTAAAGAAAATAAATCCTGTTGAGAGCACTAAGGTAAAGCTTAGTGAAAATAAATATTGGTCAAAAAGATTTAGAGGAGAAAATTATAGTTTTAATTATGTAAGATGTGAAAATGAAGTTAACTTTGACCAAAATAATATACATATAGAAGTAAATGGATCTACAGGTAAAGTAGAATCTTATGGAATTAATTGGGATTATGATATGAAATTTAATGATAACAAAGATGTTATAGCTAAAGATAAATCAAAGCAAATATTAAAGGATAATACTGATATGAAGCTTGTATATTCTGATATAGATAAGAATGATGATAATAAGCCTGATAGAATATCATTGTCTTATAGACCATACAATGAAAAAGGATTTTTAGTAGATGCTAAAAAGGCAGAGATACTTAAAAGGGATGGATCTAAAGGCGAGTTAAAGTACAAGGATATAAAAGATGAAGAAAAAGAAAAAATATATAATAAAAGCACTAAGCCTCAAAAAAGAAGTAAGGAATTAACACAAGAAGAAGCAGAAAATAAGATGATATCTATTATAAAAGATTTTATAAAAGATGATTTTGAAATTGATAGATTAAGATATGAAGAAGACGATAATCATCATATGACAAGAGGAAGAAAGACATGGGAAGCTGGATTTGATATTAAAGATAAAGATAGAGATGGGCATATTTGTATAGATGCACTTACAAGTGAAATTATATCTTTTGATACTTATATTTTCAATGATAAAGAAGAAGATTTCACTCCAAAAATAACTTGGAGTCAGGGATATGATAAGGCTATAGAATTTTTAGCAGAGAATTATGGATATAATATAAAGAATATAGATACTAAATTATTAGAACAAAGAGGTTATCACTATATAAATGGTAAAAAAATAAATAAAGATTCATACTATTATGATTTTGGAAGAATTGACAATAAAATAAACTATGAAAATAATAGTATATATATATCTATTGATGCAAAAACAGGTGAGGTATCAGACGTACAATATGTATGGAATAATGATGTTAAATTCCCAGTTATTAATAATGTGATTGATAAAGATAAGGCAAAGGATATATACTTTGATAATCATGATATTGAATTAGGGTATACTACTATTGAGAATGAAAAAGAAACTAGTAAAAGAGCAATTTTAGCTTATACATTAAAAGACAATTATGGGTTTGCTAAAGTTGATGCAATAACTGGAAAAGTATTAGATTATAATGGGAATGAAATTGAAAAGAATGATGATAAAGACTATTCAGATAAAATAAAGGATAGTTGGGCTAAAAAAGAGCTTACAATATTAAGTGATAGTTATATAATAGATTTTAAAACATTTGAGCCAAATAGTGAGATATCAAAAATAGATGCTATAAAGATGCTTGTAAATGCAAGAGGATACAGACCATATAGAGCAAATAATATTAAGGAGCTTAAATTTAAAGATATAAAAAATGATGATGAAGATAGTTCTTATATAAAGCTTGCAGTTGAATATGGATTTGTAGAAAATAAAGAAGAAAACTTCAATAAGGATGCCAAAATAACAAGACAAGAAATGGCTAAAATGGCAGTTAAGCTTATAGAAAAAGAAGATATGGCGAATATGAAAAATATATATTCACTTAAATTTAGTGATGAAGCTAGTATAGATGAAGCTTATAAGGGATATGTAGCTGTATGCAAGGGGCTTGGAATAATAAGTGGAAATAATTCAAGCTTTAGACCTAAGGATAATGCTACAATGACAGAGATGGCAGTGAGTATATATAAAGCTTTATCTCAAGGTGGAATAGAGTAAATTTATTATAGTTTAAACCAAAAATGAAGCTTATTAAAATAACGCAATGTGTTAAATATTTTTAATAAAACTAAGTATCATATCTTATTGAAGATCCTAAAAGTTCTGAACTCGCTATGCTCAGACAACGAACTTTCTTAACGGATATTCAAACGATATAATACAAGTTTTATTTAAAAATATTTAAATCATTTGCTAACATTTTAATAAGCTTCATTTTTTATTGAGTGTATAACATTTAAATAGAATTAAAAAAATATAGCTGTAAAAATAAACTATAATATGGTATTATTTTCTTAGTATATACAAAAAAAGTAGGGGGCGTTTTTATGAAGAACAGATGGATTTTGAGTTTGTTTGTATTAGTTTTTGTAATTAGCAATTGTATATTTGTTTTTGCTGATGAGAATGTAAGTAAGGATGATGCTAAGAAGATAGCTGTTGATACGGTTGAAAAATACTTTGATATAGAAGTTGAGGATGATTTTAGTGTTGAAGCAGAAGAGGCTTATGAAGAAGGGGCTTGGGATGTAAATATATTTAGAGAAGATAAAAATTATCTAGATATAGATGTATATATTGAGGCTGATAAAACTGTATCTAGTATATACATATATACAGATGATGAAAATAACAAAAAAATAACAAAAGATGAAGCTAGAAAGTTAGCAGACAATATAGTAAATAAAATGCATCCTGATAAAGTAAAGAATACTAAATGCATACAAACAGAAAATGAGAATAGCTTTGATTTTAAATATAAAAGAATTTCAAATAAATTAGAATTTGCACATGAAGGAATAGATATAACTGTAGATAAAGAAACTTGCAAAGTATCTGATTATTATTTAGATTGGAGTAATAATATTGATATTCCAGTAGTTGAAGATATAATAGATAAGGACAAGGCTAGAAAGATTATAGAAGATAATCTAGAAATGAAACCGATTTATATAGATTCATATGATAAAGATGGAAATGAAAAAGTAAAGCTTGTATATGAACCTTCTTATAAGATTTCAAATATGGTAAATGCTAAAAAAGGTGAGCTTGAAGATTATATAAAAAATATAGACAAAAATATTATTAGTAAAGAAAATTATAAACAATCTATATCAGTAAAGATGCCAAGCTATAATTTAACTGAGCAAGAAGCTAAAGATATTGCCGTAAAAAAAATAAAAGAATTATCGAACAAGGATATTAATATAAAAAGTATAGAAGAGCTTGGTGATAATAATAAGAAAAAAACATCAAAAGGAGAAGCTTGGGGAGTTAAATTTAGTTATAAAGATGAAGAAAAAGATGAATTAGAGGGTAAATTAGTAATAGACAAAAATAATAAAGAAATAGTATATATGACAACTGATTTTGATAAATGGAAAGAAGCAAGTGCGAAACTAAAGTACACATGGGAAGATGGTTATGAAAAAGCTTTAGAGGTTATAAAAAACAATTGTCAAAGTAAAGCTATAAATATAGATACTGGTAAAAGAGAAATTAATGAATATTATGATGAAGTTGAACAATATTCTTTTGATAGAGTTGTAAATGGGGTAGTTTATGATGAGGATCGTATAAATGTGTATGTAGATCTAAATAACAATACTGTATTAGCTATAGAATCTGAATGGGATAATAGCAAAGTATTTGAAGATAAGAATAAGGCTTTAAATAAAGAAAAATTAAAGCAATCATATCTTGATAAAAATGAAGTGAAACTTTGTTATGTAACTATACTTGATCAAAAAAATAATAAAAAAAGTATAAGATTAATGTATAGAATGAGTGAAAAAGAAGGAATGGAAAATATAGGATATATAGATGCTTTAACTGGAGAATTTTTAGATTATGGTGCAGAAGTAATAAATATGAAATAATTTAAAGATGGCTAAATTAGCCATCTTTTTTTGCTAATAATTTTAAAAAAAATAGACAACCTAATTATACATAAGTATGATTAGGAGGATTTTTATGAAAAAGTTATATAAATTATCTTGTATTATAGTATTGATTATAAGTTTATTTACTTTTTATAGTTTAGAGAGTAAAACTGTATCGGTATTTAGTAATAAAAATACTAATAAGTATAAGTGGAATCTTTCAGATATATACTCTTCTGATTCTGATTGGGATAGGGATTATAAGATACTTGAGAAAAATATAAATAGAATACAATCTTATAAAGGAAAGCTTACTAGGGGTTCTAGATATTTATATGATGCTCTGAATATGAGTGATAATATGAGCAGAATGCTTGAGAAGATGTATGCGTATGCTTATATGAGTAAGGATACAGATACTTCCAATAATAAATATCTTACCATGTGCGATAATATAAGTTATTTGGTTGTTAAGCTTAGCAGTAGTGTATCATTTATAGAGCCTGAGATTTTAAGTGTTCCAAAGGAAACTATAGATAAGTTTGTAAAGAATAACTCTAAGTTAAAGCCATATGAATTTTATTTGAATAACTTGTATAAGTCAAAGGAGCATATGCTATCTGATAAAGAAGAAAGAATTTTGTCTTTATCCAAAGGACTGGCAAGTACTCCAGAGAAGGTTTATACTTCTTTTAAAGATATAGATAGAAAAACTAATTTTACTCCAGGTGAATATTCAAAATTATTACAAGATGATAATCGTGAAACTAGAAAGCAGGCATTTGTAGAAGAATTTGAAAGCTATAAAAAAAATATAAATGTTCTAGCATCTGCTCTATCAGGTCAAGTTAAGAAGGATATATTTTATTCAAAAGCTAGGAATTATAAAACCTCTCTTGAGGCATCTCTTGATAAGGATAACATAGATGTATCATTGTACAACAATTTAATAATAGAGGTGAATAATAAATTAGATGTATTCCATAAGTATGTAGCTCTTAGAAAGAAAATATTAAAGCTTGATGAGATACATTATTATGATATGTATAATCCTTTGATAGAAAGTGATAAAAAAATAGAGTATGATGAGGCAAAAAATATCTTAATGAAGGCATTAGTTCCTCTTGGCAAGCAGTATGTAGAGGATTTGGAATTTGGAATAGATAATAGATGGGTAGATGTATATTCTGATAAAAATAAAAGAGGTGGAGCTTATTCATGGGGGAGTTATGATACACATCCCTATGTTCTTTTAAATTACAATAATACATTAAACAGTGTATCTACATTTGCACATGAAATGGGTCATGCAATGAACAATTATTACTCTGCTAAAAATCAAGAATATGTAAACTATAATTATCCTATATTCACTGCAGAAGTAGCATCTATAACTAATGAAGCTCTATTATTTGAGCATTTGATAAAGAATGCTAAAACTAAAAATGAAAAAATATATTATATACAAGGTTATATAGATCTTATAAGGGGAAGCATATATACCCAAGCTATGTATGCTGAGTTTGAAAAAATTATACATGATAGAGCTGAAAAAGGAGAGGCTCTAACATCTGATAATTTAAATAAGCTTTGGGCAAATCTTATGAAAAAATACTATGGTAAGGATTTTTACCCTGATGATATATGCTCTATATGGTGGAGTAGGATACCTCATTTTTATTCTAATTTTTATGTTTATAAGTATGCTACGGGTTGTTGTGCTGCTATAAGCTTATCTAAGGATATATTGAGTGGTAAAAAGGAAAAGTATTTAGATTTTTTAGCTGCTGGAGGGTCTGATTATCCTATAGAAATACTAAAAAAAGCGGGTGTAGATATGAACGATACAAAATGTATAAAAGATGCACTTAATAAATTTGAAACTTTGGTAGATGAACTTGAAAAACTGACATTTCAAATTACTACAAAATAATATCGAAAAATGGTATAATAGACCTAGTACAGTATATAAATAACCTTATCAAATAGATGAGGTTATTAATTTTTGGAGGATTAAATTATGAAAAAGACATTATTGTTAGTTATCGTTTTGATATTTATGACATCTACGATCGGTTGTAGTAAAGATTTAGAGGCAGAGGAAAGTAACATTATTTTATCTCGAGATTTTGGATATAAGAAATTATATGATCAAAATTTAAATTTCACCAAAGATACTACAGTTATGGAATTAATGAAGAATAATTTAGATATACAAATTGAAAATGGATTTATAGATTCAATAAATGGGATAAAGTCTAAATATAGTGAAGAAAATAAGTTAGGCTGGTTTTATTATATAAATGGTAATTTAGCACAAGTAGGTCCTAAAAATTATTATCTAAATTCAGGAGATGATGTGTTATGGGATTATCATACTTGGGAAAATGAAATTTATATATCTAGTATAATAGGGTCATATCCTAAGAATTTTACTAATGGATATAATGGTAAAAAATTAAAAACAGAACTTGTATATTCCCAAAAGTTTAAAAAAGATACGGACAAATTATACAATTATTTAAAAGATAATGGAGTTGAGAATTTAGTTAAAAAGGATATAAATAATGGGTATGATGATGATGAAAAAATAAATACTGTACTTATTTTAACTTGGAGTGAGCTTTCTAAAATAGATAATATAATGGATATATACAACGATAAAAATGGAGAGTTATTTTTTAAAGTAGATGATAAGGTTCAAGGCCTTGATTGTTGCAAAAACGTAGTTAAAGAATTTGAAAAAGCTTCTGTAATAGCATCATTACCAAAAGGTTATTCTTCATTATCTAATATATGGATTGTAACGGGAAATAACGAAGAAATGATTAAAAAAGCTTTAAATATTCTTTATGAAAACCCAGAAAAAATAAAAGGCAAATTCTCTGCTATAGTTACAGACACAGAAGTGGTAAATATCCCTGTATCTAAATAATTAATTATATAATATAATAATTGAAGAAATATAATTAGACGAATTTTTTTAATAAAGGGGATGTTTATGTGGATAAGGTTAGAAAAGCTATAATACCAGCCGCAGGACTTGGAACAAGGTTTTTGCCTGCGACTAAGGCTCAGCCAAAAGAAATGCTTCCTATAGTTGATAAACCAACGCTTCAATATATAATAGAAGAAGCTGTTGATTCGGGGATAGAAGAGATACTTATAATAACGGGAAGAAATAAACAATCTATAGAAGACCATTTTGATAAATCTGTAGAACTTGAAATACAGCTTGAAAAACAAGGGAAAGAGGAACTATTAGATATAGTAAGAAGTATATCTAACATGATAAATATACATTATATAAGGCAAAAAGAACCTAAAGGACTTGGTCATGCCATACACTGTGCTAAGCATTTTATAGGAAATGAACCTTTTGCAGTTATGCTAGGAGATGATATAGTTGATTCTAAAAAACCTTGCTTAAAGCAGTTAATTGATGCTTATAGTGAGTATAGAACTACTATACTTGGGGTTCAAAATGTTCCTACTGAAGATGTAAAAAAATATGGTATAGTAGAGGGCAAGCATATAGAGGATAGAATATATAAGGTTAAAGATTTAGTTGAAAAGCCAGAAGTAGATAAAGCACCCTCTAATATAGCTATTCTTGGAAGATATATCATAACTCCTAGAATATTTGAGATACTTGAAAATCTTCCAGCTGGAAAAGGTGGAGAAATACAGCTTACAGATGGACTAAAAGAGCTTGCAAAGATAGAAGCTATGTATACGTATAATTTTGAAGGTAAAAGATATGATGTTGGAGACAAGTTAGGATTTTTACAGGCCACTGTAGACTATGCTCTTAAAAGAGATAACTTAAGAGAGGAATTCTTAAATTATTTAAATGATACAGTTGGAAAATATAATATAGAGGTGGTATAGGTGATAAAGCATATAGTATTTTTTAGATTTGATGATAAAAAAGAGGTTGAAGAAGCAAAAAGAAGACTTTTAGATATGGATGGTAAAATAGATGTACTTAAGGACATAGAGGTTGGGGTTAATTTTTTAGAATCTGATAGAAACTATGATTTATGTCTTACAACTTATTTTGATTCAAAAGAAGATTTAAAAATTTATGCAGATTATGAAGTTCATGTTCCTGTTAAAGAATATATAAAATCTGTTGCAAGCTCTATGGCTTGTGTGGATTATGAGCTTATTTAAATATTAGTCAGCTTTAAATACCAAAATAAAGGGTATTAAAATACCGGTCATGTATTGAATATTTTTAATAAAACTAAGAATTACATCTTATTGAATATCCTAAAAGTTCTAAACTCCCTAACGGTCAGACAATGAACTTTTTTAACAGATATTCAAACGTTGTAATTCAAGTTTTATACAAAAATATTCAAATCATGTCCTAACATTTTAATACCCTTTATTTTTAGTTAAGTCTCATATTCTGCTGAATGCATAAATATAGAAATCTTAAATATTATAAATCTGAAAATCATTGTGCGAAATATGAGTTAAGTGGTTAATGTAAATTTACATAATGCTCATTTTTAGGAAAGTTTTTTGACTGGTATTGGAGAAATCTGAAATTTTGTATTGCAAAAATATTCATACATAGTATAATGTTTATATGACAAAAAGTGAGTGAGTGCTCATTCATTGTGGAGGAGGAGTATATGACGACTAAAAAAAAGATTGATACTAAGGAAAAGATATTTAATGCCGCTTTAAAGGTTTTTGCTAAAAAGGGATTCTCAGCTGCAACTACTGCTGAAATAGCAGAGGAGGCTGGGGTTGCACAAGGAACAATATTTAGGTATTATAAAACAAAAAAAGATATATTAAGAGGTGTAATGATTGAATATATAGATAAATTCGATGAATTTGCAGATTTTAATTCAATACAAAAAACTATAGAGGATAATAAAGATAAATCTTTGGATGAAGTTTTAAAGCTTATAGTACTTAATAGATATAAGGTATTTAAAAAGAACTTCCATATATCTAAGGTTATACATTATGAGATGCAGTTTCATGAAGATATAATGGATATGCATTTGGAAAAATGCAAAGAAAAAGAAGGGCTTATAACAAAACATATATTACAAAATATAAATATAGATGGAGATAAATACAAGAAAATAGATCAAAAATCACTATCTATAATATTCACAAGTATGATGTTTGGCATGTTTTTTCAAAGGCTTAATGGGACGAGAGGAAATAATAATATACCGATCGAAAAAGAAGTAGATATAATAATAGATGTATTTTTTAATGGAATATTAAAAAGATAGGGGAGGAAGAAATAATGAAAAAAAGAATAAGCTTATTAGTTGTAATGATTTTAACTTTAACTATGGCTCTTTCTGGATGTGGAAAGAAAGAAGAAACTTCAAGTGTTAAGGAGAAATTTGTAAGTGTTGAGACAGAGGTGTCTAAAAAGCAAAATATAAATGTAAAAACTACTTTATCAGCAAAAGTAAAACCTATAGAAGAGGCAGATATTGTTCCTAAAATGCCTGGAAAGGTTACTAGTGTAAATGTTGAAATAGGTAAAAAAGTTAATAAAGGAGATGTACTTTTTACTATAGATCAAACTGATGTAGTAAATGGAGTTAAAAGTGCTCAAGCAGCATACGATATGGCAATTGCAAATCTTCAAATAAGAAAAGAACAAATACAAAATGCACAAATAAACTATGAGAGAATGAAATCTTTATACCAAGAAGGGGCTATATCAAAGAAAGACTTTGAACAGTATGAGCTTCAAGCATCATCTGCTAATCTAGATGCAGCTCAGGCACAAGTTGATCAAGCTAAAGTTTCGCTTGAAAATGCACAATCAAAGTTAAATGACACAACAGTCTCGTCTCCTATATATGGAATAGTAACTGCTGTTAATATAAATGAAGGAGAGATGGCATCGTCTGCTCAACCAGCTGTTTCTATAGCGAATATGAATAAAGTTGTTATTGATACTGATGTTTCAGAGTATCTTATAAACAAGATTAAGTTAGGAGATGTAGTTGATATATCTATAAAGTCAGCTGGTAAGGAAAACTTCCAAGGTAAAATAAGTGCCATGTCTCCTGCAACAGCATCAAATTCTATGACTTATCCTATAAAAATAGAAATAGAAAACAAAGATAGCATTATAAAGCCTGGTATGTTTGCGAATGTAAACTTAGTAACAGATAAGAAAGAAAATGTTATAACAGTTCCATCAGAATCAGTAGTAATAAAGGATGGAGAAAGTGTAGTATATATAGTTAAAGATAATCTTGCCCATGTTAATAAAATAGAGACTGGAATCGATAATGGAGAAATTGTTGAAATAATAAAAGGAATAAAGCAAGGTGAAGCAGTTGTTAAAAAGGGACAAAATTATTTAGAAGAAGGAAAAAAAGTTAAAATTAATAAATAGGGGGAAGTAAATATGAATATATCAAAAATATCGGTTAAAAGACCTGTTACAACCCTCATGTTCATGTTTATAGCAATACTTATAGGATTTGTATCTCTTGGACTTTTGCCAATAGATCTTTATCCTGAGATGGATATTCCTGTTGCTATAGTTTCGGTTAATTATAGTGGGGTTGGACCTGAAGAAATTGAGACCTTAGTTACTAAGCCAATAGAAAAATCAGTGGCAACTGTTAGTAATTTGAAAAAAGTAACATCGTATTCAAGAGAAGGAAACAGTATAATAGTAGTTGAATTTGAGTATGGAACTGATATGGATTTTGCAACACTTCAAATGAGAGAAAAGGTTGATTTAGTAAAAGGAGCTCTACCTGATGATGCTTCATCACCTATGGTACTTAAGATAGATCCTAATGCTGAAGCAATAGTAGATTTAGGAGTATCATCCAAGATGAATCTTGCAAAGCTCCAGGCTCTAGTAGAGGATGACTTACAATCCAGATTTGAGAGAATAGAAGGAGTAGCATCTGTTGATATATCAGGTGGAGAGGAAAATGAAGTAAGTATAAAAGTAGATCAGGAAAAATTATCAGGATATAAACTCTCACTCAGTCAAATAAAAAATATATTAAGAGCAGAGAATTTAAATTTACCTGGTGGTAATGTAAATAAAGGTTCTAAAGAGATTTTGGTTAGAACTGTTGGGGAATTTGAAAGTATAGATGATATAAAAAATATACTTATATCATTGAGAACTAATCAAACAATAAAATTATCAGATATAGCTCAGGTTGAGCTTGGGTACAAGGATAAGGATACTCTATCAAGAGTTAATGGACAAAATAGTATGGGGATATCTATAACCAAGCAGTCTTCTGCAAATACTGTTAAGGTTGCTCAGAATATATTAGAAGAGGTAGATAAAATAAATAATGAATATCCTCAAATTAATATAATTGTTGGAACAGATCAATCTGAATTTATAAATAATTCTATAAAAAATGTGACGAATAATGCTATAATAGGAGGTATACTAGCTGTTATTATACTTTTCTTATTTCTTAGAAATATAAGATCTACTTTTATAGTTGGGATTGCTATACCGATATCTATAATAGCAACCTTTGCTCTTATGTATTTCGGAGGACTTACAATCAACTTAATATCTCTTGGAGGGTTAGCTCTTGGAATAGGTATGTTGGTTGATAACTCCATAGTTGTTCTTGAGAATATATATAGACATAGAGAAGAAGGAAAATCAAGAATAGATGCTGCTATTATAGGAGCTAAAGAAGTTACAATGGCAGTATTTGCATCTACTATGACTACTATAGCGGTATTCTTACCTATAGTATTCGTAAAAGGATTTACTGCTATAGTATTTAAGCAACTTTCATTTGCTGTAGTATTCTCACTACTTGCATCTTTAATAGTTGCAATAACTGTAGTGCCAATGCTAGCTTCTAAGATACTTAAGGTTTCAGAACCTAAGACGAAAGAATTCAAACTTATAGAGAAAATATTAAATGTATTCACAGAAGCTATAGAAAAAATGAGTAGAGCATATGGAAAGTTGTTAGACTATGTTCTTCATCATAGAAAAACGACAGTATTTATAGCTATACTTATATTCGTATCATCAATAGCATTGGTTGGTGCTGTTGGTGGGGAGTTCTTCCCAGCAGAAGATGAGGGAAGCTTTAATGTAAAGATAGAGACTCCGTTTGGAACAACTCTTGAGGAAAGTGATAAAGTAGTAAAAGAAGTTGAAAAAATAGTAGAGAATATACCTGAAAAGGATAAGATATTTTCAACTGTAGGAGGATCATCTGGATTCTCAAATACTGCAAGTAATTCATCAAATGTAAATGTTGTTTTAGTTAATCAAAAAGAAAGAAAAAGATCAACTGCAGAAATAGTAAATGAAGTTAGAAAAGAAGTAGAGTCAATACCTGGAGCTAAAATAAAAGTATCAGAGGCATCTTCTATGGGTGGCGGAGGAGGAAGTTCAGCCGCTATAGGAATACAGATAAAAGGAGATGATCTCGAAACTTTAAGATCTGTAGGATCTGATATTGAAGGTATATTAAAGAAAATTCCAGGAACTGCAGAAGTTACATCTGATATGGAAGATGGAAACCCAGAAGCAAGAGTTGTTATTAATAGAGAAGTAGCATCTTTTTATAAAGTAACGGCAAGTGATGTTGCAAACACTATAAAATCTTCTATAGATGGATCTAAGGCTACTACATTTAAATTAGATGGAGATGAAATAGATGTAGATGTATCTTTAGGAGATGCAGTCAAAGATTCTATAGAGGATGTTAAGCAAATACACATAACATCTCAAAATGGAGAAATTGTTCCTCTTGGACAAATAGCTCATATAGAATATGGTAATGCACCAACTCAAATAAGTAGAATAAATCAAGTAAGAACAGCTACAATTTCTTCTCAACTTGATGGAAGAGACTTAAAATCTGTAACTGATGATATAAAAAACGAACTTGAAAATTATAACATGCCATCTGGATATACGTATGAATTTACAGGACAGCAACAGGATATGGTAGAAGCATTCTCAAGCTTAGGGCTTGCACTTATTCTATCAGTAATTATAGTTTATATGGTGCTTGCATCTCAGTTTGAATCATTAATACATCCTTTTACTGTAATGCTTTCAGTTCCATTTGCTTTATCTGGAGGATTTATAGGATTATTTGTAACTGGAAGGGCTTTATCAGTACCTGCTTTAATTGGGGTAATAATGCTCTCAGGTATAGTTGTTAATAATGCTATAGTCTTAGTTGATTATATAAACCAATTAAGAGAATCAGGAATGGACAGAAAAGAAGCTATAGTAAAAGCAGGGTTTACTAGATTTAGACCTATACTTATGACTACTTTAACTACTGTTTTAGGTCTTATACCACTAGCACTTGGAATAGGTGAAGGAGCATCTACTCAAGCACCAATGGCTACTGTGGTTATAGGAGGACTTACATTGTCTACTGTATTGACACTGGCATTCATACCAGTTATATATAGCATATTTGATGATTTAGTTACGAAGATAAAAAAGAAATTTAAAAAGAAAGAGGGGACTTTAGATGAAAAAGTTAGTTCTTAGTGTATTGATTGTATGTATGACTCTTATAACATCAATAATAACATATGCAGATACTTCCCAAGTCAATAAAACTAAAAAGTTATCATTGGAGCAAGCTATAAATGAAGCAATAAAAAATTCAACAGAATTAAAGGTAAGTGATTTAGAAATTGAAATAAAAGAGATAGAATTTGATAAAGCAAAGAGAAGTGAAAAAAAACATGAAAATTCAGATGTTTCATTGGGAACAGTACAAAGTTTTCAATTAGATTCTAATATGTATTCAAAGTCTGCTCAGAATGCTTTAGATGAAGAAAAAATAAAAAAAGATTATAAAATAGAAGATTTAAAATACAAAACAACTCAAGCTTATTATGGAGCACTTCAAGCAAAGGATTATTATGATGTTACAAATAATAATTTAACTAATACTCAAAAGAGCAGAGATAATGTTAAGAAAAAACATGACTTAGGGGTTGCATCAAAATCAGATTTATATATGGCTGATATAGCACTTAATGAAGCAAAGTCTAACTTAGAAAAAGCTAAGACTGATTTACAAAGTGCATATAGAGCACTTAATATGATTTTAAATTATAACCTTGACACTAAGATAGAACTTACATCTAAGTTTGATGAGAAAAATTTCAAGGTTGATTTGGAAAAGGATATTTTGACTGCTTATGAGAAAAGATTTGATATGATTCAAATGAACAACCAATATGAAATTGTAAAGCTTGATTTTGAGAGTAACTCTATCAAATATCCATCAAACACTTATGTTTACAAAACAAAAGAAAGAAATGTTGCTAAGGTTGAAAATCTTATGTTAAATTCTAAACAGATGGTTGAATTTGATATAAAGTTAAAGTATGATAAGGTAAATAATAGCAAGAGACAAATAGAGTTAGCAAAGTCGCAAGTGGACAAAGCTAATGAGGTATTTAGACTTAAGAAGCTTTCTTATGATGCTGGAATGAGTACTCTTTTAGAAGTTCAAGAAGCGGCTAATCAATCGTATTCAGCTAATATAGCTTTATCAAAGGCTATATCTGACTATAATTTATCTATTATAGATTATGATAAAGCTGTGAATATAGGTAATGTGAGATAGTTTAATTAGAATTAAAAAAAGAGCTACTTTAAAATGATTCATCATTTTAAAGTAGCTCTTTTTTCTAAGAAAGTAGTATTATATATTTTTTCTACTTCATTAACTTCTACTGGCTTACTAAATAAATATCCTTGAATATAGTTACAACCTCCTACTTTTAGACGGTTATGTTGTTCTATATTTTCTATTCCCTCTGCTAATACTTCTAAATTTAAACTGTGTGCAAGGGAAATAATATTATCCATAACTGCAATATTTTCTATTTCTAAAAATTTATCACATAAGGACTTATCAAGTTTAATTTTATCCACTGGTAAAAATGTTAAATAGCTAAGGGAGGAATATCCTGTACCAAAATCATCTAAAGCAATTTTTATTCCTAATTTTCTTAATTTATCTAAAAATTCGATTGTTTCCTCTTTTTTATCTAAAAATATACTTTCAGTAATTTCTATTTCTATATATTTACTTTCTACATTTTTTTTCTTCAATTCATTTTCTAAGAATGCGATATAATTTGAATCATCTAATTGCTTTGCTGAAAAATTAATGGCTATAGACCCTACATCAATACCTTTATTTTTCCATATTGCTATTTGATTGATCACTTCTTTTGTGACCCATCTACCAATTTGAATAATCATACCATTTTCTTCTACTGCTGGAATGAATACAGCAGGTGAGATAGAATGTTTTTTTAGCCTTAAAAGAGCTTCAAATCCTACAATTTTTCCAGTATAAGTGCAAACTTGAGGCTGATATAGTAGCTTGAATCCTTTTTCTGTTATTGCTTCTCTTAAAATCTTTTCTATCTCAATATGTTTCCTTAATTTTTCTGTCATTTCTTTTTTAAAGAACATATAGTTGTTTTTTCCTATATTCTTAACTTTATACATTGCTAAATCAGCATTTATAATTAGTTGATTTACCTCACTACTATCAAAAGGATACCTAGTGATTCCAATGCTACATCCTATACAGATACCATTATCTTCTATTAAAATATCATTTTTAAATATATTGCTTACTTTTTTTGCATAATTTTCAATTACATTAATATCTTCTTCATCTTCTATTAAAACAAGAAATTCATCTCCACCAAATCTGGATATAAATACCTTCTCATCTGTTATATTTATAAGAGATTGTGCTACTTTAATTAATACTTTATCTCCATATGTATGACCTAATGTATCGTTAATTTCTTTGAAATTATCTAGATCTAATAACATGACTGCTCCAGATTGATTTTTATTAATTGATTCTTCTAATCTTTCTAAAAAACTTCTCCTATTTGGAAGGTTTGTCAAATGATCATTATAAGCAAGGTATTCTATATATGATGTATAGTTTTGTATTTCATCATATTGAGCTCTCAACTGTTCGTCTGATGCAGTTAGCTGTTGATAAGCTGCGGCTATTTCTTGATTAGATATTCTTAAATTCTCCTGATTTTCTTTTAACTGATATAAATAAGCATTTGACTTATCTAATAGATTGTTAATAGAAAGTGTTAATCCTAAAAAAGTATCATTCTCCACAGGGAGTCTATATTCTATATTATTTTCAATATCTATTTGATTAATATTATAATTTAACTGATTTACTGGTTTAATAATATTTTTATTTTGTATCCATAAGAATAATAAAAATATCATGATGGATATAATAGATGAACTCACAAAAATAGTATAAACAGAAGAATAAACACTTTCCATAGAAAGTCCTATAAATAAAGCTCCTGTAACTTCTCCATTAATGAGTATAGGAACTGTTATCTCTAGTAAATTTTCACCTATCTTTTCATAGAACCATTCTTCTGCACCTATACGTCCTTGGGTAGCTTCTTTTAGATTTTTTTCTTCAGAAGCATCGTATACAATTCCAATAGAATTTATATCTGCATTTGCAATTGATTTTAAATTTGTATCTACAATTGTTACATAAATAATATTTTTTTCTTGAGCTAATTCTTCAACTAATACTTGATAGTCGAATTTTTGTGTTAGTTTTTGTATATTTTCTGCTAAAATTCCTACTTGAACAAAATATCCATTTTCATTTTTTAATGATCCATATTTAGTAGGGATACCAAACTCTGAATCGGGTCTTATGTCTTCCATTAATTCTTTATCTTTACTTTGCACAAAATCATATAGTGGATGACCTTTAAAAGGAACCCAGCCTTTATATTCTTTAACACTTGAATATAAAACTGTACCATTTTCATTCATCCAGTTCAGTTCATCTATATGAAGGTCTTTTGCTAGCCTTGCTAAAAAATCATTACTCAGATTTTTTTCATTCTCTATTACCATTTTACATATATCTCTAATCTTTTGCTCTAATATTTCATTAATTATATTTAATGATGTTTCATTTTTTTCTATTTGTTTTGCTACTTGTTTTGAAAGATTAAGCCCATCTTGTTTTACTTGTTCTAACAATAAATTTTTACTTATATAAAGATTGGAAATGCTAACAATAAAAGGAGCTAATAGTGCAATAAATAAAGGTAAGTATATTAATTTATACTTGTTTACTGCATTTTTTCTCAAATCTGCTTTTATTTTTGTTATAAAAATTCCTCCTTTCAATTAATTATTCAATATTTATAGATCAATTTTATTTTTGACATATTTTTTATTTTATATAATAATTATCACATATTCCTTCATTTTTTTCAACTTCACATTGATTCCATATTTGAATTTATAAACTATCTCATATTTGTCAAATAGATTATTCGGGGAGGATATATAGTTTAATGGGTTAAAATGGTTTATGATATAATATGTCATTTATTATCTCTTTTATATTGAATAATTATGTGGTAAAGTTAAAGTATATATCTTAATATATAGGTAGGGGGGTTAGATATGAAAAAAATAAGAATTAAAAAATGGGTTAAAAGTACTCTGGCTATAGTATTAGCTGTATTTTTAATTATGACAAGTGTTATGTATTCTTTTGGAGCTCAGATGTTCACGGATGTAACAGATAAGCATTGGTCTAAAAAATATGTAGAGAGTATGGCTTCTAAAAAAATAATAACTGGATATTCAGATGCAACGTTTAAACCAGATAAATCGGTATCTAGAATAGAGGCTATAGTTCTTATAACGAGATTATTTGATTCAAAAGAAGTACAATCTGTTTATGATGCTAATAAATCCAAATATGAAAAATCTCTTAAGGATTATGGGATATTAACTTATGCAGACTGGTCTAAAGAAGAAATAGTTTTTGCTCTTGAGAAAAAAATATTAAACAATGAAAAATTATTATCTCAATTTATAAAAAATGGAAACTCTCAGAATGCACTTAGGTGGGAAATTGCAGTATATCTTGCAAGAGGGTTGAATCTTGAAAAACAGTTAAATAAAGTTGTTATATTAGGATTTAAAGATGCAAGTCAAATACCATCAGAGGCTAAGCCATACATAGATATACTTATAAAAAAAGGTATATTAAATGGTTCTGGAGATTGGAAGGGAAATTTCAATCCTAAAAATCCTGTAACTAGAGCTGAAATGTCTAAAATGTTATCTGTTGCGTATGATTTAAAGAGTAAGAATACAAATACAAACACAGATACAGAAACAAATACAAATGCAGATAAAAATAAAGAATCAGAAAAACCTAGTCAAGTTCTAACATCTGTGGAAGGTAAGATAGAGGATGTACTTGAATATAATGGAGATTTGACACTAACGATAAAAGATTCAAGAAATAAAAAACTTGTGTTTAGCAACAAAAAAAGTGATATAAGTATTAAGCTTGGAAATCAGACAGCAAAAGTTGAAGACTTAAAAGATGGAAGAGAAGTTAAATTGACTATAAGTGGAAGCAAGCTATATGCTGTTAAGTTAAGTGATGTAGAAGAAGAAAAAGAAGGATATTTCTATACTGTTTCATTTGATGCTAATGGAAATCACACTATAAAATTCAAAATAGGAAATAGTTATGAGGAATATAAAGTGAATTCTAGTACTAAGATAAATCTTGATGGAGAGAAGGCAACTTCTTATAATCTTGATAAAGATGATAAAGTAACTATAAAAATAAAGAACGGTGTTTTAGAGGAAATAGATGCAATGTCTAAGAATTTCAAAGTTGAAGGAATAATTCAAGAAGTATCTTCTTCTAAAATAGATATAGAAACTGATGATAAATATAAAAAGACTTATAGATTTGATATAGACAATGATGTTAAAGTAAAAAGAAATAATGATTCGGCTAAAATATCAGATCTTAGAGTAGGAGATAAGGCAGAGCTTGAAGTTGAATACGATAAGGTTAAGGATATAGATGCAGATACTATTGAAACAACAGTAAAAGGAATTTTAAAAGAAATAAAAATGGCAAAAGTTCCAGAGGTAACTATATTAGATGAAGATAACAAAACTAAGACATATAAATTAGCCTCAAGATTTGAAGTTGAAATAGATGATAGATCTGCAGGTCTTTATGATCTTAGAATAAACCACAAAATAAAGATAACTCTAGAGAGTGGAGAGATAACTGAAATTGAAGCTGATGATAATATCAGCATGAGCACATATACAGGAAAGATAAAAAATATAGACAGAAGCGATAATGAAATAGAACTTGAAAATAATATAGATGGAAAAACTATATATATAAGCTATTCAACTAGTAAGGTAAGTTTTAGAGATATAGATGGACGCTCTTTAGATGAAGGTGATTTTGATGATGACGATATAATATCTGTTGTTGGGGAAGATAAATTTGGTTCTGTTGAAGCAAAGCTAATAACAAGAATAGAGCACTAATATAGGGGGCTATATTTATGAAAAAGATACTTATTGTGGATGATGAGTTAGGATTAAGATCCCTTTTAAACAACTTATTCAGTGAAGAATACGAAGTTTATTTAGCAGAAGATGGGGAGCAAGCCATAGATACAGTAAAGAGTAATAAATTAGATTTAGCTCTTTTGGATATGAGACTTAAGGATATGGATGGGGACCAAATACTTGAAAATATAAGAAAATATGATAAAGAAATGAAGGTTTTCATATTAACAGCATTTACAGACCCAAAGAAGATGAATATACTTAATGAGTTAAAAATAGAGGGTATACTTCAAAAACCTTTTGATATATTTGAGTTAAAACAAAAAGTTGATAGTGTATTAATGTAAAAAAGAATGGATATCATATCCATTCTTTTTTTTGTTAAAATGTATTTACAAAATGATATTGAGGTAATATAATTAATACATAAATTAATAAACATGTTAACTATTTAAGGGGAGGTACATAAAGTGAAAAACAAGAAAAGTATTTTAATTTGTTTAATTATTATGACTACTACATTGTTATTTGGATGTGCATCTAGTCAAAAAATTGAAACTACGGATAAATATCAAGGAATTATAGAAGCTCAAGAGGTAGATATAAATTCTAAAATACCAGGCAAAATAGGAGAGGTAAAAGTAGAAGAAGGGCAAATGGTTAAAGAAGGAGATATAATAGCAACTATAGACTCAAAAGAACTTGCAGCTAAGAAAAATCAGATGGAGGCACTTGTAAGTGCAGCTAAAGGACAGTTAGAGGCCGCTCAATCTCAAGTTGCAGCTGCTAATTCACAACTTACTAAAGCACAAAATGGAGCTAGAAGTCAAGATATAGCAAAAGCTCAAACTTATTATGATCTTATGTTAAAAACTTATGAAAGAGTAGAAAAGTTATATGAAAAAGGGGCTGTATCAGCTCAAAAGAAAGATGAAATAAAAGCTCAGCTTGATATAGCGGAGCAAACACTTAGTATGGCAAAAGAAGGAGCTAGAAGTGAAGATGTATCTGGAGCACAAGCTATGGTTGCAGCAGCTACTAATATGGTAGAAGCGGCAAGGGGCAAGTATGAGCAAGCTAAGGCTGGCCTTGATGAGGTCAATTCTTATATACAAGATACGAGTATAAAAGCTCCTATAAATGGAAATATAACTCTTTTAAATGTAGATAAAGGAGAATTAGTATCTACGGGAATGAGCATAGCTACTGTTTCTGATTTAAGCAATATGTGGATTGAGGTTAATTTAGATGAAACTAAACTAAGTGAGGTTTATGAAGGTCAAGAAGCTAAAATAGCTGTTCCAGCATTTAAAGATAAAATTTTTAAGGGCAAGGTTATAAGAGTTAATAAAAAGCCTGATTTTGCAGTAAAAAAAGCTACTAATGATAATGGAAACTACGACATAGTTTCATATGGAGTAAAAATAAAAATAGAAGATGATAAAAATTTATTAAGACCTGGAATGAGTGCGTTTGTGGATTTTGAAAAGTAGGTGATGTTGTTGAATAAAATAAAAAAGTATATAATGGCATTTAATTTGATATTTATAACGCCGTTATTAGTAAATATAATGCTTTGCTATATGTTTTCTGACCATCAATTAAAAGAAACGCCTACTGCTGTTTATCTTGGAGATAATACTCAGCTTTCTAGAAGTATAGTAAGTTATTTTGATGATAATGAAACATTTGATGTTAAATACTATGTAGATAGTCCATACGATATAGAAAAGTTAATAGCTCAAAATAAGGTTAAGTTTGGACTTGTGATTCCAGATAACTTTTATAAAGATTTAAAGCAGTATAAATCACCCACTATATTAACTGTATATGATGGAAGCCAGCTTGCAACTACTTCATTTGCTAAGGCTCAAGCAGCACAAACGCTTATGACTATAAAAGGGGGGGCTTTAGTAAAGGTGTTGCAGGCAAAGCTTAATCTTCCTTTTGATCAAGCTAAAAAAATAGTGTCGTCTATAAGCATACAGACTAGGATGTTATTTAATCCAACTAGAAATTATACTAATTACTTGATGCCTGGATTTATGGCCGCTATTGTTCAAGCAGGTCTTGTTATAGCCTCTTCTGTTAGTATAGATAGAGAAAAAAGAAGAAGTATGGCAACTTATTTAGGATCTAAAATATTGGTATATACTACTCTTGGATTTATATCACTTATGCTAAATATATATATACAGATAAATGTATTTGATGTTCCTTTTAGAGGAAGTATTAAACAGCTTATGATTCTCAGTTGTGTATTCTCTATGGCTGTATCGACTATTGGAATTTTTATATCATCAGTAGTGTGGGATAAGATAAAGGCATCTCAAGCTGCAGCTGTGCTTTTTTTACCTAATACTATTATGATAGGTTATACTTATCCTTTAATAGGTATGGCTGATGGATATAAATTTGTAGGAAAGTATATACCTCTTTATCATTATGCTGATAATTTAAGAGATTTGATGATTAAAGGATATATTCTAAATTATGCTAAAGATATAAGATATTTATTATTTGTATCGCTTATATTCTTTACAGTAGCTATATTAGTTGAGATATTGAGAGAAAATAGAGTTAAAAAGAAAAAGAGCTTGGGAGAAGGTGAAACTGTTGAAATTAATTAACGAGATAATAAAGTTTTTTAAGCAGCCTAAAAATATAGTTATATTGATTTTAGGACCTTTATTTTTCACCTTACTTCTTGGCGGAGTGTATATGAAGGATTATTTAAATGATATACCTATAGTGGTGCTTGATATGGACAATTCATCTACTTCTAGAATGATAATTAAAGAATTTGAGAATAATGATAGATATTATATATCTTCTAGGGCCGATTCATTTGAAAAACTAAAATATGCTATAGACGGTAAAGAAGCTTATATGGGAATTTATATACCAAAGGATTTTAATAAGGATATAAAGAAGCAAAAATCATCTAGTGTAGCTCTTATAATAGATGAGAGTAATATAACTATAGGGAATACAGCTTTATCATCTGCATCACAGATACTTGCTACTATAAATGCAGGTATAAATATAAAGATACTTCAAGCTAAGGGAATAGACCCTAAGACTTCTTATGATTTGGCTAAGATATTCAATTTTCAATCTAGAGTACTTTATGATGCTAAATATACTTATAAAGGATATGTTATGCCTGGAATGATACTGGTATTTGTTCAGCAGTTATTTTTATCGGCATTTATTCCTGCTATAATGGATGATAGAGAAAATATATTTTCGAAGTCAATCGTATACTCTACTATTGCAAGTTTAACATATGTAATGTGTGCATTAATCCTTAAGTATGTTCTTAATATAAACTTTACTGGATCGTTCTTATATGCATTTTTATATGTTATGTTATTTATATTATCGCTTGTTGGACCAGGTATGCTAATAGCAGTGTTATTTAAAGATAAGCTTAAGGTTACTCAGTTTACCATGCTTTTATCAATGCCTACATTTTTAACTGCTGGATATGTATGGCCTATAGATCAAACTCCTGTTGTTCTTTTATACATAATAAGGATGATATGGCCTTTAATATATGCTGTAGCACCTGTAAGAGATATTTTGGTGAAGAGTACTCCTGTAAGTATATTTACGAAAGATATAATTTGTCTTATATCCTTTGGGTGCATATGGGCCTTTGTTGGATACAATCTATTTAAACGCAGGCTTAATGATAATAGAGGTGATATGAGTGAACAACAAGAAACTATTTGATTTTTTAGATAGTTACAATTTTATTGAAGATGTGTCTGGAAAAACTATAATTAACTTATTAAAAAGTGTTGAGATGATGAGATTCATTTATAATAGCTTATTTGCAGATCATGGTATATCTGAATCAAAATTTTATATTCTATTATTACTTTCATATTCAGAAGAGGGAATGTCTTTATCTGAAATAGGAGATAAGATGTTTGTAACAAGGGCAAATATGACAGGTCTTATAGATAGAATGGGAAAAGAAGGGTTAGTGGAAAAGAAGAGTAATCCTAAAGATAGAAGATCTTCTATAGCTTATCTTACAGATAAGGGAAGAAAATTATTTGAAAATATAAGAGGGAAACATATTGATTTTAGTAGGCAAATGACTAGTGGGTTAAATGTTGAAGAAAAAGAGCAATTAAATAAATTGCTTGAAAAGCTTCAATATGACATAGTAAAGACTTTTAGCGAGGAGGTATAAAAATGAATAAAAGAATTATTTCCGTGGCAATATCTGCAGCACTTGTTTTAACTCCTGTAAATGTAGCATTTAATGTATATGCACAAGATGAAAAAAAACAAGAAGTAAATAAAGATAATGAGAATCTAAATTTGACTTTAAATGATGCTATAAAAATTGCTACTGAGAATAACTATATATTAAAAGGTCTTGAGGTAGACTTAAAAGCGACAGATTTATCTCTAGATAGAGCAAAGCATAATGAAAGAAAGATAAATAAGGGACAGGATAAGCTTGATGATGGAAGAGATATGTTAAGTAAATTAAAAGGTAGTAAAAACCAATTAAATGGAGCATATAATCACATAAAAGGAGCTTTAAATTCAGGTTATACAATAGATCAAATAGCTCAAATGCCTAACGGAAAGCAAGGATTAGAAGCTTTAAAACAGGCTGGGATAAATCCAACATCTTCAGATGATTTTGATACTCAGTATACAAAATCTGTAAAATATGGAGAGACTAAGTTAAGCTCAGGAGAACAATCTTTTAGTTCGGCTATAGGGGATGCTAACTCAGTTATAGCTCAAAAGTTAAATATAGATGTAGAAAGGGTATTAGCTGTTGATTCTACAACTGAGCTTATGACTACTATGGCTGATCTTCAAAATGAGGTTACAAAGGATGGATATTTAATTGCTCAAAAGAAGATAGGACTTCTTACTCGTCAAAAATATTATGAAGTAATAAAGACTGAGAAGATAGAGAATCTTAAAAAAATAGCTCTTGATAGAGCAACTGCTCAATATAATATGGCAAAGGATGCGTATGAGGCTGGAATGAAGGCAAAAGATGATCTTTTATTAGCTCAGGCTCAAGTGAATCTTATGAATGTAGATTATAGAAAATCTTGTATGAATAGAAAGAATGCAGAAATAGAGCTTAAGAAAGTTATGAATGTAGATCTTAATAAAAATATAAATTTAGTTCAAGACTTTACTACTACAAAAGTAGAAGTTAATTTAGAACAGGGATTAAAGCAAGGTAGTGAGAAGAGAATAGAGATAAGAAAAGCTCAAGCTCAGTACTTAGTTGATAAATTAAATCTTGAGCTTACATCTAGTCAGTATCCAGAAAACACTTACCAGTATAAGGAATCTAAAATAAAAATGGAAAAGTCTAAGGTAGCTATAGATAGTGCTGGTAAAGATGTTGAGGCAAGTATAATGCAATCTTATGAGGCTGTAGAGGCTACAGCTGATATGTTAGCTTATACAAAAGGAGTAGTTGAGAATGCTAAGGAATCTCTTGAAATAGCTGAGTATAGATATAAAGAGGGATATGGATTTGAAACTACAGTTATAAAAAATTCTAATCTTCAAGATGTGGCTGGTACTATGGTTGAGGTTATTGCAGCTCAAGAAAGGCTTGCGGATATAGAGGAGAAGGTTATAGAGGTTATATTTAGCTATAATTTGGCTAGGGATAAATACTTAAATGATATAGGTAGTTATTAAAAATATATTTTTTAATATAGCGATTAAGCTCAAAATGCTGATTATTGAAATAACGCTACTTAATTAATGTTTTATAGTAAAACATTAATCAAAAGTAGCTGACATTTAATAATCAGCATTTTTTAGTATGTGACTTAAGAGAAAAGTATATATTAAAACAACCTTGAATTTAATATAAATTTAAGGTTGTTTTAATATAGAATTAAGGGTATTGGTTTATAATTGATAATATGATATATAATCAAAAAATAAATTAAAGTGAGGAGAAGGATATGTTAAAAAGAAAAAGTAATATTATACTTGTTTTATTACTTGTATTTGTATTTGCAGGTTGTAGCTCACAGAAAGATATAGATATAAATAAAGAAGTAGAAGAAAATGTTATAAGTGCACAAAAGGCTGATTATGAAGAAGATATATACGCTTTGTATAATCTTCCGTTAGATATTATGAGTAGCTTTGTAATAGATAATGATAAAGCTTATATGAATGGGATTATAAGTAAAGATACAATTCGTCAGGTTAAAGAACTAATTAGTAATTACCCTCAGGTAAAAACTATTGTAATGCAAAATGTTGATGGTTCGATTGATGATGAAAGTAATCTTATTGCTTCAAGATTGGTTAGAGAAGCAGGACTAAATACATATGTACCAGCTGATGGATCAATAGCTTCTGGTGGAACAGACTTTTTCTGTGCAGGTGTAAAAAGAAATATAGAAGATGGTGCAGAAATAGGAGTTCATTCATGGGGTGGAGATGACATAGAAAACGCAACCTCGTTGCCAAAAGACCATGAAGCACATAAACCATACATAAAGTATTATGAAGAAATGGAACTACCAGATCCAGAAGGTTTTTACTTTTTCACAATATATGCTGCTGATGCTGAAAATATTTACAATATGACTAGAGACGAATTAATAAAATATGGACTTATATCAGAAGATATAAATTAATCAAAATATAACTGAGTTGCTTGTTCAGGCTCAGTTATATTTTTTTTGAGTTAAATTCATTAATTACTTGTAAAGTGATGTATAATATAAAATAAGAAATACATAATTGTGAAAGGTGGTGAAATATCTAGTTCGAGATTTTATTGAACTAGATATTTATATGTTCAATGAAGCAATAGACAATATTTACCATGAATGGGAAGAATTTGTTCATAAAGATATAAAACCTAGTGAGCGAATTAAAGATTTTATTATTAAATCGTGGATAAGAAGTGTTGATAACAATGTAGATCCACAACACAATGAGGCGATATATATATCGGAAGAAAAATTTATAACAAAAATTAAAGAGAGCAGTGATTTTATAAGATCGGCTGTTCCATACATGAGAAATTTATATAATTCATTTAAGGGAGCGGGATGCACTGTAATAGTTGCAGACAAAAGCTGTTGTGTATTAGAGGTTATAGGTGACAAAGAAGATATTAAAAAAATTAAAGCACATAATAAGAGAGCTTTATGTAAAGAAGAATACATAGGTACTAATGCTATAGGTACTACTATATACTTAGATAAAGCAATACAAATTCTTGGACCTGAGCATTTTGCATTAGAAAATCACAATCTTAGTTGTTCGGCTTGTCCAGTTCATGATAGAGAAGGCAATTTGATAGGTTGTTTGAGTATTTCGTGCATTTTAGAAGATGCTAATCCTCATATCTTAAGTATGGTTACTGCAGCTGCTGGAGCCATTGAAAGACAAATTATCATTGAAAAAGAGTTAAAAGAAAAGCAAAATTTAATAATACAAAGAGAAAAAGCATTTCAAAGTATATCAGAGGGGATAATTATACTGGATATTAATGGAAAAATGATGAGTATAAATGAAAAAGCTATAGAACTTTTAGATATTAATATTAGAAATAGTTATATAAAAGATGATATAAGAAATTATATAAAATATGGCATAGATTTAGAACAGATTATTAATTCTAAAAAAGATATAGTAAATAAAGAAAAAAAATTAAGACTTAATTCAGGGAAAATATTAAATTGTATTTTATCTATATCACTTATATGGGATGAAAAAGATATAAATGGATTTGTAGTAATATTAAAAGAAGATCAAGAAGTGCATAATTTAGTTAATAAAATGATAGGGTCAACAGCTCGTTATAAGTTTGAAGATATTATAGCTGAATCAAAGATTATGAAATCAACTATAGATATTGCGAAGATAGCATCAGGTAGTTTTTCGAATGTATTAATATTAGGGGAAAGTGGTACAGGAAAAGAATTAGTGGCACAATCCATTCATAATGCTAGTAAAAGAAAAAATAAACCTTTTATAGCAATTAATTGTGGCTCTATACCGAGAGGGCTTATAGAAAGTGAATTATTTGGTTACGAAGGAGGATCTTTTACAGGATCTAAAAAGGAAGGAAATCCTGGAAAATTTGAACTTGCAAATGGGGGAACTATATTTTTGGATGAAATTGGAGATATGCCACTTGAAGTTCAAGCATCTCTTTTAAGAGTACTTCAAAGTAAAGAAGTTTATAGAGTAGGAGGTAAGCATCCTAAAAAAGTAGATGTAAGAATAATAGCTGCTACTCATAGAAATTTAGAAAACATGGTACTTGAAAATTCTTTTAGATTAGATTTGTATTATAGACTTAATGTATTGACTATTTATATTCCTCCTTTGAGAGAAAGAAGAGAAGATATTGAGATTCTTATTAGATGCTTTATAGAAGATTTCAATAAAAAGCTAAATAAAAGAGTGAAGGGCTTGGATAAGGAGATTCGAAATTTACTAGATTTTTATGAATGGCCGGGGAATGTAAGGGAACTTAGCAATGTTTTAGAAAGAGCTATGAATATATGTCAAGAAGATTATATAAAGAATAAACACCTTTCACAAAAAATTTTATCTAGCATTAATATGAAAAAAATGATTATGAAAGCGTTATAAAAAATAATGAGAGAGAATTTATAACAGATATTTTGGAAAAAAACAATGGAAATATAAAAAAGTCAGCAGAAGAATTAGGCTTTAGTAGAAGTAAAGTCTATAGAAAATTAAAAAACTTAAATATAGATTATAAAAATTATAGAAATTAATGTCTCACAAATGATACATGAACATGAAACATGTATCGTTTGTGAGACGTTTTTAATATAAAAATAAAAACTAATAAATTTAAACAGAATTTATTAATACAAATAAAATATAATCTATACCTTGAGATTACTAAATAAGTGATAAAAAATATGAATAAACACTATTTTAATATAAAAATACAATATCGGCATAGTTATTGCTAATATTCAAGATTGTTAAATATTAAATTATATCGGAGGAATAAATATGCTAAAAAAAGTATTTGAATCAATACGTGTAGGGAATTTAGAAATTAAGAATAGATTTGTAGTTCCCTCTATGGTTGTAAGTCTTTGTAATGAAGATGGAACTATTACAGAAAGATTCATTGATTATCACGAAGCTAAAGCAAAAGGAGGTTTTGGGCTTATAATAACTGAGAATTATGCTATAACTCCGGCTGGTAGAGGCTTTAAATATATGGGTTGTATATGGAATGATGAGCAAATGGAATTAAATAAAGAATTAACAAAAAGAGTTCACAAACATGGAGCAAAAATAGCACTTCAAATAATTCATGCAGGAAGAGAAACTAGTAGTTCGCTTACAGGAATGAAGATAGTAGCTCCATCAGCTATTCCAGACCCTGTTATAGGTGAGATGCCACATCCTTTAACAGAAGAAGAAATAAAGAGAATAATAGAAGAGTTCGGAGACGCAGCTCTTAGAGCTAAAAAGGCAGGATTTGATGCGGTTGAACTACAAGGAGCTCATGGATATTTAATCAACCAATTTATGTCACCTTTTTCTAATAAAAGATTAGATAAATATGGTGGTAATTTAATGAATAGAGCTAGGTTTGCTCTTGAGATAATTGAAAATATTAAATCAAAGGTAGGGAAAGAATATCCTATAATGTATAGAATTTCTGCAGATGAATTAATAGAAAATGGATTAACTATAGAAGACACAAAGGTTATAGTAAAAATGTTAGAAGATACCGGGGTTAGTGCAATAGATGTTTCGGTAGGAGTATATGCAAGTGGTTTTCATATAACAGCTCCTGCCGCAGTAAAACATGGATGGGAAGCGGATTTTGCTAAGGAGTTTAAATCTGTGGTATCAATTCCGGTGATTACATCAGGACGTATTAATAATCCTTTCTTAGCAGAAGGAATATTATTATCAGAAAAAGCAGATATGATAGGTATGGCAAGAGCTTCTTTATCAGACCCAGAATTACCTAATAAAGCTAAAGAAGGAAGATTTGATGAAATAATTGAGTGTATAGCATGTAGGCAGGGATGTTCAGAAATGCTCTCTAAAGATTTACCAGTAAATTGTGTACTAAATCCTCTTACTGGAAATGAAAAAGAACTCAGTATATCAGAAGCTAAAGAAAAGAAGAAGGTATTTATAATAGGTGGAGGACCTGGTGGTATGGAGGCTGCTATTGTAGCTAGAAAACGTGGTCATGAAGTTCACTTATTTGAAAAAAATAATGAGCTTGGAGGTCAGTTGTTGTTAGCATCAGTACCTCCTACTAAATCTGAGATAACTTCATTTGTAGTATGGCAAAAAACTCAATTAGAAAAACTTAAGGCTAATGTCCATCTGAATACAAAAGTTGATGAAGAATTATTAAAAAAAGAAAATCCAGATTATATTATAGTTGCAACGGGAGTTACTCCATTTATTCCATCTATTAAAGGTGTAGATAGTGATATGGTTGTGAATTCTAATGATGTTCTATCTTCAAAGGTTGAAGTTGGACAAAATATATTAATCGTAGGAGGAGGTCTTGTAGGAGCTGAAACAGCTGAACATTTGGCAAGACATTCCAAGAATGTAACTTTAGTTGAACTTACAGATGAAATAGCAAGAGATTGCGAGCCTGGGGTAAGATTTTTTTTAATGAAGTCATTAGATACATTGAATATAAATATTATGACTAATACACAAGTAAAAGAAATAGGAGATAATAAGGTTGTAGTTTCTTCAAATAAAGAAGAAAAAGTTATTGAAAATATAGATACAGTTATTATGGCATCTGGTTCAATACCGAATAACAAATTGTTTGAAAAAATAAAGGATAAGTACAAAAATATAAGTCTTATAGGAGATTCATTAAAGGTGAGAACTATTTTAGATGCGGTAAATGAAGGATACAAGACAGCTTTAAAAATATAGAGTTAAATTTAATAAAAAAGGAGAGATGGGTATGATCACAATAGTAGCAAAGGGTGTAGTGAAAGAGGAGAATATAGCTAAGTTTAAGGAGTATGCACAAACATTAATAGAGGAAACAAAAAAAGAAGAAGGATGTATATCTTATAAATTATACGAAGATATAGATAATCCTAAGGTTATTACTTTTATAGAAGAGTGGAAGGATCAAGAAGCTATAGATAAGCATGTAAATGCTTCTCATTTTGTTGAAATAGTTCCTAAATTAAGAGATTTACAAGAAAGCGAAACTGAGGTGAATTTATACAAATTAGTATAGGGGGAAAAATCAATGAATAAAAAGCAAATGAAGGGTGCTATGTTTTTAGAGCCTGGAAAAATCGAAGTTCAAAATGTTAATATACCTAAAATTAAAGAAAATGAAGTTCTTGTAAAGATAAAGTATTGTGGTATATGTGGAACGGATATGCATATTTATAATGGGGTATATTCAAAGGATAAACTACCTTTAATTGCAGGACATGAATTCTCAGGTACAATTGAATCTGTAGGAAGTAATGTAAAAAGATTTAAAGGTGGGGAAAAGGTGGTTGCAGATATCAATTTTAGCTGTGGAACTTGCTTTTATTGTAGACAAAATCAACCTCTTATGTGTGAACAAATGGAGCAATTAGGAATACATATAAATGGAGCGTTTGCTGAATATGTTGTTATACCAGAACATATGATATATGAGATTCCTGGTGATATGGATTTAAAGGATGCTGCATTACTAGAACCTATTTCATGTGTAGTGCGCTCAGCTAAGCAATATAATATAAAGTTTGCTGAGAGTGTTGTAATTATTGGAGATGGAGCTATTGCACTTATACATGTTCAAATGGCTAAAATATGTGGAGCTGCACCTATAATTGTAATTGGTCTTGATGATAACAGAATGGAAAAAGCAAAAGAATTAGGAGCAGATTATGTTATAAAAAGTGGAGAAGGTATGTATGATGAGGTTAAAAGATTAACTGAAGGAAGAGGTGGCGATGTCGTTATAGAATCGGTTGGTATTCCTGTTACTTATGACCAAACGTTCAAGCTAGTAAGACCAGGTGGTAGAATAGTTGCATTTGGACTTGCAAACGAGGATTGTGCAGTTAAATATAAGCCATTTGAGGTTATAATTAAAGAATTATCTATGGTAGGAACTGTAGCTGGTGCGAAAAATGATTTAGCAGAGTCGATTACATTAGTTAAGCATAACAGATTTAATTTAGAAGATTATAAAACTACAGTAGTAAAATTAAATGATATAGCTCAAGCATTTGAAAGGTTAAAAACAGATAGAAGTATATTAAAAATATTAGTAGACATAGAGTAAAAAAACAAAAACCTCCGTTTATTTTATCGGAGGTTTTTGCTTTCTTCAAATTGTTCATCGTAGAACATTATATCATTTATTATACTTTTAGCTCTAGGAAGAAATTGTTTTTCTAAGTTTTGTGGATAACTAACTATTACATAGTACATTCTTTCATTGTGGTTAAATATAGATACTCTTCCTATTATATCGCTTTTGTTTTCTTGTCTTTTTATTATATCGAACTCTTCATCAGAGTCGTCTATTAGGATATAGTCGCTGACTGTTTGATTAGTTGTATCAAAGCCATCTTCAGTTAAAGTATCTCTTGCAACCTTTGTCATGTTTTCTAAGTTTGATGATACTGTTTTTATAGGTGAAAAGAATGTTATTTTAGCTTTTTTATTCTTTTCATTATCAAAGTTAGCGTATATTGTTAAAAAATCACCTTCTTTAGAAGATGCTAACATATCTTGGGGGATATACGTTGTAAATTCTAAGTTAGAATCATCATATAAGTTAAAATCTAGAGTAGTGTCTTGGTCTGCAATTTTTAGTGTTTTGTTCTTCAACTTAGCTCTTTTTTGAGATGGGGTGTCTTTGATTTTTTCTTTTTCTATTAAATTGGGATCAGGCTCTTGGTATGAAGGCGAAAAATCAAAGCATGCCATAACATTAAAAGCTATAAATATAAGTAAAATAAAAATAGATAATTTTTTCATGGTAAACCTCCTTCATAGTAAAATATATAGGTTTTAGATTAGTATATCCAATGATTAAAATAAATATATATAGGACAAACTAAAATATGTTAAAATGTAGTATGAAAATGATTACATATAAGGAGTTGATTTTGTGAAATTATTTATAGATACAGCTAATGTTGATGAGATAAGAGAGATAAATGATTGGGGAGTTATTGAGGGGGTTACTACTAATCCATCTTTAATAGCTAAAGAAGGAAGAGATTTTAAAGAGGTAGTTAAAGAGATAACTAGTATAGTAGATGGACCAATATCTGCTGAGGTAATATCTTTAGAGGCTGAGGGTATGATTAAGGAAGCTGATGAGCTTGTTAAGATTCATCCTAATATAGTTATAAAAATTCCTATGACTAAAGAGGGATTAAAGGCTGTAAAGCATATGTCGGGTAAAGGAATAAAGACTAATGTTACTTTAGTATTCTCTGCAAACCAAGCTCTACTTGCTGCTAAGGCTGGAGCAACTTATGTAAGCCCATTTGTTGGAAGATTAGATGATATAGGTCATATTGGTGTAGATTTAATAAGAGAAATATCTGATATATTTGATATGCATGGAATTCAAACAGAGATAATATCTGCAAGTATAAGACATACTGAGCATGTTAAGCAATCTGCGCTTGCAGGAGCTGACATATCTACTATTCCATATAAGATATTTGTACAGATGTTAAAGCATCCTATGACTGATCTTGGAATTGAGAGATTCTTAAAGGATTGGGAAGGGGTTAAGTAAAAAATATTTTTACTTAAGTGATTGAGCGAAAAATGCTGATTATTAAAATAACGCTACTTAGTTAATATTTTAATAATCAGCATTTTTTAGTTGAGCAGCTTAAGAAAAAATATTTTTTAGTAATGTGAGAAGTTGAAAAAGTTAGTTGTTGTCATCGTTACAACGTTAAAAAGATGCAGATGGGGGTTAAGGGAGTGTAGGAAAAGAAAATTAAAGTAAAATTAACTAAATAAAACTGGAAAAATATTTACCATTTAGACAAATTATTATATACTTACATATAGTTGGAGATTCTTGTAAGATTAATTAAAGTAACTCGAATCTTTAATGAGGAATGTATATAAGTATTTATAAAGGAGGAGATTATAAGTGATTAAGTGGACTGAAAAAAGGTTTACAGCAATGGTAGTTGTATTAATGATGATGGTATCATTATTTATGCCATTGGGTGCATATGCAGAAGAAACAAAGGCATCATCAAATGTAGAAAAAACTACTACAGTTGAAAAGAAGGAAGTAGCAGAAGCTGAAACAAAAACAATTGACATAGTATCTATTAATGATTTTCATGGAAACGTAACAGAAGATGCTAGAGAATCAGGAAAAAATATGGGGATGTCAAAAGTTATTAATGCAGTAAAATCAAATAAAGCTAAAAACCCAAATACGATAGCTGTATCTGCTGGAGATAGCTATCAAGGTACTGCAATGTCTAATTTGACTTATGGAGCACCTGTATCAGAAATGTATAAAGAAATGGGAATTGTTGCATCAGCAGTTGGAAACCACGAGTTTGACTGGGGAATTCAAAGAGTAGAAAAATGGGCGAAAGATGGAAACTTTGATTTTCTTGCTGCCAATATTATTGATAAAACTACTGGAAAAGCTGTAACATGGGCGAAGCCTTATAAGGTAGTTGAACAAGATGGAATCAAAATTGGATTTATAGGATTAACAACTAGAGAAACAGCATATACAACATTACCAGAGAACGTAAAAAATTATGAATTTAGTGACTTAAAAGAAACAGCGAAAGAATGGACAGATTTCTTAAAATCAGGAAATGCTCCAGAAGGAAAAGTAGATGTAGTTATTGCATTAACTCATGTTGCTTCTTTTCAAGATAGAGAAACAAAAGAGGTTAAAGGCGATGTGGTAGATTCAGGACTATGTTCAGTAGAAAATTTAGATGCAGTTATTTCTGGACATTCGCATCAAGCCGTAGCAGGGTATGTAAATGACAAAGCAGTTGTACAAGGTTACAAATATGGACGTGCATTAGGAAAGTTAACTATTTCTCTAGACAAAGATAATAAAGTTTCAAAAATTACTCCAGCAGTAGATATGCTTTATAAGAGAAAATCTGAATTAATTGCAGATAAAGATGGACAAGCAATACATAGTAAATATGAAAATAAATTAAAGCCAGTTCTTGACGAAGTAGTAGGATCTGCAAAAGAAGGTTTATCTCATGAAAGACATAGTAAAAATGGAACAACTGTTTTAGGTCAATGGGTAAGTGATGTAATCCGTAAAAAAGCTGATGTGCAAATCGGTTTAATGAATGAAGGTGGACTACGTACAAATATTCCAGCAGGAGATATTACAGTTGGTAAGTTGTATGAAGTAATGCCTTTTGATAATACATTAGTTAAAATGGAAATTAAAGGAGAACAACTTAAAAAAGTAATAGATAACGGAATTAGCAATCCAAACATTGGATGGGTTGAAGTAGCAGGATTAAAAGTAAACTATGACATGAGTAAACCGTTTGGAAGTCGTGTAATAGATATGTACTTAGAAGATGGAACAAAAGTAGAGATGGATAAGTATTACTCTGTATCTACAAATGACTTTATGGCATCTGGAGGAGACAAATATGACTTTGAAGGTGCGAAAAATTTTGTAAATACTATGGAGCCAATTCGTGATGTAATAACAGATTACATAAAAGAAGTAAAAGAAGTAAATGTAAAATTTGAGCAACCACTAGTAGCTAAGGTAGAAGAGGTAGCTACAGAAGAAAAAGTAGTTACAGCAGAAAAAGTAGTTACAGCAGAAAAAGTAGTTACAGCAGAAAAAGCAGTTACAGAGGAAAAAGTAATTACAAATGTATATCTTGTAAAATCTGGAGATACATTAAGCAAGATTTCAGCGAAATTTGGAATGAAGTATCAAGAGGTAGCAACTTATAATAAAATCAAAAATCCACATCTTATTTTCATAAATCAAAAAATATTAATACCTGCAAAATAATTAAAAATAGTTAAAAGGCTTTGCTTACATAAGGCAAAGCCTTTTATACTATAAATATAATTTCAAAACCCTTCATAACGGTGAAGGTCGTGGAACAGGTGGAATTATCCAGCATAGTGCGAAAGTGCTATTAACTACGAGATAGAACTCTGATGGTACTTGTTGACGAATAGAGAGAATATAAAAAACGAATATATTTAAAAAAATTATGAAAGGGGAAAGCTACTTAGAGATATATGAATTTGCACAAATAAGCAATCATATATATGTACCCTCGGCTTAGAGGGAAATTAACGACTGTGGAGTGCTATACAAACTGTGGTAGCTTAGGCAAAGTAGAGTACGGTGAAGCAGTAATAATCTCGGTATGGGTATATTTGTCCATATTTTGAGTAGCAGAGTAAGCTAAGGTCGCTATGATGAAAAAAAATATATACAAGTACTTAATATATACAATATTAATTGTATTTTTAGTAATGATGGCTAGAGGCATTTTACAAGAACAAGATACATCTTCATCAGATGAGGGGATGAATGCAGTAAGAGCACAGGTTCTTGAGATTACTTTTGATAATACAGACAAAAAGCCAGATAAAGAAGGAGTTAACGAATATCGTTACCAAGAGTTTAGAGTTCGCATAAAAGAAGGAAAACATAAAGGTGAAATTTATTGGATGCGTAATACTATTGAAACAGCAGATGTGTATAATATTCACTTGGACGAAGGAGAACGTATATTGGTGAGTGTCAGTGAAGATGAAAGTGGAAAAATATCAAACTTGCATATTTATGATAAACAAAGAGAAAATCATTTATATTTAATAATAGGAATATTTTTTGCAATCATTCTGATTATAGGAGGATATCAAGGAGCAAAATCGATTGTTACATTAGTTTTTACAGGAATTATGATTGTAGGTGTATTATTACCTCTTATTTTAAAGGGATATAATCCTGTTTTGGTAGCAGTTTTTGTATCTACTGTTGTTGTTTGTGTTACACTTATAATTATAGGTGGATTTAGTAAGAAGACTGTAGCAGCAATATTAGGGACATTAGGAGGTGTTCTTATTGCAGGAATCATAGCATTAGCTATTGGTTATTCGTCGCAAATTACAGGACTTGCAAATGAGAATACTCAGAGTTTGGTGTATCTATTAAAATATCCGGATATGGATTTTAGGGGTATTTTGTTTGCTGGAATTATTATTGGTGCATTGGGGGCTGTTATGGATGTGAGTATGTCTATTTCTTCAGCAATGCATGAAATGATGGATATTAAGCCAGATATTACAAGGAAACAATTAACTAAGTCTGGAATGAATGTTGGAAAAGATATTATGGGATCTATGTCTAATACATTGATTTTGGCATATACAGGTGGAGCAATAGAACTGATGTTACTATTTATGGCATCTAAAATGACATGGCGTGAAATAATCAATTTAGATATGGTAGCAGCAGAAATAATTAGAGCTGTTTCTGGAAGTATAGGACTTGCCTGTACTATTCCTTTAACTGCATTGATTTGTGCAGCTATGAAATCCAGTAAAAGTTAAATTAAATTTTTAATATTTGTGACCTTTTTTAATCGAAATATCCATATTTAAATGTGTAAGGCGATAAAAGCTTTATAAATTTAAATTAAGGAGTGATTTTAATGATTAGAAAAAACGAGTATCCTATAGTTTTAGTCCACGGATTTGGTGGATGGGGAAGAGATGAAGTTTTAGGAATGCCTTATTGGGGTGGTGTAAGTGAAGATTTTGAACAAATATTAAATGATAACGGATATAAAACTTATACAGCAACAGTTGGACCTTTTGCGAGTAACTGGGATAGAGCTTGTGAGCTTTATGCTTATATAAAAGGCGGTAGGGTTGATTATGGTAAGTACCACAGTGAAAAGCATGGGCATAGTAGATATGGAAGAACTTATCCAGGTATTTATCCACAATTTGGTGAAGTTAATCCACAAACAGGGGAAATGAATAAAATTCATTTACTTTCTCATAGTATGGGAGGCCAAACAGTTAGAGTGTTTGCTCAATTACTTGAAATAGCATCAAAAGAAGAGATTGAAGCTGTTGTAGGTAAAAATGCAACCCAAGAGGAGATAAAAATGGCAGTTGATAAAAATGAATTATCTGCACTATTTATAGGAAATAATTCATTTGTTCACTCAGTCACTTCTATTTCAACTCCTCATGATGGAACAACATTAACATATGGTGTGATGGGAATAGTTCCTTATGCTCAGCAACTTATTGGATTGGTTGCAGCTGAGGCTGGAATTTTAAACAGACCTTTATATGATTTTAAATTAGATCAATGGAATCTTAAAATGGATGAAGATGAATCGTATATGGATTATGTTGAAAGAGTATTCAGCAGTAATATATGGTCAGATACTAAAGACATTAGTGCATGGGATTTAAGTCCAGATGGTGCTAAAGAGTTAAATAGTTGGGTTGATGCTCAACCAAATATATATTATTTCTCTTGGTCAACAGAGGAAACTAGACAAGGAATTATTACTGATCATCATTATCCTAAAATAGGTATGTCTCCTATGCTTATTCCTCCTTCAATTCATATGGGAAGATATACTCAAGATGAAGAAGGAAAAGTATTAATAGATAAAAGATGGTTCCAAAATGATGGAGTAGTAAATACAATTTCAATGAATGGACCAGAAATAGGATCAAAAGATGAGGTTATAGAATATAATAAATATAATAAAGATATTCCAAGAGGAAAATGGAATCATATGGGAATACTTAATTCTGTAGACCATGAAGAAATTGTAGGAATAGGTACTATTCATAAAAAAGGTGAATGGTATAAAGAATATGCACAGTTTTTAGGAAAATTACCTAAATAAAAATATATTTCAAAAGTAATAAAAAAATAAGCACTGTTGGAATTACTAAAATCTAGCAATTTAACAGTGCTTATTTTTTTATGCTTAAGGAATTATATAATTTTAATATATAGTAGTGATATATTAATCTAAAACAATAAAAAATATAACATAAATAATAAAAAATGTAACATATATCTTTGCAAAATCTTTAAATATACTGTATAATTAAAGTGAAATTTGTATTTAACGGGAGGAAGTTGATTATGGATAGAAATTTAGCTATGGAAATTGTTAGGGTTACAGAAACTGCTGCACTTGCTAGTGTTAGATTTATGGGAAAAGGTGATAAGAATGGAGCAGATGGAGCTGCTGTTGAAGGTATGAGAAAGGCTTTTTCCAATGTTAAAATAAGAGGAGAAGTTGTTATTGGTGAAGGTGAACTTGATGAAGCACCTATGCTTTATATAGGTGAGAAGGTTGGATGTGGAACTGATTCTGATATGGAAGTTGATATTGCAGTTGATCCTTTAGATGGAACTTCATTAATAGCTAAAGGGCTTCCTAATGCTATTGCTGTAATTGCTATGGCTAAAAAGGGATGTTTACTTCATGCACCAGATACATATATGAAAAAACTTATAGTAGGACCCAAAGCAAAGGGATGTATAGATATAAATGACTCTGTAGAAAACAACCTAATAAGGGTTGCAAAAGCGCTAAATAAGGAAATATGTGATTTAACAGTTATAATACAAGATAGAGAGAGACATGATGAAATAGTTGCTGATGTAAGAAGACTTGGTGCTAGAATAAAAATGTTTGGAGACGGAGATGTAGCTGCTGGTATAGCAACTTGTTTTGAAGATACTGGTGTTGATATATTAATGGGAATAGGTGGAGCTCCTGAGGGTGTAATAACTGCAGCTGCTGTAAAATGCATGGGAGGAGATATGCAGGGAATTTTATATCCTATGAGTGATGAAGAAACAACTAGATGTTATGATCTTGGACTTAATGATGAGGATATAAATAAGGTATTAACTATTGATGAAATTGCTAAAGGAGACGAATTATTCTTTGCAGCAACAGGAATAACAGAAGGTGAACTTTTAAAGGGCGCTATATGTTATGACAAGAATAGAATACAGACACACTCTGTAGTTATGAGATCTAAAACTGGAACTATAAGATTTGTTGAGGCAGTTCATAGACTTGACAAAAGTAAGATAATAGAAGAACTTATGGAAAAATACGGAAATATATAAAGGTTAACAATGATATAAAAATTAGAGTATACAAGAATAGGTTGACTTTTTAAGTAGTGTAACATAGTATATATATTGTGATATACTTAAAAGGGGGAGTTTGATATGGATAGAAATTTGGCTATAAATTTAGTTAGAGTTACAGAAGCCGCTGCTATAGGAGGATCAAAGTTCTTAGGCAGAGGAGATAAGAATATAGCAGATCAAGCAGCTGTTGATGGAATGAGAAAAATGTTTGATACTATTGATATAGATGGAGAAGTAGTTATAGGGGAGGGAGAAATGGACGAAGCGCCTATGCTTTACATAGGAGAAAAAATAGGAAGAAGATCAGCTGATTCTATTAAGGTTGATATAGCTGTAGATCCTTTAGATGGAACTAATTGTGTTGCAAAAGGACTTCCTAATGCAATAGCAGTTGTTGCTCTTGCACCTAAAGGGTGTTTACTTAATGCACCTGATATGTATATGGATAAAATTGCAGTAGGACCAAAGGCTAAAGGTCTTGTAAAATTAGATAATCCTATTAGTTACAATTTAAATATACTATCAAATGTACTTAATAAAAGTATGGATGATTTGACAGTTACTATGTTAGATCGCGATAGACATTCTAAATTAATACAAGAATGTAGAGAAGCAGGAGTTAGAATAAAACTATTTAATGAAGGTGATGTAGGAGCTGCGATGGCTACTTGTTTCGACCGCACAGGAATAGATATGATGATAGGAATAGGAGGTGCTCCAGAAGGAGTACTAGCAGCAGCAGCACTTAAATGCATGGGAGGAGATTTCCAAGGTAGACTTGTTCCTTTTGAGAAAGAAGAAGAACAAAGATGCTTAGATATGGGAATTGATCATAAAAAAATACTTACTATGGAAGACTTAGTAAAAGGAAATGAAGTATATTTTGCAGCAACAGGAATAACAGAGGGTGAATTTTTAAAGGGAGTTATATATAAAGGAAACAAAACTGTTCAAACTCATTCTGTAGTAATGAGATCAGAAACTGGAACTATAAGATTTATAGAAGCTATACATAGATTAGATACAAAACCTAGCTATGCCAAATAAGTATAAAAAGTGAATATATGGATATATATATAAGAGAGATTTTATCTCTCTTTTTTCAATTTATAGGGATTAATAAACAACGAACTTTCTTAACAGATATTCAAACGATGTAATAAAAGTTCTATATAAAAATATCGATGCATGGGTGATATTTTTATATATAGTTTAGATAACCCACAAAATTAAGACTATTTGTGAACGTAGCCTGTAAGGATCGTTGGCGATATGAGTTACCGCATTAGCGAGTAGATGAATTTTTTTTCTTGACCATATAATATAACAGTGGTAATATTACTGTATTAGATTTTCACTTCTATATTCACACCTTATTTTCCCGAGGTTAAATTAAACGTTTTATATTTGGAGGGATACCTATTGAACCAAGAAGATTTAAAAAGCAAAACTATAGCACAGCTTAGAGAAATTGCTAAAGAATTGAACATAAAATCTGCTACTAAGTACAAAAAACTTGAACTTATAGATGTGATACTTGATATAGAAAAAAAGAATGATAGTGAAAAGAAAAATAAGATACAAGATTTGAAAGTTCAAGAAAATCATATTCCTAAGAAGGTAATAAATGAGTTGAAAAATGATCAAAAACAAGATATAGCACACGGAGTTTTAGAAATACTACCTGATGGATATGGTTTTTTGAGAGGTTCAAACTATCTTTCAACAGGACAAGATGTTTACATATCACCATCACAAATAAGAAGATTTAATATGAAAACAGGAGATAAAGTAATGGGAATTACTAGACCTCCAAAAAGTGGTGAAAAATTTAGAGCACTACTTTATGTTCAAAAAATAAACAATGAAAACCCTGAAAATAGTATAAGAAGACCTTCTTTTGAAAAATTAACACCCATATATCCTAATGTTAGAATTGATCTTCAAAATGAGCAGCATCAAATAGCTACAAGGCTAATAGATTTAATAGCACCTATAGGTATGGGACAAAGAGGGCTTGTTGTAGCACCTCCTAAAGCTGGGAAAACTATACTTCTTAAAAATATAGCTAATAGTATATCTACTAATTATCCAGATGTTGAGCTAATAGTTCTTTTAATTGATGAGAGACCTGAAGAGGTTACGGATATGCAAGAATCTATAAAAGGTGATGTTATATATTCAACTTTTGATGAGTTGCCATCGCATCATATAAAAGTAGCTGAAATGGTTCTTAATAGAGCTCAAAGGCTTGTTGAACATGGAAGAGATGTTGTAATACTTCTTGATAGCATAACAAGACTTGCAAGAGCTTATAACTTAACAATACCACCAACAGGAAGAACTTTATCAGGTGGACTGGATCCTGGAGCATTACACGGACCTAAAAAATTCTTTGGAGCAGCTAGAAACATAAGACAGGGTGGATCATTAACTATACTTGCAACAGCATTAGTTGAAACTGGATCTAGAATGGATGATGTTATATTTGAAGAATTTAAAGGAACTGGAAATATGGAGGTTCATTTGGATAGGAAGCTTGCTCAAAAGAGAATATTCCCAGCGGTTGATATAGCTAAATCTGGTACTAGAAAAGAAGAATTACTTCTTACTAGTCAGGAGATGAGTCTTCTTTGGAAGATAAGAAAGTCTATTGGAAATAATACTCAAGAGTATACAGAAAAGATGATAAAATTCTTAAAACAGACAAAAAATAATAATGAATTTGTAAATTTAGTAAATAAGAACATTTAATCTTGAAGAGAAAATAGTACTATGATATAATGTAAGAGTTGAATATTGATAAGAAAATAAAATTAAGATAATTAAAAAGTTGAAAGAGGTGAAAAAGATGAAAAAGGATATACAACCAAAATATGAAGAAATAACTGTACACTGTGCATGTGGGAATACATTCAAAGCAGGGTCAACTCAAGATGAAATAAGAGTAGAAATTTGTTCAGACTGTCACCCATTCTACACTGGAAAGCAAAAGAACATCGAAAAAGGTGGAAGAATCGACAAGTTCAAGAAAAAATTCAACATTGGTTAATAGTGGAGGTTGGTTAATCCAGCCTCTATTTTATTTTGGAGGAGATTTTTATGTATAGACCTATTCATCATGGATACATAGAAGTGGTTATTGGTCCTATGTATAGTGGGAAAAGTGAAGAACTTATAAGAATACTTAAAAGATCAAAAATAGCAAAGCAAAATGTAGTAGCATTTAAGCCAGCTATAGATAATAGATATAGTGATGAAGAAGTTGTATCTCATAGTGGGTCAAGTATTACTGCTATTCCTATTAAGAATGCAAAAGAAATTTATAATTATATAGATGCAGATACACACGTTATTGGTATTGATGAGGTTCAATTCTTTGAAGATGAAGTTGTTGATATTGCCCTTGATCTTGCAGATAAAGGTATAAGAGTAATAACAGCTGGACTTGATATGGATTTTAGGGGAGAACCTTTTGGTCCCACACCAAGACTTTTAGCTGTAGCAGAATTTGTAGAGAAACTTCAAGCTGTATGTATGGTTTGTGGAAACCCTGCACACAGAACTCAGAGATTAATAAATGGACAACCTGCTAAATACGACGATCCAATAATATTAGTTGGAGCTACGGAAAGCTATGAAGCAAGATGCAGGAAATGTCATGTAATAATAAAAGAAGATGATTAAATTAAAATACATATAGGGTCATATCCTATATGTATTTTTATGTATTAAGGTATTATAAATTTTTTGTTTTATTGATAACTTTTTAATTAAGATATATTAAGTTTAAAGATTTCATAAAATAATGGTATAATATTAACAGATTGAAGGAGGTAAATTATGGGTAAAGCTATATTTAAACAAATTAATGGATCTTTTGCACTTGTACTTGCTTCTGATTGTGGAGTTATAAGTGTTGAAAATTTATGCAATCTATCTTGTCATTTAAAAAAAATGAAAGTTCCGGTTGTAAAACTATCTAGTAGACAGACGTTGGTTGTTATTGGAAGTATAGAGCAATTACAAGAGGTTGAAAAAATTGCACCTGAGTTTGGATTTAAGATAGGTAATTTTGGATCTGGGGTTAGAAATGTTAAAGGATGTAGTGCGGGAGAGGGTCTTTGTAAAAGACAACTTGATACAGCTCTTAATTTAGGTATAGAACTTGAAAATGAATACTTTGGAATTGAAACTCCTCATGATTTTAAAATATCTGTAGCTGGATGTACAAGAGGTTGTACTGATCCTTTGTGTGCAGATTTTGGAGTTATAACTAATGGAAAAGATAAATTTGATGTTTACATAGGTGGAAGAGGAGCCACTATTGAGCCTGTGCATGCAACTAAGATATACAATAATATATCTAGAGGAAATGTAAAAAAAGCTTTAAAACATGTACTTGATATTTATATAGAACAAGGTAATAAAAAAGAAAGAATCTTTAAAACTATAAATAGAATAGGACTTGAAAAGTTTGTACACAAAGATATTGAAGAAAATAAGAAACAACATATTGATGAAGAATTTTTAGCTTTTATATAATAAGTTAACCCGTTGTGCTAGTTAAATTTTTCAAATAATAAAACTCCAACAAATATGAAAACCTAAAGTTAATCAAAAAAACTTTTATAAAGGAGGCTTTCAGTATGTTGGAGCTTAATAACTATTCTATCCAAAATATCGAAAA
>NZ_JAOASI010000019.1 GCF_025210165.1 Tepidibacter sp.
AGTATTCTTATTTCTTTTTCTGTAAATATTTTATTACTCATTTTATCTTCCACCATTCGTCTTTTTTTCTATTATACATAAAAATACCCTATAGAATAGACTTTTTTTAGTGTCCACTCTATAGGGTACAGTATAATATTTAGTATAGATTTTTACACAAATTATATCTAAAACAATATTTACCATATATAGCATTATTCTAAACAATTAGGTGTACACATATAATTTAATAAATAGTCTCATATTATGAAACTATCAATAGGCATTCACTCTTATATATACTAATATATATTAAAAAACTTATACTCACAGTTTGGACTCTTTATCATATAATATCAATAAGATTTTTCTTTTCATACAAAACACTCAATCATAAAATAGATATCAATACAAGCTGAACAAAGACTTATTTTGTATAAAAACACTAGATAATATCCTGTAGCTATAATGAACCCAACCGACCCAATATCCCCACATAAAAAAACAATCTAATTTTTGAAGTACACCCCCAAATTTAGATTGCCTTTTTTATTAATAAATTCAGAAATTATTTTTTCAATTCACTAAATACAACTACACATTGAAGAAAAAATGCTACAATTATATGTATTCCTCAAGGTCTAAGCATTATTTACCTAATTTATTTTTTATTATATCTAATGCTACATCTAAAGGATCCATTCCTCCTAAATACTTAATATCATAATCAGGAATAACCCCTCTTCCTGTATCAAGTCCATTAGGTCTTACAAAATATTTATGTGATACAAAGGAATTTAATCCTGTATTAGGAAGTTTAAATCTATATATATCTCCATAATTTGTAGCAAGTCCACCAGTTTCTTCTCCTATTAAATATCCCATTTTATAATCCTTAACAGTTGAAGATAACATAACTGCGCTTGAAAAAGTATTTCTTCCTATTAAAAAATATGTATCTCCTTTAAATTTAGGTTTTTCTAAATAATATCTTGACGCTACTGATTTTTGTGTATATACTTGTCCAATCATTTTAGAATATTCATCTTTTAACTCTTTTATTTCTTCTTCTGTTGCACCTTCATTTTTAGCTAAATCTGAATAATATTTTATTATTTCATTACTTATTTTTATATCTGATCTATTTGCCTGAGTATAGTTACCATCATAGATATATTCTATTAATAAATCTCCTAGATGAGAATTTCCTCCTCCATTTCCCCTTAAATCAACTATAAGATTATTTATGTTTTCCTTATTTATTTCTTCAAAAGTTCTATCTAAAAAAACTTTAAACTTATCTAAGTCTGAAAATGCATCAAAAGTAATTAGCCCTGTATTATCATTCAATTTCTCATATTTGTAATACTCTGTATTATTTTTATTCTTAGGATTTATCTTATCAGCTTCTTCCTTACTAATCCCTTCTACTTTTATAACTTTTTCTTCTGTATTTTTTTTAATTTTAATAATGTATTCATCCTTTAATTCATTATCTATATAATAATTCAATATAAAATTATTTTCCATACAACATTCTTTAAAAGGCTTAAGGGGACCACTTATATATTCTGACATTTCATTATATATTTTTGATGAATCTTTATCATCTATTGATTCAATCATCCACCCGTTATGTTTTTGATACTCTTTTCTATAAGTATCTTTTATATATATTTTCCCACCTTCTACTTCTACAGCCATATACAGTATCTTATTAGACTCTTTAATTTTTTCTATGTAATCTTGTGGAAGTAGCATACTAGTGTGTCCATCTTGAAGCTTGCTTATAATAGGTGCAAACTTTCTATAAACCTCTATACTATTTATAGGTTTATCTATTTCTTTTAATTTTTCATCTATATCCTTTTTTATCTCTTCCTTTGGAACTTTAAAATATAGATTAGGGTGCACATCTTCCATTTTTTTTATCATAAATTCAATATCTTCTTCAACCTGCTTTTTTGAATAAACTTTTTCTTTTTCCTCACTATTATTTGCATAAACACTTATTAAGCATAAATTGAAAATTAAAAAAGTACATAAAATATTTTTCACCAATCTTTTCATCATAATCCTCCTATCTTAATAACATATATAATCATACTTCATATCTAGATCAGAAATAAAATCTTCTTTCACTATATAATTTCTCAAATAATTTTATTTTCATAGCATTTACATTCTGTTTTGACCTTCTCTCTGTAATACAAAATGTAAAAAAATCGTATAAGATATGAATATTATTATAAAATCTATACTTCATTATAACATACAATAGCCTATATTTCCCCATATGTTTAATATACTTCCACACCCATAAAACTAAAACAAAATATTCCATTCAAAATCATAAGTACTTGATGGGATTAAAATTTTTATGTATCCATATATATTAATATATACGTATCCGTCAAAGATTTACCGTCTTGAAATTAAAAATCCAGTATAACTAATTATAAAAATTAGTATACTGGATTTTTAATCTATTTCTTCTTTTCTATTTTTAATTTTTCAGGCAATGTATCTGACCAAGGCATCAGTCTTAATAAATTTTCTCTGGTTCTTTCTATATCTTCTAATTTTGACATCTCATTCATTAAATATAGAAGGTATTTTTCTGCTACTAAATCATTAGATTTTGCGGTTTCAATAATAGAATATATTAGGG
>NZ_JAOASI010000020.1 GCF_025210165.1 Tepidibacter sp.
AATGGAAAAACAATCAGAGTTTGTACAAATATATTGTATCTTCATCCAGAAAAAATTGCTGATATCTATAAAGAACGTTGGAAAGTAGAGACTTTTTTTAGATTTATAAAACAGAATTTAAATGTAAAAAGGTTATTTGGATCAAGTCAGAATTCTGTATATAATCAGCTTTTCTGTGCATTAATAGCATATATACTTTTATATTTTGTATATGCTCAAGCCTCTAAAAGATGGAATTATGTTAAATTATCATTAATACAGTTCATAAGAAAGTTATGTGCTGATAATCTTGATTCAGAAACAAGTGTATCAGTTTATTTTGTTATACGTAAAATGAGGATGTTCAATGATATATTTATGGAAAATATTTCATAATCAACACACTTGATTTAATATCTTTAACCTTTCAAAATAGGTTTTATCTAATGGATTTCTTGCTAGATATCCTCTTCTTATCAAGGTTGATAGCTTACTTTCTATTGTGAAATGGTCTGGTAATGGCTGTATAAAATTTTTTATCCTTTTTATCATATGGTGTCTTAAATTTCTATTTTTAGTTTTTTCTATGTCATCTATTATTGGATATCTAGTAAATTGCTCTAGTATTTCATCTTCTGAGAATATAGGCGGTAGTGCTTCTATAAATGGATTATCCGTATACTCGATTAGGTCTTGTTGTTTATATTCTGCTATTTCTATTTTTCCTTTTAATATAGGTGTTATTTTATTTTTTCCCAAGACGCTCATCTCTTTTCTCTCTTATTTTATCCATTAAGCTGCTATGTCTTGTATCCTTTTGCTCTTCCTTATTCTCATCAACTTTGTTAACTTGCTTAACTATACCTTCTTTATTTTCTTCCTTTCCAATTTCGAAAGCTTCTTGTATTCTATTTAATTCCTTTTCCAATTGTCTGTTTTCTTTTATTCCCTTTATTTTCTTAGATTTAGAAGTAGTTTCCGTAACACTTCTATCTTTTTCCTTTTTAGCATTTTTAACTATATCTGTAACCTAAAAAAACTCGGTAAGAACCACATCCCTCTATTTTCCTACCTCCTATTTTCTTCCTTCAAAAAAACTCGTTCTAAAATCTCACTTTTTAGTTTCGTGTATATTCCTTTTCTATTCTCAAAAAATCAAAATAAAGTCGGTAAGAAATGAGTAAAAAGGATAAGGTTCAAGGAGAAAAAAGTCGTTCTTTTATCTCAATAAAATAAAGAGAAAAGCAGAAGTTTATTCCCGTTTTTCTCTTGTATTTTCTCTCGTTTTCTGAACAACTTTATTTTTCTCTGTATGGGTTTGTTTTTATCTGGAGGAGTTTTTTTGTAAGAAATAACTATACTAACATTATCTCTATAAAATGAAGGTGATTTAAATGTTAGGTACTTTTCATCAATATTTTACTATAAAACTTAGATTGTATCGTTTAAATATACGTTAATAAACTTCTTTGTCTGACCGTAGAGAGTTTAAGAAGTTTTAGTATATTTAATAAGATACAATTTATTAGTTTTATTAAAATATTGATTAAGTACCGTTATTTAAATCACCTTTATTTTCGCTGCAAATCCAAATTAAGCAAAAAAATACATGGTGTAAAAGTTAATTTATACCTGTTGTTTTGTAAAAAAGTTTGATCATAATAATCCTTAAAGGCATTGATTTTTTGTAAAAAGAAAAACTCAATTTTGAAAAAAAGTTTGATCAAAATTGAGTTCTTTATTATTTTAGTAATATTTATTTTTATAAAAAAGTTTGATCATTTTTTAGTTATTTTTAGAAAATAAATATTATTAAAAACTGTATAATACTATATTTTTAAAATTTTTCGAATTTATCATTATAGTTTTTCAAGCTATATCCTAAGCCCTAAATTAAACAATATTATGTTCTAATCTTTGTTCATTAAAAAAACTGTAGTAATACTTTTGATTTTGAATTAACTCTTCATGATTACCTTTTTCTATAATTTTACCATCATCAAGTACATATATTATATCTGCATCTTGAATTGTTGATAATCTATGGGCTATTAATATAGTAGTTTTATTTTTTAAATAGTACTTTATATTTTCTAATATATCCTTTTGCGATAAATTATCTAATGCAGATGTTGCTTCATCAAATATTATAATCTTAGCGTTACTTAAAAGAGATCTTGCAATAGAAATTCTTTGCTTTTGACCCCCCGATAATTTTACTCCTTTTTCTCCAACTATAGTTTTAAATCCATTTGGCAAATTACATATAAACTCATAAATTCCAACTTTTTTACATACACATTCCACATCTTTTATATTTATATTTTTATTTCCTAATGTTAGATTATTAAATATTGTATCATCAAATAGCAATAAATCTTGAGTTACAATAGAAATATTATTTCTTATATTTTTCAGATTATAGTTTTTTAATGGTATATTATCTATAGTTATGTTTCCATCATCAACATCCCATAATCTAAATAATAAATTACCTATAGTGGACTTACCACATCCACTTGAGCCAACTAATGCAACTGTTTTTCCTTTTTCAAATTCCATGTTTATATTATCTATAGCCTTAGCATCCTCTTCATAAGAAAATCTAACTTTATTAAATTTTATATTTCCATTAAAATCATCTATATATCTACACCCCTTATTATTTTGACTTATAGTTATCGGTTCATCTAATATACTAAATATACGATTTATAGATACAGCAGATTGTTGAATTCTAGTGTTTGACCTTATTATTCTTATAGATGGCCCTATAAGCATATTCGTATATTGTTGAAATGCCACAAGCTCACCTATCGTCATATTTCCTTTTATTATTTCAAATCCACCATACCCATATATAAATATTGTTATCAAACTACTTAAAATACTTGCTATTCCCATATTAATTGAAATAATAAGATCAAGGTTAATGCATTTCTTTATAAGATTTTTTTCTTTATTTATATATTTTTTAAAAAATCTAAAACTAGATTTTGATATTACAATATTCATTATATTAGAAACATATTCTTGAACCACATTTGATATATTTCCTGCATCATTTCTAACTTCTCCAGTTTTTCTTGCTATTATTTTAGTAAACTTTGCTTGACTGACTATTATTAATAACTGAAGTGCAATTACCAAAATTAATAAGTCAAATTGCATTTTTATTAAAAAAAACAAAGCTGTTACAGCTGTAACCGTATCTACTATTAAAGAAAATAATATATCTGCTCCGAAATTTTCTACATTATATGTATCTTTTTGTATTATATTGAGTATATTACCAGTTTTAATATTTGTATAATAATTACCAGATAATTTAGATAAATGTTTTAATAGTTTTATTTTTAAGTTAATGCCTACACTTTTTTTCATCTTAGAATATATATATTCTAGTGATATATCAAATAAAGCTGATGATATACTTACCACAACATATATTAATATGAGTTTTATTAATAAGTTAATTTTACCATATCTTATTGCATCATCTAATATCATTCTAGTTAATTGAGGTATCAACAACTCTAAAATAGATACTATTAACATAATACTAAAAGCTAAACATGCAACCAACTTATTTTTTTTAAATACTATCTTGAGAAATCTTCTTATATTTTTTTTATTATCCAAATTTTCATCCCCAATACTTTTTGCTTATAACTTTTACCACTTAACTATTCTGTCATATATTTGTTTTTATATTTTTTTTAACAAGTTCTATTAGAGTATCTATTGATACAAAATCATATCTTGATATATTCATATAATCAAATTGGATATCAAATTTTTCCTCTATTTTTTTTATAAGCTTAAAACAATTATCATAGTTTAATCCTACATTACTGTTAAAAAGACTATACTTATACAATTGATTCTGATATATATCTATTCCCAAAACTTGTTTTACTGCATTTACAGTACCTATAAAAATATCACTATCATTTATATACATTTTCTCTTTATAATTAGGATATCTTTTGCTTGCCAGTAAATCATCATTCGTCCAATTATTATTTTTAGCAAATAATTCAAGTTCTTCTTGTAATACTTCAAAAGTTATATATGGCTTTTTTGATAATATATTAGCTATCTTACCTGTTAATTTTGCAGATGCTTGGCTATTACATTTACCAAATAGTTTATATGAATTGTTTATATCACAACTTAAATAGGGATTATTATCTATAACACATTGTATATTATAATCTTTATTATACCAAAATGAATTTTCATCTTCTAATATAAATCCTTTTACTCCTATAACATTATCAAACATAGCTGGATAACTTTCTTCAAATCCATTAGCAAGAGAAGACACAATTATTTTCCCATTCTTAATTAGTTCATTGCATATTCTATATAAATCCTCAACCATTTCACTTTCTATAACTGATAAACTTAAATTTATTAATCTAATATCTGTTTTTAAAATATACTTCAAAGCTTCTTCTAATACTTGTATATTACTTTTACCGTATTTATTCAAAACCTTCACTGCAAATATTTCTATATCTTCAAATTCTCTTTTTATTATAGACGCACAAGATGTTCCATGTCCGTTTTCGTCATTATAATTATCTGATGCTATTATGTAATTATCATTAAAATCAAATGATATTCCCCCAATTATATTATCTTTTAGATAATCATGTTTTTTATCTATACCTGTATCTAATACAGCTACTTTTACTTTACTTTTCATGATATCACCCACTCTATATTTTACTCTCTAATGTTTGTATTTCTCCATCTACTATAGAAATAATTCTATCTGCTTTTTTTGCAATATTATTATCATGAGTTATAACGATTAATGTTTGGTTAAACTGTTTAATAGATTTTTTTAAAAGATTCATTACTTTTTCAGTAGTTTTACTGTCTAAATTGCCAGTGGGCTCATCTGCTAGTACTATGCTCGGCTTTGTAGCCAAAGATCTTCCTATTGCAACTCTTTGTTGTTGTCCTCCTGATAGTTGACTTGGAAGATGCTCCTTTCTTTCTGTAATCCCAAGCAAATCTATAAGTTCATCTATATAAGCTTCATCTATATAATCATTTCCAATCATTAGAGGAAGCTCTATATTTTCTTTCACATTAAGTACAGGTATCAAGTTATATTGTTGAAATACAAAACCAACTTCTTTTCTTCTATATTCTGCAAGATCTTTATCTGATAATTTACTTATATCAATTCCATTTACTTTTATAGTCCCACTACTAGCTCTTTCAAGTCCTCCAATCAAATGAAGCATTGTACTTTTACCACTTCCACTTGGTCCTACTATCGCTACAAATTCACCTTTATTTATACTTATATTTATATCTTTTAAAGCTTCTACTGTTACTTCTTTTTTTCCATATATTTTACTCAAATTTATAGTTTCTAATATAGACATTTTCACCCTCCACAAATTTAATTTTTATATTATATTAAAACTTCTAATTTATTTTGTTTATGCATTCAACTATACTTCTATTCTCAATTTTTTTCGACTGAAAATAGGTTGCTATAACTCCTAATAGTAAATTAATAAATATAACAATTATGTAATTAATATAATTTATACTAAAATTCACACCTATAGAAATCACTCCAGATTTTTCATAAATAATTTTTTGTATAATAAAGGATGTTACAATTACAATAATACTGGATATAACTCCATAGAGTAATCCTTCAAATACTATCATCTTTTTGAAATCGACATTATTAATACCAACCGCCCTTAATATACCAAATTCATTAGTTCTAGAAATTATGTTATAGCCTATGTTGTTTATGATATTTGAAATTGTTATTATAAATAATATAAAAGTTATACCTAAATTATATATTTTAGTTTTATTGTGCAAAGCTTTAATATTTTCTCTTTGTTCAACTAAATCTCTAAAAATAACGCCTTTAATTTTCGAAGTTATTTTTAATATATTTGTTTCTAATTCTTTATGGTTAGTACCTTCATTCATATTAACATTAACTGAAAAATAATCATTTATTCCTGTAATTTCTTTAAATTTTTCTTCACTAACTATAATATCCACACTATCAAAACCAATCATAAACCCTTCATACATATAATCATAAGAGACTACAGCTCCTACTGTAAAATCTTTATACATATATTCTACATTTTCATCTGTTAATTTATCATAATTGTCATCTAGATATTTTACTTTGTCTTTTCTAAACTTGACAGTTACATTGTCTCCTGGCCTAATATCTAAAATACTGTCCCCTTTTCTTAGTGGTCTATAATTTTTTTCATTAACTTGTGGTATATATACAACTGCCAAATCTTGATTTTTCATTTTATTTATATCTATATCCCCATCTAATACATAATCATTTAATTTTTTTAAAGCATAATCATTATATCCTCTAAAATTATTTCTTAATATAAGTTCATTAGTTTTTTTATCTTTACCAAAAAAATAATCAAAATATTCATGATTAGATTCAGAGTTTAGCTTATCAAAATACTTTTGATTTAATATATCATTTTCATTTATTATAAGTTTTGAATTCATTAACATACAAGTTTCTAAAGACTTTATACCATCAAGCTTTCTAATTTCTTTTATAACCGCCTCACTTGTACCATCGTATCTATCTATTGTAAAATCAGAATTCATATGTATTGTTCTAATCATTTCAAAATCTTTAGAATCAGATATTGACAGTTTATAATTTAATGTGATAAATAAAATTCCACATATACTCATAGATAATACTATCATTAAAAAGCTTTTCTTATTTCTAAATATGTTTTTAAAAGAGATAGCTTTGTATGTTTTTATATACTTTTGTAAAAATCTAATAGTAACAAAATTCCTTTTTATGTTATTTGAGTTTAGATTTTCCTTAATAGAATCAACTATTGATATTTTTTTAATTTGTCTGTATGTTAAAAATGATATTAATATCATTATAATCCCAATTGATATTATAGATCCTAATATTATCTCTGTCGGAAATACTATCCCTAAATTTATCTGTTGTCCATTCAATATAATTTGAGTATCAATAGTTTCTGCCATATTATTAAATAGTACCGCTCCAATTATCCCTAATATTAATCCTATAGGCATAGCAATAATATATAAACTAAATAATTCTTGCAAAACTAATTTAAATATTTTTAAATTATTATATCCTATTGCTCTTAATATCCCATATTCATGAACTCTTTTATATATTGAAATATTAAATATCCCGTAAATAACTATTCCGCAAATTAAACTTACATATATCAAAGTTTGTATATCATGTATAGTTACTTTATTATTTGAAGTTTCAAGAGATATTATATCGTTCATTATATACACATTTTTCTTAGGAATAGCTATATATTTAATTATTTTATCTATTTCTCCATATATATCTGTTCCTTTCTTGAATACTAAATTCGCAAACATTGCTTGTTCACTTTTTAAATCGAAAGGTATAAATAGTTGTCTTAATCCTTTTGCTTCTGATTCTGCCCTATCGCTAATAATACCTACTAGTTTAAATTTTTCTTTTTTAGAACCACCTTGTCCATCATCTACTTTTAATATGATTTCTTTATTAATTTGAGGTTGTATTCCTAAGCTTCTTAAAACCCATTCTTCAGCAACCATTTCATCTTTTTCTTTGGGTAATCTACCTCTTATCAGTTTCGCCCCACTTGTTATATAATCATTATTAGCTGCCATTATATCTAAATGTTGTTTTTCTTCTTCTGCCGTTGATTTATATAAATAGAATAATCCTAAATTTTTTATATTATTATTTTCTTGTATTTTTTTTACTTGATCTTTATTAATACCTTTAAACTCTACTTGATAAATACCAGTTTCATATTTCATTTTTAATAATTCTACATTATCATTTGTTTGCTTTAAAGTGCCTATCCCAACTATAAGAACTATTGAAAGTATAATACTAATAATTATTGCAAAGGATCTTCCTTTATATTCTTTTACATATCTGTTTCCTAGGTTTAATTTTTTTTTCATTATTATTCCCCCGTACTTATTTGATTGTAAAAAATACTATATATATTTGTAAATAAGATTAGCTATTTTTACAAATAAAAATAGCTAATCTTATTTACAAATATAATTAAATTTATATTTCTACATTTTATTTTGACGTATATCCCTTAGATATATGATATTTATTTAGGTTTATATATCTTCTATTAAATTTATTTTATATTTTAAATTTTCTATAGCACACTCTATGGGCGACGGTAAACAGTAATTATTTGTTATCAGTTTATTTATAAATTTACATCTTGTTGCACTGCAAAAGTTATATAAACGACAACCTTCACATTCTGGATTTATTTTCTTAGAATAACTTAATAAATTATCTTTTTTATTTATATCAATTCCACTATATATATCCCCAATACAAAAATCATCATTTCCTGCTACCATTATACATGGATATAGCTTTCCATTTGGATATATATGCAAACTTGTTTCACCACCAGTACAATATCCTTTAAATGAATACGTATTTTTATCTACTATACTCACTAACAAATCTTTTTTGTCTTTTATATATTCTTTTATTTGTTTCATCTGATTCTCTAGTATATGCACTTCTCTTTCGCCCCAATTTTTATCAAATAAATTTGGAGCAGGAACTATACATTTAAATCCTTGATCTATTAAAAATTTAATATCATTATATAAGTTTACTACACTAGTACTATCAAAAGTATTTCTTATCCTAATATTCGATGAAAATTCAAATAATTTAAGGGTATTTTCTAATACTATTTTATGACTACCTTTCCCATTCTTAAACGGTCTCATTTTATCATGAGTTTCTTTAATTCCATCTATACTTACAGTTATATAAGATATTTCATTGATAATAAAATTAATAATTTCATCATTTAAAACGGTTGCATTAGAGGTTGTAGCAAATGATACGTTTATGCCTCTATCTCTACATTCTTTTTTTAATCTATTAACAAGATATTTGATTGTATCAAAAGCTAAAAATGGCTCTCCTCCATGAATTTGAACTCTAAAATCATCTTTGTTTATATATTTGAAATTATTGAACATATATTCTATGGATTTATCTACTATATCTTTAGACATATATGATTTTAGTTTATCTGAACCTTCATAGCAATATTTACAATTTAAATTACAATCTGAAGTTACCCAAAATGTAACTGACATTATATTCTCTCCCCCCAAACTCTTTTGTATAAAACTGGTTTTATTTTTTTACACTTATTTTCAATACCTAATTTGTTATCCTTTAATCCTTCTAAACTCCCTGGACAAGTCCAGCAAAATAAATTAACCTTACACTTTTTACAGTTATTGTAATTTTTCAAATTCAACATATCTAATAAATCATATTCTGATATGTTTTTATTTTTAAAACTCGGTAATTCTTCTATTTTATTTATACTTAGTATGTTCCCAAGTAAGTAACTTGACTTAATAAATGATGGACATGGATAAATATCTCCATTATAACTTACAAATAGCTCTCTTTTACCCGCACTACAATTGCACATACGAATTGGCTTATCATAATCATTATTCAAGTACTTATCAGATATGTACACTTCATCTTCTCCCAAATCTGAAAAATAAACTTTATTATCTTTACCTCTACCAACAGCTGAAAATCCTCTAATAATTGCTCTTGTTCCTAAATCTTCATTAAGTTTATTAAACCTATCTTCTAAGCCTTTGTTTTTATCTGCAACTACCATAGATAATGTTATTTTTTCAAATCCAGTATTTTTTAATAACTTAACACTCTTAATAACTTTGTCAAATATGCCAGCACCTCTTACTGTAGAACAGGTTTGTTCATCTACTCCATCAATGCTTATATCTATTTGATACGCAGATTTAGCCAATATATCTACATTTTGATCATTTATCAGCGTTCCATTTGTTGATACTACTATTTTTCCATTATAGTGTTTTTTTAAGTAGGTTAATATCTCTATAAAATCTTTACGAAGCATTGGTTCTCCACCACTTAACATTATTCGTTCTGGATTCCATTCTATTAATCTATCTAAAGCTTTTTTAATTTCTTGAGTTGTTAAATCTTTTTTATCACTAATAATTCCATCTGCATCTATACAACAATGAATACATTTTAAGTTGCATCTATGTGTAATTTCAAACGATGCTATCTTATTTCCTAAAACTTGTTTATTGTTTTTATCCTTAATTAAACCTATAAAACACAATTTTTTATATATACTACCTATATATTCTCTATCCTCATCATCGTATAAACTTATCTTTAATTCATCTATAGAACAGTTATTAACTATTCCTAAATTTAAAATATCATAGACCTCTTTAGAAATTCTAACCCATCTTCCATTTTCTCTATTTCCTAAAACTACTTTATCTTTATTTTTTATGATTCTACTGTTTTCACTAAAATTATATTTCATATTTAACTCCTTATTTTTTATTTGAACTATAATTAAAATTATCAAATATATTTCATTAATTAATGAAATATATTTGATAATTTTAATTATAGAGTGCATATAATATACACTCTATAATTTCTTTAGAATTAAATAAATCTAATATTTTGGGCTTCCATAATATGCGTAGTGATACTCATCTGGTATACAATCTTCATCACAACCTTTGTCATTTCCAAAAGCATTTCCTTTTGTTGAGCAATCTTTAAGTTGAGCTAGTACTTCTATTTCTTCTTTATTTTGAATCTTTTTAATCTTCAACATTTATATACCCCCATTCCAAATATTACAACTACTCTAAAATATCATTATTTTTATTTAATACTTCGGACTTCCATAATAGCTGTATTCATCTCTATCATTGCAATCACTATCACATCTGTCATGTTTTCCATATGGATTAGATTTTGTTGAACAATCTGTTCCTGTGTATTGAGCTAATACTTCTATTTCTTCTTTGTTTTGAATTTTTTTAATTTTCAACATTTATATACCTCCATTCTAAATATTATATTTATTTCAAAATGTCTTTGCATTTTAAAATCTAATTTTCTAAAACCTCTCCCCAAATCTCTTGGTATAATATAGGTTTTATCTTTTTACAAGTATCATAAAAAGCTTCTTCATTTTCATTCAATTCTTCAAGTTCAGCAGGGCATGGCCAACAAAATAAATTAACCTTGCAATCTTGACAAATAGTATATTTTTCTGGATTGAACTTTTCTAATTGTCTGTATATTTTTTTATATTTTTCTTTGCGAATTTTTAAATCATCTAATCTATAAATATTTCTTATATTATCTAGCATATATTTTTCTTTTATAAATGATTGGCAAGGATATATATCCCCTTTATAGTTTATATATAACCTTCTTTTTCCTGCAGTACAACTACATGGATTAAATTTTTTGTAAAATTTACCATCCAAGAAACTATCGCTTAACTTTGATTCTGTACTCTTTTTATCTGAAAAAACGAATCCATTATCCGCTCCTCTTCCAACTGGTTCAAACCCTCGTATAATAGGCTTTGTTTGTAATAATTTATTTAATTCAATAAATTTATCTTTTAAATAATCATTTTTATCTCCAAATACCATAGATAAAGATATATTTTTAAATTCTCTATCTTTAAGAATCTGTACACTTTTTATCACTTTATCAAATACACCAGGTCCTCTTACTATTGAACACGTTTCTTCATCTACTCCATCAATACTAATATCTATTTGGTTAGCACAACTAACTAATATATCTACATTCTCATTGTTTATAAGAGTTCCATTTGTTAGAATTCCTATTTTTCCATTATAATTTTCTCTCAAATAGATTAATAGCTCTATAAAATCATTTCTAATCATTGGTTCTCCACCTGTTAAGGTTATACTTTTTGGATTCCACTCTATTAATTTATCTAAAACTACTTTAGTTTCTTGAGTTGTTAATTCATTTTTATCACTAACAATTCCATCCGCATCTACACAACAATGAACACAATTTAAATTACATTTATGTGTAATTTGAAATGATGCATTTTTATTACTTAATATTTGCTTGTTATTTTCATCTTCAATAATACCTACAGAACATAATTTTATATAAAGATTACCTATATAGTTTCTGTCATCATCATCATATAAACTAGATTTTAATTCATCTATTGAACAGTTATTAGATATTCCTAAATTTATAATTTCATAAACTTCTTTAGAAATTCGAACCCACTGTCCAGTTTCTCTATTTGCTAATACTACTTTATCCTTATTAACTATAATTCTACTATGTTCACTGAATTTATACATAATCTCTATTCTCCCCTTAATGTATTCTTTATTTAGTTAAGTGGTATGAAATAATTCTTCTAGTTTTTTAATAGTTATTTCAGAACTACTAAATTTAAATTCATAAAATTTTAGATGTAAAAAAAGTATTAATCATAATAATCAGAAAATAAACTGTCATATATTTTAATTCCTTTTTTATTTATAATCCTTCTAGTTCCCCAATTTCACAAGAAATTTATATTGATAAAAAATAATTTTAGTATTCAATTTTATATAATATGTGTTTAAAAATTCACATTTAAAATCATATATATTTAAGCAAATCTTTAACTATGTATATCTTGTTAGACATATATAGTTGAAATATACACTCTTATTTAGAGAACCTGTTTTCAACTTTTATAGTTATAATAAAATCTTTGTAAATATATTTCAATATACATATCGTAGGCTGTAATTTTTTGTATTTATACTGTTAAAAAAAGTCATATTTTGCACCTAAAGTGTAAAATATGACTTTTAACGAAAATTCATCCCAAAAAATTGAATTAATATTCTATTTTTGTTATAATTTGTATAGAACCTAGAAAGGTGCTAAATATGAATATTATTTTCAAACTCAGCAATAACATAATAGATTCAATACATCCTTATATAAAAGATACATCTAATGATGTCTTAGAAATTGCTAAATATGGATTAAATGTTTTATTAATGGATTTATATAAACTTCCAATAGTATTTGGATTTTCTTATTATTTAGGTATATTTAAAGATTGTTTTCTAAGTTATATATTATTTGGACTTCTTAGAAATCATGTACATGGATTGCATATGAGAAGTGGAAGAGGATGTCTTTTTTTTAGCTGTATATCTCTTTTTTCTATAATTTATATTTCAAAGCAAGTTTTAATACATTGGATTTTAAAAATGATTATTTCTTTATTAGTAATATATTTTATCTGTAAATATGCTCCAGCTGATACTGAAGAAAGGCGCTTATTAAATGAAACTACTCGAAAAAGAAAGAATAAAATTTATATTTTTATAGGAATCATATATATAACTATATCATTTGTATTCCCTAATAAAGTTATATCCAATATATTTTTATTGATTTTAGTTTTGGAATGCATAATGATACACCCAATTACATATAAGTTATTCAACAGGAGGTATAATAATTATGAATATTTCTAATAATGTAAAAAAATTAATATGTACAATCATTTTCAGTTTTGCTTTTTCTATGGCAACTACATCTATTGGCTTTTGTTGTGCAAGGGGGCTTATGGAAGAACCTACAGCTCCAAAATCATTACTAAAAAAATAGAGTAAACTTTAACAAGTTCACTCTATTTTTTTATAATTATTTCCATATGAAATAACTCTTCTTTTATCTTTGTACTTATACTCATATTAGGGTATTTTGTTTTATTTAATTCTCTTACTATACTAAGCCCTAATCCTCTATTACTTCCTTTTGTTGAGTATCCTTTTTCAAAGATATTATGCATTATAGGTTTATCTTTAAATGAATTTGAAATTATAATATATATTTCTGAGTCATCATTGGACATACCAACATTTAACACTTTCTTCTCTGACTTAATACTTGCTTCTATAGCATTATCGATTAATATTCCTAGTATTCTACACATATCAATATCTTTTAGTATAAAATTCTCTATACTATTTTCTATACTTATATTCAGATTAATTTTTTTTGAAATTGCACTTGAAATTTTTCCATATAGTAATCCTTTAATTGGGCTGTTTTGTATGTTAGTTAAGCGATATAGATTTTTATTATCTATATATTCATTATTAGTTATATTCTTATAAAAATACTTTTTTAAACCTTCTATATCATTACTATATAGAAATCCCCCTATAGATAACATTATATTTTTATAATCGTGTTTAAACAAGTTCATATTATCTAAAGATTCTTCAATTATTTGATTATACATCTCTATATGTTTTCTTTCATTTTTTTCCACATACAATTTATTTAAAATAATAAATATAAAATAACTCATAGAAAGAAAAAAACATAATACACATATAGAAATAATAATAATACTTTGTGTATTACTAGTACTATTATAATAATGTATAAGTATCATATATATTATTATAATAGTATTTGTATATCCCCAAAGTAAATTTTTTTCTTTTATATATATTGATTTATTAATATTATCTACTTTTGATATAAAAGTAGACAATATTATAGCTATAAAAATTATTATTAACTGGGGTAATACTATACCAACAAAAACATTTTCATTTAAAATATTACTTATACTAATATTTTTATATAATAAAAAGCCTGTACATATATCAGCAATTTGAAATATCCAAAATGTTAAAATATATGATATGAAAAATTCAAATTGTTCTTTTTCATATATATGATACAGACCTAATTCTAATACTATATAATAAACGCCTAATTTTATAGACTTAATCACCATATTGCCTAATATAAAATCTACTATAGATATTATAAGTATCCATTTTATTTTTAAATTTATATTAATTTTTTTATATCCTACTAATTTTTGAAATACAAAAATAAAAAAATATGTAAAAAAAATTGTCATTATAAAATTGCACAATCTAGTCATTTGTACTCATCAGCTCTCTAACATAGTTCCTTGATAAAAGACTTTTTTCTCCATTTGTCATAAGTATATATAAATTATATATATCTTTATTTATCATTTTTATATAGTCTTTGTTTATAATACATCCTCGATGAGATCTATAAAACCTTTCATCAAGATTCTTATTTATATCTTTAAGATTTGCATAAAACTCTATTTGCCCATCTATTGTAGATGCTCTTAATTTCCCATTTATACTAGTGGTTTGGATATTAATTATTTCATCAAATTTTAATACATAAGTTCTAGTCCCACATTTAACCATTATAAATGGTTCTTTACTTTTTTTATTAGAAAGTTTATTAAATATATTTTCTAAATTTTCTAATATTCTTTGTTCTATATTATCTTGTTTATCTATGAAATCTAATGCTCTTAATTTATATTTAAATATATACATTACCATTGTGGTATAACTTGTTAAAAAAATCATCTCGCCATTATCATCATATTTGCGTATTTCTTTTGCAATATGCATTCCATTTTGATTATTTTTCAAATTTATATCTAGAATATAAATATTCTTTTTATGAGTATTCTGCTTTACATAATCAATAACACCTTCTCCTGAGTCTTTTATTAATCCAATACTAGCTTTATTCTCTTGTTTTTTTATATAGTTATTAATAATACTTACAACTTTTTTAGCCATAATTTCATCATCTTCACAAATTATAAAATTAATCATTTCTGTAATCCTCACTTTAAATAACTTCTATGTCTTGAATTTAATATAGCCCTTAACCCTTCAAAAGTAAACTCTTTTTACATATGATTTATTTACTCTTATTTAATCCATCTCTATATAGATATTATCTGCCCTTAATCTAAACAACTACCTTAAAAATCAAATTTCTTTATGATAGATTTCTTTAATTATCGTATTTATTATATAATAAATACGATAATTAAAGAATATTTTTACCATAATTTATAAAAAATTATTTAAACTAACTATACCTAACTCTATCATTTATATATTTATACTTTTCAATTAAATTTTTTTTCCCATAGGCATGCATTATTCTATTTGAATATACATCCATTTTTTCTAAACTGCTTAATACCTTCGGATCCCAACTCCCACTTTTATTAACCAATCCAAGTGTTACACTTGAGTATACTCTTTTCCAATTAGTAATTTTCATTGAATACAACAATAGCATAGACAAAGATTTTCCTTCTCTTTCAACTTCTATTAAGCTATATGTCATATTATCTTTCATTGTTATTTTACCAGCTATATACCTTCTTTTAGTTACTCCATCTCTAAGCTTTGAAAATTTCTTTCCTTTCTTCCCCTCTGGCAAATCTCTTATTATAACCTCAACACTCGCTACATTCCATTTCTTTTCTAATAGCTTTAATATTTCAATAAACTCTTCTAATTCTCCCTTTACATCTACATCTTCTATGTTTTTATATTCAAGCCCTTTAGCTCTATATAATCCACCTATATCTGCTGTGGTTCTCAAATTATCATTTTCAATCTCATAAATTTCAGTGTGCTGATCCTCTTTAGTTCTTAAAGTTCTTTTCCCTCTTTTTCTTCTATGTATTTTAATATCATTAGCATATGTATGCTTTGTTTTAAGTGTACTTATGAATTCTGAGTCAGTATTCTTAGCTCCATCTATTTTAGTATCTAATGTCTTATCGTCAACTTCATTTAAATTGTTATATTTTCTATGTTTAGGTTGACTACTTTGACTTACCTCTTGAATGTGTTTTGAACTTATAAATACATCTTTAGCTTGTATTTTCTTATTCTTAACCTCTAATATCTCTAAGATTCTTACAATCTTTTTCCCTTTACGTATCCTAGCTTTTATATCCAATTGTTCGAACAAAAAATCATACTTTATATTTCCTTCAAGCCATAAATTTTTTGCCACCTGATTAAACATCCTTAATATATTCTCATTCGTTATAATCCACGCTAAATGTCTTATATACTCTGACTCTATTAGCTTTCTTTCATATTCATCAAAAAAATCTATATATAAATTTTTACTGTTATCATAATAGTAAATAAAATACTTATCAAGAGAATCTAATTCAACTATCCTATTTAATAAAAATCTATTTGTAGCTATAACAGCTCTTATTATTTCTAATGCAGGTATTCTATACTCTATTCCATTTTTATATCCAACGAATATATGTGTATGCACTTTCTTGTTTATTCCATTACTAGGTATTTTTAAAGAATCCTCTATTATTTCAAATTTTACATTACTTAAGTTAATATTCTTAGTAATATCATCACCTTTAGTTTCACTATTATTTAAATCCCCATTTACATAGTATTTACCAAGTGTTAAAAAATGAATAGAAGCCCAGTCTATACTCACTTTTTCTGAATTACTATTGCATTTAAAATATGCATCTATAATCCACTTATTTTCTAACTTATAGGGCTTGTCTATCCAATATAGCTTGGCCTCTTGATCTGATTTAAAAGGCCAATTTTTTTGATTTATCTTGTCTAGTCTTGTTCTACTAATGCTTATTCCCTCCATCTATATACTGTTCAAGCTTAGTTTTGATTTTTTCAAAATCACTTGTTCTTATCTTTGATAATTTTTGAATCTCCCATAATCTTATTCCTTCTTTATCTTCTAGATTTTCATCTACTATCGACCTTGCTCTTCTTAGCTGAAATGCCTCTACTGATTCAAGAATATCATCTAAGTATTCTTTTGTTCTTGGAAGCTTGTCTAGCTTCTTTTCAATAATAGTAAGTATCCCTGCTTCTTTACATAGATTCCCCTTAGTTATTCTTATAGGCTTGTCTCTTAATAGTAGGCTATTGTATTTCTCCTTTATAACCTTTAATATTTCTTCATCTCTTTTGTTCCAATTAACTCTTTTATCACTTTTATAATCGATATTTTTCCTAGATATATTTTTAGGAAGCATTTCTAAAAGCCAATCCTTATCATATCTATAAAGATAAGTATATTCCTTTTTACAAAGCTCTCTTATTTGTGTTCTTGTATAGCTAGAATTTTCATTCATAGCAATTATTATATTTTCTTTATAGGCTTGTATGTCTATATCATTATTTTCTTTTTTATTAGTCTTTTGCTTTTCTACTAGCATATTTGAAGTTTCAAAATAGTGTATTCCTAATTCCTTATCAAATTTTACGATAGTTTTAGGATCACAGTTCATTATTCTTGCTAATTCTCTAAGTCCATATTTATGCTCTAGTAGGTATTGCTTCAATGTCTCTTCCCATAATGACCCAAACTCCTTAGTTCTTCCTATTTTATATCTATCATCTATATTTTTGTCAGGCCCTTTTCTTGAATATATGAAGCCACAATCACATGTAAAGGTTCCAACAGGAAGTCTAGTTTTATAATCAGTAGTTATTTTTAGTTCTGTTACTACATCCTTTTTATAATGCTCTGCTACATAATTCAAGCATGGCCAAGGTGATTTTCCAAACGGGTTATATCCATTTACTTCTGGTTTAAAGAATTCTTTTATATCATCTACCAAGAAATTTATGAATAGTATATGTCTTATAGGATGTACTGTTCTTTTTGAATCTCTTGTTATGACCTTAAGCCAATTATATTCAATATCCTTATCTATACTAGATTCCATTATTTCTAAAAATTCAGGTCCATAATATTTAATAAATTCATCATATAATTCTCGCTGCTTTATCCTTTTGTTTGTTGTTACTAAACCTTTTGAATAAAGAATCGCTTTATATTTTTCAGTTATAGTATCTTTATTAAAGTAATAAAGATTATTGTTTAATATATAGTAAGCAGCTTTAGATATTTTTAATAGCTTTTCATAAATGTCTTTATCTTTTTCATATTCAACATTTAAATCTAGTAATTTTTCATTTAATCTTATAAACTCTAATCTGCTAGCATTTGTTCTATCTATTTTATATTTTTTTAATTTAGCTCCATTATGAGGACATACGAATACTCCTTGTAATTGATGTTCTCTATGAACATAAACTTCTCCATATTTATTAATTTCTTCTTCTGAACATAAGGGACAGTAATAAATTCCTTCCTTTTTACATACTGAACCTGCTAATATTCCTGTTTTAGCATATATACCTTTTCCATCCTTGTACTTCATATCATATCTTAATTCTTCTCTTCTAGTTTTAGGCATAAATGGTGCATAAAACGGAAATATAGAATGCTTATCTATAAGATAATCAGCTGTATATTTTCCACCTAAATTATTAGCTACACTATCTAAGTGAGCACATAATTCTATACTTGGAATTACACTCTCATTTCCAAAAATCTCTCTTAATGTATCCTTGTAATCTATATTTCCAATGTAATAGTGATATCTTCCTATAGCTCCATATAAAAGCTCATTTTCGTAAGGGTCTGTAAAAAAAGTAAGCATTCTCTATTCCACCTTTAAAAACTCCTCAACAGGATTTTTAATATATCCATTTTCCTTTAATATCTCATATACATGAAGCTTTTTCTTTTGCGATATCTCATATATATTTCTTAAATCCTTATCTTCATATAATTCATTATTAACCTTATTTTCAGTTTCCTTCTTTTTATCATTTAGTTGTAAAGCCTTTTTTATAACCTCTGACTTAATAAGATTATAATCATCATCTACACCAAACTTATCAACCGTTTTTCTAATTAAATTCTCTAATTCATTTTCTGTAAGCCTATCAAATATCCCCAATGTATTTACATCTATTATTAAATTTTCTGCTGTATTGTTTCTTTTTAATTTGAATAATTTTTCTTCATTTTTAGCCATTTCTTTAATTTTGCCAGCTAACTGTAAGCTATTCTTATGCTTAAAGGTTATGTCATCTAGATTTATAGAAATATCCTCATATTTCATTATTTGATTTCTATTATTATTCCTAAGTGCCTTTATCATAGGCTGTATCATATGAAGATCCTCTTTAGATGCCTTATTTATAATTTGCTTAGTTATTTTTTCTTTATCTGTATTCAATGCTCGTTCCTGTGCAAGTATAAATAGGTTTACAGCTACAGAGGTTATTCCCTGGCATTCATCATAGAAAAATTCCTTCATTTCATGAGTTAACTCAGTTTTATTCTTAAGCCATTGGAATTCCCATAGAGTTTCTATAAAAAAGTTCCACTCATCACTATTCTTAGTCATTCTATCCCATATAATATTCCCTTCACTACCAGCTCTTCTAGCTTGTCTAAAATCTCTTTTAAATATTTTAAGAGCTTTAAACGTTCCTATTAGTACAGTTGGTATTCCAACAGTATTAGTTAATGTTACGAAAAAATTAAGCATTTCATCAGAGTCATTCTTTGCATTAATTAAATGCTGTATTTCATCTATTACTAAAACTCCTATTCCATATATACTTGCTAAGGAAGTCATATGAAGCATCATAGATGAGGTTATTCTATTTAGATATCCATACTTTTCAAGATATCTAGTTCCTAGTAAATCATCTATTGCCTTAAAAAAGCTCTTACAAAGAGTAGCAAGATTGCCATCGTATGGGCAGTCAATTTTTAACCATACGATTTGTGTTCTACTTAAGGGATTTCCATTGTATTCTTCATGTTTTATTATTTGTGGATACATAAGTAATAATCTTTCTATAGCTGTAGTTTTGCCTATCCCTGAAATTCCTATTATTGAAAGACTATCTGCTGTAGAGCGTATATGCTCCATATTTCTATTTAAAGCACCTTCTCTTTCTTCTTGCTTGACAGATTGTACATCATTTAATATCTTTAATCTTTCAAAGTAGGTTTTATCTAATGGATTCCTTGCTAAATATCCTCTTCTTATAATAGTTGATAACTTACCTTCTATTGTAAAATGATCTGGTAATGGCTGTATAAAGTTTTTTATCCTTTTTATCATATGGTGTCTTAAATTTCTATTTTTAGTTTTCTCTATATCATCTATTATTGGATATCTAGTAAATTGATCTAGTATCTCATCCTCTGAAAATATGGGAGGTAGTGCTTCTATAAATGGATTATCCGTATACTCGATTAGGTCTTGTTGTTTGTATTCTGCCATTTCTATTTTTCCTTTTAATATAGGTGTTATTTTATTTTTTTCCAAGACGCTCATCTCTTTTCTCTCTTAATCTATTCATTAACATTACACGTCTTGTATCCTTTTGCTCTTCCTTATTCTCATCAGCTTTATTAAATTGCTTAACTATACCTTCTTTATTTTCTTCCTTTCCAATTTCGAAAGCTTCTTCTATTCTATTTAATTCTTTTTCCAATTGTCTGTTTTCTTTTATTCCCTTTATTTTCTTAGCTTTAGAAGTAGTTTCAGTAACAGTTCTATCCTTTTCCTTTTTAGCATTTTTAACTATATCCTCTATTTCCTTATCTAAATCTATATTGAACTGTGACTGTTTATTTGATTCCCAAGCTATTAGCTCTTTCTTTAATTCCTCTTGAAATATTATTTCTTCAAGTAAACAGTCCTTATATTGCTTACTTTTTTCTAGAAGATAACAAACCTCATAGCCTTTACCATCTTCATGCGGAATATATATTTTATCTATATTTCTTGGGTCATATACTACTTCAAGCCATCTATGTTTAGACTTTACAAACCATTGTTCCTCCAGTGCCTTTTGAGAGCTATAATATAGTTTTTTAAATCTAAGTCCTGCTCTTGATACACTAGCTCTTGCCTTTGGTAGTATATTAAGTCTCATAATATCTCTATCAATAACCCTAAGTCTTCCTTTTTTATTTTTGATTCCCCAATTCCATAGGTTAATAGGTGTTGGAGTTAGCTCCTCTGATATCATTTCCTTATCCGTAGGATGGTTCACTTTTATTTTATGGTTATTGTGTAAAATCATTTTTATATATATTTGAGTAAATTCCTCTAGCGTAAGGGTTGCGTCTAATCTATAATCTCTATCTCCTCTTTCTCTATACTCCTTTTGTATAGCTCCTGGGGTTTTATGCTTTATTTTTTCATTTGTTGTTCTAAAGCTTCTTTCAACAATTCCCTTTAAATCTCCTCGATAAGGAGATGTATTTTCTATTTTTATGTTTAAATTATTTATTAAATTCTCAACTGAATAGCCTTCAAACTCTCCTCTATCAGCTATAATTATTTCTGGTAGATGATGTGATGGCCATTGCTCATTATTTATTTCTATTCCATATTTTTTGCAGAATTCAATCTTATCGGCTATCATATTATCTAAAGCCATCATAGCTCCAAGCCAAGACGGTCCTTCTAATCCTACATATATACCTGTAACTAGCCTTGAATATACATCTATAATGGCATATACAATAGGTCTTCCTATAATCCTATTTCTATTAAGTGAGCTTACTAAATAAATATCTGCTATAGTTGCATCTATTTGGAATCTAGTTCCTGGTCCATTTGTCTCTATTGTGGAATTACTTAAGATAGGTCTGTGTTTTAAGTTGAATTCTTTGCTGCTCTCTCTAAATGATATGTCTTTTTCTGTATTTTGTAGTTTTTTAAACCAATAGTAGAATTGATGATATGTAGGTATTCTTGAATTATCCCATACTTTAAATTGTTCTTTTCCATCTTCATAATATCTATCTGAAAAGAATTCTCTAAGCATTGAATTATACGTTTCTGTTAAGCTTAATTTTTCTTTTTTTCTATAAAATCTATTTATTGATATTTCAAATATTTTCTTTATATCTTCTGTTATATTTATGCCTTCTATAGATTCTCCTTCATAGTTAACCCTTCTAGGTCTACCTACTTTGTTTTCGTTTAAATTTTTAGTTTTTCCCTTTCCTCCTGAATTTATATAATCAGGAAGCAAAGCATTTTTATTCATTCCTCTTTGCCAAAATCGGCTGAACATTTTTTTTATTTTAGGTAAACTTAAATTGTTTTCATCTGATATTTTTTTTAATTTATTTTCTCTTCCTTTTCGTTCCAATAATGATTCTTTTTGATTATTCCAATACTTTTGTATAATATTCCAATCCAAGTCTCTTCTTTCTTTTTGTAGTTCTGAAATTTCATCTTCTTTTATAACTTTCAAAAATTGATCTGGTATTTTTATCAAAATATTATTTTTTATTTCTGCTTCTAGCTTCTCTATTAATACTTTCTTAGGCATAGAAGTTGATGCATCTATATTTACATAATATAATGCTTTATTTTCATCATCTATATAAACTATTCTTATTCTTTGTCCATCCTCTTTGTCTATATATCGAAAGGTCATATTTTCATAAATCATGATATATTCCACTCCCCATCAAGCTGCTTTCTTAAAAGATTGACTTCTATTTTTTGATTTATATCAAACTCCTTATACAAGTCAATTTCTATTATTTTTCTTATAATAAGATGCTTAAATAGTGAAATTCCTGTTCCTTTTTCTAGAAATAAATCTTTATCAAATTCACTAGATATTTCTCTAATACTATATTTTGAATCTATAATTCTCCTTGTATATTCTGAAACTAAGTCCTCTATATAATTTATGTCTAGTTCATATAAAGAATCTATTTCCTCTATATTGTAGTATGAATGAATGTAGCTTATATTTTGAGCAAGTACTTTATCTATTTCCTTTTCTGTAGCTATTCCCCAATCTATATCTTGTTTTTCCCAGTATCTTCTCTCTATTTCAAATTTATCTAAGGTTCTTTTATTCATTAAATCATCTTGAGATTTTATAGTTCTTGCTACATCTATATATTTTCCATTTTCATTTAGAGTAACTAAAAAATCTGTAGTCATAACTATAGGTTCTTTAGTCTTTGGATCAGTTGGATGATTTATTCCAAGTTCCTTTGCTATTAATATGGTTTCTTCTAAAGGTAATAGTGGGAATTGCTCTCTAATATCAACTACATTATTTGAATACTCTAGTATATAAAAATAGTCTCTTTCCATATCTGAAAGAAACTCATGTTGTCTATTTGTCTTTATTCCATTTAATCTTGTTCCTCTTCCTAAGGATGGAACATCCTGGACTAAAATCCAAGGCTGATATTCATCCCCTATTCCCTTACCCCTACCTTCTTTTATTAATTTCTCGATTTTACTTTCAGTTAGGCTTCTTTTTCTTTTTGCCATAAAAAAATCACCTCTTTGTGATTATATTACCACAAAAAGGTGATTTCGATTCAACTTTTTTATAAACAGTCTAAATTTTTTTTAAACGATACGACTTTTTTATAAACGATGTAACTTTTTTTTAAAACTACAATACCATGTATGTAAAATTTATCTATTATTCAACTGTCACAGACTTAGCCAAATTTCTCGGCTTATCTACATCACAGCCTCTTTTAGTTGCAACATGATAAGAAAGTATTTGAAGCGGAACAACAGTTAATATGCTAGATAACACATCATCAACATCTGGTATATATATAACCTTATCTGCTGCCTTTTCTACCTCTTTATTTCCTTCCTTAGCAAGAGCTATCACATAAGCTCCTCTTGCCTTAACTTCCTTCATATTAGAAACCATCTTCTCAAATAATCTATCTTGAGTAGCAAGAGATATAACCGGAGTACCTTCCTCTATAAGTGCTATAGGTCCATGCTTTAACTCTCCTGCTGGGAAAGCCTCTGCATGTATATAAGATATCTCTTTTAATTTAAGAGCTCCCTCCATAGCAAGATAATAATCAAGACCTCTTCCTAAATAAAAAGCATCCTTAGAATCCTTTATTTCATCAGCTATCTTCTCTATATCATCACAGTTATCTATTATTTCTTGAACTTTACTTGATGTCTCTCCTAATTTACTTATCATATCTTTATATTGCTCATTAGATATAGTTCCTTTTTTGATTGCAAAATCAAGTGCTATCATATATAAAGAAACAAGTTGAGTTGTATAAGCCTTAGTAGATGCAACAGCAATTTCAGGTCCTGCCCAAGTATAGAATACATCATCAGCTTCTCTTGCTACAGATGATCCTACAACATTTGTTATAGCTAGAAGTCTAGCTCCCTTAGACTTAGCTTCCTTAAGAGCTGCTAGTGTATCCGCAGTTTCTCCTGATTGACTTACAACTATTAATAAAGTATTCTCATCAACAAATGCATCTCTATATCTAAACTCAGAAGCTATATCAGTTTCTACTGGAATTTTTGCAAACTTTTCTATAGCATGCTTTCCAACAAGTCCAGCATAATAAGCCGTTCCACAAGCAACTATATATACCTTATTTATATTATCAAGCTCAGATTTAGTAAGCTTTATATCATCTAACTTTATATTACCATTTTCATCAAGTCTTCTATTTAAAGTTTCCTTGATTCCATTTGGTTGCTCATTTATCTCTTTTATCATAAAATGATCAAATCCACCCTTTGATGCAGCTTCTATATCCCACTTAACGTTATATACTTCTCTTTTTACTTCTTCTCTATTTTCATTAAATATCTTAACGCCATTTTTAGTTAAATGTACAACCTCTCCATTTTCTAAGAAATAAACGTCTCTTGTATATTTTAAAAGTGCAGGTATATCTGATGCTATGAAATTTTCATTTTCTCCAAGACCTACTACTAATGGACTCTCCTTTCTAACAGCTACTAATTCCTCTGGATTATCCTTAGATATTACACCTAGTGCGTATGCTCCTCTTAACTTAGCCATAGCCTTATAAACTGCATCTAATAAATCTCCTTCATAATAGTAATCTACTAAATGAGCTACAACCTCAGTGTCTGTTTCTGACTTAAATACTTTTCCTTCAGATATTAACCACTCTTTTATCTGCATATAATTTTCTATTATTCCATTATGAACTACAGCTATAGTTGAATCCATATTTAAATGAGGATGTGAATTAACATCTGATGGTGCTCCATGAGTTGCCCATCTTGTATGTCCTATACCTATATTAGATACTAAAGGATTTTCCTTTAAATCATCTGCTAAAACAGAAAGTCTTCCCTTGAATTTTCTAACTGATAGACTATCTCCTGAATTTACAGCACAACCTGCTGAATCATAACCTCTGTACTCAAGCTTTGAAAGCCCTTCTATTAATACCTCTGTTGCTTGCCTATTTCCAATATAACCTACGATTCCACACATAATAAATAAACCTCCTTAAAATTTTTAAAAAATTTAATATATTTAAGGAGAAAGGTCGTTTTGCTCAAGCCTTTTTTGTACATATAATTACTCATATGCTTTGTTAAGCTCTAACGATGGCAAAATCACCGCAGGGCACCCGCCGATAATCGATACTCCCTGACCTCGTCAACTAAATAAAATTTAGTCCTAGCGCTTTTTTATAGAGTTATATTAATTTTTCACTTAAAATACAGAAGGCTAAAAAAATAGTTTCAAGTGCAGTTATATAATTCCTTATGATACTAATTATATAGCCTTACTGTATTTTTAATATAAAACTCTATATTCATAAATATTTAATTTATGCTAATTTTGATTCTATAAGATTAGCAAGTTCACTCGCTAAACTGTGTAACTGACCTTCCTCTTTACCCTCAAGCATAACTCTAACAAGTGGTTCAGTACCAGATGGTCTTATTAAAACTCTACCTTGGCCATCTAGCATCTCTTCTATTTTATTAATTTCTTGTATAATTTGTTCATCTTTTAAATACATATTTTTATTTTCATTTTTTACTTTAGCATTTATTAAAACCTGAGGATACTTGCTCATTATACCACAAATACTTGATAGTGTCTTTTCTTCACTAACCAAAACATTTGATAAAAACAAAGAGCTAAGTATTCCATCTCCAGTAGTTATATAATCTAAGAATATCATATGACCTGATTGCTCTCCACCTAGATTATATCCCTTTTTTATCATCTCTTCTAATACGTATCTATCCCCTACCTTTGTAGATACTGTATTTATATTATTTTCCTTTGAAGCTATATGAAGACCTATATTGCTCATAACTGTAACTACAAGTGTATCGTTTTTTAATTTTCCTTGTTCCTTTAAAAACTTAGCACATATAGCAAGTATATAATCTCCATCTACTGTATTTCCTTTTTCATCAACTGCAATAAGTCTATCTGCATCTCCATCGTATGCAAGACCTATATCTGCACCATTTTTAATAACTTCTTCTTGAAGAGATTTAGGATGAGTTGATCCACAATTTAAGTTTATGTTGCATCCATTTGGATTATTATTGATACTTATAACCTCTGCTCCAAGTTCTTTAAATACTATAGGTGCTGCTTCATATGCTGCTCCATTAGCACAATCAAGAACTACTTTTAGATTATTAAGATCGACATTAACGATTGTCTTTAAGTAATCTATATAATCCCTTATAGCGTCTTTTTTATCTAATTTAGTACCTACATTTTCACCTGTAGGATTATATTGTATCTTATTCATATCTTCTATTAATTGTTCTATTTTTATTTCAATACTATCATCTAGCTTATATCCATCTTTATTAAAGAATTTTATTCCATTGTATTCAACTGGGTTATGAGATGCAGATATTACAACACCGCAATCAGCATTATAAATTTTTGTTAAATATGCAACAGCTGGAGTTGGAACCACTCCCACACATATAACATTTGCACCAACAGACATCATCCCAGCTATTAAGGATGATTCTAGCATATCTCCTGATATTCTAGTGTCCTTTCCTATTACAACTTTTATATTTTCTTTTCCCTCGGCAAGAACATATGCACCTGCTCTTCCTAATTTATATGCAAGATCATTTGTAAGTTCAGTATTAGCAACCCCTCTTACACCATCTGTTCCGAAATATTTTCTCATTAAAAGCCTCCCCATAACTTTTTAACAATTAATTTATAGAATTCGTCTACTTGCTATCGCAGTGACTCATAAAAAAAATAAGGGTATAAATACCCTTATTTTATTATAATATCATATCATATATTAAATTTTCAATAATAATGTTTTATATTAGATAAAGCTTTCCTTAAAGCCCCTACCCTTTACCTCTTGTGTTTCATTTATAGTTATAAAAGCATTTTTATCGTATTTTTCAACTATCTCCTTAAGTCTAGGTATCTCAACAGGATTTATTATAGTGTATATAACCTTTTTACTATCTTTTGAGTAAGCTCCTTCTCCATTTAAAAAAGTTACTCCTCTTCCCATATCTTTCATTATATCTTTTGATATTTCTTCAGACTTATCAGATATAACCATAGCTGATTTTTTAACATCTAGCATCATTTGTATCTTATCTACAACTTGATATCCTATATACATATTTATAAGAGTATACATAGCGTTTTGTATTCCAAATACAACTCCTCCTATACATACAATAACAAGATTAACTCCCATAAGAGCTGTTCCTAAATTTATATTCCATTTTTTCTTAGCAAGAGCTGCTATTATATCTGTACCACCTTGAGATCCTCTATTTCTAAATGTTATTGCCATTCCTATCCCATTTAATAATCCACCAAATACACAAGAAAGTATTGAGTCATCAACAGCAATATATGAACTTATATTATGAGTTATACCTATAAAAAATGAATATATCAACATATTCACAAGACTATACACAATAAAATCTCTATCTAACTTTTTATAAGCCATTAAAAATAGTGGTATGTTGACAAGTAAAACAATCAACCCTATATTTAATTTAAATATATAGTTAAGTATTATAGCTATTCCTCCTACGCCTCCACTTAAAAGGTGATTTGGTGCTAAAAAACCATTAATTGCTACTGCACAAAATAGACTGCCTAATGATAAGCTTAATATCCTAAACAAGGGATACATGATTTCATCTCCTTAAATTTTATATAATTTCACTTAGATTATACACCTTGTTTTTTAATTATACAATCTATTTTATCTTATATGCATGATTTTTTTCTCTCACTTCATATTTTGCAACTTTGGATTCATAAAAATATTTTATCATAGTTTATATATTCTTTTAGCTATTGAAATACCTCTGCTCTATCATTTTATAATATTTTTACTTGAATATAGATTTTTTATGAAAATTGAAGGATATTTAACAGTAACATCATACAAAAATTCGTCTACTCGCTAATAATTTCCTTAAGCATAAAAAAAGATTGCTAATAAAATTAGCAATCTTTTTATGTAAACTACTTAACAGCAGCTGCTCCTCTTTCAAGAGCTGATTTATTAAGTGGTACAAATTTTTCTTTGCTTGGTCCGAAAACTTTCTTGAATGCTTCAAGAACAGACTCAACCTCAACAGCTTTAGTAATTTCAAGGTAAGCTCCAAGCATAACCATGTTAGCAACCTTTGCATTACCAAGTTCTAAAGCTATTTCGTTAGCTGGAACATAGTAAGTGTCTACATCAGTTCTTTCTACTTTTTGATCTATTAAAGAGCTGTTTACAAGTATTTTTCCACCTTCAACAACATCTTTCTCAAATTTGATAAGAGATGGTAGGTTCATAACTATAGCAGTAGTTGCATCATCAGTTATGATAGGTGATCCTACTGGAGTAGAAGATACTGTAACTGCACAGTTAGCTGTACCTCCACGCATTTCTGGTCCATAAGATGGAAGCCAAGAAACCTCTTTATCTTCAATCATTCCTGCGTAAGTCATTAACATACCCATAGACATAACACCTTGTCCACCGAATCCTGCACATATAATTCTTTCTGTTGCCATATTATTTCGCCTCCTCTGGGTTTCTTAAGTTGCCTAATTGGTAGTAAGGCATCATATTTTCTTCTAACCACTTAAGAGAATCTACTGGATGTAATCCCCAGTTAGTTGGACAAGTTGATAGTACTTCTACTATACCAAATCCTTTTCCTTCTAATTGTACTTCAAAAGCTCTCTTTATAGCTTTTTTAGCTTTTCTTACGTTTGCTGGGTTGTTAACTGATACTCTTTCTACGAATACTGCTCCGTCTAAAGTAGCTAACATCTCAGACATTTTTATTGGCATACCAGCGTGATCTACATCTCTTCCGTAAGGAGAAGTTGTAGCTTTTTGTCCTGGTAAAGTTGTTGGAGCCATTTGTCCACCAGTCATACCGTATATAGCGTTGTTTACGAATATAGTAGTTATCTTCTCTCCTCTTGCAGCAGCATGAACTATTTCAGCACATCCTATTGAAGCAAGGTCTCCGTCTCCTTGGTATGTGAAAACTACTTTATCAGGTTGAACTCTCTTGATTCCTGTTGCAACAGCAGGTGCTCTACCGTGAGCAGCCTCATGCATATCACAATTAAAGTAATCATATGCAAGTACTGAACAACCAACTGGAGCAACACCTATAGATTTTCCTAATACATCTAATTCTTCTAAAACTTCTCCTACTAATCTGTGGATTATACCATGAGTACAACCAGGACAGTAGTGAGTTTGCTTATCTGTTAAACCTTCAGTTTTTTTGAATACAACTGCCATTATTTTGCACCTCCTATTACTTCCATAGCTTTATCCATAATTTCTCCTGGAGTAGGGATCATTCCACCTGTTCTTCCGAAGAAGTCAACTGGTAATCTTCCTTCGTTAGCTATTTTAACATCATCTATCATTTGACCTGTACTCATCTCAACTACTAATAAGTTCTTAGCAGCAGGGATTTCATTGAAAGCTTTGAATGGGAAAGGCCATAAAGTTATTGGTCTTATAAGACCTGCTTTTACTCCTTGCTCTCTTAAAGCTTCTACAGTATTCTTAACTATTCTTGAAGTTGTTCCGTAAGCTACGAATACAAGCTCAGCATCTTCTGTCTTGTACATTTCGTACTTAACTTCGTTTTCTTCTATTTCTTTGTACTTTCTATCTAACTTGAAGCAGTGATCTTCAAGAGCTTGAGGATCTAGGAATAAAGAGTTTATTATGTTTGGCTTTCTTTCTCCATTAGTTCCTGTTGTAGCCCAATCCTTCTTAGGTAAATCTCTCTTCTTAGGAGCTTTGAATTCTACTGGCTCCATCATTTGTCCTATCATACCATCAGCAACTACCATAACTGGTGTTCTGTAGTAATCAGCAACTTCGAAAGCTTCCATTACCATATCAACAGCTTCTTGAACTGTAGCTGGTGCGTAAACTGGAGTTCTGTAGTCTCCGTTTCCTCCTCCTCTTGTTGACATGAAGTAGTCAGCTTGTGAAGGTTGGATTCCTCCAAGACCTGGGCCTCCTCTCATCATGTTTACTATAACAGTTGGAAGTTCAGCTCCTGCTATATATGTAATTCCTTCTTGCTTTAAAGCGATTCCTGGTGAAGAAGATGAAGTCATAACTCTAGCGCCACAACCTGCTCCTCCGTATATCATGTTTATAGCAGATACTTCTGATTCTGCTTGAACAAATACTCCGTCTACCTTAGGTAATTCTCTTGCCATATATTCTGGTATCTCATTTTGAGGTGTTATTGGGTATCCGAAGAAGTATTTACATCCAGCTTCTATAGCTGCTTTACCTACAGCTTCGTTTCCTTTCATTAAAACCTTAGCCATGTTCTTTCCCTCCTTAAAATTTATATTAGTCTCTCTCTACACTTATTACTGCATCTGGACACATAAGTGCACAGCTTGCACATCCTACACATTTATCCATATCATTTACTGTTGCAGGATTGTATCCTTTTTTGTTTATTTTTTCTTTGTCCATAACAACTATTTTAACTGGACAAACTGTTGTGCAAAGTTCACATCCTTTACATCTATCTTGGTCAAAATGCACTCTACCTTTAGCCATTTCAAACCCTCCTTAATATATTTTTTAATTTAAAAAACAATATATTATAAGTCCTTGTAAAGAGAGCTTAAAGCTCTCTTTTAGACTAATAAACTACATCCAAGATTCCCTCATATACATTTTTATAGGGAATATTTCTCCTTCAATGTCCTTTGGTAAATCTTTTGTTATACTTTCAAGACAAGCTATATACTTTATAGGTATGTTAGTTTCTTTAGAAACTGCCCTAACAAGTTCTTGCCCTCTTAATACATCATCTACAGTAGTTTCTCTAACTAAGTGAGTGTTATTTATAAGTCCTGTAACCCTACACTTAGAAGCTTCTTCTATTTTTCTTATATGATCTATAACTTTCTCTACTGTACATGATTCTTCTCTATTAGCATTTACAACACAGAACATATCATATTCTCTACCTTCAAGGACATGAGCAAATCTACCTACAACCTTTGCTCCTATAAAGTCTCCCCCTACATCCATTACATAGTTGTAAGTTTCATCTTGAATAGGCGCCATAACCTCTGCTGATACTGCTGGTACATCTACAGCAGCTGCTCTTACAGAAGAATCTATAGGTCTTATGTTATTCTCAAGTAACATATCTCTTTTTTCTCTTGTTCTAAAGTATACGTTTACTATGTCAAGATCAGAAATTGCTATATTACCTTCAACTTCTTGTCTTAGCTTCATTACATAATTCATAGAGAATTCAGTTTTACCACTACCATAATGTCCTATTATGATTCTTATTCTCTTATCATCTTTTATCATGAGATCACCTACTTAGTAAGTTTTAGCTTCCTCTTCACCTCTAAGAACTCTAAGTCCTCCTTGAGCTAGGGCTGTCATTTCATCTTCACCAGCATATACTTTAATATCTGCTATGAAAGATACTCTTTCTTTTATCCACTCAACTATCATTTTTGAGTAAGCTATACCACCAGTTAATACTATAGCATCAACCTTACCCTTAAGTACAGCAGAACATGCTCCAATTTCTTTTGCTACTTGGTAAGCCATAGCTTCGTATATAAGCTTAGCTTTTTCATTTCCTTCTTCTATCATGGCTTCAACTTCTCTAGCATCATTAGTTCCTAAGTATGCTACTATTCCACCATTTCCTTTTATCTTTTTCTTTATATCATCTAAAGTGTATTTTCCAGAAAAACACATTTTAGCTAAATCTCCAACTGGAAGTCCACCTGTTCTTTCTGGAGAGAATGGTCCTTCTCCATCAAGTGCATTTGCAACATCTATAACTCTACCATTTTCGTGAGCTCCAACAGATACTCCTCCACCAAGGTGAGCTACTATTACATTTATTTCTTCATACTTTTTACCTAATTCATCAGCTACTCTTCTAGCTGTAGCTTTTTGATTTAGGGCATGGAATATACTTTTTCTTTCAAGCTCTGGCATACCAGATATTCTAGCAACCTCTTGAAGTTCATCAACAACAACAGGATCTACTATGAATGCTGGAACATTTATTTTTTCAGCTATTTCTTTTGCTATTATTCCACCTAAGTTTGATGCATGCTCTCCTAAAACTCCAACTTTTAAGTCCTCTATCATATTTTCAGAAACTGAATAAGTTCCTCCAGCTATAGGCTTTAAAAGTCCTCCTCTTCCAACTATTGCATCTAAGTCTTCTATTTTAACTCCATTTTCACTTACAGCTTCTTCTATTACAGTTCTTCTAAAGTCAAGTTGATCTGATATTTTCTCATATTGACCTATTTCTTCAGCAGAATGTCTTAATGTTTTTTCAAATACTAATTCTTCGCCTGCATATACAGCGATTTTAGTAGAAGTTGAACCTGGGTTTATAGCAAGAATTTTAAAGTTTTTACTCATTATAATTACTCTCTCCTCACAATTAATATTTATATAACTATCCAATCTTAGCAGCTGTTAAAACAGCAAGTGCTATTGAGTTTAATTTAGTTTCTTCATTGTCCGCTCTTGAAGTTAATATTATCGGAGCCTTAGCACCAACTATAACTCCTGCATTTTTAGACTCTCCAAAGAATACCATAGATTTATAAAGTATATTACCAGCTTCAATATCTGGAGCTAATAGTATATCAGCATATCCTGCTACAGGATGATCTATTCCTTTATGCTTAGCAGCTTCTACAGATACTGCATTATCAAGAGCAAAAGGTCCTCCAACTATACATCCAGTAAGTTCTCCTCTTTTGTTCATCTCTTCTAATTCTTTTGCATCTACAGTGTCAGGCATCTTAGGATTAACTTTTTCTTTTGCACAAAGAACAGCTACCTTAGGCTCATCTATATCTAATGCATGAGCTATTTGGCAAGCATTTTCTATTATTTGCTTTTTAGTATTTAAGTCTGGAGCTAAATTCATAGCTGCATCTGTTACGAAGAATAATCTATCATAAGCTTTTAAATCAAATACTGCAACATGGCTTAAAACACTTCCTGTTCTAAGACCTATTTCTTTATCTAAAACAGCTTTTAGTATTATTGACGTATCAACTAGTCCTTTCATAACCATATGAGCTTTTCCAGTTGAAACTAACTCTACAGCTTTTCTAGAAGCTAAAGCTAAGTCTGCTTCTTCTATTAATTCATAGTTGTTTAAATCTATATTAATTTCTTTTGCTATTTCTTTAGTTTTTTCTATATCTCCTACAAGTATAGCATTAGCTATTCCTTCTTTTCTAGCCATCTCAACAGCCATTAAAACTTCTTTATCTTGAGAGCAAGCTACAGAAATAGTTTTAGGTCCTCTTTCTCTAGCAAATTTGATTACTTCTTGAAAATCTCTCATTAGAATGCCACCTCTTCTTCGTATATTTTAGCTTTTTCTTCAGCGTTTATGACTCTTAATGCTCCTTCATTTAAAGCCTTCATTTCATCCTCACCAGGCTCAACTGCTACAGGTGCAATAAAATCAACCATATCTTTTATATAATCTATTAAATACTCAGAGTACGCAAGTCCTCCAGTAATTACTATTGTTTTTACATCTCCGTTTAATACTGTTGCCATAGATCCTATTTCCTTTGCTATTTGATATCCCATAGCTTCAAATATAAGCTTTGCTTTTTCGTCACCTTCGTTTATCCTCTTTGTAACCTCTCTAGCATCATTTGTGTTAAGATATCCTACAAGTCCACCTTTACCTTTAAGCTTAGATTTAATTTCTTTGTAAGTGTACTTTCCAGAAAAACACATCTTAGCTAAATCTCCAACTGGAAGTCCTCCTGTTCTTTCTGGAGAAAATGGTCCCATCTCATTTGCATTGTTATAATCTACAGACTTTCCTCTTTTTAAAGGAGCAACGCTTATTCCTCCTCCAAGATGAGCTACTATCATGTTTATATCTTCAAAGTCTTCACCTAGCTTAGTTGCAACTCTTCTTCCGACAGCCTTTATATTTAAAGCATGTCCTAAAGATTTTCTCTTTATCTCAGGAATACCAGATATTCTAGCAATTTCCTCAAATTCATCTACTGCAACTGGGTCTACTATAAAGCTTGGTATATTTTGCTCATCAGCTATTGATTTTGCTATTATACCACCTAAGTTTGATGCATGTTCTCCTTGAACACCTAATTTTAAATCATCTATCATCTTAGGTGTAACTTCATATGTACCACCTGGCATAGGTCTTAACAAACCACCTCTACCAACTACAGCTATAAGGTCTTCTGATGTATAACCTTCCTCTTTTAGCCAGTCTATTATAATTTCTTTTCTCATCTCAAATTGATCTGCTATTTTATCGTATTTTTCTAGTTTTTCTATTGAATGAGTAAGGTTTTTTTGGATAACGTTTTCACTTTCTTTGAATAAAGCCACTTTCGTTGAAGTTGAACCTGGATTAATAACAAGAACATAATTCTTTGACACAGTATCACCCCATAAGAAATTTTTTCTCTACGTATATTATGATATATTGAAATAAAAAAAAATGCAATATGAATTGCAATATCATTTCGCAATTTTTTTACATTTTTTTTAATTTACTATTCACCTATTACAACGTATTCAGGGTCTATTTGTACGCTTTTCACTTTTATAGGTATATTGTATTTTATTCTAAATTTTGCAGGATTCAATTCTTCTTCTTGCATATTGATAAATAATTGTACATCTTTTTCAGTTATATCTTGCTCGTTTTCTTCTATATATGTAACTTTTACATTTATGTCATCTGGTAAATTATTTTTTGAAATATCTAAATTGTGTATGTTGTCTTTGTATTCAATTCTTTTTGATGAAATTGTTAAATTTTTGCTTACTAGTTTAGCTACTTTAAAACTCACATTTACACTTTTAATATCACTGTCTATATTTTGCGGAATATCTATATTTAAATTTATGTTTTTGTTTTCTCTTAAATTTGATATGTCTATTTCTTGTGTATATATGTCCTTTATAGCGTCTATTTCCTCTATTTTACCAGTTACATTTATAGTTTTTAAATCCAAATCATAACCTAATAATTCATATCCTTCCTCTATTTTCCCTTTTAGATTTAAAATCAAGGGTACTTCTTTATTCTTGTTAAATCCTATACCAGCATACACATACTCATCCTTTATATTTATACCTTCTACTGTTTTACCATTCTTATCTATAGGTATTATCTGAGCTTTTGTGTTAAAGTCTTTTGTTTTATTTTTTAAATCTACTTTACATATAAGTCTATCAACCGTTTCCACAAGACTTTTAGGCCCCTCTATAAATGTGCTTTTAGGAGAATATGATATATTATCCAATTTTAAATCTTTATTTGATTTATTTAAAGTTTTAATTATTATATCTTTTTTAGTATATATATTTTCTTCTATATTCAAATTTATATTATTCGGAATAATAGTATAAGTTATATTACTTGGCATGTCTAAATCTAGCTTTAATTTATTTTCACCTATTTTAGGAGATTCTAAGTTAGTATTTATTTCTAAATCTCTTTTTTGAATATCTTTTATTAAGGATCTTCTTCCTCTTAATATTATTTTTGCATTTAAATCAACTTCTGGATATAACATCATATCATTTTCTTGTAATATATCTATATTATTAATGTTTACATCTACTTCATCATAGTCCTTTAGTATTATAGGATCTACCTCTGCCATTACATATATCCACATGAAAAAGGCGAAAAATATAGATATTGTCTTTATTTTCAAATTCCTTTTAAAAATATCTATCATTTGAAAAATACTCCTCTTTTAAAAATTGTTTTATTTTCTCCATGTTTTTTAAAGTTTTGATTTAGTATGTTTTTTATATACTCTTTTGATATAGATTTGTATAGCTTTCCACTTTCTGCTATTGATATTGTTCCAGTTTCTTCAGATACTATTATAGATATACAGTCTGATTTTTCACTTATACCTATTCCCGCTCTATGTCTAGTTCCCAATTCTTTATTTATATTTTTGCTTTCTGTAAGAGGTAAAAAACACCCAGCTGCTCTTACTCTACTGTTTCTTATTACTAAAGCTCCATCATGAAGTGGAGTATTAGGAATAAATATATTTATTAAAAGCTGTCTTGTTATTTTAGCATCTATAATTGTTCCAGTTTGAATTATATCATTTATTCCAGTTTCTCTTTCTATTATTATTAAAGCTCCTATTTTTTGTCTTGCTAAAGAATATATAGCTTCTATTAGTTCATCTATTATTTCATTTATATTTTCTTCATCAAATTCACCTATAGGCTTTAATATAAATTTAGTTCTACCAATATATTCAAGCGCTCTTCTAAGTTCTGGCTGAAATACTATTAATATTGCTATTACTCCTATTGATATAGTGTTTTCTAGTACCCAGTGTACTACGTGTAGTTGTAAAAGTTCACTTAATTTAGTAGCTATTAAAAGGACAAATATGCCTTTTATTAATTGTTCTGCACTTGTTTCTTTTATTAACATATATAGTTTATAAAAAACATAAGCTACTATACTTATATCTATTATATCTAAGATAGTTATGTTCATTATGATATCTTTTATATCCCACAATTTAGAAACCTCCTATAATATTCTTTATTATATATTATTTTACGGATTAATTATTTCATACATTGAGAAATAATTCAATAAGTAAAGCATATATATTTGTAATATAAGTAAAAAGTATCACTTTTTAGCTTAACTCTTAAATTTTCTATATTATAATATTTTCCTATAGAATAAAAAAAGCTCAATCATATATATGATTAAGCTTTTTTGTAATGGCGTACCTGCAGGGATTCGAACCCCGGACACGTGGCTTAGAAGGCCACTGCTCTATCCAACTGAGCTACAGGTACATATTAAATTGGAGCGGAAAACGAGATTCGAACTCGCGACCCTCGCCTTGGCAAGGCGATGCTCTACCACTGAGCCATTTCCGCTCATATGATATTTTGGTGCGGGTGGAGGGACTTGAACCCCCACGCTAAAAGCGCTAGATCCTAAGTCTAGTGCGTCTGCCAATTCCGCCACACCCGCATGTGTGGAGCTAGTGATAGGAATCGAACCTACAACCTGCTGATTACAAGTCAGCTGCTCTACCGTTGAGCCACACTAGCATGTATTTTTTTGTAAAATAAAAACCCAAAGATATTTTTATATCTATGAGCTAATTTATTGAATTATTTGGCGACCTGGAAGGGACTCGAACCCTCGACCTCCAGCGTGACAGGCTGGCATTCTAACCAACTGAACTACCAGGCCAAATAATTGGTGGGCTCAACAGGGCTCGAACCTGTGACCCCCTGCTTGTAAGGCAGGTGCTCTCCCAGCTGAGCTATGAGCCCAATTATTAATGGTGACCCCTAGGGGAATCGAACCCCTGTTACCGCCGTGAAAGGGCGGTGTCTTAACCGCTTGACCAAGGGGCCATTGGTTGCGGGGGCAGGACTTGAACCTACGACCTTCGGGTTATGAGCCCGACGAGCTGCCAACTGCTCCACCCCGCGTCATTTTGTGGTGCCGAGGACCGGAATCGAACCGGTACGATCTGTAAGGACCGCAGGATTTTAAGTCCTGTGCGTCTGCCAGTTCCGCCACCTCGGCATTTTTTTTGGCTCCAAGGGTGGGGCTCGAACCCACAGCCTATCGGTTAACAGCCGATTGCTCCACCATTGAGCTACCTTGGAACATA
>NZ_JAOASI010000002.1 GCF_025210165.1 Tepidibacter sp.
GATTTAATAAAGGAATACAAAAATGGGAAACTCCTAAAACCGTTGCTTTAAATCCAACAGATGAGGTCAAAGATTTATTTGAAAACGATGTAATATAATTTTGAAAAATAGATATCTTGAAAGATACTCTTTTTGAAAAATGCATGGTAAAATATTCAAAATCTGTATTTTTAAAAATCGAACATAACAAAAGGATTAGATTTTATGCGACAACTCTATTGACAAACACCGAGGCTTCAAAATCTAATAATTTTTCCACCTTAACTAAATCTCCTATTTTTACATTTTCTATATAATACTTGTTATTATTTTTCTTAATAGTTACTGAGATTTCATCTTGAGATAATCCTAAAATTTCAACAGATCCCCACAAAAAACTATATCCATCAAAAATAACTTTATATTCTTTATCTTTTTGAACCTCTTTTAATTCTTTTAGTACTAAGTATTCATCTGCTCCTCCACCTACATCTGGTGAAAAAAATGTGAATATTCCCTTTTCTTCTGAAATTCGATTATCCTCTTTAGCTTCCTGTAACATATTTTGACTAAGCGATTTATTAAACAAATACATGCATAGATTATCAATATCCTTTATATTAACAACTGCTTCAATATCATTTGAACTAATATTACTGTTTGTAATAAATAAATCTTTATTATTAATACCCTCAATTTTAGTCTTATTTTGATTATAAGCATACACAACCCTATTTTCATAATAATTGCTTATATAAGAACCGTAATCATTTTTACTTAATGCATGTAATCCTGTTCGTCCTGATAAGCATAATATTTTTATAAATTTCTTTAATTCAGCATCCTTTACTTTTTCAAAACTATTACTTGTTTTATCTAAAAGAGATAAATCTTTATATGCTTCTATTTTACTCCTACTTTCTTCATTAAGTTTAAAATAATATTTATCTTCTGATTCTAAAACACAATCGTCACGAATATTTTCTAATAAATTATGATAATTCATGGATTTCAAATAAATAAAATTACCACTAAAGCATCCCTCAATTCTCATATCATCTTTTCCATTAAATAAATTATAGTTTCCATCAATGAAATCTCCTTTTACCCAAAAACCATAATAGTTGCTTCCATCTTTTAAACTGATTTTTCCAAAACCATCTGCAAAGCCATTTTTGAATTGCCCTTCATATACTGATTTATTAGTCATATGTAAAATACCATTTCCATTAGGAATCCCGTTGATAAACTCGCCTTCATAAATTACTTTTCCATCTTTATTCATTAATTTCCCACTATATTGATTTTTTTCTAATGAATCTTCTCCTTCATATATAAATCCATTTTTCAAATCTTGATTTACATACGAAATACCTTCTTTTGTTATATCAGATATATATCCTTCATCTAATTCATTCATAACTTTTTCCTGTTGACAACCTATAGCTAATGCTAATATTAAAATACATATTGAAATACACAATACTTTTTTTAATAAATTTTTTATATTTATATCCATATTAATCTCCCTTTTTATAATCTATTAATCACAGCCCTATATTTTTCCTCATTTCACTTTATATTTTCGCAAATTTCATTGTACAACGATGTTCTTATTTTGTAAACAAGTATTTACATTTCTACCAATTAGATTTAGATTTTATCTATTTCCTACTTGTAAATGGTTGAAAGTGCAGTCCTTTCTTCTATGTTATACGCAATTTAAAAATCATTTTATTCTCTTCTACCATCTCCATGCATCCTTATAGTGTTATTTTTTCTATATCAAATTAATGCGGTAAGATTTTAATTTTAAATAGAATACTTATTATAAAAAACTATATATGAAAATAGTAGTGAATGCTTTTAGATATTTTGACTAATATAACTTAGTTTTTAGCGTTTAATAATTCGTTAAAAAATTTGTGTGTCTGACCGTAGGGAGTTCGTAAATTTTCGAGTTATTAATAAGATAAAAGCTTAGTTGTATTCATATAATTCCTTAAGCATAAAAAAATTCGTCTACTCGCTAATTCAAAAATAATATAGTTTCCTATAACATAAAAAAATGACGCTGATTGAAATGTTAGATACTTTTGATTAATATTTTACTATAAAACTCAGATTGTGCTGTTAAAATATTCGTTAAGAAAGTTCGTTGTCTGACCATAGGGAGTTTAGAACTTTTAGAATATTTTATAAAGCACAATCTGTAGTTTTATTAAAATATTAATTAGGTATCGGTATTTCAATCAGCATCATTTTTCGCTTAACGTCTAGACTCAATCTATACACTTAGAAATATTTCTTCAAAAACATCCCAGTATAAGACTTCTCATTATTTGCAACCTCCTCAGGTGTACCAGTAGCAACTATCATTCCTCCACCCTCTCCACCTTCAGGACCTAAATCTATTATATAATCCGATGTCTTTATAACATCTAAATTATGCTCTATTACAACAACAGAATTTCCTGCATCTACCAATTTCTGAAGAACCTTAATAAGCTTATCTACATCAGCCATATGAAGACCAGTAGTTGGTTCATCTAGTATATATAAGGTCTTTCCAGTAGACCTTTTACTAAGCTCTGTTGCAAGCTTTATTCTTTGTGCCTCTCCACCTGATAATTGAGTTGATGGTTGTCCAAGCTTTATATAAGAAAGTCCTACATCCATAAGAGTTTGAAGCTTTCTTTTTATCTTAGGTATATTCTCAAAAAACTCTAAAGCTTCTTCGATATTCATATCAAGTACTTCTGATATTGTTTTATCTTTATATTTAACATCTAGAGTTTCTCTATTATATCTTTTTCCTTTACATACCTCGCATTGAACATATACATCAGGTAAAAAATGCATCTCTATTTTTATAATTCCATCACCTTTACAAGATTCGCATCTTCCACCTTTTACATTAAAACTAAATCTTCCTTTTTTGTATCCTCTAGCCTTAGCTTCATTTGTCATTGCAAATACATCTCTTATCATATCAAATACCCCAGTATATGTTGCAGGGTTTGATCTTGGAGTTCTTCCTATAGGTGATTGATCTATATCTATTACTTTATCTACATAATCTATACCAAGTATTTCTTTATGCTTTCCAGGCTTTATTCTTAGATTTTGTGTTTTTGCTGCAACTCCCTTATATAATATTTCGTTTATTAAGGAGCTCTTACCAGATCCTGATACCCCTGTTATACAAGTAAATAATCCAACTGGTATTTTTACATCTATATTTTTAAGATTGTTTTCACTAGCTTTTTTGATTTGTATATATCTATCATCTGGTTCTCTAAACTTTTCAGGAATAGGTATCTCTTTTTTACCACTCAAATATTGACCTGTTATAGATTTTTCACATTCTTTTATTTCATCAACAGTTCCTTGTGCAACAATTTCTCCTCCATGCACACCAGCGCCAGGTCCTATATCAACAACATAATCTGATGCAAACATAGTATCCTCGTCGTGTTCAACTACTATAAGTGTATTTCCTATATCAGTTAAATGTCTTAGAGTTTTTATAAGTCTGTCATTATCTCTTTGATGAAGCCCAATACTTGGCTCATCTAGTACATAAAGAACTCCTACTAAAGCAGAACCTATTTGAGTTGCAAGCCTTATTCTTTGAGCCTCTCCTCCTGATAGAGTCCCTGCTTGTCTAGATAAATTTAAATAATTAAGACCTACATTTTGTAAAAATGATGTTCTGTTTTTTATCTCTTTTAATATCTCTGATGCTATTATTTGTTGTTTTGTGGTTAAATCTATATTATTTATAAAATCTAATAATTCATTTATAGACATATCTGTTATATCTGTTATATTCTTATCATTTATAAGAACAGATAAACTTTCCTTTTTTAATCTTCTACCTTTACAGGTTCTACAAGGACTTTCTACCATGAACTGTTCTATCTTATCCCTCATATATTCAGAGGTTGTCTCTTTATATCTTCTTTCTAAATTGTTTATAACTCCTTCAAAAGCCGATTCATAAGTTCTATATCCACCAAATTTTGATTCATATTGGAATTGTATTAAAGTATTATTGTTTCCATATAATAATTCTTCAACAAAATCATCTGGTAAATCCTTAAATGGTGTTTCTAATGATACTTTAAACTTTGATGCAAGACTTTCTACCATTTTATAATAATATGTATCTTCACTACCTGCTCCACCAACTGAGAACCAAGGAGCTATAGCACCTTTTTTTATAGATAAATCCTTATTAGGTATAACCAAATCTCTATCAACCTTTTTAGTATTTCCAAGTCCATTACAGCTTGTACAAGCTCCAAATGGGCTGTTAAAAGAAAACATTCTAGGAGAAAGCTCCTCCATTCCTATCCCATGTTCTGGGCATGTGAACTTAGTAGAAAATAATACTTCCTTATCTCCTATAATATCTATAATAACAAGACCTTCTGAAAGCTTTATAGCCGTTTCTATGGAGTCGCTAAGTCTATTTTTTATATTTTCTTTTATTACTATCCTATCTACTATTACCTCTATGTTATGCTTTTTATTCTTATTTAAATCTATTTCATCTGTAACCTCATAATTTTCTCCATCTATCTTAATTCTTACAAATCCTTCTTTTTTTATTCTATCAATTATTTTTTCATGCTTTCCCTTTTTTCCTCTTACAACTGGAGATAATATTTGTATTTTAGTTCTATCTTCAAGTTCTAATACCTTATCCACTATTTCTTGAACCGTCATCTGACTTATCTTTTGATTACATATAGGACAATGAGGCTCTCCTACTCTAGCAAATAATAATCTTAAATAATCATATATTTCAGTTACCGTTCCAACTGTTGATCTAGGATTTTTTGAAGTAGTCTTTTGGTCTATTGATATAGCAGGGGACAGTCCTTCTATATAATCAACATTAGGCTTTTCCATTTGTCCTAAAAACTGTCTAGCATAAGCTGATAAACTCTCTACATATCTTCTTTGACCCTCTGCATATATAGTATCGAATGCAAGAGACGATTTACCAGAGCCTGAAAGTCCTGTAAACACTATAAACTTATTTCTAGGAATAGTTATATCTATATTTTTTAGGTTATGCTCTTTTGCTCCTTTTATAACAATGTTCTTATTTTCCATATTATTTTTCAATCCTTTCCTCAAGCTCAGCTATCTTATCTCTTAAATTAGCTGCTCTTTCAAATTGAAGATTTTTTGCAGCTTCTATCATTTCATCCTTAAGTCTATTTATAGTTTCCTTTAATTCATCTTTATCTATATTAGAGCTTATTCCATATGCAACTTCTTCATCAGCTACTTGAGTTGCCTCTATTACATCCTTTATATCCTTATTTATACTTTGAGGAATTATATTATTTTCCTCATTGTATATTTGTTGTATCTCTCTTCTTCTGTTGGTTTCATTTATAGCACTTTCCATAGATCTCGTTATTTTATCTGCATACATTATAACTCTACCATTTCTATTTCTTGCAGCTCTTCCTACAGTCTGTATAAGAGAAGTTTCAGATCTTAAAAATCCTTCCTTATCAGCATCAAGTATTGCAACTAATGATACCTCTGGAATATCAAGACCTTCTCTTAAAAGATTGATTCCCACTAATACATCAAACTTACCCATTCTCAAATCTCTTATAATCTCAGTTCTCTCAAGTGTTTCTATATCTGAATGCAGGTATTTAACCTTAATTCCAGCATCTTTTAAGTAATCAGTTAAATCCTCTGACATTCTCTTTGTAAGTGTTGTAACAAGCACTCGCTCTTTTTTTGAAACAATATCATTTATTTCACCTAATAAATTATCTATTTGATTATTTATTTGTCTTACATCTATTTCAGGATCTAAAAGTCCTGTAGGTCTTATAATTTGTTCTGCAAATTGGGTAGAATTTTGCATCTCATAAGGACCAGGTGTTGCAGATACAAATAACATTTGATTTATATTTTCCTCAAATTCATTAAAGTTTAAAGGTCTATTATCATAAGCAGATAAAAGTCTAAATCCATTTTCTATTAATGATTCTTTTCTAGACCTATCTCCCCCATACATACCTCTTACCTGTGGTACTGTGACATGCGACTCATCAACTATTATAAGATAGTCATCAGGAAAAAAGTCCATTAATGTATAAGGTTTCTCTCCCTCTTTTCTTCCTGTTATATGTCTTGAATAATTCTCTATACCTTGACAAAATCCAATTTCCTTTAACATCTCTATATCGTAGTTAGTTCTTTGTTCAATTCTTTGTGCTTCTAATAATTTCTCATTTTCTTTAAAGTATTTTACTCTATCATTTAATTCTTCCTCTATATTTTGTAGTGCAATTTCAAGTCTTTCAGGATTTGTTGCATAATGAGATGCTGGAAATATAGCTATATGATTTCTAGTTCCTATTATTTCTCCAGTTATATAGTTAATCTCTGTTATTCTATCTATTTCATCTCCAAAAAATTCTACTCTAATTCCTGTATCATCAGAGTTAGCAGGCATTATCTCTACAATATCTCCTCTTACTCTAAACGTACCTCTTTCAAAGTTAATGTCATTTCTTTCGTATTGTATACTTACTAATTCCTTTATAACTTCATCTCTATCTATTTGCATCCCAGGTCTTAGAGATATCATAAGCTCCTTATAATCCTTAGGATCTCCAAGTCCATATATGCAAGATACAGATGATATTATTATTACATCTTTTCTTTCAAGTATTGCCGCAGTTGCAGAATGTCGCAGCTTGTCTATCTCATCATTAACAGATGCATCTTTCTCTATATAAGTATCTGTATGAGCAACATAAGCCTCTGGCTGATAGTGATTATAGTAGCTAACAAAATACTCAACTGCATTATTTGGAAAAAAATCCTTGAACTCACTATATAACTGAGCAGCTAAGGTCTTATTGTGAGCTATAATAAGCGTTGGTTTTTGAACCTTCTGTATTACATTAGCCATTGTAAAAGTTTTACCTGATCCTGTAACTCCTAATAAACTCGTAAACTTATTATTGTTGTTTATTGAATCTACAATTTGCTCTATAGCCTGTGGCTGATCCCCTGTAGGCTTAAACTTAGACTCTATCTTAAATTCCAAAAAACCACCTCTTTTCCGAACATTAGTTCTTATGTTATATGTAAATTATACATTTAATTTTTTTTAAATTCAACACTCTATATTAATATACCTATATATTACTAATTTAATCATTATAAAGAGGAACTTAATTTAAGCAACACAAAAAAGCTAATCCTTAAATTTATTTTTAAGAACTAGCTTTTTTATATTGCTATCTTATGTAACCTACTCATATTTTGGTGGACTCACCCTTTCAATTAATATTCTTTAATTATTTCTAATTTTATATATCTTGTTTTAACCATCCTTTCTATAGTTTTTTATAATGAATATGAAAGCTAACGTCTTTGGTGGAATCATCTCCTATTCTTTAGGTATTTGTTAATATTATTATATTATAATTTTCAGAAAATTCAATTAAATATTTTCAGATATACACATAAAAATATTTAAGTTATAATTATTATATACAAATTTCATTTATATTGAAATTATACCAAAATTTTAAATGGAATCAAAAGGAGATAATACTATGAAAAAGCAAAAATCAATTTTCATAATTATGAACATATCAATAATAATTACGTCGTGTATCATATGTTTAATAACTCTTTTAATGAGTTCCATTCTTTCATTTCACAAATGGATGAAAATAATTTAAACAACCCAAAATACCTGTTAGACATTATAGATAAAAATAAACAAAGTCTTAAAATATCTAAAAGTTTCACATTAAAAATGCGTTATTTAAATAAAGATTTTAATTTTAATATAGATAGTTTTTATTCTTATATAATCTCATTGAAAAATCACTTAAAAAATAATGGACATATTTCAAAGAAAGATATTCAAGTTCTAAAAGAAATTATTAAACTTGAAAAAATGTTAGTACCAAATAATTCAAATGTGTCTCTGTATACAAAAAACTCATATTACGACAATTTAATTACAAAAAATGGTTATTACAATAAATTGAGTCCGAATCAATTATACCCCTCATTATCTTTAAAAAATATTTTAAATAAAATAGATAAAATATGCATTGAAGCTGAGAATAGATTAAACTCTAGTACTAAAAAAGAAGAATTCTAATATGAAATATTTGGTATTGTTTAACCAAATTTAATTCTACAACGATTAAAAACTATCAATAATAGGTATAAAACATAATAAAGGAGATAATCACATGAGTAACAACATAAAATTAAATCGATCTGAAAAAAAGTTTCAAATACTTTTTGAAAACTCTCCAATAGGCATGGCAATGGTTATTCATGCAACCGGAAAATTTATTGAAGTCAACCCTTCTCTGTTAAAGTCTACAGGTTATACAAAAGAAGAGTTCTTAAATCTAAGTTATTGGGATATTACACCCATTGAATATGAACAGCAAGAAATTGAACAAATAGAAGAACTAAATTCAACTGGAAAATTTGGTCCTAATTTTAAAGAATATATTAGAAAAGATGGTACAAGATATCCAATCAAAATTAGTGGTTTCAAATTAATAGATATAGATGGTACTGAAGTTGTTTGGGGATTAATTGAAGATATTAGCGAACATGTGAAATTGGAAAATGAGCTTAAACGCTTAGCTGCATATGATCATCTTACAGGACTTATAAATCGTAGAACACTTGAATCAAAGTGGGAAACACTTCTTGCATTAAGTAAAAGAGAAAAACTCAAATTAGCTTTCCTAACTATTGATATTGATAAATTTAAACAAATTAATGACAAATATGGTCATCATTTCGGAGACAAGGTTTTAACTGCTATGGCAAACCGAATGCAAAGCGTCACTAAGCGTCAATCAGACTTAGTTGCAAGAATAGGTGGTGATGAGTTTATTATTATACTATCTGATATTCATATACTTGACACTAATCTACTAGAATACATTACTAAGACTTTAAATCAAGAATTAGTTATTGATAACATATCAATCAATATTTCTGTAAGTATTGGAGTAGCATTGTTTCCAGATGATGCATCTTCTTTTAATGAACTATATAAAATATCTGACCAACGGGCTTACATTATAAAAAACAAAGGTGGAAATGGCTTTAAATATTTATAGAATTCATCCTGTATCTAAGCAGCCTATCCATGTGTTGGTGGACTCATACCTTTATTTCAAAGCTTCATCTTATCCCTTATTGCCTAAAAAAAAAGACTTCCATGGGGGGTAGAAGTCTTTTTTGGGGGAGATTGAGTTAACTTGATTTACAAGCTTAATTATATAATAGACGATATTTATATTTTTTATACCTGTATTTTAAAATTTTTTTATTTAAAGTAAAAAAGTTCTATCAATTAAAGCAACCATTTAATAGGCTATACTCATTTTATATAGTATAATTTGTTGAATGATTTTCCTTCATTTACGGCATTTATTAATGCAATCAAATCGTCAACACTATGTATTTTAAGCCATTCTCTAACCTCGTGTTTACTGATTATGTAGTTATACCTGCGAATATCAATATTAGGATTATAGAATTGACTTGAATTTTTCAATTGAGAAAAATCAGTAATATTCTTACCATTATTCGTTGCTTTTACCCAAGCATCATAATTATATCTTTCACGATAATCATTCTGTGTTGCAATACCCTCATCAAACCAAATCGGAATAAGTTTTTTTGGTAATATTTTTCCTTTATGCAATCTACAATGAAGTTCCGCATGAGTTAATTCATGAGCAACAACATCAATATTTAACCCTTTAGGAGATATTACCACATAACTGTGTGCTCCAAAGAAAACAGCAGTCGCAGTTAATGCTGAATTTCCCGTCCAACCCATTTTTTTAAGTTTCTTCTCATTATCACTAATAATAATTTTGGGCTTACTTTCAGTGTCGCCCCAAAACGTCACTAACCTCTTATTTGCTTCATCTATAATTGGCAATATATTAGAACTATCTCCATTAAAATCTTTGTCCACATATATATTCTCCCTAACTTGTGTATACCATCGAAGTGGAACTGTCATCTTATATCCAAGACTTGTAAATTGAATACAGAATACCCCAATAAAAATTATCATAAGTGCTATAGTTGATACAATTATATGTTTCTTTTTGGTTTTTTTCATGGATACTTCTCCTTACTAATAATTCGTTATATTTCACTGTTACATCATGATGTATTGAGCCTTTTCTACTCACCTCTGGAAGCTTTTTAGAACCACCAGCATAGACAGGTGATTTTCATATATACAAAAAAAGTCACTCCATTTATGGTGATGACTTTATAAATTTTTCATATTTTATATGTTTATAATACCATAAAATGTAAATAAATTCAAGTATTGTACTATTAGAAATAAAATGATATTAATTATTAGAGGTGATAATTTTATGGAACAAAAAAATATGACTGCATTAGTAAGTGCATTTTCAAGAGCATATCATTCGGTACAAAATACAGAAAAAGTATTTGATGATTATTTAGCAAAAGATATTTTAACTCAGAAAGAATACCAACAAATTGCAAACCATATGTTAAAAGGAATTAGTTTCTTCAATCCATCATTTGAGGGTACACAGGAAGAATCATTAAGGTGGATTGTAGATAATCAATTATCTCCATCGCCACTTGGTAGAGCTGCATTTGCAGAAAAAGCACTTGAAAATGCAGTGAGAATTGGTGCAAAGCAATATATGATTTTTGCCGCTGGATATGATACATTTGCATATCGTCAGCCTGACTGGGCATCAAAAATTCAAATATTTGAACTTGATCACCCTGTTACTGGCTCTGATAAGCAAAAGCGTATTCAATCAATACTACCAGAAAAACCTAACAATCTTTATTATGTATCTGTAGATTTTACAAAAAACAGTTGGGAAAACAATTTAATTGACTGCTCAGAATTTGATCAAAACAAAATAAGTTGTTGCAGTTTACTTGGAATAATCTATTATTTGCCTAAACAGATTTTTGCTGAAACAATTAATACTATTTCAAGCATAGTTCCAAAAGGTAGTAGTATTATTTTTGATTATCCAGATGAAGATACATATACTCCAAAAGCCGGCGAGCGAGCAAAAAAACAAGCCACAATGATTGATGCGGTAAATGAAAAAAGGCTTGCGAGCTATTCTTATTTAGAATTGGAGAAGCTATTAGCTGATAGCAATTTCTTGATTTATGAGCATTTGACACCAAAAGAAATAACAGAGCAGTATTTCAAAAAATATAATCAATTAAATCCAGAACATCCTATAACAGCCTTTGATAATGTAAATTATTGTTTAGCTGTAAAGAATTAAAACTGATATTAAAAAATGAGCATAATATTTACTTAATTGAAACAAAATCTTTATCAAGTGAAACTTATCTTCAGATAGAGTTTGTAACTCCATCTGAAGGTTAGTTGAACTTATCCAGAAGCTGTAGAGTTCTCATCTCCAACCTGAAGAGGATGGAGTCTTAGAACTCTTAGCTTTCGGATAAATTATGAAACAATCAGTTAATTATTTTTATCTTTTTTATTTCAATCTTTTAAATAATTATGTAATCTTTTTTCTTACACTATTCTCTCTACTAATACATTTAGATACTAAAAAAAGATGATTATTTAAATATTAGTGAATCTTTTAAATAACCATCTTTCTCTCTTTAGAGCAAACTTACGCATTTAGTATTTTTATTTAAATTTAACAGCTGTTCCAACAACTAAAATTTCAGCTGCCCCATCCATAATATTACTTGTTGAGTATCTAATATTTATTATTCCATCTGCACCAAGATTTTTAGCTTCATCAACCATTCTTTTAACAGCAATTTGACGAGCTTCGTCAAGCATCTCTTTATATGCTGTAAGCTCTCCCCCAACAATCGTCTTTAATCCACTTAAAATATCCTTTCCTATATGCTTAGATCTTATAGTTGAACCTTTAACAACCTCTAAAGTCTCAATTTCTTTTCCAGTTATAAAATCAGTATTTACTAATATCCTCCTTGTCTTCCTCCTTAATTTCTTTAATTCTTTGATTTATCGTAAATATCATAGCACCAACTAAAACTATAACAATTACACCTATGACTATATCAGATATTACACTATTTATCCCAAATGCTATAAGTAAAAAATATAAACAAATAGGTATAATTGCTAAAACACCACATATTATAGGAGCAATAAACTTTTTCATTACTATATTCTCCCTTCATTATATATTCTAATCTAAAAAATTTCTTACAATAAAAACAACTATTGTAAATATCATTGTAAAATAATAAATGTATCCACTTCTAGAGTTTTTAGCTAATACTTCTCTACTCCCATGTAAAGCAAATACTTATAATCTAGCATATCTCATTCCCCCCTATATAAAATTTTCAGCTATATATTCTATAGTTTTAAATGAGGCTATATACGATAATGGAACTAAAATAAATATAATAAATTTATTCACAATTAATTTCATTAAAAACACTCTACCAAAAGGATACATGTTAAATTATACCATAAGATGTTCATTCATTTTTATTTTATCTTTTTTATTCCAATCCTTCCAGTAGTTGCGTAATCTTTTCCTAGATTATTAGCCTCATTAGTATATTCACATACTAAAAAAGATGGTTATTTAAATGTTAGTGAATCTTTTAAATAGATTTAAATAAAGCTTGTATTGTATCGTTTAAATATACGTTAAAAAATTTCTTCTGTCTGAGCCTAGCGAGTTCAAGAAATTTTAGTATATTTAATAAGATACAATACTTAGTTTTATAAATCTATTTAATGCATTCACGGTATTTAAATAACCATCTTTTTTGCTTAACAACAATAAAAAAAGATTACGTGGCTACGTCCTACTCTCCCAGGGGGCTACCCCCCAAGTACCATCGGCACTAAAGAGCTTAACTTCTGTGTTCGGAATGGGAACAGGTGTATCCTCTTTGCTATAACAACCACATAATCTTTTTTATTTTGTATGATTCTTTATGAACCACGTGGCTACGTCTTACTCTCCCAGGAAGCTGCCCTCCAAGTACCATCAGCGCTAAAGAGCTTAACTTCTGTGTTCGGAATGGGAACAGGTGTATCCTCTTTGCTATAATAACCACATATTTGGAGCGGGTGAAGGGAGTCGAACCCTCGCAGCCGGCTTGGAAGGCCGGAACTCTACCACTGAGCTACA
>NZ_JAOASI010000021.1 GCF_025210165.1 Tepidibacter sp.
AATCCTGTAGAGAAACAAGAAATCAAAACCTATAAAACAGCACTTTATGTAAGACTATCCAATGAAGATAACGGCAATATCGGTAGCGACAGTATAGACCTTCAAAAGACCTTACTGACGAACTATCTAGCCAAACATACAGACTTACAGCTCTACAAAATATACAGTGATAATGGCGTGACAGGAACGAATTTTGAGCGACCTGCATTTAAAGCCATGATAAATGCCGTTAAAAAGGGAAAGGTCAACTGTATCATTGTCAAAGACTTATCACGCCTAGGACGGAATTTTGCAGAAACAGGTCATTACATTGAGCAGATATTTCCCTTTATGGGTGTACGCTTCATATCCATTAATGATAGATATGATAGTGCAGATACAGATTCCAATGCAGGACTAATGATAGCCCTTAAAAACTTAGTCAATGCAGCCTATTCAAAGGATTTATCCAAGAAAGTATGCTCACAAAAGAAGCTACAACAGCAAAAGGGAAATTTCATAGGTACTTATGCTCCTTATGGTTACAGAAAAGGCCCTAATAACAGCTATCAACTTATCATAGATGAAGAAACAGCTCCTATCATAAGAAATATTTTTACTTGGAGAGCTGATGGACAATCAGTAAAAGATATCACAAAAAAACTCAATGATGAGAATATACCATCTCCCATGAGAAATAGATACCTAAAAGGAGAAACCAAGAGCAAGAGATATAAGGACGTACGATGGCTAGAATCTACCATATACGCTATGCTGACAAAACAAGTGTATCTTGGTCATGTCATACAGGGTATTGTAAAGGTCATTTCATGCGGTAGTAATAAGATAAAACATATGCCGAAGGAAGACTGGACTATAGTCAAGAATATACATGAGCCTATTATAACAGAAGCATTATTTAATAAAGCTCAGATGGCTAATGAGCGTTATAAAAATCATGTAGATCATAAGATTGGTGGTGGTATTCATGAATAAAAAAATGTATACCATAGCAACCTACATACGTCTATCAGCAGATGATCATAATATAGGTGAAAGCAACAGTGTAAAGCATCAAAGGGATTTGCTCAATGCTTATATCAATAAGAGTCCTGAATTATCCTCAGCAAAGGTTATTGAATATGTTGATGATGGTTATTCAGGCACAACCTTTAACAGACCCAGTATGACGAAGCTATTAGAGGAGGTCAAAAAGGGACATGTCAATTGTATCATTGTAAAAGATTTATCAAGACTTGGAAGGAACTACCTTGAGATGGGGAATTATCTTGAACAGATATTTCCATTCCTTGGAGTTCGTGTTATAGCCATCAACGATGATTACGACAGTGATAAAAATGTAGGCACAACGACAGGAATCGAAATCCCTTTTAAAAACCTAATTAATGATCTATATGCAAAAGATATATCAAAGAAAGTGAAATCAGCCCATCAATCTCTAAAAAGACAAGGCAAGTTCATTAGTGCTTATGCCTTTTACGGCTATTTCAAGGATAAGAAGGACAAACATAAACTAATCATTGACCCATTAGCATCAAAGGTTGTAAAGCGAATATATAGACTATATCTTGATGGTACTGGCATGACAGATATAGCAAGAATGCTTAATGATGAGGGTGTGTTAACACCACTACAATATAAAAAGAGCATGGGTAGCAATTATGGCTCATGTACCATTAACAGTGATTCTGTTGAAAAGATGTTTTGGAAAAGAGACTACATCGATAGAATTCTAAAAGAAGAAAGGTATACAGGTAAGTTAATCAGTAATAAAAGAGGTGTCACAAAGGTCGGTTCTGCAAAATGTGAATATAAAAAGAAAGAAGACTGGATTATTATTGAAGATACACATAAGCCTATAATCTCCCAAGCTGATTTTGATAAAGTTATGAAGCTACGAAAAGACAGGTATCTAGTCAAATCAAAACAATCCAATATTAGAAAACAGCACGTTTTATCCAATGTAAGATGTGGTGGATGTAACTCGAAATTGCACCGTACAGCAAAGAAAAGGCCTAAATTCTTTTGTATCAATAACTGGTATTCGGGTGAGAATAACTGTTTTCATGAGAGGATATTTATTGATGAATTACAGGATATAATTTTTGAGTTAATTAAGAAACATATGGAGGTACTAATCTCGTATGATGAACTTAAGAAAAGTAGTGTACAAGCCAAGAAAGATGAGAAGGTAAAGTTAGAAAGTTCGATTAAAAAGTATAAGAAAAAGATAGTGAAGTTGAAGCGTGACAAGCTTGCTATGTATGAAGATTACAAGATAAAGAAGATTTCAAAGGTGGAATTTATTGATGGATCGGATGAGATTAATACTGAAATTGTTGAAATGGAAAAGAAGGCAATTGAGCTAAAGAAGATTATAGAAAAAGAACTGGTTTATGAGGAGTCAGAGGGGATAAAGATAACTAAGGCGTTTTATGGAACAAATACGTTGACTAAAGAGTTATATGATGCCTTTATTAAAGAGATAACGGTATATTCGGTGGATAGGATTGAGATTCGGTTTAGGTTTGGAAATGAATTTAGAGAAATAACTTGTGATAGGTAGGAAATCACGGAAAAGGGATAAAGATATACCTTCGAGTTATTAACTCAATTTATAATCCATGTGAATGTACGATATAGCATAATTTATTATATATTTTCCTTTTCAAGTATCAGAAAAGTCTACATGAAATGTTTTGTGTAGACTTTTCTGATTGACTACTGAAGAAATCATGGATTATAATAATGCTATGAGTGTACACAAATAAACAAAAGAGGGGATAGTTTTGTGCGTAGTGGACATGAAAAATTTAAGAAGATATTTGATAAACATAACGGAGTTTTAAAGACATCAGAATTTCAAGCAGCAGGCTACCATCATAAAATTCTCAGAGAACTTGTGAATCAAGAGATCATTGTTAAAATAAAACGTGGATATTATAAATGGCAAAACGATGAAGGTATATCTGATATAACTCTTATTACAAGGCTTTTTCCGGATACTGTAATTTTTTTATTATCGGCACTATTTATTTACGGTTATATTGATTGTGCTATGAATGAATGGCATTTAGCAATAGCTAGAGGTAGTGCACGAGCAAAGTTCAATATAGATTATCCTAAGGTTAAACCCTATTATATACATAAAGACTATATAAATATTGGTAAGACTATTGATAAATATGATGAACAAGAAATAAGTATATTTGATAGGGATAGAACGATTTGTGATGTCGTCAGATATGCCAACAAAATAGATAAGAAAATAGTAAATCAGGCGATAAAAAGATATGCTAATGATCCAGAAAAGAATATTGATAATCTCATGATATATGCAAAAAAAATGAGAGTTGAGAAGAATATACGAGTAATGGTAGGCCTTTGGCTATAGTGGAATGTATTAAAAAATAGTTATTAAAAGTTGGAGTTAAATATAGAGATGCATGAACAGGGGTGTTGAGATTGGAAGAATATAAAAAAAAAATATTTAATAAATTTGATGGGAAAAGAGTTAGTGAGAATATACTTAGAAGTTTGATAGGAATTGATGACTATATTACATATTATAGATTAATAAATAAGATGGTTAATGAAAGTTTCTTGCAACCTATTAAGCGTTCAGGATCTAATGGAATGAATCCACCATTGTATAGACGCTACCAAGTAATAAAAATTAAAGATGATTTTAAAATGGAACTAAAAGAAATCAGGCTATTAGATGATTCTTTTAATATCGAAGGTTATATAAATAAACCTAAATTATATAAAGATAATAAAAAACAAATTCAAAATATTAACAGCTTTCTAAAAGATAATTATATGCTTATTAATTATCCAGCTTCCATAAATGAGCGATCATTTCAAATATTTGGGCAAGAAAAAGCCTTGAAGGAAGATAAAGTTATTAGTAAGATATTAAAGTTCAATCCTAAGCTTAATTCCAAACTGAATTATTATCTTACGCCAGAGCCTTTTTTTGAGTATGACATATTGAGAGTTGAAAAAGAAAGTAGTTCATTCAATGTTCTAATAATCGAAAACAAAGACACATGGTATACTTTACGTAAATTAATAGTTAAGAAAAGGTGTCATATAAATGGGATTTATATACATAAAGTATTGTATGGAGAAGGCAAGAAGATTTCTAGAAAAATAAATTCATTAACGGAATATGCAGATACCATATATCAAAGTGAAGATATGAGATTTTATTATTTTGGAGATTTGGACTATGAAGGTATTGGTATATTTGAAGATTTAATAGCAATAAATACAAAATTAAAAATTGAACTAATGGAATATTTATATAAGAAAATGATAGAGTTATCTATTGGAAAAAAATTACCAGATATGAAAGAAAAACAAAGGCATACTTCCTCAAATAATTTTATGAAATATTTTTCTCAAGATGATAAAGTAAAAATTGATGAAATATTGGAAGCCGGTTGCTATATACCTCAAGAAATAATTTGTTATGAAGAATGGATGAAAATACTTAGTGAAATGAGGGATTAAATGATTGATTTCCTAGATAAATTTGAAAAGAGAATGGAATGGATTGGAGTTGTTGACTCTATTGTTAATAGAAGAGGTAAAAATACTAGGTTGGAAGCAATGTTTGAAGAAAATCAATTGACTAATATAATTGTTTCTGTGTTATTATTTATCATGGAAAAGACATTAGAAGAAAATAATCAATGTGACATTATATCTATTGAAAGATTTTTAAATAACCTATTAAGTCAATACTATAATAAAATGCTACACAACAAAGATATTAAAGAACTTGCTAGTTATATTATAAAGGATATTCTTCAAAATAATGGTGAACACTTAACCTATACTGTTAAAAATTATAGTGTTAATAATATGCAAAAAATACCAATTAGATTGATTTCAGATCAGGTAATAGAGGGTAAAGATTACAGAAGAATAAATTATACGCTAACTAATCAAGGATATGATTTTTTGTTCAGAACTAGGGAAGTAGATGAAGAAATACAGCTAACAATAGAACAGTTTAAATTAAAAGAGTATGTTAAGAGAAAGAAATTTACAAATGCTGTTAGACAAAGCATGGAGTTAATTACTTATGTTAGACAAAAAAAGAGAGAAATTGAAAATTTCATACTTTCAATAAGACAAAATATCTATAGTGTAGATATTGAGAAGTATGAACAATTGATAAATAGTTCATATTCGATGCTCCAAGATGAATATGAAGCAATGAATGATATTCAAAAAATGATAAAACAAGCCAGCGAAAAAATAAATGAAGAACTGAATGCAAGTTCTCAATTAATTGAAAAATTAATTAAAGCTAAGAATGATATTCAAGAAATTCATTCTAATATTGGGATAGCCATTAGCGAACAAAGAAATTTAATACTAAATAGATATAATTTATCCGATTTATATATGAATACTATTAAAAGATCTTTTGAATATAGTTTTGAAAAACGTTTTGACTTTGAAGAAATTATATTAAATCCATTAGAGAACTATAATGGGGTATTGGACAGATGTATAAGGTTATTGAGTCCATTATTTGTACCTAAAGTAGATAAAATTTTGGGAATAGACCATGTGTTTTCATCTCAATTAATATTTAAAGAAAGTGAAAAAGATAAAGAGATTATTGTAAATAAGGAAGCCTTTAATGATGAAATTGAGAAGAAAAGAATTGAATGGATTAGTGATACCTATATTAAAATATTGAAAGTATTTTTACAAGAGAGCATTACTAAAGAAAGGATTAGCTTATCTGAAATAGTTAGAACAATAAAAAATAGAGATTTTGAAATGTATCTTAATTTAGCAAGAAATAGAAGGCTGTTTAGCGTTGCTCTTAAACTATATGATATGGAAGAGCTGAGAATACAAGAATTTTACTTAAAAGGAGATAAAATATTGATGACTCCTTCGGAATATTTTAATGTTGAATATTGTTTAAAATGTCTTGAAAATGAAGTTGCTAGTATAAAAGATATTACTGTACTTAAGATTAGTAAATTGGAAAAAGATATTCATGAAGTATTTGAATATTCCAATGAGGGTATGTTGGTTAAGGAAGAGATAAAGATGACAGATTTATTATTAGAGGTGGTTAAACAATGAATGCAGTAAGAGTTGCAATTAAGATGTTTAAAATACTTGTTGATAAAGGTGAAATAAATCGAAAAGACAATTTTGATTTATATAGTAACTATCTAGATGGAGATGTGCAACAGATTTTATCTTGTTTTGAAGAAGAGTTTGAAGTTAAGTTCTTGAATTTTGATGACACAATATATCTTATTCCTAAACTAGATAGTACTATATTAGGATTAAAGCCAGCAGATTTGAGGCGATATTTTGGTAGTAATCCAAATCAGAAAGATGTGTATTTAGGCTACTACATCATCATGTATATTCTTTACGAATTTTATAGTGGTGAAAATAGAGATCCTAAGAAAATAGACTATTTACAGATAAGCTATTTAATAGATAGGCTTGATATGAGATTCGATAAATTTGATAAGTTAGATGAAGAAGAACTAAACGAGTTAGAAGAAGAGTACTCTATCAATATTAAATCAGCTATTAAAATATGGACATCTATGCTAGTTGACCATGAGATAAAGAGGAAAACAAAATATAGGATGATTATTAATGTATGTAAGATTTTAGAAGAACAAAAATTAGCTTATGTCGTTGAAGGTGAAATAAGGACAACACAAAAATTGGATGTGTTAATGCGTCAATATTATTTACATGCAGATAGGGTAAGTGGAATTAATCAAGCATTTGAGAATGGAGGGCTATAAATGCCTAAGATAAATAGAATTCGTATTACAAATTTTACATATAATAAACGAAATATAGTTGATGAAATATTTAACTTATATGATGGAGAAAATGCATTATTTAGTTTAGCAAATGGTGGAGGAAAGTCCGTTCTGGTACAGACAATAATGCAACCCATTTTACCGAAAGCAAAATTACTGAATAGAAAGTTCGGTAATTTTTTCGTTGGAAAAAAAGATCCTGCATATATTATGATTGAATGGAAATTAGATGATGCTGCTGGCTATTTACTTACAGGTATAGCTATATCAACTAGTGTCAATTATTCTGCAAATAGCGAAGAAGATAACAATAGCTTAAGATACTTTACTTTTATTCACCCATATTTAGAGGGGAACCCTTTTGATATAAAGCACATACCTATTGCACGTGAACATAATAACGGAATCTCAATAGTACCATACAATGAAATTAAAAAGGTATTGAAAAATGAAAGTGGAAAATCGAGTCATGATATATTATTATTTAATTCATCAAAAGATCAACAAAGAGATTATGAAAGAAATTTAGCATCGTATAGCATATCTAGAAATGAATGGAAGGATTTGATGATTCGCATAAATCAAGCAGAGCATGGAGTGTCAGAAGTTTTCTCAACGTGTAAAAACTCAAGACAAGTTATGGAGCAATGGATAATTAAATATATTGAAAAAGTATTAGATAAATCAACAGAAGGCGATTTATCTGACCATCAAAAATTAGAAAGATTGATGGCAGAGGTGGCGTATACATTAGTTGAAAATGAAAATCATATAAGAGATTATGAAGATATTAAAGAGTTTATTAAGAACCTTAATATTATTGAGAAAAGGGCAGAAGAGGTTTTAAATAAAATTGATATTGAAGAGACAGTAAGAGACCAATTGGTGAGTGCTTGTCACTATTTATGTAAGAAAAGAGCTAAAGCAGAGAGTGCGAATAAACAATTTGATTTGAAAATAAAGGAATGTCAAAAAGAAATTGAACATATACAATTAGAAGAAAAATCATTTGAAATATATAAAGCAGAAGATGAAGTCGATCAATTAAAAGAAAAATTTAATATCCAAAAGACTAATAGAGAATATATAGAAGAGGAACTAAAAAACATTAATAGGGAAATTGTTTTACAAGATGGAGCTAGGAATTATACACTTCTAATAGGAAAATTAAAAGTTAAGGCAAAGTTACTGGAAGACTTGAATAGTGCCAGTAAATCTGAAAAAGAATTGATGGACAGAATGAACCAAGTAAAATATTCTTTGAGAGAAATATATAACAATCAAATTAAGTTAAATAAGAGTGAACTAGAAAATCACAGTAAAGATTTAGAAAAGGAAGAATATAAATTAGGTAAGTTAAAAGAAACACAAAAAAACTATAATAAAGAAATTGCTAAATTGTCAAGTGAAAAAGGTAAATTAGAAGAGCAGATTGGTAGTTTTGTAGAGTATGAAAAAAAGACACTATGTGAAATTAAGGTTGAATTACATAGAAATCCATTAATCCATGAGTTGGATAAGGATGAAATAGAAGAGATAGAGGGAAACTTCAATAAACAACAAGCTCACTTAGAAAAAACATTGAATAAAAAAGAAACTAGACAACTTACATTAAAAGCAGATATAAAAACTATTCAATTCCTGCTTGAAGAATTAAATAAAACTTCTAATGAGTTAACTATTAGAATGACTGAAACCAATAATATTATCGATACTATAAAAAAAGAAAAAAAAGTAATGAAAGAATTGATATTAAAATATTTAAATGATAAATACGATGTATATCAAAAAAAAGAGTTACTCAATGAATTAAATGTAACAAAAAACAGATGGGAAAAGCAGCACTTCAATTTACAGGCAGATATTCAAGAATCAACAAAAATGATTGAGGGGATACAGGAAAGTATTAGCTATATTCCAGCTACCCTGGTGAATGTTTTAAAAGAAAATAATATTTCGTTTTTCACTGGAGAAAAGTATTTAAAAGAACAACCTATAAATAGAAGAAAAGAAATAGTAATGAAGAATCCATTACTTCCATATGGATTAATTGTTACAGAAAAAGAATATACGCTAATAAGCAGTTTATTGAAAGATGTTAACCTTATTAGTTTAGTACCGTTATTTACATATGATAATAAGGAAAAGAACTTGGAAGAGCTACCATTAGATATATTAAAGAATGCTAAGCTGTTAACGATGGAAGAAGATACATTGCTTACATACATAGAAACTATTCAGCAAAACATGTATAAAAAGACAGATCAGATAGAACAAATGAAACAAACTATAAAAAGTTTAAGTGATTCTATAAAGATTGTAGAAGATTTTCAGTGGACGCAAGAAAGTGTTCAACAAGTATACCAAACGTTAGGCAGGTACAAAGCACGATTAGAAGAGAACTCCGCTAATATAATGGAGCAAAAAAATAGTCTTAAATGTTTCAATAATGAAATTGAACAGAATCTCAACCAAATAGGTGATATAAAAGAAGAAATTAGAAATTTAGATAATAATAATAAGTTATTTAAAGAATATCTTGTTCGTAATGAAGTTTATATAAACAATATAAGAAAGATGAATGAAATTATTAATAGTATTGCAAAGAAAAATAATCAGTTGGAAGAATATGAAAAAGAACAGATAAATCTTAACTCTAAAATATCAAGATTAAATGATGAAATAAGAACTAAACAAGGTAGTTTGAAGAGTTATAATGAAAAGTATAAATCTGTTTCTGGTGCTTACAAAGTAGATGTACTTGAAGAAGAAGAAGAAATTTTAGAAGGTAAATTAGAATCCTATGAAAATAAAAGAACAAATAACGTATCAGAGCTAGAAAAGCAAATAAAACTCATTGATATAGATACTGAAAATTATAGAGATGCTATACATAGAATAGGGTTAAGAGAGGAAGAGTGTAGGGCGGTTCAATACAATCAGGAGACTGAAAGAAAGCTGAAAGCAAGCTATAAGAAGAAAGAAGAGCAAAACAAAAGTTTAGGGGAAGCTATTCATAAAATGGAGATTAATATAGCCGAGATAGAAAGAGAAATTAAAGTGCTTATTACTGGATTGAATAATAAGGGAAAATTAGAAAGAGAATTAATAAAAGGTAATTTTGAGTTACGAATTCTATCTCAAAAAGATAAATTAGAAGAGTTGAATGGAAACAAAAAAGACAATGAAAAGGATATAGATATAGTAAAAGAGTCATTAATAAGAGTGGAATCTAAGCTTGAAATGAAAATAGCGGATATATCTGCTCAAATGGATAATAAAAGCTTTATTGTTGATGATGACGGTGATATTAAAGTAATAATAGCTTCATATATTGAAAAATATTCAAATACACAAAAAGAGTTAAGAAATATAATTAAGATGTTTCGTAGAGCAAATGATACTATTCAGAAGCAGTATACTCAATCATCTAATAAAACAATAGTAGAAGCACTTAAAGGTATTCAAGTGCAAATGGAAGGATTATCAAGAACTTATGATAAATACTATCATTTAGTAGAGCGGATAGGTTTCAACATTAATCAATTAGACAATATGCTAAAATTAATGCATAGTAAGATTGAGAAAATAGAGCAAAACAAGATGGATTTAGTTGAACATGGTTATATAGAAGCGATGAGGATTTATAATGAACTTCCAAAAATTGTTGACAATTCGACAATTGATATTGATGGTGTAAGACGAAAAATTCTTGATATTCAATATAGTAAAATTCAGGATGATGAGATTGCTAAAGAGAAGATATCAAATTATATTCAGCTTTGTTTGAGTGATATTACAGAAAATATTAAAAATGATGTTGAAGAAAGTAAAATTCAAAGAAATATTGAGAAGTATGTTTCATCAAAAGAATTACTTACTACTATAAGTAATCTTGAAGAATGTAAGATTAAGGCATACAAGGTTGATATTAACGTTAAAAATAGAAAGATGATGGATTGGGAAGAAATCATAGTTAAGAATTCTGGAGGAGAGAAATTTGTTGCATACTTCTCATTACTGGTTGCATTAATTTCATATAGTAGGAAAAATGTGAATGATTTAGAAGTATTTAAAAAAAGAGAAGAAAGTAAAGTACTAATTATGGACAATCCATTTGGTCCTATAACATCTGGCCATCTATTAAAACCAATGTTTGACATTGCAAAAAAATATGATACTCAATTAATTTGTTTATCAGACATAAAAGAAGGTGCGGTCATTAATAGTTTTAATTTAGTCTATAACATTAAAATTAGAGAAAATATGATGAAACAAGAGTTTTTAGAGATCAATGAACAAAATATAGCTAATCTAAAATTTAGTGAAAAACTAGAGAAAGTATACTTATATTCATATGCTCAACAAAGGAGTTTATTCGAGTAGGATGGATTAATATATAAAAGATGAAGAGTTTAACTGATACAGACTAATCTGTTACCTAAAAATATGGATTCTATATTTGTCCTAACTTGACACCATCATACGTAAGAAATAGCAACGGTTTCAGGTTTTGTAAAAAATAAAAAAATGTTATTTGCCACCCATTTGCCACCGCAAGATTTTATTGGGTGGCAAATTAGTTTTGAGATACTAACATTTCTTCAAACTTATCAACACTATCTTGCTTGAGTTTTAAAGTAACATGTGAATAAGTATCAGCAGTAGTGGAAAGTTTACTATGACCTAATCTTGTTTGAATATCTTTTAAATTTGCACCAGACTCTAGAATCATAGTAGCATGAGTATGTCTTAAAGAATGGAAATTATAATTAATTCCAAGTTCATAATTCACAACTCTACTCAAATATTTTAAACTATCTGTGGATATTAAATCCCCATTTTCTTTAGTACAAATTAAATCAGCACTATTATATAGATTATCTGCTTTTTCAAACTTATACATAGTATTATTATAGTAAATTCCATACTTAAGTCTATTTTCTAATTGAGATTTTCTATGTTTTTTAAGAATATCAATCGATGTTTTACCTATAAGAATTTCTCTTTGAGAAGAATTTGATTTAGGCGTATCAAAGCACCATTCCATACCTTTCTTGAAAATAGATTTTTCAACTTTTATTTTGCCATGGCTAAGATCTACACAATCCCAAGTAAGGCCACATACTTCTGCAGCTCTCATTCCCGTATGAAATGCAATTTGTAAAGGAATATAAAAATTACTTCCTTCTGGAAATCTATTTATTATATTCTTAAAATCAGTTAAAGATATAACCTTTAGATCTTCTTTATCTTTTTTAATATTGTTGTATTTAGGCATAGAAACATATTATATTGGATTTTGTTTGATAAATTGATATGGATGTATAGCTGCTTTTAATGCACCAGATAACACACCGTAAAAATTAGATAGAGTATTTTTAGAAAAACCATTTCTATATTTTTCGTTTAAGAATTCCTGAAGTATTGAAGGTGTTAATGATTTTAATTTGTAAATACCTAGATTTGGTTTTATGTGATTGTTTATTATGCGTTTATAAGATACTTGAGTATTATATTTACAGTTTATTAAAACATATTCTTTAAACCAATAATCAAAGTAATCAGATACACTTATATTACTTTCATTAACTGTAGAACCGCATTTATCAAACTCATCTAAAGCTTTTCTTAGGGCTACAAGAGCTTCTTTCTTGGTTTTACCTCCTTTTCTTTCAATCTTTTTTCTTTTACCATCAACTTTGCCAGCTTCGAAATAATAGTACCAAGTGTTCCCCCTTTTTCTTACACCACCTTGCATTTTCAAATCCTCCTCTCGAATGTATGTTCTGTGAAACCTTCTAAAAAAAGAGCAGTTTTTTCTGCTCTTTAATTATTATATTTTAGTTTCTATATCTATAATATACTAAATCATAAAATATTACTCAATAGAAATAGATATAAAAAATTCTATTAAATTTTTAAAACTTAATGTATAAAAGAATTTAACAATATGATAAGATTTGTTTACATATAAGGGATAAAAAGGTAAAATCTAAATATTTAAGGAAAGATGACTATCAAATGAAAGAACACTTAAAAATATAAGTACAATTATGTTAGGAGTGTAAAAATAATGACGATTAAATCGAGAAAATTACAACTTACAAAACACCAACTAGATCTAGATGAATTTTTGAATGGATTAAAAGAAAAACCCTATGTAATGTATCCGAAAGAATATAGTGAATATATGGGCTTAGGGATAACTTCAATTTTTCTATCTTCAATACCATTAATCATATTTTTGCCCGAATTAAAAAAATCTTATAGTACGGGTTCCATGCCAGATGGTTTTTATTTTGTAATACTGATAACAATAATGATGTATAGTATCTTTTCGAGTTATATTATTAATATAATTGGTCTTATTACAAGAAGAATAAAGATAGAACTTGGAGAAAATTATGTGAAATTCAGAGGCACTATAAGAACAAGAACTATTTATATTAATGATATTAAATCAATCACTGAAAAACATGTTTATAGACATCAAAAAATGACCAATGTACATATAAAAAGAAGGAAAGACTATTCAAATAAAAGCAATAGAATCATTTGTTTTCAAGCTTGGTGGTTTGATGAAAAGGATATGAGAAAATTATTTCAGCATATAAATACGTATAATAGAAGAACAAAAGCTAAAAAGCTAATAGATGATCAAGGTATTAATATTACAGATTTTAATGGGAAACTTTTTCAAAACAATATGTTTGTATATGATGAAATGCATAATACATACATATGTCCAAATAAAAAGAAATTAATACCTACCTCTGGCAAAACTACAACGGGAAAACAAATATATTCTTCTATCGATTACATTTGTGCAGGTTGTCAACTTAAAGAAAAATGTTTAAAGCCTAATAAAAAAGTAAGGATTATAGCTAAAAAAAATTAACAGTATCTATCTAAGGTACTGTTTTTTTGTATTATAAGATTATAAATAAGAGTAAAAGTAAAATTTGTAAAATAATAAATGTTACAATTAGCAAATATAGACATAAACAAAATAGGGAGGGGGAGTTGTTCTGGATAAACTGTTTATCACACTATGCGAAAGATATCATTCGAAAATTTTAAAATACCTCTATTATTCAATAGGAAATATAGAAGATGCTAAAGATCTTACTCAAGAAGTATTTGTTATTGTCTATAATCATATAGAGGAACTACAAAATCATGAAAATATAGGTGGATTTATTTATCAAACAGCAAAATATTTAGCGGCTAATTTTAAAAGAAAAGCTCTTAAAAAAACTTTAAATGAAACTTCGATTAACATGGAGGTAGGGGGTACAGAGTCAGATTTATATGAAAAACTTATGATGATTTACGACAGTAAAATAGATGAAAGTCAGTATGTAGATAATGTAATATTAATGCTTTCAGAAGAGAAACAGCAGCTCTATAGATTCTATTATATTGAAAATAAAACTTATAAAGAGATTGCTAAAATACTCAATGTTAATCAAGCAAGTTTACGTATGAAATATGTGAGACTAAGACGTGAAATAAAAAAATTAACACATTACATAGCTAAAGAAAAATTTGTTGCAAATGATTAAATATGAGTTTAATCCTAATAAAAAGGAGGATATCTAATGAAAGAAAATTCAAAAACCAATTCAAAGTATAAAGATATAAATAGCAAGCTTGATGAGGCTATTGATAGTATGGATATGTTTGAAATTGAAGTACAACTTGAAAAATTATCGAATAAAGAGGAATTTCCTTATGAAATAGAAGATAGTAAGTTTTTTGCTAAAAGGATTATAAAACAAAGTAAGAAAGGAAATGGGAGTATGAGAAGAAACGTAAAAAAATCAGGAATCCTAGTAGCGTGTTTAGTACTAACAATAGGTGTAACTGTAGCTTATGGAACAGGATTATTTAAAAACTTTAAATTTTACAATGAAAAAACAACAGTTGAAATAAGAACAAATCAGAATATAAGCGAAGAAGAGGCAGAGAGGATTGCAAAAGAAGCAGAAGACGATTATAATTCTCCATCTACAGAAGATACAACTGAGAAAGATACGAAAAAGATTTTTTCTAGCATAAAAGAAGTTGAAGAAACTATAGGTATGCAAATTACGTTACCTTCGTATATCCCAGAAGATTTTCAAATGGAAAAAGATATAATGGTTTATAATACACGTGGCGATAATCACAACATATATATAACTTATATGTCAAGTGAGAAAGAAGATCGATTACTAGGAATTACAACAATAACACGAAATCAACCTGAAGATAGCACGATTATTACGGTAACCGATGCGGTTCATAAAAATGATTATAAAACACCATCTGGGACTAAATATTCAATATTAGAGGAAGATGAAGCCATTATTGCGACAACGGATATTAGCAATGTACAGTATGCCTTGATTTTTATGGGAGTTAATGAAGAGGAGATGCATAAAGTGATTAATAGTACTGATCTAAGTGGATATATAAAATAAAGTATATATAAGACTAAAAATTGCTTTATATACGGTTACTTATGTTACATATAAAGAATTTAAGACTATATAAAATAGAATTATCAATATTATAGGAAACTTAAACCCCTTCTGGAGTATATAAGAAGGGGTTATTTTTATATTTTCTAAAAAGATATTAGCATTAGATAATACATGCTTTTAATATTATTTTCATAGTTCTTATTATTAATTACAATGTACTAAGGAGTATAACATCTTTGTATATAGTATGACTAAGAATATTTTTATCAAGTAATCCAAATTTACTTAAATCACCCATTATAGGTTGTGAAAATTCAATAGTATCTATTTTAGATCCATAAGGGTTGTTATCTGTAGACTCCTTAATCGATAAATTTTCAAAGAAAAGATCTATGTCTTTTGATTCCTCAAGTTCATCATCACAAGAAACTATATTTTTATATCCTTTCAGTGTAATTAGCTTATCTTCATTAAGAAACCATTTAAATAATATAATATCGTAGTATAGTGGTCTTATGTAAGCTATAAACCCCATTCCTTCTTCGGTAAATCCAATAATTGTATCTTCAAAATTATCATAATAAAATATGTCTGATGACCATAAACCTATTAAATTCATTATTTTTTCTCCAATCTATTTTTTTGAACCTATTATTATATTATCTATTGTTTTTAAAGTAGAAGTATCCCAAGGGTATAAATCAGGTTGATTTATCCAAGACTGAGATAATTCAAGGAAGTCAGTATCGTTAGCAATAGGATAGAAAAAATTCAATAATATATCTTTTAGCATATTCCATTCTTTATCAATATTATTTGGAATATAGTTTTTATTATATAAATAATTCAATGTGTACTGTCTATCTACTGGTGGTATTAAATTAGGTAAAAAATGAGCCATAACTTTTGTATTTCCTACTAAACTTATATTACTTTTCATAACACAGATATTTTTGAAAATGTACTCAATTTGTTCTAAAACCGTTTCGTTTATAGTTTTAAATGAGTATTGTTTTAAAAATTGGATTCTCTCCTTTATATTTAAAATACTTTCTTTAAAAACATCAAATTCAATCATTTTTGCTCCTGTTGGACCCATTCTATGCATACCCCAAGACGTTAAAACAGCATATACATATTCTATACTGTTTTCAAGGTCATTAGTATTTAAAACCTCTAATGCACGTTTATGAAAATATAAACTTGGACCAGTAAATGTTTTTTGATTATAAAAAGTTTTATGATAGGATTTAGCGTTTTTTAAAATATCGTCTCTTTTATTATGCAAAGTTAATTCCTCCTTCAAATGAGATTAATGTATACATATATACAATGATGCTAATATGACTAAATAAGAATTCTTCGATTATATATACTTAATTATAGATATGTAAAATCCTGCTAAGTTATTACAAAATAATACAAAATAGACTCAGTTTATGGGAATATATACCTAAAAATTAAACTATGAAAGTGCAAAAACACTTCAATAATTTTCCATTAAAATAAATTAAAAAAAACATTTATGCAAAACCTTGTTATAATTAAGTTCCTACACAAAAAACATAACAGGTGGTGTTGCATAAATGTTTCAGAACTTAATTATAGCAAATGAATTAACATTAGACAAATTTTTAAAAGAACTAAAATATGACTTATATCTTACAAAACCACAGATGAATCATATGAAAAATATAGTGAAATCAATGTTTATGAATAGTTATACTGGTAAAATAAATGATATTTCTAAATTTTTATCACCTAGACATAGAACTAGCATTACAAGATTTTTATCTAATTCATCATGGGATGAATCTCTGATATTTAATTCTTTAAAAAACAAGGTAATAGATTTAATCTGGTCTAGATTAAAACAAACAAATAAACCTATATATAATTATCGATGATACTATTTCAGAAAAAACTAAGCCCTCGTCAAAGGCTGTAAATCCAATTGAAAAGTGCTCCTTTCATAACTCACACTTAAAGAAAAAAACTGTTTATGGTCATCAAATTGTACTTGCTTTACTTTCTTGTGATGGTTTGGTTTTACCGTATTGCATAGAAATTTATGATAAAAATAATATGAGTAAAATAGCGATAGCTTCTAATATAATTAAATCGCTTCCAAGTCCAGTTAATAAAGGATATGTTCTTTGCGATAGCTGGTATAGTTGTAAAGAAATATTTGGTGCATCAACTGAATCAGGATATACATATATCGGAGCTATAAAAACAAACAGAGTAATCTATCCAAATGGTCACGAACGATTAGGGGCTAAGCTTAATAGATATGCTCGTAGTTTAAATAAAGAAGTCTTCGGCTTAGTCACCGTTAAAGATAAACAGTACTATATTTACAACTACGTTGGCAAATTAAATGATATGAAAAAGGTATCAATAGTATTAAGCTATCCTAAAGATTCATTTCGTAAAGAAGGCTGTTTAAAAGCATTTATCTCATTAGATACATCAGTATCAATTTTAGATATATTAAATCACTATATTGATAGATGGGTAATAGGTGTGCCCAGAAAAGGGTATTTGATCCACCCGGTGAAAGACCGGTCAAAGAAAAAGGTCAGAACTTTGTAGCTGAATGGTATGATGGAGGGTAACCGATAATCATGAAGCCCATTGACAAAGCTTTGTATAGCAAAGCGAGCAATTTATCAGGTTGTACTTAACAGGAACGTAGATGTAGCCTCGTAACACGAAATTCTGATGGTCGAACCTGTCTATTATAGGTGAAGGCAATAGGTGTAGAGAACAGAACTGACCGTATGGCTCTACATCCGTCAGCGGGGTATCAGCGACGACATGATAAAAAGGATGAAATATCAACTGGGGAAGTCCTACTCACACAATAGAGAAATTTATTGTTAAAAGAAGGTAAATCATATAACCTAATGGGAAATTGGTTGTAGTACCGTTTGTAGAATTAGACAACATAAACTAATTCAAGGAAAGAGCCCAAACTAAATGAAAACATTTCTTTCAATAAAAGGAGGCGAGGTAGGCTTGATAAAACCTACTATTAGTTTGCAAGAATTGAGAAGGAAAATATATGTTAAAGCGAAATCTGAAAAACGTCATAGATTTTGGGGTATGTATGTCCATGTGTGTAAATATGAAACGCTTGAAGAAGCATATCTTATATCCAAAAGGAACAATGGTAGCCCAGGAATAGATGGGGTTACATTTAAGGATATAGAAACAAGTGGAAGGAAAGAATTTCTAATTAATATTCAGAAAGAATTAGAAAAGAAACATATAAACCACAAAATAATCGGAAATGCGAAATACCAAAAGATAATGGAAAAATTAGAGTCTTAGGAATACCAACAATAAAAGATAGAACTGTACAAGGTGCACTGAAATTGATATTAGAAACTGTATTAGAAGCAGATTTCTGTCAAAATAACTATGGATATAGACCAAATAAAAGTCCTCATCATGCATTAGCAGAAGTTAGACGAAGTATACTGCGAGGAATGACAACTGTGATAGATGTTGATTTAACAGCCTATTTTGACAATGTAAAACATCATATATTACTTAAACAAGTAAGTAGGAGATTTCAAGATGATAAAATTATGAGATTGTTAAAAAGTATGTTGAAATCAACAGGAAAGAAGGGAGTTCCACAAGGTGGTCCCTTAAGTCCATTATTAAGCAATCTTTATTTGACTAGAATTGACTGGATGTTTGAAAAAGCAAGGATTCAGACTCAAGAGAATGGATATGATGAGATTAACTATCATAGATGGGCGGATGACATAGTAATATTAATAAATTCACATCAGAGTAAAGAATGGATAGTAGCAAAAGCAAAGAAACGATTAAAAGAAGAGTTAAATAATTTGCATGTGACCTTAAATCAAGAGAAAACTCATGAAGCCTATTTAGATAAGCAAGAGAGTTTTAGCTATTTAGGGTTTAATTTTAGGAAGACAGTAGGTAGGAATGGAAAATCATTTGTATTAATGATACCAAAGAAAAATGCGCAAATTAAAGTAAGGAAGAAAATAAAAGAAACTATAATGAATAATCGTTTTCTGAGCATGAAAGATATAATTAAATTCATAAATCCGATACTTACTGGTTGGGTAAATTATTATAGAGTTGGACATTCAAGCAAAGTATTCTCTAATATACGAGATTATGTAGAAAAGTGCATACGCAGATTATTAGTATTTACAATGCTGCAATCAAGGGTGAGCCTATTAATAAAATTTTTGAAACTCTGAAAATTGCTTAGGAATCCCTTTAGTTATTTTACTGTAAAAAATTTCAAGTGAAAATGCACTTTTATAGAATAATTCACAAAAACCACCGGCTATGCCGGTGGTTTTTACACAATTATTAATGGTTTCCTACACTATTTAAATACTTAAGTTCACTATTTTCTCTGTCTTTTTTATATTCTTCTCTTGGATCTCCAGTATTTATTGGATTTTTAGGATCTCTACTCCATTCATAGAAGCCTCCATCAAATACACTTACATTTTTCCAACCCATAGCATAAGTTTCAAAGAATGCAAGGCCTCCTCTCCATCCAGTTGCACAGAAGAATGAAGATTCATTTTCAGGCTTTATATCCCACTCTGCCCATATTTTTTCCATTTCCTTGTAGCTTCTCATTGTCCAATCAGAATCTAAGAAATCTTCTGAATGGTATGCATCAACTCCGCCGTATCCGAATACAGAGCCAGGTATTCTTCCTTTTTCGTCAAAATATGAATAACCTCCATTATTCTTTCCTGTATATTCATCCCAACAAACTACTGCCACAAGTCTTCCGTTTGGATTATTTAGTAATTTTTTAGCTTCTTCCATGCCAATATTGTATTCGGGATGAACTGGAATTTTAGCTCCAAAATCATCGCCTTGCTTCCACTCGTTAACTTTTGTTTCCATTTCAAATCCAGCTTGTCTCCAAGCCTGATTTCCTCCATTTAGCATTCTTACATCTTCTACTCCTGCATACATAAATGCGGCTGCAAGTCTTCCAGAAGCCATAGGTTCATCGCTAGAAAGTATTACAAGAGTATCTTTAGTTATGCCTGTCTTTTTGAAAAGTTCCTTGAATTTTTCAGGCGAAACTAGGTTCCAAAGAGGAGCCTCTTCAATTTCACATGTGTCCATATATATAGAAGTTGGTAGATGACCTTTTTTGTAATCTTCAAAAGTTTTATAATTTGTATCTATTATAATATAGTCACGACCGTCATATGTATCAGGATTATTTCCAGCTACAAGGTCTTTTACCCATTGAGGATAAACAAACATTTGATAATTTTCCATATGCTCAAATTCAACAATTGAACTTAGCTTTGAATCTGATGAAATATCTTTAAGAGATATATTCAAAACTTCTTCATATCCAAGTTTTGACATTTTTTCAGCAAGAGAAAGGCTTTCCTTACCATAGTTAGAGTAAATTATAATTTTTTTATCTTTAGTTATTCCTGTTTCATCAAGAAGCTTTTGCTTGTCTTTATCAGAAAGATTTTCAAGCCAACTTTCTGAAAAGTTTACAGCACCTTTTATATGACCTTGAGTTATATCCTTATCTATTACCCAGCCATTATATTCTTCATCATTTCTAGTATCTACAATAACATAGTCTTTTCCTGTTACTATTTCCTTTAGTGTATCTTCAGTTACACTCATAATTTCTTCATTGCTTGATTTCTCGGTTGAGCTTAGGTTTGAACATCCAAGTAAAAGTGTTAAAGTCATGGATAGTACAAATAATAGCTTTACGACATTTTTTTTCATAGCATCCTCCATATAGTACAATTTTTTACAAAATATCAATATTCCTTTATCATTTTAGCATGGGGTTTTAGAGTACACAAATTGAAAAAAACTATATTAAATATTGTAGTATTAATTTTATCAATAGAAATATTATTAATTTTTTAAAATTATGTTACAAATAGAAATGATTAAACAGGCAGAAAATTCAAAAAATACTAAAAAATATATTGAAAGATTCTGTTAAATGATAGATAATATTAAATAAAAAGAGGAGTCAAAAAATGATGAAAAAAATACAAACTAAAATTATTATTGCTATGGTTATATGCACTATATTAATAACAGGTATAGTAACAATTGTAGGTTTGAATATGTCTTCAAAAACTGTAAAAATGGAAGCTTCAAGTCGTTTGGAGACTTTAGCAAAGCAAAGGGCTAAAGAATTAGATGCAAAATTTCATACGACACAAAAGGAAATTATGGGCTTGGAAAATTCTATAAATACATTATTGCAGGATAGCCATTATGAAAAATTAGAGGATATAGAGGTAAGGAAAAAATTAAGATTAAATATTGTAAAATTAGTAGAAAAATATGCTTATATGATGGAAGGAAATTTAGATACATATGTGCAATTTAAACCAGAGTTTGTAAATCGTGATTTGCAAGTTGCTTACTTTAAGAAGGATGATAAATATATAGACATGGGAGAAGTTGTAACTTATGAAGATTTAACATCTAAATCTGATGAAACATCATGGTTTTGGAAACCTATAGAAGAGAATAAAGGGGTTTGGAGTAAACCATATGATGATAAATATTTTAATGAAAAATTAATTACATTTTCTTATCCCATTACTTTAAACAATCAAATTATTGGTGTTGTTGGTACCGATATTATGTTTAATGATTTTGAAAAAATGATTAAGGATGTTAAAGTGTATGATACAGGGTATGCTTTCTTATTAAGTGAGAATTTTGAATTTTTAGTACATCCTAAATATAAAAGTGAAGATAATATAGATTTAGTTGAGAATGGAGCTTTTAAGAAGGTTAAAATAGATATATCTGAAAAAATGAATGGAATAAGTGTTTATGAGGTTAATAATACAGAAAAGATTATGGGATTTTGTAAACTTGAAAATGGATGGCTATTAGGAGTATCACCACCTGTTAGTGAAATATATGCTGGTATTTCTAAAATAAAAAATTATTTGTTATTAATAACTTTATTTGGAGTGATTTTAACTATTTTCATTGCAGTCATTGTTGGAAAAAAGATATCACAACCAATTATAGTCGCATCAAAATTTGCAAGTAGGATGGCAACAGGAGACTTAAAAGAAAATATTCCACACAAGTATTTAAAACAAAAAGATGAAATAGGAATATTGGCTAATTCACTAAATATATTGGTAAAAGAATTTAGAGAAATAATTGAAAATATTATAAAATCATCAGCAGATGTATCTACATCGTCAGAAAATTTATATTCTGTAAGTGTACAGGTAGTTAAAATATCTGATGAAGTAGCTGTTGCAACAGAGGAAATAGCAAAAGGGAGTACAGAGCAAGCTCAAAATACAGAAGTTGGAGCACAAAAAATATATGAAATTGGGAATTTAATAGAAAATAACAAGGAGTTAGTAAATAATATTAATGAAAAGACAGATTATGAAGTTAGACTTGTTAATGAAGGCTTAACAATTATTAAGGATTTAACTAATAAAGCTAATGAAACAGAAAATGCTGCAAAAGATATTTCAAAAATAATTAATCAAACAAATGAAAAAGTTAATAATATTGGTGAGGCGAGTAATCTTATAACATCTATAGCAGAACAAACAAATCTATTAGCATTAAATGCAGCAATAGAAGCGGCTAGAGCAGGTGAGTCTGGTAAGGGATTCGCTGTAGTTGCAGAAGAAATAAGAAAGTTAGCAGAGCAATCAGCACGCTCGTCAGAAAAAATAGACGATATGGTAAAAGAATTAACACAAAGTTCTATTCTTGGGGTAAATATGATCAATAGAGTGTTAGAAATTGTAAAAGAGCAGGTTTACAATGTAGAAGAAACAAAATTAAAGTATAATGAAATATCAGATTCAATAGAAGTATCAAAAGAAACTATAATAAAATTAAATGATTCTGAAGTACAAATGAATGATAGAAAAACAGAAGTCATGGCTAGGATGCAAGAACTCTCTGCCATATCTCAACAAAATGCAGCTGGAACACAAGAAGTCTCAGCTTCTATAGAAGAACAAACTAACTCTGTAAAGAATATAGAGATTTCTAGTAAAGAGCTGTCTGAACTAGCAGAAGAGTTAAAATTATTAACATTAAAATTCAAGGTGTAGTAAAATCTTTCTGTCAAATATTCTAATTAAAAATAAATCCAGTAGATATTATATTTACTGGATTTATTTTTATGTATTAAGAACCTAATTTATCTGCTGTTAAAATTGCTGCATAAACATCTTCAGCTGTAACAACAAATGGCATATTATGGATAGTTTCTCCTTCTACTGATGCTAATTTTGCAACTTCCATTAATTGTTCTGTAGTTGCATTTTCAGCATTTAAATCTTTAAGATTAGTAGGCAGTCCTACACTTTTACAAAAACTTATAACTTCATTGATTTCTTCTAATGGAGCATTTTCAAGAACAAGTTGTGTAATTGTACCAAATGCTACTTTTTCACCGTGATATAAGTGGTGACATGATTCTAACACAGTTAAGCCATTGTGGATTGCATGAGCACCTGCAAGACCACCACTTTCAAATCCAATTCCACTTAAAAATGTATTGGCTTCAATTATTTTTTCAACAGCTAGATTTGAGACCTTACTCTCAACAGCAAGTTTAGCTTTTAAACCATCTGATAGCAATGTATTGTAGCAAAGCTTAGCAAGAGCAAGAGCTGCCTCAGTAGGCATTGCACCAGCCATAGTCATTGAATTAGATCTAGCTGTAGCTCTAGCTTCAAAATATGTTGCTAAAGCATCTCCCATTCCTGATACGAGAAGTCTCACAGGTGCACCTGCAATAATCGTAGTATCCATAAGAACTACTGCAGGATTTGTTGGTAAAAGAAGATATTCATCAAAAACACCATCTTCTGTATAAAGAACTGAAAGTGCACTAGTTGGTGCATCTGTTGATGCGATTGTTGGAACAATCATAACAGGTTTTTCCATATAGTAAGCAATAGCTTTGGCAGTATCTAATGTTTTACCACCACCTATACCTACAATAATATCAGTTTTATTAGATAAGGCAATTTCCTTTAATCTTTCAACTTCTACTTTAGAGCATTCACCATTGAAAATTTCCATTGTATGAGTACTATTAGTACCCTCAAAGCTCTTAGATACTATATCTTTTGTCATATTCATAACAAAATCATCCGCAATGATAAATACATTTTTACCATAAGGATTTGAATAAGTTTCAAGTTTTTTTAATTCATTAGGACCTTGAATATATTTACCAGGGCTGATTACTATTTTAGTTGCCATACTCTTCAACCTCCTTTGTTTTGATAAATTATATCAAATAAAGAAAAATTTATACATGAACTATTCCGACATCTTTCTGTATTATTCCGTTATTTTGTTAACATAATCAATTAATAGACTGGAATTATTCATTCTATATGTATTGGGAGATACACCTACCTTTTTTTTAAATACACGGCTAAAATAATTTGAATCTGAAAAACCTAAATCAACTGAAATTTCAATAATTGATAAATCTGAATGAATAAGTTTCTTTTTGGCGATTCCTATTTTATAACCTATTATATAATCCATAACAGATTGTCCAAACTGTTTCTTGAAAATCTTGCAAAAATAATCAGGAGATAGGTTCATATATCTTGCTATGTCTTTGCTAGTTATTTTTTTATTACTATATCTTTGGATATAAGAAGTTGCATAGTCCATCTTATTTGTAACTTTAAAAAATTTTGAACTCAATACATAATCAAATACATAATCATATATTTTTAAAAAAAATGCATAGTCATATGAGTTAATATTCATATTTTCTCTAATATCAAAATTATTAATATCTTGTAAATCTATATCTAAGCTTTTCATTTCGTAATAGAAAATATTCTTATATAAAGATTTATTTAGCTTTGAACAATCACGACATATATGATCATCTATAAGTTCTATAATAAGATTTTTGCCTACATCATATTTCACATTTTTAACACAGTCTACAATCATCTCAGATCGTAATTTAAAATCATTATAGATTGATATTTGTTCTGTTTGTAATTTGTTTTCTTTGTTTATTCGATTAAGCTTTATGTGATTTACCAAATACTTTCTAATTATTTCTAGTATTTTTGTGCATTTTTCAAGTTTTTCTTGCTCCATATATGGGATATCCTCAAAGTAAGATATCAAAGTTTTAGTATCATAATTCAAAGTATGCAAGTTGGTTTTTGTCAAATCCATCGATAATGTAGCATCTGTTTTAACTTGACCAGTTAAAATATTTCCAACATGTTCCTTTCCTATGAAAATAGGAACAGCAAAATCTATTATACCAGCATGACATTTATACATGCATATTTTTCCCGTTTTAGCAGCAATTTTCCCACCTTCTTCATCAGATTTACAACATAGATTTCCTTGCTTTCTCATAATAAGACAAAAGCAAGTTATATTGGATACATTGGTAAGCATATTTCCGTATTCATCAGTGATAACAGCTGCTAGACCTGTTAAGTCACAAAAATCATCTAACATTTTTTGAATTTCCATTCTCTCATGTGGATTATTTAAAAGAGACTTTATACTTATGTACAACACCTCCTAGTATGTATTATTCAATTAAGTATAAGGCATATTCAAAAAATAAACTAGTCATCTTACTTGTATTTTTGATTCTTTTCGTTGTTACTCAATCACTTATATATAGTGAATATGCTCATGATTGAGTGTCTAGAAAATAATCAAAATTACTTCGTAACCTGACTTATTTATTTTTTATATGCCTAATCTATATTTCATCCAAAGTAAAAAATATCTTAACTAAAAACTATTTATGCGTTTGTTCTGAAAAATTAGGCACTATTACTAAGATGATTTGAAGTATTATATATTATTTTTGGATGTTTTATTTTGAAATTGGAGCTTAAAATGATAAAAAATGTAATTCAAGGAAGGAATAAAGAGAAAAATGTAGAAAACTGTTTGATGGAATTAATTACAAATAATTAAAAAGGAGGTTTTATATTCATCAAATGTATAAATATTGTAAAAATAGAGTATTAAATGATAATGGAATTGAATATAAAGTAGTATAGAAAATGTATTAATTCTATAAAGTTAAAACTAGTTAAAAAAGGAGGAAGTCAATAGTTACTAAAAATATCGAAAAAAGTGTTTAAATATGTTAAAATACACTCATGATGAAAGGATGAGTATATTGAAGCATATAACGAACTATAAACCAAGTGAATTTGCTGAAGTATTAAATGTATCAGTAAAAACATTGCAACGTTGGGACAGAGAAAACATACTTAAAGCAAAACGAACTCCAACTAATCGAAGGTATTATACTTATGACCAATATTTAGAGTTCAAAGGATTAAAAAATAATTTAGATAGAAAAATTGTTATATATACAAGAGTATCTACAAATAATCAGAAGGATGATTTAGTTAATCAAATTGAATTTCTAAAGAATTTTGCAAATGCAAAAGGAATTATTGTTGATGAAGTTATTAAAGATATAGGAAGTGGACTAAATTATAATCGTAAAAAGTGGAATAAGCTTTTAGAAGAATGTATGGAAAACAAAATTGAATCTATATTAGTTACTCATAAAGATAGATTTATACGATTTGGTTTTGAATGGTTTGAACGATTCTTAGGAAAGTTTGATACTAAAATTATAGTTGTAAACAATGAAAGTCTTTCACCACAAGAAGAGTTAGTCCAAGATATTATATCAATACTTCATGTGTTCAGTTGTAGAATTTATGGTCTAAGAAAGTATAAGAAAAAGATTAGGGAGGATAGAGAAATTGCTAAGAGCGTACAAGACGGAGATATACCCAACACAAAAACAGAAAAAGAAGATTAATCAAAGCATTGGCACTTGTAGGTTTTTATATAATTCTTATTTAGCAAATAATAAAGAAATTTATGAAAAATACAAAAGTGGTGAGATTGATAAAAAAGAAGCTTTTATGAGTGCAAATAACTTTGACAAATATATAAACAATGAAGTTAAAGTTTTAGAAGAATATAAATGGATTAATGAATGCGGTTCTAAAGCACGTAAGAAAGCTATATGTAATGCTGAAACTGCATATAAAAGGTTCTTTAAAGGAGAATCCAAATTTCCAAGATTTAAGAAAAAAAACAAATCTGATGTTAAATTATATTTTCCTAAAAACAATAAAACAGATTGGAAAATAGAAAGACATAGAATTAATATCCCAACCTTAAAATGGATTAGATTAAAAGAAAAAGGATATATTCCTACTAATTCAAAAGTTGTTAATGGCACAGTATCTAAAAAAGCTGATAGATATTTTGTATCAGTAATAATTGAAGAAGATTATAAGGTTGAAGATACACCTTATACAAAAGGAATTGGGATAGATATTGGAATTAAAGAGTTTGCAGTTATCTCTAATGGTATTCATAAAAAGAATATTAATAAAACTGCTAAGGTCAAGAAAATAGAAAAGAAGTTAAAAAGAGAGCAAAGAAAACTTTCAAGGAAATATGAAAGTTTGAAATTAAGAAATCAAAAAGAGAAAGGAGAAGCTACTAGGCAAAATATCCAAAAACAAATAGTTAAAGTACAGAAAGTTCATCAAAGGCTATCTAACATCAGAACTGATTATATAAATAAGGCAATTAATGAAATAGTTAGGCAAAAACCAAGTCATATAACTATTGAAGATTTAAATGTTAGAGGGATGATGAAAAATAAGCATTTATCTAAATCAATAGCTGGGCAAAAATTCTATGAATTTAGAGTGAAACTTGAATACCAGTGTAAACTTAATAAAATTGAGTTAAGAGTTGTTGATAGGTTTTATCCATCATCAAAGACTTGTAGTGTTTGCGGAGCATATAAAAAAGATTTAAAACTTAAAGATAGAGTTTATAAATGTGAATGCGGACTTGAAATTGATAGAGATTTAAATGCTAGTATTAATTTAGAAAATGCAAAAATATACGAAATTGCATAAACAAGCAATCGTATATATGTACCCAAGGCTATTTGGGGAATTAACGACTGTGGAAAAGTAGAGAACCAAAAGCTCTGCTTTTGAGTGAATCACTTTGTGTGTTCACCCAGTGCTATACAAACTGTATTAGATTTTAAGCTTAGCTTAGTCAAAACAGAGTACGTTGAAACAGTAATAATCTCGATATGGGTATATTTGTCCATGTTTTGAGTAGCAGGAGACCTATGTTTAAAAGTATTAGATTTAAATTAATAGCATATTTTTCAGCAATAATTATCTTAATTAGTGGTGGTCTTGGAATAATAGCATCTATATCATCCTTAGAAGCACTACAAAAAACAGTGGATGAAGAATTAATTGAAATATCTAGAGCATATAGTAAGTATATAGAATCGGAATTAATTAAGGTTGAAACAATTATGGATAATATTGCAAATAGGAATGCAATTGAATCTTGGGATTGGATTCAACAGAAAAAAGCTATGCAATATGAGGTTGAAAGAAATGATATATTTGCAGATATGTTTATTGTTGATAAAAATGGTAATGCACATTTTACTAACGAAAAAGAAGCTGATGTAAGTGAAAGAAAATATTTTAAAGAAGCGATGCAAGGCAAACCATATTTTAGTGATTTAATATTCAGCGATGTGACTGGAGAACTTGAATTTTTTGTTTCAGCACCAATAAAAGGAAATGGTATAGAAGGTGTTGTAGTTGGATTTGTTAAAGCTGAGTATCTTAGTAATGCAATCAAGAACATTAAATTAAAATCTACTGGTGGTGCTTTTATAGTTAATGATAAAGGAACTACCATTGCCTATAAAGATATAGAAGCAGTTAAAAGACAAGACAATATTATTCAAATTGCTAAAGAAGACAAGGGATTAACAGAGTTAGCAGGAGTAATTGAAAGAATGATATCAGGCGAATCAGCTACAGAAGAATACACGTATAAAGGTGAAACATATTATTGTGGATATCATCCTATTGGAAATACAGGGTGGAGTATAGCAGTGAGGGCTCCAGAGAAGGAATTATTAACAGATGTACTTAACCTTAGAAAGAATTTAATATTTATTATTATTGTTGCAATTATTATTGCAATTATTATTACTTATTATATAGGTAGTATGTTTGTAAAACCGATTAGTTTAGCGATTCAACATGCTATAACGCTATCTAAATTAGATTTAACAACTAAAGTGCCTGATAAATTCATGAAATCAAAAGATGAAATTGGTGATTTAGGAAGGGCTTTTCATACAATTTCAGAAAATACGAAAGATATCATTATAGAAATACAGGAATCTTCTACAAACTTATTACATTCATCTATACAGCTTTCTAATAGAATTAATGAAAATGGAGTAACTGCCCAAGAGGTAGCAAATGCTGTAGAAGGCATAGCTATTGGAGCTACATCACAGGCTCAAGAAGCTGAGAGTGCAGTAAGAGAACTTTCACGATTAGGAGAGTTAATTACTAAGTCTCAGAGCACAGCTACAGAGGTTAATAATAGCACTCAAGATGTAAAGAAAGTTACCCTAAATGGTAAAGATACATTAGAAAAACTTAAAAAGGAATTTGGAATAAATATAGATATTGCAGCACAAGTAAAAAATAATACACAGGAATTAGAAGAACAATCAAAATCCATTGTAGATATTCTAAATATAATTTCAAATATTGCTAGTCAAACAAACTTACTAGCATTAAATGCATCTATTGAAGCAGCAAGAGCAGGAGAATCTGGAAAAGGATTTGCTGTTGTAGCAGAAGAGATAAGGAAATTGGCAGAAGAAACGGAAAATGCAACAGGCGATATATCAAATATTCTTGGAACAATGACAAATAAAATAAAAGTTGCAAATGAAAATGTAGATAAAGCTGGTAAAATTGTAGGAAATGTAAATATTTATTTAGAGGAAACAGTAGAATCCTATGATATTATAGATAATTCAATGAAAGGTTTAATGGAACAATTTAAAGATCTTGTTCATGCATTAGAAAAAATTGATAAAAATAAGATTAAAACATTTACAGCTATTGAAAGCATATCATCAATTTCAGAGGAATCTGCTGCATCAACACAGGAAGTAAATGCATCTGTTGAAGAACAAACTGCATCTATGGAAGAAATGGCAACAGCTAGTGAAGAATTAGCTGGAATTGCTAATAAAATGAAAGATATTATTGGGAAGTTTAAAATATAGATTAAAAAATCCAGTATACTAATTTTTTTTAGTTAGTTATACTGGATTTTCTATTTTTAAAAAAAATAACATATTAGTGACAAATATAGTCATTTATTGTAGAATTAAAATAAACATTCCGAATAAAATTGAAAATTCAAAATATATAAGAGGAGGATTATTGTGAAAAAAATAATTAGTATATTGATTATTTTATTAATGTGTATTGGAGCTGTTGGATGTAGCAAAGAAGAGTCTAGCAAGACAGAAGAACAAATAAACAAAACAATATCTATAACAGGAAAATTTTTACCAGACTATATACCTGTTGGAGCAGGTCTTGTGTTAGATAAGCCATTTGAGTATGATGGTAAGGAGTTTATGGAAATAAATTTTGATGATGATAAGATTACCAACCTATTACCAAGAAAGTATTTTACATACTATGCTGAATCAGGGACTTTTTTGGATGAAGAATATAATGGTAAGATTCCTGTTGAAATATCATTCGAATTTGACAATTTAAAGTATGATAGTGAATTAAATAGACTTGTTTGTAATGATTATAAAGTAATTTCAGTTGATAAAAAACAAGATCCAACAGATCAAACAGACAATGAATATCCTCTAAAATACCATGAAGCTGTGTTTAATATGTATTGTAAACAAGGAAATGATGGATTTGTACCGAGTGATGTAAAAGATACATATTTTTATAAAAATACTAATGACCCTGTTGTAGGAGATAAGTATAAAAAAGCAGTAGACTATATATTATCAAGTGGATATTTTATCAATATGGGAGAAGGAGATTATTATATAGAAAAGGAGAAAAAGGTATATAGTGATGGTGAAATAACAACCCCTATTGACTATACATTATATGTTGCTGATTTTGTTAAGAAGTATCCTCCAGTTGATGTGAAGACAGAAAAAGATGGGGGATATTATGAATATTTCACAAAGCTTTTATACTATGATGGATTAACTGTAATGGTGAGCCACGATGATAAGGACTATATAAAGGGCTTTATTGCTGGAATAGAAATTAAAAATGGAGTTTATAGTATAGATGATCTTAAAGTAGGAATGAGTTTATCAGATGCTAATGAGTATTGTAAAAATAATTATAAGCAATTTTACAATCATCATGATGATGTATATGTACAAGACAAATTTGTATTACCAAATGGGCTAGCATTAAAATTAAACGATAGCAATAATGGATCAATTGATTCAGATAAAATAGAAGTAATAGATGTTTATCAAGTTGAAGATTAATATTATTAAGTATAAGGAGAGAAAAATCATGAAAAAACTATGTTGCTTTATGACTATGATTATTATGTTATTCACGCTCGCAGGCTGTGGGGATAAAAAAACTACTCAACAAGAAACCGATAAAAGTTTAAAACAAGAAACGAAAGAACAAGAAACGAAAAAACAAGAAAAAGAAGAAGTAGTATCGGTAAAGGATAAAGATGCAGTTTATGATTTTATATCTACTAAGTATAATGGAAAGTATACTAGAGAAGATTTTGATAAATGGAAATCTTTCTATATGGATATTAATAATAATAAAAATGAGGAAGTAGCTTTTAGTACTACATATGGAGATGGAAATCTTGAAAAAATTATTTTTATCACAGGAGATAATGGTAAATATGAGGTTATTCCAAGTGATATAGCTCTTGCTAAATATGAAAATACTCTTGCTTATGATGATGGATTTATTTCTGTTACTCAAAAAGGTGGTGGCTCTGGAGCCTTTATGAGGATTATGAATGTCTATGTGTTTGATGGAAAAGAGATAAACAAAATGAATTTAGAACTTATAATGGAAAATATAGCAAGTCTTCCACCAGGTTCTGATTGGAGGAATCAATATGGTGATATTATTGAGGGCGATTTAAATAATTTTGTTTTTGTAACAAGTGAAGAAGATTCTGAAACAGGGGTTAGAACTCCTATACAAAAAATAAGATATATATTTGATAAAGATAATATGAATTACAAAAAAGAATTATTACAATTAAAGAATAAGGTTAAAGAAGTAGTCAAAGAAGAGGTAAATGATTATAAAAAAGGATATACATATGATATAGAAAACAATGCACTTTTTATAACATATAAAAATACAGGTAAAAAAGTAAAAATATCAGATAAGTACCAAGTAGAATATGCAGAAAAATCTTTTGATGAAAGTAAAGTTTATTTTACAACAACTGAAAAAAGCAATCCTTCAACTTATTATATTAATTTAAAGGATGGCAAGGTTGTTTATGTAAACAAAGGAGCATTTTTTGGTGATGTTGGAGAATATCCTTATACAAACTATGTAATATTAAGTACAGAAAAAAATGGAACTACAACTAGATATGTAGTGGATAGACATGGAAAATTTGCATGTGACCTTGGTGTTAGAATAGATGAGGACATAGTTGCTCAAATAGCAAGTGCTATAGAGTTACAATTCTCTGATGCAGTAGGATACTCTAAGCTTGAAGGCTTTGATAATGAAACGATAAATAGTGGCAATAAAGATTTGAAAATTATCTATAGCGATTATAGATTGGTAGTTATTCCTATGCACCAAACTATTAATCAAAATAAACTAGCTAGAAGAACAGTAAGCTTTGGAGATAATCCGGATAATGTTAAAATGACATTTTCTATATTTGGAGAGTTAGAAAATATAAAAATAACATATTTTGATAGTATGGATGCAAGCGGAGAAGTAGAGAATATAGGAACATTAAAAAATTCTTATGTGGATATTTATGCTCCTATGCTAAATGATATGTCTCATATTAAAGTTACGGGTAAATTCCATGATGGAGAAGGGTATTATAAGGATGTACAATTTACTCTTGATGATATGAGAGACAAAGGTGAATATAAAATTATTAACTTTGAATAAGAGTATGGTGTAATTCAAAAAAACACCTTCTGTATATAAGGAATATACAAAATAGTGAAATTATGAAGTTGAATAAGAAATTAGATTAAAACAAGCATATAATCTGATTAAAGTAGATTATATGCTTGTTTTAATATATAGAAATAAATCATCTGAAATCTTCAAATTTAAAGGGGTTAAGGATATAAAAAAATAATATTATGTATAAAATTAATGTTATAAGTCTCAAGTAAATAAAACCTATAAAAATGATAATTTAGACAATTCTGACAATGCTAAAAATATAAAAAAATGATTAAAATTTCTTGTAATGAAGTATAAACTGTGTTAATATGTCAATGTAGTCAGAATTTTAGAAGTATTCAATGAAAAAAAGGAAAACGTTTACTGGAATTATAAAATCTTCTATTTAACTTGAATACATTCTGATTCATGACAAAAAACATATTTTATAAAGTCATGGGAGGAAATTGTAATGACAAACTTATTAAAACAATGGAATAAGTTAAGCTTAGTTAAAAGAATCATTATAGGCTTAGCTGTCGGAATTATTTTAGCTATGGTAGCTCCAGAAGCGGCACAACCAATCAGTATTTTTGGTTCATTATTCGTAGGTGGATTAAAATCGGTTGCACCTGTACTAGTATTTTTCTTAGTAATGGCTGCTATATCTCAACATAAGAGCGGTCAAAAGACAAATATGAAATCAATCATAGTTCTTTATTTACTTGGAACATTTTTAGCAGGACTAGTTGCTGTTATAGCAAGCTTTATGTTCCCGGTAACATTAACACTTGGAGCAGGTGTTGAGAATGTAACTCCTCCAGGAGGAGTTTCAGAGGTATTAAAGGCATTACTTATGAATATAGTTTCAAACCCTATAACTGCACTTTCTAATGCTAATTATATCGGTATTTTAGCTTGGGCATTACTTCTTGGACTTGCATTAAAGAATGCACCTGATACTACTAAAACAATGATTAGTAATTTTGCAGATGCACTAGGTCAAGTAGTAAGATGGGTAATAAGCTTTGCACCACTTGGTATTATGGGTCTAGTATTTGATACAATAGCTACAAATGGTATTGAATCTTTACTTAACTATGGACAGTTACTAGCTGTATTAGTTGGATGTATGTTCTTTATGGCATTTGTTGTGAATCCGCTTATAACATTTATCGCTATTCGCCAAAATCCATATCCACTTGTATTAAAGTGCTTAAAGGATAGTGGTGTTACAGCATTCTTTACACGTAGTTCAGCTGCAAATATACCAGTAAACATGTCACTATGTGAAGAATTAGGATTAGATAAGGATACTTATTCAGTATCAATTCCACTTGGTGCTACTATAAATATGGCGGGTGCAGCAATTACAATATCAGTATTAACACTTGCTGCAGTTAATACTTTAGGTAATCCGGTAGATATGGGGACAGCATTAATTTTAAGTATACTTTCAGCTGTAAGTGCTTGTGGAGCATCTGGAGTAGCTGGAGGTTCATTATTACTAATTCCTCTTGCTTGTAGTTTATTTGGTATTCCAAATGACGTAGCAATGCAAGTAGTTGGAGTAGGTTTTGTTGTAGGAGTTATTCAAGATTCTTGTGAGACTGCACTTAACTCTTCAACAGATGCACTTTTCACTGCTGTTGCTGAATTTGCAGAGTGGAGAAAAGAAGGAAAAGCAATCGTTATACGTAAAAAATAATACGGTGTTTAGACACAAAAATAAACCCACTATTGTAGTTTATTAAACTACAATAGTGGGTTTATTTTTGTGTCTATCGTAAAGCTTGTGTTGCCATATATCCTAGAGTCAAATACATACCAATTGCAATTAATGTTACTACCAATGATAGAATATACTTCAAAATAACATTCATCGAGGATCTAAAAATAATAGTATTAATGCTACATGCAATTATTGAAAAACATGCTCCTAATGCACCTCCTATAAAAATTAAAGGAAGAGACATATAGCACCATATCTGGACATACCATTCTAGAGGTTCTGTCACATTAATCTCTTCACCATCTACTATTAAGTTAGGTAGTCCGACTAATTTGTTTTTAAATGTAGCAATAACTTCACTTCCATCATCTTTTTTGACTGTCATTTTTCTTTTTTTACCTTTTGGAACAACTTCACCATTGATTAACAGACGAGGACCTCTTAGACCCCCTATTTTTACTTGTATGTTTTGTTCTTCAAAACCATTTATAGAGACTGAATATATCATTATAAAACCTCCTAGTATTATTAAATTTATAAAGTGAAACTTAATCCAGATGGAATTTTAAATACAACTGAAGTACTATACATTCCTCAAAATATGTATTTTGATACAAAATAATACAAATTTCATTGTATTCAATTATATTAATGTTTTATATTTTTTTCAACTTATTACGCTTAATATGGTACGAAAGAGCTACTATTAATTTCAAAAAAATGGGACTTAAGAACAATACTTATAATGAATTAAAAATAAAATCTTTACTGGAAAGTAGATGCAAAATTTCTGCAAATACAATCCTTATTTAGTTCAACTATAAATTATATGATATACTATCATCATATGTTAAGTTGTAAATAAAGAGGTGGATTAATATGACTGGAGAAAAAAGATCTAATATAAAACAAGGTATAAAAGTAAGAGTTGTTCAAAAGCAAGACCAACGTTCTGGAAAATTGACAGAAGGTGTAGTTCAAAGAATTCTTACAAAATCACCTACTCATCATCATGGGATTAAAGTTATGCTTGAAAGTGGTATTGTAGGTCGGGTCAAAGAAATACTAAATTAAATAAGTAAGAATAATAAAGAGCATTTAGCTGAAAAGCTAGGTGCTTATTTAGTATAGATAATATGGGGGATATATCAGATGGAGTTACAAACTTCACCGGAAGATAAGTTTCACTTGATAGGAGGTAAAAATGAGTAAAAAAATTATTTTAATTCATGGATATAATAAAAAATCTAAGGATATGAAGGTTTTAAAGAATAACTTAGAAAAGCTTGGATATGAAGGGGTGTTAGTAGATTTACCACTTACATTCAAAGAAATTGAACACTCTACTAATATACTAGAAAGTATTATTTCAGAAATGATACAAAATATTGAATCAGATGAAAAAATACATCTTGTTGGACATAGCACAGGAGGATTAATTATAAGACATGTATTAACTACTACTAAGTATTTAGATAGAATAGATAAATGTGTTTTAATAGCAACACCAAACAATGGAAGTGAACTTGCTGATATTGCTGGACGCATTATAAAAATACTTACAAGTATTTTTAAAACTTTAAAATCTCTTCAAAGTGAAAATATAAAAGCTTTAAATCTTAAAGATAATCATGGAATTGAAATTGGAGCAATAGCAGGAAATAAGCAAAATTTATTTTTAGGAAAATTTCTAGATGATAAAAATGATGGCAGAGTTACAATAAATTCTGTGAAATTTGATGGTTTAAAGGATTTTGTTGAACTACCCTATGGACATAAAGATATTCACTACCAACTTGAAACTGTTGAACTAATCGATGCATTTTTGAAAAATGGTAGATTTTAAAAAAATATAAATATGAATATATTGATTACTAGTGGGTATATAAAGAAAAGAGATTTTACTAATCCAGAAGCTGATAAGTTTTATCGCTAGCCTTAAGAGGATGGAGTCTTAGAACTCTTAGTTTTATGATAAATCTATATTAATAATCAAATAGGGGGAAGTTATGTTAAAAACAATAAAAAGAAAAATTATTTTTATATTATTACTGTTGATGGTACCGTTTATTTTAAATGTAATGTTTTTGTTTACTACTTTGAAAGATTTAGAAAATGATGGTGTTGCAATCAATCTTTCTGGTAGTCAGAGGATGAGGACTATGCTGTTAGGAATGTATACCTTAGATTATTTAGATGATATAGAAAGAGGAGAAAATACAGAAAAATCAAAAGAGGTATTAACAACTGAATTAAAAAAATATAATCAGATTATGGATGGTCTTGCACATGGAGATGAAACCCTTGGATTAAATAAAAATTCAAATCAAGATATTGTAAATAAAGTAGTTAGTGCAGATAAAAATCTTCATAATTATATTGAGCCTATTGAAAATGCAATAAATGGGAATATATCTGAGGATTTAAGAAATCACATCATAGCTAATGCCTTACCATTAAAAAATGAAATTAATGATATAGTTTTAATGTACCAAAAAGATTATGATGATAAGATTATGTGGTTAAAAATTGTTGAAATTAGTATGTTAATCTTTGCTTTTGCTATTTTTTTCGTGAGTATTATGTTTAGCAAGAAGCTTATAACTACACCGGTTAATAATTTGCTATCTAAAATGAATGATATTGCTGATGGGGAGGGCGACCTTACTTCAAGAGTAAATATCAATACTGGAGATGAGCTTGAAAGTTTGGGAAATGCTTTTAACAGTTTTGTAGAAAAAATTCAAATACTTATTAATGAACTTAAGAAAGATATTGAATTTATATCTAATGCTACGTATGATATACAAGGAGCAAGTGATTTGGTTAGTAGCAGTATTAATAGTATATCTAACCAAGTTAATGAGGTATCCGATGTTGCTCAAATAAATGCTGGTGTATCAGAAGAAGTAAATGCTAGTATTGTAGAATTAGAGCATAATGCTAAAAATATATCTGATCAAATGGATGAAAATGCTAAAAAGAGTTATGAAGTAGAGAAATTCACAAAATTAGGAGATCAATCTATAACAGAAGTTTTAGAATCTAATAATCTAGTTATGGAATCTAATAAAAATACCAAAGAAATAATTATAGAACTTAGAAGATCAAGTGAAGACATTGGAAATGTTGTAACTTTAATTAAATCTATTGCTGAACAAACTAACCTTTTAGCTTTGAATGCTTCAATTGAGGCAGCAAGAGCAGGAGAACAGGGTAGAGGTTTTGCTGTAGTTGCAGAAGAAGTTCGAAAGTTGGCTGAAGAATCTAAAACATCTGTTGAATCTATTGTTGAGGCAATAAACTATATACAAGATGCATCTAAAAATGCAGTTGAAGCTATAGAGGATGGCAATATTAAATCAAATAATTCTGTTGAGCGTGCAAAGGAAGCTAAAGAACAGTTTGAAAAAATATTAAAATCTGTTTATGAGATTAAAGAGTTTTCAGAAGAATCAGCCCATCTATCAAATAAACAAGCTCAAATAACAGAGGGAATTTCAAATGCTACAAATCAAGTAACGCAAACTTCTGTAGAGAATGCTGCATCAGTAGATGAAATTAATTCTATAATTGATAATCAGGTAAAAAGTTTTTCAACAATCACAGAGAATATTTCCAGATTAAATATGCAGACAAAGCAATTAAAAGAAATATCAGATAAATTCAAGGTTTAATGTAGCAAAGATAGATTAAATGCCGCTTAATTAATAAGCGGCATTTTGTTTAAATAATTACTCTTCATAACGTAAAATATATTCTTTTTCGTGGCATTCATATATTCTTTCTATTTCATCAGAAATGAGATTATCAATTTTATCATTATAACAAAACTTAGAACATATGCCACAGTTAGAGCTTAGCTTTCTAGGAACAGGCATTAGTTCACTCGTAATATTATTTTTTTTACAGAATCTATCGAACTTAATGGCTCCTGAATGGGTAAAAAATATTGCTATATATTCATTCATTATATTACCTCACTCTATTTTTTTGCATTTATAATATAATCATCTTTGATTTCTTTTACTTCATATTTATATCCTGAACTTTTTAAAAATCTAGATATATTGTTTACAGCAGTATTATCATCTGCAATAATTTCAACTTCTTTTGGATTAGAATTTACAGCATTCTTTGTTATAAGAACAGGTTGAGGACAAGACATACCTCTTACATCTACTTTAATCACTTTTAAGCAACTCCTTTACCTTTAGATTTTAAATTAGCCATATCAGAATTTAAGTAAGATATTAAACCAACAACTAAAAGACAAGCTATAACAGCTATTTTGCCGTTAGGAGAAGGTCCTTTAGGGCTTGCAGCTAAAGCGAAATTATGACAAATAGCAGCACCTACAAGTAGTCCCATAACTGTAATTACTGAATCTGTATTACCTTCACCAGATAAAATTAATTGTCTCATAGGGCATCCACCTAATAATACACTAGACCATCCACATAAAACCATTCCTAAGAAGTTCCAAAGTCCGTCAGAATGAGCAACAGGTTGAGCTTCAAAACCTATGTTAAAGTATCCTAAAGCTATATTTCCTATTAAAGTAAATACAAGTATAGCTATAAATCCAGATATTAAATATGTATCTTTAAATAATATTAAATCTCTTATACCACCTACCATACAAAGTCTAGTTCTTTGTGATAATATACCAACTATTAATCCACAAGCCAGGGCAATAAGAGCTGGTGCATGCATAGCTCCAGGTCCTTTTTCACTAAAGAATATAAAGCTTGGAGCTAGTATTAATAAAACTACTAAAAATATATTCACTATAGGGAATATATAACCTTCTGTTTTAGGTAATTTATAATTTCTTTTAAGAGAAAAACCTTTGTTTAGTGAAGCAATACCTAAAACAATACCAAAAGTAAAACCTATAATTCCAACTATAGCGTTTAAATCTCCTCCTGCAAGTCTTAAAACCATTCTAAGAGGACATCCTAAAAACATTAAAGCTCCTATCATTACAGTAACACCTAAAGTAAATCTAATAAATGGAGAAGATCCACCTTTGACATTGAATTCTTTTTTTAAACTAGCTACTGCAAAAGAACCTAAAACTAAGCCCATTACTTCAGGTCTTAAATACTGAACAACCGCAGCTCTATGAAAACCAAGTCCTCCAGATATATCTCTTATAAAGCATGCTATACAAAATCCCATGTTTTTTGGATTTCCAAATTTAACTAGAAGTACAGCGATAATACCAACGATGGCACCTGTAAATATAATACCTTTTTTTGAATCCATTACATAAAACCTCCTTATTATTATATATTGCAAACAAAATTTTATCAGAATATGTAGATAAAGTTAAATTGAAAAAATGTATAATTCGTCATAAATATATAGAGATTTTCTATTATTGTAAAAATGAGTAATATTATAAAATGAATATATATTAAATATAGGAGTGATATATATGAATTCAGTATATTTAGACAATGCGGCAACTTCTTTTCCAAAAGCGATAGGTGTTTCAAAGAGTATTTCAAATTATTTAGATAATGTAGGTTGTAATGTAAATAGAGGAGCTTATACATCTTCATTTGAAGCAGAAAACGTAGTATTTGAGACTAGAGAATTAATTTGCAAGCTATTTAATTTTGATAAAGAAGAAAATGTAGTTTTTACAAAAAATATAACAGAGAGTTTGAATATATTAATAAAAGGTTTGATAAAAAAAGGAGATCATGTAATAGTATCTTCTATGGAGCATAATGCTGTTATGAGACCTATTAATTCATTGACTAAAAAAGGAGTTGAGTTTTCAAGGGTACAGTGTAGTGCATTTGGAGAATTAAATGCTAGTGATTTAATAAAACATATAAAACCTAATACAAAAGCTGTTATTATGACACATGCTTCTAATGTTTGTGGAACAATACTAAATCTTGAAGAAGTAGGTAGAATTTGTAGAGAAAATGATATATTTTTTATTATAGATTCAGCTCAAACAGCTGGTTTTTTAAATTTAGATTATAAAAAATTAAGTGCTGATGCTATAGCTTTCACAGGACATAAATCACTTTTAGGACCGCAAGGAATAGGTGGATTTGTTGTAAGTGATAAATTAGTAGATCAAATGACTACTTTTATAGAAGGAGGAACAGGTAGTTTATCAGAGTATGAAATTCATCCAGATTATATGCCAGATAAATTTGAAGCAGGAACATTAAACATACCTGGTATATATGGACTTAATGCTTCTTTAAAATATTTATTTGAAGAGGGAATAGATTCAATAAGAGAAAAGGAATTAAATCTTTTAAATACATTTTTAGAGGGAGTTAATAATATAGAGAATATAAAGTTGATAGGGAAAAGTGGAATAAAAGGAAGAACAGCTTTAGCTTCTATAGATTTTAAAGAGTATGATAATGCAGCTATATCATATAATCTTTGTAAAAATTTTGGAATTATGACAAGGTGCGGTCTTCATTGTGCTCCTTTTGCACATAAGACACTAGGGACATTTCCAAGTGGAACGGTAAGATTTAGTCTTAGTCATTTTAATACTATGGATGAGGTGAATTATACTATTGATAGTATTAATAAATGCTTGAAAGAAACATAAAAATTATAGATATTTTTGAAATAAAAAACTATACTATTGGCCGATGGTATAGTTTTTTTCTATTTCAAAAAAATGCAATTTAGTTATATAATGTGTGGTATAATTTGCAATTTTTGAATTATGATGTAAAATAAAGTTGAAAAATCCAAAAAAGTAAATCACAGAGTCATATTTAACTGTGTAGGGGAGGGAAATATGGGATTGCTAAAAAGAAATATAAAACGCTCGCTGTCTATCATAATATCAGCATCAATGATAATGACCTCAATGGGGATTGGCTTTTCTGAAAATTTAAAAACGTTTTCAGATATAGAAAATCACTGGGCGAAAACACAAATTCAAAAATTAGTTAAAAAAAGAGTTATAAGTGGATACAGTGATGGAACATTCAAGCCTAATAAGCAAATTACAAGAGCTGAATTTATAGCACTTATGAATAAGGCATATAACTTTAAGTTGGTCTACGATATAGATTTTAAAGATGTATCAGCAGACGATTGGTTTTATGAAGATATAAGAAAGGCAAAAGCAAAAGGTTATATATCAGGATATGAAGACAAGACTATAAGACCTAATGATTTGATTACTAGACAAGAAGTGGCTGTAATTATGGGAAAGGTACTTAAAATAAGCAAAACAGATAAATCACAGGTAATTAATAAATTTAAAGATAAAGACGAAATAGCTAGCTGGGCAAAAGCATCTGTTGAATTATTGGTGAGTCGAGGATATTTAAACGGATATCCAGATGAAACTTTTGGTCCTAAGCAAAATATAACTAGAGCAGAAGCTGCTGCAATGCTTGAGAAAGTATTTAAATCAAACTCAGCATCAAGCTTTACAATTAAAAAGAAGTCTGATAATAAATCAAGCTCTAACTCAAGCTCAAGCTCTAACTCAACCTCAAGTTCATCAGCTAGAACTATATTTAAAGATCAGTATTCAACAAAAGAAAACCCATTACAAGGAACTTTTGATGAACTTACAATACACTCTTCTGTAGGAAATGGAGATGTATATCTTAAAAATGTTATAGTAACAGGAAATATATATATACGGCGGAGGAGAGCATAGTATACATATAAAAGATAGTAAATTAGGAGATGTAGAGGTTAACAAAGAAGATGATAAAGTAAGGTTAGTAGCTGAAGGAAACACGACAGTAGGACAATTAACATTAAAATCAGGAGCGATAATTGATGAAGAGGAATCTGTAGAGAATAAGCTAACTGAATCTGGATTTGGAGATATTCTTATTGAAGATAAAGATAAAGTTACTTTAAAAGGAGACTTTGATGAGGTACAGGTAAATGCAAAAGATGCAGATATTCACTTGGATAATGGAGAGGTTAAAAAATTAGATTTAAAAGAAAATGCAAAAAATACGAAAATACAAATAGGTAAAGACTCTAAAATAGATAAAGTAAATAAAGACTCAAAGGCAAGTTGTACTACCACTGTAGAGATACCAAGTGATACTTTAAGAAAGGTAATTAATAAGACATTAGGTGAAAAGAGAGATACTAAATCAGATATTACTAAAGAAGAAATGGAATCTATAAAAGAGTTAGATATTAGCTCTCCAGAAATGATGAAGGATAAGCAAGGAAATTCTTACCCAAAAATTAAAGATATAGAAGGGTTGCAATATGCAGTTAATTTAGAAAAACTAAACTTAAGACAAAATAAAATTAGTGATCTTACGCCACTAAAGAATCTTAATAAACTTAATTATTTAAATTTACATACAAACAATATAAAAGATTTAACACCTCTAAAGAATCTTAATGAACTTAATTATTTAGATTTACATAGAAATGATATAAAAGATTTAACGCCTCTTTCAGGTCTTGTAAATTTAAAGCATTTAGATATTTACAATAATGAAGGTATTGTGGATATTAAACCTATAACAGGTCTTACAAATCTACAATGGATTGACATGCATTATTGTAATCGTGGGAAAGAAGCTTTTGATGTAGCACCGCTTGGTAAGTTGGTTAACTTGGAATATTTAAGTATAGAGAGTAATTTTGTTGAAGATATTAGTTTTGTAAATAGTTTACCAAAGCTTAAAAGCTTTAGTTGTGCAGCAAGTCATGTTACTGACTTGACTCCAGTTTCAGAATTATCACTTGTAGCTTATGATGATTGGAATGATGATCTATTCCTTAACATGTATGGTCAAACTTTAAAAGAACCGATTAAAATCTCGACAAATGACGAAACTTCTATAATTAATATAGATAATCCGGTCAAGGGGTTAGATGAATATACAAAGAAATTAGAAGATATGTATGGAGTACAAGTACCAGCAATTTCATTAACAAATGATGACGAGAATTCTTATTTCAAAGCAAACTACAATTATGATAATGACAAAATTGAAATAAATATAGAAGAAAACACGAGTAAAGATCCTCGTCATTCAGAGTGTAGCATTGATTTGAACTATGATATGTACACACTTAAAATAAATCTTGATATTACACAAGAAGGTACAGATATAACAGCTATAGATAAAACATGGGAAGTATCAGACTTTACTTTTGAAGGAAAATCTATAACTGGTTTTTCTGAAAAAGGTAATGAAAAGTTTAAAACAAATAAAGATTTAATTATACCTGCACTTAATGAATCTGGAGAAGAAATTACACAGATAGCTGATAGGGCATTTATAGGTGATATGAATACTAAGCAAGACGCAGCATTTGGTATAAATTCTGTAAAGATACCAGATACTGTGACGACTATAGGAAAAGAGGCATTTAGATATAATGCTTTAACATCTATTGATATTCCAGATAGTGTGACCACTATAAAAAGTTTAGCATTCAATGCTAACAAATTACAATCTTTAGCTATACCAGATAGTGTTACAGAATTAGAAGGTGGAGCTTTTACACTTAATGAAATAGCAGATTTAAAGATTCCAAGTAGTTTAAAAACAATACCAGCAGCATTTGGTTATAACAACTTAACTACTGTAACTATTCCAGAAGGTGTTACTAGAATAGATGATATGACATTTAGTGATAATAAATTGATTGAAGTGAAGTTGCCTAGTACTTTGAAATATTTATCTGGATTTAACAATAACTGTTTTGAATCAATAACTATTCCTAATACTGTAGAAGAGTTAGGATTAAAAGCATTTGCTAGAAACAAAATGACATCTGTAGTAATCCCAGGAAATGTGAAAGTTATAGGAAAAAGTGCATTTCAAAATAGTTGGCATGACAAGTTTTTAACTTCAGTAACTATTGAAGAAGGTGTAGAGAAGATAGAACCATATGCTTTTTCAAGCAACCAGTTAAAAGATGTAGAACTTCCAAGTAGCATAAAAGAACTAAATGGAAATTCTTTCTATAAAAATTTAGGTCACGATGGAAAAGTTCATCTATTTACACATGATTACAAAAACCCAAATAAATTTGAAGAATCTAAATATCATGTAATCAATCCTGCAAAAATTATTGTTAAATATAAATTTGAAAACACAGTTTTAAAAGAACAAGAAATATGGAAAAATACAGTAAACGAAGAATACTTGCATATAGGAGATACTGGAGTACAGATAACTCCTGAATATAGTAATAATGAATATGAATTAGAAAATGTAGATAAACGAAACCTTGATTTGAATGATAAAGAAAATGAACTTGTGATTAAATGTAAGAAAAAAGAAGTAGCAGAAAAAATAACAATTAAATCAATAGGAACAGTAGCTCCAGTAGCAGTAGACATTAAAACATCTGAAGTTGCAGCTATTGATAAATTAGCAAAAACTACTTTTATAATTGATTCAAATAATAAAGAGCATATAGTAAATTTAGTTTAGAAAATTAATAATTATGATGCAAATGTATCAGGAGAATATATTGCAGTAGGAAAATTTGAACTTCCAAAAGGAGTATCTCAATCACAACCTACAACAGCACTAGAAGTTTCAGGAACTGTAATAGTAAAAGAAATGTCTGAAAATCAAGATGATACTAAGTGGCAAGCATCAGACTTTACTTTTGAAGGTACAAGCGTAACTGGTTTTACTGAAGACGGATTAAAGAAATTGGAAACAAACAAAGACTTAGTCTTATCTAAGTTAAATCAACAAGGAAAAATTATAACAGATATAGCAAGTAAAGCATTTGAAAATAAGGGATTAACTAGCGTTACAATTCCAGATGGATTAACTGGATTCATTATTAACACTGGTGCTTTTGAAAAAAATCAATTAAATAAAGTATCTATTCCAGATGGTGTAAGCGAGATAGATGCTTATGCATTTAATAAAAATAGTTTAAAATATGTGGATTTTCCAGGGACTTTGAAGAAAATAGGAAATAGCGCTTTTGCTGAAAACAATCTAGTCTCTGCTACATTTTCTGAAGATATAGAGAACATAGCATTAGATCGTTTTTCATTTTATAAAAACCAATTAACATCAGTAACAATACTGAAAGATGTTAAAAAGATACATGGAGAGGCATTCAAAGAGAATAAAGGACATCAGAATGATGAAAATAAAGTTCATATCTTTACACTTAATCTAGACTCAGATAATAATAACCACTGGTTTGAACATTCAGATTATCATAAAATAATTGTTTTAGCGGTAGATTCAGTAAAAGAAGTTCAACCATTAGATGTTGATTTTGGAACAAAAAAAGAGGATATAAATATCCCTAAAAATATAAAAATGATATTAAACAATGGAGATACAATAGAAGTAAGTGCAACGTGGTCAAGCCAAGATTATGATGCAAATAAAGCTGGAGAATATACTTTTACAGCTATATATGATTTACCAACAGGTATGAGTGCAGAAAAACCAGATGTAAATGTTAAAGTTACAGTTGGTAATAAAGAAATAGAACAAGAGTACCAATTTTCTAATGGAAAAATCACTGGATATTCTGGAACTGAAACAGAAATAGTTATTCCTAGTACTATTAAAGGAGAAACAGTTACTAGTATAGGGTTGAGTGCATTTAAGAACAAAGGCTTAACATCTGTAGATATACCTGATACTGTAGAAACTATAGAAATGTATGCATTTGCTCAGAATAGTTTAACATCAGTTAATTTACCTAAAAATTTAACAAGTATGGGAAATATGGCATTTGCTTTAAATAAACTAGAATCTGTGCAAATTTCTAAGAATTTAACTGTAATTTCAACGGGAGCTTTCTATATGAATAAACTTACTTCTGTAGAAATACCAGAAGGGGTTACAGATATAGCAAAAAATGCATTTAAGAACAATCAATTACAATCTGTAACTATTCCAGTAAATGTTACAGTTATGGGAACAGGAGTTTTTGATAAAAACGAAAATATAATAGTGAAATATTCTAATCTGGTAAAAGCTATAGAAAGTGCAGAAAATACAGAAACAGATGGCATGACAACAGAAAGTGTACAGGCATTAAGAGATTCTATTGAAGCGGCAAAAACGCTAAATAATAAAGCGAATGCCACTTTGGCTGAAGTTAATAAAGTGGTTGACGATATTAACAATGCTATAGAAGGTTTAAAAGAAGAGTCTAAGAATAGTGAAGTTGATTTAAAAGAAACAGTACAACCTGAAGAAGTAAAAGACGAAAATAAAGAAGCTGGAAATAAAGAAGAAGAATCTAAGACTAGTGAAGTTGATTCAAAAGAAATAGTACAACCTAAAGAAGCAAGCTAATA
>NZ_JAOASI010000022.1 GCF_025210165.1 Tepidibacter sp.
AAAGATGAAGATATATCAAGAATTAAGTCTTTAGCATTTGGATAATATAACCATACGTTTGAAGTTAAGAGGATATTTTTTTTGTTGAAATCAATTTACCATATTAAGTAAATTGATTTCAACTAGCACAATAGATTAATTAAGGTGGTGAAGAATATGAAACTTGGTATGAGAAATATAAAAACTGCAATAGCTGTATCTTTATCTGTAGCTATTTCGCGTTTTTTTAATATGGAGTATCCTTTTTATGCAGCAATAGCAGCCATTATATCTATGCAAACAACTGTAGAAGAATCATTTAAGGTTGGTAAAAATAGAATGTTAGGTACTATACTTGGAGCTATGGTTGGTGTTATATTTTATATTATAAGTCCTAAAAATGTAATAAGCATAGGTGTTGGAATAAGTATTGTTATATATGTATGTAATTTTCTGGGATGGAATAAGTCAGTAAGCATAGCTGGGATTGTATTTTGTGTAATTATGACTAATTTAGATGGTCGAGATCCTATTTTTTATGGACTCAACCGAGTACTGGATACATTCATAGGAATTATAATAGCTGTTTTAGTTAATTGTTTTATAAAGCCTATAAATAATTATAATAATATAGAGGACGAGCTTATTCAAATTACAAATGATTTGAATGAATTATTAGAAAATAAAGTAGTTAAAGGCTTAAATATAGACTTGAAAAAAAGTGAAGATAGTATATGTAAGTTTGAAAAAAATATAGACAATATTAATATAAGTTCCAAAAATGAATATGAAATAAAAAAAATTAAATCTATATTAAAAAATTATAAGAGTATTTGTCTGAATCTGAAAATTATAAGTAATATGAATCAAAATTACACAGTGAACAATATGAATTATATAAAACTTATAAATATATATGGAAAATTTAGTAGAATCGAATATATTGAAAATAGAGAAAATGATATTGTATACAATTATCATTTGAGAGAAATAATCAAAAGTATTGACGAATGCACTACAGATATTATATATTTTAGTGGTGAGAATAAAGCATATAACTAAGGATGAGGAGTGATGATTATGAAAAAATTAGCAGGAGTAGTAGCTTTGGGACTTAGCATGATATTTTTTACTGGATGTGCTAAAGAGGATAACGTGCAAACTACATACAAAAATGGTGTTTATGAAGCTATCGGAGACAAATGGGAGTATGGAAATGAAAAGGCTGTTGTAACTATTGAAGGTGATAAGATAACAAATATAGATTTAAAAAGATTAGACACAAATGGAAACGAAGTAGATTATAATATGTGGACAGGCCAAGAAATAGATGGAAAGGTATTTCCTAATTTAAAAGAATATAGGATTACAATGAAAGATGAAATGATTGAAAAACAAACATATGAGGTTGATTCTATAGCCGGAGCTACAGTTACTAGTGACAATTGGAAAATAGCAGTTCAAAGAGCTTTAGAAGATGCTAAAAATTAATGCGATATAAGGTTATAACCTTATATCGCATTAATTTCATTAAATCCAACTCTAGGCAAATAACCGTCTTGACCTGTGGTAAAGAATCTAACTCTATCGTATAATTGAGTTTCTCCAAATATATTTTTTTCATTTGTAGGACTTGGAATTGACCAATTTAAAGACATTATAGGGCTTCCAGCTGGAACTGAAAATGAATTTGAATTTAAATCTGGGCTATCGTATATTCTACTTTCTGTTGTTGTAACGTGCATTCTTTTTGAATGGTCCCTTACAAGACTTATTCTAAGTAATGCCCACTTAGCTGCATTTGATACTAATTCATTCTCGTAATTTATTAATTTTGTGAGATTACTTATTACTTTGTTGTTACTCGAACCTATTCGTCCAAGACTTACTATAGAGTAGTATTTAACAATATCACAAGGATTGTTCAATAGTTCTATTAAATAAGGTATAGATTGATTTCCTAGAGCCTGCCATACAAAAGAGCCGTTGTAGTATATATTATGAACCTGGTATTCTGACAATTCATCGCATTTATAATTTCCTGTATCTGACCATAATTTACTTAATTCATCTGGACTTTGAAGATAATTACCTATAAGAATTTCATAACCTGTAGGAATCATATTAGGATTTAATCTATTCATATAAACCAAATTATTAACTGTAGTGTTAAATTCTTTAGATAAGCATAAAAAAGTATCTCTAAATTGAACTATATAATAAGGTGGCTGACCTTGTGATTTTGGTAAATCTATATTTGAATCAGGAATTATTAGTGGGGTATTGGGTGTTAGATAATTTGGATCACAAATTACATTAGCTTTAATTATAGACTGCTCAGATACATTGAATCTATTTGCTATTTTTTGAAGTGTATCAAATCTTTTTACGTAATAAAGCATGTTTTTATCTCCTTTCATAATTTCTCTTGTATATATTATTCAGTTTGAAAAATTGTGGTTCCACAAATTTCAAATTTGTGGAATTTAGTCAGATTTGAATAAATATTTAATTAAATGATATAATAATGATATTGACAAAACTTTAAAAAAATATATAATATACTAAAATGCTTAAATTAAATATGAATAAAGGCTGTGAAAAAGAGGAGTACGAAAGTTTCACTATTAGAGAGGGAAATCCTTGGCTGAAAGATTTTCTAGGAATGAGCTTTTGGAAGGTAGCTTTGGAGCTTCTAGGTTGAAGATAGTAGACTTAGCCGGCAAATTGTCGTTAAAGAGAAAGAGAGTCAGAATTATTCTGAAAATAAGGTGGTACCGCGAGCTTTTCGTCCTTTTAAGGATGGAAAGCTCTTTTTTATTTGTAGAATTAAATAACTTTAAATACAGGAGGATTTAATATGGAGATTAAAAATTTACCTAAAAATTATGACCCTAAAGAGTTTGAAGAAAGACTTTATAGTGAGTGGTTAGAAAAAGGATATTTTAAAGGAGAAGTAGATGAGACTAAAGAATCTTATTCTATAATGCTTCCTCCGCCTAATATAACAGGACAATTACATATGGGACATGCACTTGACCATACTCTTCAAGATATACTTGTTAGATGGAAGAGAATGGATGGATATGCTGCTTTATGGCAACCTGGAACTGACCATGCGAGTATTGCAACAGAGGTTAAGGTTGTTGAAAAGATAAAAAAAGACGAAGGTAAGAGCAAATATGAGCTAGGAAGAGAAGGGTTCTTAGAAAGAGCTTGGGAATGGAGAAACATATACGGAAGAAGAATAGTTGAGCAAATGCAAAAGCTTGGAGATTCTTGTGACTGGGAAAAAGAAAGATTTACTATGGATGAGGGATGTAACAAGGCTGTTACAGAATTTTTCGTAAGATTATATAATGATGGACATATATATAGAGGAAATAGAATAATAAACTGGTGTCCTGATTGTAAAACATCTTTATCAGATGCAGAGGTTGAGCATGAAGAGCATGGAGGACATTTTTATCATGTTAAATACCAAGTTAAGGATTCTGATAAGTTTTTAGAAATAGCAACTACAAGACCAGAGACTATACTTGGAGATACTGCAGTTGCTGTTAATCCAGAAGATGAAAGATATAAGGATTTAATAGGTAAAAACCTTTATTTACCTTTAGTAGGAAGAGAGATTCCTATAATTGCAGATGATTATGTTGAAATGGAATTTGGAACAGGAGCAGTTAAGATAACTCCAGCACATGACCCTAATGACTTTGAAATTGGTCAAAGACATAATCTTGAGAAAATAGTAGTTATGAATGAAGATGGAACTATGAACTCTAAAGCTGGTAAATATGAAGATATGGACAGATATGAGTGTAGAAATGTTCTTGTTAAAGATTTAGATAAAGAAGGTTACTTAGTTCATATAAAAGATCATACTCACAATGTAGGACATTGCTATAGATGTAATACAATAATTGAGCCTATGGTATCAAAGCAATGGTTTGTTAAGATGGACGAACTTGCAGGACCAGCAATAGATGCTGTTAAGAGTGGTCAAATAAAACTTGTTCCAGAGAGATTTAATAAAATTTATTATCACTGGCTAGAGAATATAAGAGATTGGTGTATATCAAGACAATTATGGTGGGGTCATAGAATACCAGCTTATTATTGTCAAGATTGTGAAGAGACTGTTGTTTCAAAAGAAGTACCAGATAAGTGTCCTAAGTGTAACTCTGCTAACTTAAAGCAGGACGAAGATGTACTGGATACTTGGTTCTCATCAGCTTTATGGCCTTTCTCTACACTTGGATGGCCTAACAAGACTAAGGAGCTGGATTTCTTCTATAAAACAGATGTATTAGTTACAGGATATGATATTATATTCTTCTGGGTTATAAGAATGGTATTCTCAGGACTTTACTGTATGGATGAAATTCCGTTCAAACATGTTTTAATACATGGACTTGTTAGAGATTCTCAGGGAAGAAAGATGAGTAAATCTTTAGGGAATGGAATAGATCCTCTAGAAGTAATAGAGGAGTATGGAGCTGATGCATTAAGATTTACTCTTGCTACTGGAAACACTCCTGGAAATGATATGAGATTCTATATGGAAAGAGTAGAATCTGCTAGAAACTTCGCTAATAAGCTTTGGAATGCATCAAGATTTGTATTTATGAATTTAAGTGAAGATTTAGTAGAAAATTTAAATAGAGAATCAGTTGAGAAAAACTTAACTCTTGCAGATAAGTGGGTTATATCAAGAGTTAATGAATTAGCTAAAGAAGTAACTGAAAATATGGAAAAATTCGAACTTGGAATGGCTATTCAAAAGGTTTACGATTTTACGTGGTCAGAGTACTGTGACTGGTATATAGAGATGGTTAAGCCTAGACTTTATGGAGAGGATTTAGCTGCTAAAAAAGCTGCTTTATATACTTTAACTTATGTACTTGAAAATGTATTAAAGCTTCTTCATCCATATATGCCATTTATAACTGAAGAGATATATACTTATTTACCGACTGTAGATGGAAGTATAGTTTTAGCTTCTTGGCCTAAATACAAGGAAGAAGATAATATGAAGGAAGAAGAAGAAAAAATGAGCTTAATAATGGAAGCTATAAGAAATGTAAGAAATATAAGAGCTGAAATGAATGTTATACCTTCTAAAAAAGCTAAGCTTATGATAGTTACATCTGAGGATAAAAAAGCTACTATAGAAGAAGGAAAAGAATACTTTAAGACTTTAGCATCTGCATCTGAAGTTGAAATATTAGAGGATGCGACTAAAATTCCTGAAGATGCAATGTCAACAGTAATACAGGGAGCTCAAATTTATATACCTCTTGATGAATTAGTAGATTTTGAAAAAGAAATAGAAAGACTTCAAAAGGAAAAGTCAAAAATTGAAGGTGAATTAAAAAGAGTATCTGGTAAATTATCTAATCAAGGATTCTTAGCTAAAGCACCAGAAGCTTTAGTTGAAGAAGAAAAATCTAAGAAAGGTAAGTATGAAGAAATGATGAAAACTGTAGTTGAAAGATTAGAAAACTTACAAGCTAAATTAAAATAGATTTTATTAAAAATATCCAAGTTAGTTTCAAACTTGGATATTTTTAATTAGAGTGTTATACTAAAAGAAAAAAGTTGGGAATGGGGGGATTTAAATGAATTATAATGAAGCACTAGAATATATACATGGCACTTATAAGTTTGGAAGGGTATTAGGTCTTGATAATATAACTAAGCTTTTAAGTTTACTTGATAATCCTCAAGATGATCTGAATATAATTCATGTTGCAGGAACTAATGGAAAAGGATCTACTTGCTCGTTTATAAATTCTATGCTTATAAGTAGTGGGCATAAGGTTGGGTTATATACTTCTCCTTATTTAGAATCTTTTACTGAGAGAATAAGAATTGATTCTGAAAATATACAAGAAAATGAACTTGCAAGGGTTACTGAAATAGTAAAATCTAAGGTAGATGATATGGTTAAGGAGGGATTTAATCATCCTACTGAATTTGAAATAGTAACAGCTATAGCCTTTTATTACTATAAAGAGCAAAATGTAGATTTTGTTGTATTAGAGGTTGGAATGGGTGGCAGATTTGATGCTACAAATGTAATAAAAAACCCCCTTATAAATGTTATAACACCTATAAGCATAGACCACACTGATTATTTAGGTGATACCTTAGAAAAAATAGCTTATGAAAAAGGTGGAATAATAAAAGAAAACTGTGAAGTTATTATGTATCCTCAAAATAAAGAATCGGAAGCTGTTATAAAGAAGATAGCTAAAGAGAAAAACTGTACTCTTACTATGGCTAATATAGAAGATAAAGAAATAACTAAGATGGATATTTTGGGACAGGTTTTTAATTGTAAGGTTAAAGATACAGTGTATGAAAATCTAGAAATACAGCTAATGGGAAAACATCAAGTTAACAATGCTATAGTGGCTCTTAATGTAATTAATATATTAAAGGATAAATATGATTTAAAAATAAGTGATAAAGATATATATGAAGGTCTTAAAAATACTAAGTGGGCTGGTAGAATTGAAGTTCTAAAAAAAGATCCTTTGTTTATAATAGATGGAGCTCACAATGAAGACGGGGCTAATTCTTTATGTAATACAATAGATAATTATATGGAGGATAAAAGTATAACTTTGGTACTAGGTATGCTTAAAGATAAGGATGTAGAATCGGTTTGTGAGATATTAATACCTAGATGTAAAAATATAATTACAACAAAGCCTAACAATCCTAGAGCTATGAAATCAGACGAACTAAAAGAAATAATAAATAAATTAAATAAAGACTGTACAAGTTGTGATAATATAGATGAAGCTGTTAGACTAGCTCTTAAGAATTCTTCTAAGAATGATGCTATAATATGTGCAGGATCTTTATATATGATAGGAAATATTAGAAGGATGGTGAAAAAAGGTGATTTTTAATCACCTTTTTTCATTATTGTTCGTCTCTCTTTTTTTTATAAAGTTCTAAAGCCTTAGTAAACTGATCTGGACATGAAGTTGATTTTGATCCGCATCCTATCCCTTTTAATTTTTTAATTACATCATCTACTGTTGAACCTTCAACAAGACTCTTTATTCCTATTAAATTTCCAGGACATCCTCCAACGAACTCTACAGATTTAATGATATCATCTTCGATTTCAAATCTTATCTCTTTAGAACAAACCCCAGAAGTTTTAAAAACATACATATTACAATCCTCCTTAACATCTAATTAACTATATCTTACTATAGTTTATGATATAAAAAAAGTCAATGAAAATGTATCACAATACCCTAAAACATAATATATTATTATAGTATAAGTAGTTTGGTAAAATGTGAATGGAAGGAGGGAAAAAATTGAAGATATATGTTTCTAATTTTGGGTCAAACAATATAGCTATTATAAATGAGCAGTTAGAAGTTGAGGATAAAATATATTTAGATGAAAATATATTTGTTCATCATTTTTGTATTGATGAACATGATGAACAAATATATATACCGAGTGGGCTTAATGGAATATTATATGTTATGAATATAGAAAATAGATCTATTATAGATTCTATTTCTATGGGGGGGAATCTAAGCCAGGTTGTGATGCATTCTAACAAAGAGCTTTATATAGCAAATGAAGACTCTAATAGCATATATATAGTAGATGCTAAAAATAATGATCCTATAGGTGTTATTTGCGTAGATAGTATGCCTCATGGAATAATTATAGATGAGGAGCAAAAAAACTTATATGTACCCTGTTCAAATTCGTTGTTAGTAATAGATATTTTGAGCAAAAGTATTGTTAAAAATATAAAACTAGATTTTAAACCGTGGCATTTGAAGATAAACAAAGAAGAAAATATTATATATATAGTAGCTAAAAATGGAAGCATAATATTAGTAGATAGATTTAAATTTGAAATAGTAAATATACTAGATTGTTTTAAATTACCTGTAGAGATAAGTATTAATTATTCAAAAAAAGAAATGTATGTAACGGATTTTTGCAATAAAAGTATAGAAGTTTTAAATTATAAAAATAATAATCATATAAAAAGTATCAAAGTAGAAGGAAGACCATTGGGAATAGATATATCAAAAGATGAAAAAAAATTATTTGTATCGGATGTGAAAAATAATTTGATAAAGGTGTTTGAAGCTAATTCATTAGAATTAATAAAAGATATAAATGTAGATAAAGAGCCTACTACTGTAATATGTAGATAGGCTCTTCATCTAAGGTTTTTTTATCAAAACCTGTAGTATATCTGGGTATAAAGTAGGTGCATTTTTTTTCCAATTATCACAGATAAGTTTAGCTTGTTTAGTAGAAGCTACGTTTAAATCTATATTTATAAGTGGAATTTGATTTTCTATAACTTTCAAATTTACTATAAATTCATTATCTGATAATTTAGAATAATTACACTTAACTTGAGTTTCTTTTAAAACTTTCTCCTTGTTCGTAGATATGTATCTGTCTAAACTTTCTTTTAGATCAGACGGTATTCTAGAAATAAAATACTCAAGAGTTTGTATACTTTTTTTAGTCAATGAATAATACTCTTTAAAGTCTTCTTTGTAGGTTTTTAAAAATTTAGATTGAATAAGCTCTGATAAAAATTGTTGAAGAGAAAAGTAGTTCATTATTTCATTTTCCATTACAACTTGAGTAATCTGAGAATTAGTTAAATCCATTTCTATTTTTTTTAAAATATACAATAAAACTAACTTATTAACCGCTAACTCTTCAGATGAGTTTTCAAACATAATACATCATCCTCCGCAAAATATATCTACATATATATTAAACTATTTACAGGAAAAATAAAAGGATAAAAATAAAAAGGATATTCGAAATTTCGAATATCCTTTTTATTTTTATCCTTTTATTTTTTTCCTGACATTTGATTTTCAGCCATTTCAACTAACTTTTTAGTCATGTATCCGCCAACGTATCCATTTTGTCTTGCAGTTAAGTTTCCTTTGTCCATGCCCTCGTAATTAGATAAACCTAACTCATTTGCTGTCTCTAATTTCATTTGATTTAAAGCTGCTTTTGCCTCTGGAACTACTTTACTATTTCTGCTTGCCATAGTATATTCCTCCTCTTTAATGTCTTTAAGATTTTGAGTAGTAACATCTTTTTTAAGATGTTGTAATATTAATTTAACCATTATTAAAAAAAATATTATATTAAATTTTGGTAATTAATATTTTTTGTGAATTTTGATTTTCATATTTTTTCTGGTATCTCCCTCTCTTACAGAATGAGACTCTCTTAAATAATGTCTAGGCTCAAGTTTTAAGGTTTCTCTTGATGATTCTATTGTTTTTCCATTTACATTAGAGTAATGACTTCTTATATTAGACATCAAATCACCTCCTGAAAATAATTTTCCCATTTAAAAAATTAAATCTTCTGGTAATTTTTTGAAAAATAAAAAATATAATTAAATATAAAGTACTAATGTTAAAGGAGGAAGATATGAAAGTATTTATTATTTCTATGAGAAAAATTTTATTGAGTATGGTACTGTTCGTTGTATGCTCTACTGTACTTGTGTGCTCCTGCTATGTTATTAAAGAGACTATGGCTCAAATTCCCGAGAAAAAACTTCCTATTTACTGTGTTGATACAGAGGAGAAAAAAATAGCTATAAGCTTTGATGCTGCTTGGGGAGATACCCATACAAAAAATATATTGGATATATTAGACAAATATGATGTTAAGACAACTTTTTTTCTTGTTGGATTTTGGGTAGATAAGCATCCTGATTTAGTAAAAGAAATTTCTAATAGAGGGCATGAAATTGGAAATCATTCGACTACTCATCCTAAAATGAGTATGTTGAGTAAAGAACAAATAAAAGAAGAGCTTGAAACTACATCTGATAAAATAGAAAAAATAATAAATAAAAGACCTGTAGTTTTTAGACCTCCTTTTGGGGACTATAACGATACTTTAATAAATACAGCTTCAAGTTTAAATTATCATACAATACAATGGGATGTAGACTCTCTTGATTGGAAAGAAATTGGGGTAGAACATGTTGTAGATAGAGTTATCAAAAATACAAAGAATGGGTCCATAGTACTTTTTCATAATAACGCAAAATATGTAAGTGAATATTTACCTTTAATTTTAGAAAAATTAAAATCACAAGGATATGAAATAGTTCCTATATCAGAACTTATATATAAAGAAAACTATAGTATGGATTCTACAGGAAAACAAAGAAAGAATGATTAAATTAAAAGTAAGCTCACTGAATATTAACTGAGTAGTTAATATTTTAGTGAGCTTGATTTTACAAAAGAACCTCTTCAACAAACAATGTTAGGTTATCTAGCAAATTCAAAAACTTGTTTGCATTAGTCTTAATTATTGGTCTTAGAGGATGACTTTTATTTTGCATAATAATTGTTCCTGATTCACCAGTGTTTAATTTTACATCTAAGCCATTTGGATAACAATATACTGACTTAGTAAAGAATTTATGAATTTCTGGACAAAATCTTGTAAGTGTCTGTGCTGTTATTTTTTCCATAACTTCGTGTGGTAAAACACCTACTTCTTCATCAAAAGTATTTATATATTCATTTGCTATTCCTACAATTTGTGAAAATTCATAAATTTGATTTCCTACTAATTTATTTGGAACGCCTGTCCCATCAATATGCTCATGATGTTGTAACAAAATAATACAAGAAGTAGTTGCAAATGAAATATTCTCTTTTATTATTCTGTATCCGATTTCTGAATGATCTTCCTGTTTAGAAAACAGTTTTCCGACATCGTGTAATAATGCTCCGATTAAAAGGTTTTGAAGTTTTTTATCATCATACTGTTTATTTGCTCCAATCATTATTGAAATTAAGGCTACTTGTAATGAGTGATCAACTAATTCTTCGATTTCATCTTTTTTCCCTACATTATTGTAAAGAATTGAATTTTCGGATAAATTTATATTTCCAATAATTTCATCTGAAATTTCAAAAATAACTTCATCGTTTATTTTTTTGTTCTTTTTTATACTAATGAATTCATACTTCAATTTTTTAAACACTTTTACTCTAATATGTGATGGCAATACCTCTACTAAATCCACTTCACTATTTGCATCTTCTATATAAATTGTTGAAATACCAATGTTTTTTAAATGCTTTAAGGCTATTTGAGTAATATTAGTTCCTCTATTTAAAAATAGATTACCATTTGCATTATAAATAGGCACTGCTAACTTTTCGCCTAATAGCTTATCCGATAATACTGTTAATTTCATTCATAATTCCTCCTTGATTTTTTAAAATTATTATATATGTAAATGTTTTTATTTTTAGTGTAAAACAATGTTTCTCCTAGTAAATCAACATATAATATACTATATTTCGATAATTTTGTAAATAAGGAAAAATAAAGAAAATTATAAAAAAAAGTAAAATTTGAGAGAACAATAAAAATCTAAAGGCTATTTAAAAATAAATTTAAATTTAGATATAATTTATATTCAAATTATAGAGAAATATAAATGGCAATGTAAGTCTATACCTATAATAGATTTGCTGCAAATTGATGAATTTAGTAAGAAATGATAAAATATATTAATTAAAAGTTATTAAATAGAAAATTAAAAAGAGAGCCTTTAGAATAGATTCTAAGGCTCTCTTAAGCTATTTCAAATTTGTGGTTAAGATTGTATTTTCTCTTCTCTGATCTATATAAAGCGTAAGTAGGAAAACAACACCCAGTGCTATGAAGATTTCAATTGATGAAAAAGAAAGAATGACCAAAAGACTTATAGAAAGTATTATTCCCCCAATTCTGTAAAGTAACCCATCAATAATTTTTAGAGAAGCAATCAATCCAATTACAGCATTAGCTAAGAAGAAACCATTAGCTATGGATAAAATTCCTTCTATATTCAAAATTTCAAAATGAGTAAACGTCAGTACAATTATATGCATGGTAATAAAGTACATTATTCCTATGTATGGGATGTTATTTTTATTTTTTCTTTGAAATACTTTTGGTAGGTAGTTTTCACTGGATAAGGAATAAATCAATTGCCCCAGTGCACCAACAATTAATAGGTAAGTACACAAACAAAGTCCTGTAACAAATAACGATAAGATTATCTTAGCATGCCTTCCAAAAACCGATTGGAGGATTTGTACCATAGACAGAGCCTCTGAGTATGGAAAAGCTTGAATCGCCAATGAAATTAAAATATACGTTAATGTAATAACTATTATACTGATTATGGTTGCTTGTGGTATTGTCTTTTTTATATCCCTCACTTGATTAGAATAATTACCAATTATCTCCCATCCTATGATTGCCCAAAAGAGTAATAAAACAACTTTTCCTAAAGGTAGAATTTCTACTGTTTGAATAGGATCGATTTCTATGGTATGTCTACTTAGTACGATTATTGAACTTATTATAAGTGTTATTGCAATAATAGAGGATAATACAAAACTCAGTGTTGAAATAAATTGTACATCGTTTAACAAGATTATCAAGCTAATAATCACAAGAATTAAAGCAATAATAGATTTTGAAACCATAGAAAGCATTTGCAGTTTATTCAAATAATCCGCTGCTGTTAGCAAAACAGCAGTTGGTCCAAAGGATACAGCTGATATCATTAACAAGGATGAGTATAGTTTCAGTTTCTTACCAAGTGCTTGTTCAATTGCAATTGTCATTCCTCCATCACCTGGATGTATAACTGATAGCTTTGAGAAAATCATCGCAAACAGGGCACCTAATACCATGATGATTATCCAGGACCAAATTGAGGCTGTTCCAAGTTTGCTATAGGCAAGTGGTGGCAATAAAATAATACCACTTCCAAGGATAGGACCGATCATGAGCCCACTTAATAGTAATGGTCCGATTTTTTTATTCATGTAGACACCTCCCTTTATTTATTATAATATTAAGATAAATTCTTTCATTAGTCTAATTGAAAAAATAATATATATCATCAGAAATTCTGATAGGAGGATAGACATGGATATTCGTAATTTTATCACATTCAATACAATTGTAGATACAGGCGGGTTTACTAAAGCAGCAATACGATTAAACTATGCTCAATCCACAGTGACACTTCATATTAAGGAATTGGAAACCCATTATAATGAACGACTTTTTGATAGAATGGGTAAACGCATTTTTCTTACGTCTTTTGGCACAAAATTACATGAAAAATCTAAAAGATTGGTAGAAGAGTATAAATCTATTCTTGAAATGAATAATAAAGATCAAACTTGTGAGGTCTTAAGGATTGGTATTTATGAATCCTTATTGAAGTATCGTATGTATGATATTATTCATGAATATAAAACCAAATATCCACATGTAGATATGATTATTCATCATGGTACTTGTAAAAAACTTAGGGATATGGTTCGAAACGGTGAACTTGATCTTACTTTCCAAATAGAATCAAGCACAGAATTCTCAGGTTTCAATGTTGACGTTCTTTGTGAAGAAAAGTTTAGTCTCATTCTTCCAAAAAATAATAAAATAGATATTCTGCACAAGAGTAATCAAACAATTTATCTGACGGAGAAAGGGTGTTCCTATCGTATGATGTTTGAAGACTTTTTAAATAATCAAGGGATTATTCCTGAACACATTATGGAAACAGGTTTTGTAGACATGATTAAGCAATATGTTTCCTTTGGATTGGGGTATTCTATGGTTCCAACTATTACAGTAACAGATGAGAAAGATAAAGAAGAATTAGAAGTATTAGATTTTAGTAATGAGAGCCCTATGTATACTCAATTAGTATATCATAAAGAAAAATATATTTTTTCTGCAATGGAAGCTTTTATTAAATTGGTAAAATATTATGCTAAGAACTGGAATTAGGAAAAACTGCAACAACCGTATATAAATTACTTACAAGTTTGATATGAGGTGATTATGTGTTTTCAATACCAAAGAAAACATTGGTAAAAGAAGTAATGAGTGATAAATATATAAAAGTTTATTATAAAGAAGAATTATCTGTATGCTTAGATAAAATGTTAAAAAATAATTTAGATGATGTATATATTGTAGATGAAGATGAAAAGTTAATAGGATTATTATCATTAACAGATATATCAAAAACTAAAAAATCTGATTTGAATTGTGGTAATTTAATTGAGAATTTTATGATAAAAGATATAAAAACTATATCTAAAAATGAATCCTTGATTGATTGTAGGAATACGATGATTGAAAATAAGATAGCAAGGCTCCCTGTTGTACAAAATGGATATTTAATCGGAGTAATAAGAAATGATCAAATAAGAGATTATTTTTATATGAAGATGGAGGAAATAGGAAGCAAACTTAATCACATTATAAATAATATACATGAAGCAGTCTGTGTAGTAGATAAAGATGGATATGTTATCGTGTGGAATAAAAATTCAGAAAAACTATACAATATAAAGTCTAAAGTTATATTAGGAAAAAAACTAGAAAAATTTTTCCCTAAAGGAATATTATTAAAGGTTTTAAAAACTAAAAAAGCTGTAGATGAGGTATATCACTCTCCACCTAGAAAGGATTCAGATGTAATAGTTACTGGACAACCAATATTTATAGATGGAGAATTGGTAGGTGCAGTATCTACTGATAGGGACATAACACAGGTTAAGCGTCTATCAAGTCAGCTTCAAAGAGCAAATGATACTTTGAAGTTTTTAGAAAATGAAGTTAAAAAATTTTCAAGCGATAATTTTGGAAATATAATTGGAAAAAGTGAAAAACTTACAAAATCTATTCAAACTGCGAGGCAGGTAGCAAAAACTAATGCTAGCATATTGATACTTGGAGAGAGTGGCACTGGTAAAGAAGTGTTTTCAAGATCTATACACGATTATAGTCAAAGAGAAGGATTGTTTGTACCTGTAAACTGTAGTGCTATACCTAGTGAATTATTTGAAAGTGAGTTCTTTGGGTATGAATCAGGTGCTTTTACAGGAGCAAATAGAAAAGGAAAAATGGGAATATTTGAACTTGCTAATAATGGAACCGTATTTTTAGATGAGATTGCAGATCTTCCTATTCAGATGCAGGCAAAGCTTTTACGAGTGCTTCAAGAAAAAGAAGTTAGAAGAGTGGGTGGAGAAAAAACTATAACTATAAATGTAAGAGTTATATCTGCCACTAATAAAGACTTAAATGAGATGATTGAAAAGGAAGAATTTAGAGAGGATCTATACTATAGACTAAATGTAGTTGAGCTTAATCTACCACCTTTAAGAGAAAGGCATGGAGACATAGCTATATTAATACATAAATTCTTAAAGGATATATGTGCTCAAAACTCTAAAACAGTCCCTGAAATAGACCTAGAAGTTATGGATATACTTAGGAATTACACTTGGAAAGGAAATATAAGGGAGCTAAAAAATACAATAGAACATTTGGTTGTACTTAGCAAAGATAATATTATAAAAAAAGATTTAATTCCAAAATATATATATGATAATATGAATAAAACCACTAATTATCAAAATTATCCTATGGATTTAAATCAGGCAATAGCAAAATTAGAACAGGATACAATAAAAAAAGCTTTGAATATGTCTGCTGGAAATAAAGCAAAGGCTGCTAAGTATTTAAATATACCTAGAAGTACTTTGTATTATAAAATGAACCAGTATAAAATAGAGTGAAGTGTCAAAAAATAGACAAGTGTCAGAAAACAGACAAAAAATATTTTAAAAATGAAATGCAGTTAATAAGGCCTGTATAAGCATGGACAAGTTGTTAAAAAAATGAAAAATAGTCGAAAAACTGACGAATTAATTACTTTGTTATAATACTATAAAAAATTTTAAATTAAAAACATATATAATACGAAAATTTTATATACTAGTAAAATCAAGTGTTATAAAAGAAAAATAAATAAAAAGTGCAAGTAAAATAAAAAAATGGCATACTATTTGCTTTAACATATAGATAAGAAGAAAAAATGGCAGGAGGTGAAAATGTGAATTTAACTATAAGCTTAAAACAACACGTTGGAGTGCCATGTAAACCTATTGTTAATATAGGTGATAAAGTTAAGAAGGGACAGTTAATAGCCAAGCCTAACGGATTAGGTGCTAATATACACTCAAGTGTATATGGAAAAATTGTAGAAATAACTGATACCAATATAATTATAGAAGCTGATGAAAATCAACCAAGTGATTACGTTAAGATAAAAGAAACTAAGAGTCATCTAGAGGCGGTTAAAGAGGCTGGTATAGTTGGAGCTGGTGGAGCAGGATTTCCTACACATATTAAATTAGATGTAAATTTAAAAGGTGGATTTATTATAGCAAATGCTGCTGAGTGTGAACCGGTGCTTTCTCATAATGTTGCAGTAATGGAGAAAAATCCAGAAATTATTGTAAAAGGTCTTAAATATGTAATTGAAATGACTAATGCTTCTAAAGGATATATAGCTGTAAAGCCAAAGTACAAAAAAGCAATTATAGCTCTTGGTAAAGCATGTAAATATGAAGAAAAAATAGAAATTAAATATTTACCAGATATGTACCCAGCAGGTGATGAAAGAGTTATAATAAGAGAATTACTTAATGTAGAACTAAAGCCAGGGCAATTACCACTAGAAGCTAGAGCTGTAGTTTGTAACACTGAAACACTAAAAAATATCGTATTAGCTATAGAGGAGCAAAAGCCTGTTATAACTAAGGATATCACAGTTGGTGGAAGAGTTAAGAATGCTAAGGGTGGAAAGTGCTTTATGGATGTTCCAATAGGAATGCCTATTAAGCACTACATACAAGAATGTGGTGGATATGAGTTACCATATGGAGAGATAGTATTAGGAGGACCTTTTACAGGCATTCATGGAGAAGAAGATTCTACAGTTACTAAGACTTTAGGCGGTGTATTAGTATCAATGCCGTTTCCTAATGATAGTAGAAAAGTTGGTATAATTGCATGCGAATGTGGTGCGCAAGAAGACAGACTTAAAGAAATAGCTGCTGGAATGGGGGCTGAGGTTGTAGCAGAAACTAAATGCAAGAGAATGACAGAGTCTAATGGAAGATATAGATGCGATTTACCTGGAATGTGTCCAGGGCAAGCTGAAAAAGTTTTATACCTTAAAAAGCAGGGAGCAGAAATAGTTATTACTGGAACATGTGAGGACTGAACTAACACAGTTATGAACGTAGCTCCTAGGTTAGGAGTGCCAGTATACCATAGTACTGACCATGTTTTAAGAGGTGCAGGGCATAGAATATATAGAAGAAAAAAATAAGAGGAGGAGATTTATATGTCAATTACTCCAGAAACAGCTAAAGCTCATGCTAAAGATCCAGCGGTTTGCTGCTGTAGATTCGAAGCTGGTACTGTGATTGAAACATCGATTTTAGAGGATCCAGCAATATTTGCTGACTTAGAGGATTCGGGATTATTAGAAATACCTGCAAATTGTTTAACTATAGAAGAGGTTTTAGGTGCTAAATTAACTAAAACTATAGATGCATTAACTCCGCTTACAGCTGATGTATTAGAAGGTGTTAACAAGATAGAAAAAGCTGAAGAAGTTAGAGAAGAGACTAAAGAAATAGCAACTGTTGCACCAGTAACAGGCGTTACTCCAGTTTCAGGTGGATCTGTTAAGATACACATAGGAGAGGGAAGAAACATAGATTTAGAAATACCTTTAAATATAGCAGCTTCTATGGGTCTTGCACCAGCTGTAGCTCCAGTTACTCAAGCTACTGATTTAGAAGTTGTACCTCCAGTTAATCAAGTAAAAGAAGCTAAGGCTATTAGATCATTAACTAAGAAGCACTTTAAAATAGAAAATGTTGAACTTGCTGATGAAACTAAAATAGAGGGGACAACTCTTTACATAAGAAAAGATATATGTCCAGAAGCAATAAACAGCGAAGAGTTAGTTGTAGATATGAAATTAGAAATAATAACTCCTGATAAGTACAACACTTATAGTGAAACTATAATGGATATTCAACCTATAGCGACTAAAGAAGAGGGAGAACTAGGAGAAGGCATCACTAGAGTAATAGATGGAGTTATCGTTATGGTAACAGGAACTGACGAAAATGGAGTTCAAATAGGTGAATTTGGTTCTTCTGAGGGTGACTTAGATAAGAACATCATGTGGGGAAGACCAGGTGCTCCAGATAAAGGAGATATATTCATAAAGACTCAAGTTACAGTTAAGGCTGGAATGAATATGGAAAGACCAGGACCTCTTGCAGCTCATATGGCTACAGATGTTATAACTCAAGAAATAAGAGAAGCTTTAAAGAACGCTGATGATTCTTTAGTTGTTGAAACTAAAGAGTTAACTCAATACAGAAGACCTGGAAAGAAAAAAGTAGTTATAGTTAAAGAGATAATGGGGCAAGGAGCAATGCACGATAATTTAATATTGCCAATGGAGCCAGTGGGAACCTTAGGAGCTAAACCTAATGTTGACCTTGGAAATGTTCCGGTTATGTTATCTCCGCTTGAAGTATTAGATGGAGGAATACATGCACTGACTTGTATAGGACCTGCTTCTAAAGAAAATTCAAGACACTACTACAGAGAACCTCTAGTAATAGAAGCTATGAATGATGAAGAAATAGATTTAGCAGGTGTTATATTTGTAGGATCTCCTCAAGTTAACTCTGAGAAATTCTATGTATCTAATAGATTAGGTATGATGGTGGAAGCTATGGATGTAGATGGAGCTATAATAACGACAGAAGGATTCGGAAACAACCATATAGATTTTGCATCTCACCATGAGCAAATAGGTAAAAGAGGAGTTGCAGTAGTTGGATGTACTTTCTCTGCAGTTCAAGGAGCTTTAGTTGTTGGAAATAAATACATGAAATATATGATAGACAACAATAAGTCTAAGCAGGGTATAGAGAATGAAATACTTTCAAACAACACATTATGTAAAGAAGATGCTATAAGAGCTTTAGCTATGGTTAAGGCTGTTATGGATGGAGAAGAAGTTAAAGCTGCAGAAAGAAAATGGAATAACAATGTTAAGTTAAATAACGTTGAGCTTATAGAAAAAGAAACTGGAACTAAGGTAGAACTTCTTGAGAATGAGCAAGTTTTAGAAAAAAGTAAGAAGAGAAGAGAAATCTACGAAAAATAAGATTCCTAAAATAGGTGATGTAAATGGAAAGATTAAAATATGCTTCTACAGAGAGAATGTATGAAGGTGTAATCGTTGAATTAACAGATGGTGGAGTTACTATTGATTTAAAAGGTAGACTTGGTCAATTTAAAATACCAAAGAGAATGTTAATAAGTGATTATGAATTAAAGCTTGGTATGGAAGTTGGATTTTTATTAAGCTATCCTGAAGTATTAGGACCTGAGGTTAATGAAAAATATGCCAAGATAATAGCAGAAAATCAAAGACGTGAACAAGAAAAAAATAAATAACAGGAAAGAGAGGTAATAGATATGAGTCTTACAGTAGTAAAAGGACTTCAATCAGAAATATTTGTACCAATAACACCTCCACCAGTATGGACGCCTGTAACTAAAGAATTAAAAGATATGAAGATAGCTTTAGCTACAGCAGCTGGTGTACACTTAAAATCAGATAAGAGATTTAATTTAGCAGGAGACTTTGGATTTAGAGTAATACCAGGAGATGCTTTAACTAGTGAAATGATGGTATCTCACGGTGGATACGATAATGCAGATGTTAATAAGGACATTAACTGTATGTTCCCTATAGATAGATTAAGAGAGCTTGCAAATGAAGGATATATCAAAGAAGTAGCTCCAGCACACTTTGGATTTATGGGGGGCGGTGGAGATCAACAAAAATTTACTGACGAAACTGGTCCAGAAATAGCTAGACAATTAAAAGAAGAAGAAGTAGATGCAGTTGTATTAACAGCTGGCTGAGGTACTTGCCACCGCTCTGCCGTGATCGTGCAGAGAGCGATTGAGGAAATAGGTATACCTACTATAATAGTAGCAGCTCTTCCTCCAGTAGTAAGACAAAATGGTAGTCCAAGAGCAGTTGCTCCATTAGTTCCAATGGGAGCAAATGCAGGTGAGCCAAATAATGTTGAAATGCAAACTAACATATTAAAAGATACTTTAACTAAGCTTGTAGAAATACCAAGTGCAGGTAAAATAATATCTTTACCATATGAATATATAGCTAAAGTATAATTAATAAACTTCCCTCTTTTAACGAAGAGGGAAGTTTATTAAACAAAAAATACCTTCAAGAAGGTGATGTATATGAATAAAGAGAAAGTTCTAAGAAGATTAGTAATAAAGGCTTTTCATATAAATAAGGTTGAACTTGGAGATGAAAATTCGATAAGTGAAAGTTTGCTAATGATTGACAAAAAAATATCAAAAGAATTAGTCGATAATGAAGAATTGATAGAAGATATAAATATTAACATAATAAAGCCTAATCAGCATAATATTTATATAAACACTATTATGGACATTGTACCAATATCTACAAAGGTACTTGGCAAAATAGGAGAAGGGATAACTCATACATTAACTGGAGTTTATGTTATGATAACAGGAGCTGATAGTAAAAAAAAGCAGATGCATGAATTTGGATCATCTGAAGGAATTTTAAAAGAACAGCTTGTTTTAGATAAAGCTGGTACTCCATCTAAGGATGATTATATAATTCATTTTGATGTAACTTTAAAACCAGATATCCCATATGAAAGAAAGCTTCCTTTATCAGCTTTTAGAGCGAGTGATGAGTTTATACAAGGAATCAGAGCTATTTTAAAAGAATTAGATGGAAGAGATTCAACAGAGTCGCATGAATATCTAGATAAAATAAGACCTGATTCTAAAAAAGTTGTAATAGTAAAGCAAATAGCAGGTCAGGGTGCTATGTATGATAATCAACTTTTTTCAGATGAACCAAGTGGAGTTTTAGGAGGTAAATCTATTATAGACGTGGGAAATGTTCCTATGATAATATCTCCTAATGAATACAGAGATGGCGCATTAAGAGCCATGACGTAAGGCGGTGATATTATGGGTATAGGACCATCAACTAAAGAAACATCTCTTCATCATTTTAGAGATCCACTACTAGATGTTGTAAGTAATGATAAGGATGTAGATCTTTTAGGTGTTATGGTAGTAGGAACACCTCAGGATAATAAAGAAAAATATTTTGTAGGAGCAAGAGTGGCAGCTTGGGCTGAAGCTATGAGAGCCGATGGCGTAATTATTTCCGTTGATGGATGGGGAAACTCTCATGTGGATTATGCAAATACGATAGAAGAAATAGGAAAAAGAGGAATACCTGTAGTAGGACTTAGCTTTATAGGAACTCAAGCAAAATTTGTAGTAACTAATAATTACATGGACACTATTGTAGATTTTAATAAATCAAAAGACGGAATAGAGACACAAGTCGTTGGAGAAAACAATGTAGATACATTAGATGCTAAAAAAGCGCTTGCATTTTTAAAATTAAAAATGAGAAAAGAGGGTAAATAGTATGAAAACTATAAGAAATATTCACGCTGTTGATTCACACACTATGGGAGAACCAACAAGAATAATAGTTGGTGGAGTACCTAATATACCAGGTAAAACTATGGCTGAGAAAAAAGAGTATCTAGAAAAAAATATGGATACATTAAGAACTGCGATTATGCTTGAGCCAAGAGGACACAATGATATGTTTGGTTCTATATTAACAGCTCCAGTAAATGAAGAAGCTGACTTTGGAATAATCTTTATGGATGGTGGCGGATACTTAAATATGTGTGGTCATGGATCTATAGGAGCTATAACAGTAGCTGTTGAAACTGGTATGGTTGAGCCAAAAGAGCCTATTACAGAGGTTGTAATGGATACTCCTGCTGGAATAGTAAGATCTACAGCTAAGGTTGAAAATGGAAAGGTTAAAGAAGTATCTATAGTTAATGTACCAGCTTTTCACTATAAGAAAGATGTAGAAATAGAGGTTCCTGAAATAGGAAAAATAAAATTTGATATATCTTTTGGAGGAAGCTTCTTTGCCATAATAGACGCTAAACAATTAGGACTTTCAGTTGAGCCTAAGAATGCTCAAAAGTTAACTAATTTAGGTCTAAAAATAAGAGATATAATAAACAAAGATGTAGAAATACAGCATCCTACTTTGTCTCATATAAAAACTGTTGACTTAGTTGAAATATATGATAAACCATCTCATCCAGAAGCAACTTACAAAAATGTAGTTATATTTGGCCAAGGACAAGTGGATAGATCACCTTGTGGAACTGGAACGAGTGCTAAAATGGCAACTCTTCACTCTAAGGGAGAGTTAAAAGAAGGAGAATTATTTGTATACGAAAGTATACTTGGAACTTTATTCAAAGGAAGAGTAGTTGGAACTGGTAAGGTTGCTGATTATAATTCTGTAATACCTGAAATAACAGCGTCAGCTTATATAACTGGCTTTAATCACTTTGTAATAGATCCTGAAGATCCATTAAAGTATGGATTCGTATTAAAATAAAATTAAAAAATAACATACATTGTTTACTTTTTATCAAAGTAATAGTAAAATATAGATACACAAAATAAGGAGGGGAATAAACAATGATAAACATAGTTTTAGGTGTTTTAGGCGTTTTAACTCTTTGGTTTGCAGTAGTACTTATATTAGATTTTATAAAAAATAAAGATAATTTAGAAGAACATAATAGTTGGGGAAAAGTTGTTTTCATTGGATTTATAACAGATTTTTTCGATACTTTAGGAATAGGTTCATTTGCACCTACAACAGCACTACTTAAAGGTATGAAACAAGTTCAAGATAGACTTTTACCAGGAACATTAAATGCTGCTCATACTATACCAGTTGTACTTGAAGCGTTCATATTTATGACAGTTATAAAAGTTGATCCTATTACACTGGTTTCTATGCTTGTGGCTGCAACGATTGGGGCATATGTCGGAGCTGGAATAGTTTCAAGACTTCCAGAAAAGAAAGTACAGTTTGTAATGGGTATAGCTTTATTTATTACAGCTTTCTTAATGCTTGCAGGAAAAATGGATTGGATGCCAGGTGGCGGGCAGCCATTAGAAAAACCATTTGATGGAGTTAAAAATAGTTTGGTTTATAAAACTCTTGAAATAGAAGAAACTGAAAAAATATCAGAAGCTGGAAGTTTAAAAATAAAAGAAATTATAAATACATCAAAAACGAAGGAAATGTCAGAAAATACAAAAATGGAAGCAAAACAAGTTATAGAAAAATTAGGATTAGAAATAAATGGAGAAGTTATAAATCATAAAATAAAAGAAGTTATAGAAATAAAAGAAGTTAAAGATGGAGAAGCTGTTAAACAAATGGTGAAGTTTAAAAGAGAAACAGGAATACCTATAGGAGTTAGAGGTTTAAAACTCATCATAGCTGTGATTGCAAACTTTATACTTGGAGCTTTAATGACAGCTGGTATAGGTCTTTATGCACCGTGCATGGCACTTGTTTATTTCTTAGGAATGTCACAAATTATAGCTTTCCCGGTAATGATGGGTTCTTGCGCATTTTTAATGCCAGTTGCATCAGTTAAGTTTGTTAAAGAAAAAGCAATTGACAGAAGAGCATCAATAGGTATAACAATAGGGGGTGTAGTAGGAGTTATTATAGCAGCTAAGTTTGTAAGTGGATTAGATATTGAAACACTCAAATGGTTAGTTATAATAGTTATATTCTATACTTCAATTACAATGATTAAAGTAGCATCTAAGAATAAAGAACTAGTAAACTGAATAAATTTATAAAAGACTGTCGGTATATACCGGCAGCTTTTTATTCTAGAGGAATTTATAACGCTACACCTATGACTATTTTTAAGCAACAGAGTGGTTAGACTTATTGGCACTATGAATGTAGTGAATTTTGCGTTTAAAATTTTTTAAAAACCTGAATAAAATAGTCTTTATCCTAATATATTTATATAGATAATACATAAGAACATGGAGGGAAGGAAGATGATCAATATAAAAGAAGATACGAATGTTGTTAATATGTTAGGAGAAATTACAGAAGAACTTAAGGTAAGTCATGAAATATTTGGAGAAAAGTTTTATACTGCAAAAATAAAAATAAAAAGACTTAGTGATTCTGAAGATATACTACCTATTACTGTATCAGAGAGACTTATTGGGGACTTGAATATGGATATTGGCAAAAAAGTTGAAGTAAGTGGACAGCTAAGATCATACAATAAAGTGATTGATGGTAAAAACAAGCTTATATTAACTATATTTGCAAGAGAATTAGCTTTTGTAGATTCAGAAAATAAGGACCCTAATAATATATTTTTAGATGGATATGTATGTAAAAGTCCTATATATAGAAAAACTCCTCTAGGAAGAGAAATTACAGACTTGTTGCTTGCGGTTAACAGAGCTTATAATAAGTCGGATTATATACCATCTATAGCTTGGGGCAGAAATGCAAAGTTTTGTAAAAATTTAAAAGTTGGAGATAGAGTCCAATTATGGGGTAGAATTCAAAGTAGACAATATGAGAAAAAAATTGAGGATGGAGAAATTGATGTAAAGGTAGCATATGAGGTTTCGGTATCCAAAATGAAGAAGTTATTGGAAAATAACACTAAATAGTAAATTATAACATTTTTGTTTTATGGATAACTTGTTAAGAAAGAGATATTTGAGACTATTTTGAGCAACGGAGCCTGTAAGGATCGTTGGCGATATGAGTCACCGCGTTAGCGAGTAGACGAATTTTATATTGAATAATGGAATTATATTTATTATAATAGATAAGTAATAACTAAAGAAAAGACAGAAGGTGAATTTACTTGAAAAAAATATGTGTAGATACATCTTATTATATAAGAGGTAGTATATGTCCTAATAAAAAACAAAATAATATAAATAATTTCTTGGAAACCGCAAACTGTTCTGTTGGAGAGAAAGTATTGCTTTTGGGAAATATATCTAACTATGGTAAGTATTTGAAGAAATTAGGTGTAGAGGTTATTATACTTGAAAATAATAAATATGTTACAAGTTCTGCTGTTGTAGATAATGGAAATTGTAATATAATTCAAGGCTCTGTTGAATATATGCCTTTTAAAGATAGTTATTTTGATAAAGTAATATTTTTAAATTATTTTAATTGTTTGGATAATGAAAAAAATGCTTTAAGTGAAATTTATAGAGTTTTAAAATACAAAGGCAAGGTTATAATAGAGAATAAAAATCCTAAGAATTTATCTATAAAATTAAAATCGTTTCAAAATAAGATAAAAGGATATAACGGAAAATTTTATAGCCCTACAGAAATAGTGGAAATATTTGGGGAAAGTGGATTTTGTGGGACTTTTAAAGAAATAGATAGTGAAAATTATATTTATATGGGTATTAAAACAGATTAAAGACTAGGTTATACCTAGTCTTTTTTTAAAAGGAGGAAAACATGAAAATTTATTATGAACCTATAGCTTGGATGATAATTATTATTATACTTATGTCTATTCAATACTCTATAAATAAGATTACTGTTTTACTAAGAGATATAAAAGAAATACTTATTCAGCTTAAAATAAAGGATAGGTTGTAATATGGTAGATTTAATGCTTATAGAAGAAGATATAAAAAATACAGCAGAGGTTATATCATCTGTTCTAAATGTAGATGTTACTATAGTTGATCAGAACTTAACTAGAATTGCGGGAACTGGCAAATATGCTAATAAAATAGGAGAGAAGATAAGCTTATACTCTGCATTTAAAAATGCACTAGATACAGGTGAAAGTTTTATAATTGAAAATCCAAGAGAAGATAAGATATGTAAGATGTGTAAGGATAAAAATCAATGTAAGGAATTTGCAGAGGTATGCTGCCCTATAGCATTAGAAGAAAAAATATATGGAGTTATAGGTCTTATAGCATTTACACAAGAACAAGGAGATAATATAAAAAATAATAAAAGTCAGTTGATGAGCTTTTTAACAAAAATGGCAGATTTAATATCGAGCAAAATAAAAGCAGAGAATAAATCTTATGAGATAAAAATACAGGCAAAGAGATTAGAAATGCTTCTTAATAATATGGATAAAGCAGTAGTATCTACTGATGTGTATGGAAATATAGATAAATACAATGATAAATTCAAAAGTATATTTCAATTAGATGATAGAATAGATAAACATAATATATTCGATATACTGAAATTTATAAACGAGAAAGAAATAAAAAATGTAAAAGAAAGACATAGAAGTACATCTTTTACTTATAAAAATAAAAATTATACATTAAGAGGTATATATAATTTAAATACAATAACAATAGATGGTGATATAAAAGGATATGTTTTTGATTTTATAGATAATTCTTCAGCCATAGAAAATTTTAATGAAATAACTGGGACGAGTTATAATATAGGATTTGATAATATAATAGGTAATAGCATATCTATGGAAAATGTAAAGAATGAAGCTAGGATTGCATCAAAGACTTCATCTACTGTATTAATAACTGGAGAAAGTGGTACAGGGAAAGAATTATTCGCAAGAGCTATACATAATAATAGTAGTAGATGCAAGAGCTCGTTCATAGCTATTAACTGTGCAGCAATACCAGATAATTTACTTGAAAGTGAGCTATTTGGATATGAGGAAGGCGCGTTCACAGGAGCTAAAAAAGGTGGGAAAGTAGGAAAATTTGAGCTTGCAAATAAAGGAACAATTTTTCTTGATGAAATAGGAGATATGAGTATACATTTACAAGGAAAACTACTCAGGGTATTGCAAGAAAGAGAAATTGAAAAAATAGGTGGAAAAATAAATATTTCAGTTGATGTTAGAATAATAGCTGCAACAAATAGAGATTTAGAGAAGATGGTTGAAAAAGGAGAATTTAGAGAAGATTTATACTATAGATTAAATGTTATACCTATATCTATACCACCATTAAGATATAGAAAAGAAGATATAGTATTACTTGTAGATAATATAATTGAAGACTATTCTAAGAAGTTAAATAAATATATAAATGGAATAGAAGAATGTGCAATAAAAAAAATAATTGACTATCCGTGGCATGGAAATGTAAGACAGCTTCAAAATGTAATAGAGTACAGTATAAATATGTCAAATTCATCAATTATAAGGTATGAAAACCTACCCCAAAAAATAATAAATAGAAATAAGGAAATTAAATTTGATATAAATGATTATATAACTCCTCTTAAGGAAATGGAAAAGAAAGAAATAATTAAAGCTTTGCATAAATTTAAGGATTACAAAAAAGACAAGGAAAGAGCTTGTAAGGCTCTAGGGATATCCAGAGCTACACTTTATAGAAAAATGAAAGAGTATGAAATAAAATAATCTCAAATTGAGACGATAATCTCGATTTGAGATTATTTTATTTCAAAAAGATACAAAATTATATATATAATCTATCTAATCAACAAATAATAAACTACAAGTATTGAAAAAACTAGAATATAAAAGTTGGCATAGTTTGTGCTATGTATAAATTGTATAAAATTAAATTGGGGGTTTTAAAATGAAAAAAATACTTGTAGATATGTTAAAAGCAGAGGTAAAGCCAGCTTTAGGATGTACAGAGCCAGTTGCAGTAGCATTAGCTTGTGCAAAAGCGAAAGAATTATTAGGGGAAGAAATAGTTGAATGTAATATACTTGTAAGCCCTAATGTATATAAAAATGGTATGTGCGTTGGAATACCTGGAACAACAAGATTAGGTCTTAAAATAGCAGCTGCTATGGGACTTAATGGAGGAGATTCTGAACTTGGACTTAGAGTATTAGAAAAATTAGGAGAAGAAGAGGTTAAAATATCAGAAAACTTTATGGATCAAAATATGGTTAAAATATCTCCTATAGAAACTACTGAAAAGGTTTACATAGAAGTTAACTTAAAAGGAAAAGAAAATACATCAAAAACTATAATAATGACTAAGCATGATAACTTTGTTCATATACAAAAGAATGACTCTGTAATTTTAAATGGAGAAATAAGCTTAGATGTAGAATATACACACGTTGATAGCCCAGCGGTGAAACTTACAATTAAAGAATTAATTCAAGAAATAGAAAAAATGGATGAATCGGATTTAGACTTCTTATTAGAAGGTATAGATATGAATATGGATATGGCAAACGTTGCTATAGAAGATAAGGTAGGTATTGGTGTAGGATATGGAATCAAAAAAGCTATGGATGATAAAATGCTTTCTGATGATCTTATAAATAAAGCTATGATGTTAACAGCAGCAGCTTCTGATGCTAGAATGAGCGGAGTTAATAAGCCTGTTATGAGTTCTAATGGAAGTGGAAATCATGGACTTACAGCTATACTTCCAATAGCAGCTTATAATGAAATGTATCCTCAAACAAAAGAAAAATTAGCAAAAGCATTAGCAATAAGTCACTTAGTTACAGGCTATATAAAGAATTATACAGGAAGATTATCTGCAGTTTGTGGATGTGGAGTAGCAGCATCAACAGGATCAGCAGCAGCTATAACATGGCTTATGGATGGAACGTATGAGCAAATAGATGGAGCAATTGAAAATATGATTGCAAACTTAAGTGGTATGATATGCGATGGAGCAAAAGCTGGATGTGCTCTAAAACTTGCATCTGCTGCATCTGCTGCCGTTCAAAGTGCTGTAATAGCTAAATATAACTGTGTAGTACCAGCTCTTAACGGAATAGTAGGAAATAAAGTTGAAGAAAGTATAAGAAACTTAGGAAAAGTTAGTGCTCAAGGAATGACAATAACAGATGAGGTTATAATAAAAGTCATGGATGGTATGAATAATAACTAAAGTAATATTGACAAAAATCTACTTTTTAATTAAAATAGAGTTTAAAATACAACTACTCTAGGAGGTTTATTATAGAATGAATATAGAAACTAAAGTATGGGAAACGCTATGCTCTGAAGAAGATATAGTTAGAAGAACTGCTGAACTTGGAAAACAGATAGCAGAGGACTATAAGGATAAGAAATTATTCGTTATATCTCTTTTAAAGGGAAGCTTTATATTTACGGCTGATCTTGTTAGAAAGATAGACATCCCAGTTAAAATAGGATTTATGACTACATCTAGCTACGGACACTCAGAAGAGTCAAGTGGAAAAATAGATATGCTTGCAGATATAAAGGACGATATATCAGGATATGATGTTTTAGTGGTTGATGATATAACAGATTCAGCTCTTACTATGAGCTTTGTTATGAACCACTTAAAGACAAAAAATCCTGCAAGTGTTAAATGTTGTGTATTATTAGATAAACCAGTTAGAAGAAAAGTAGATTTAGTTCCTGATTATGTAGGTTTTGAGATAGATGATAAATTCGTAGTTGGATATGGGCTAAACTATGGAGATTACTATAGAAATGTTCCTTATGTATTCAATGTAACTAATCAAGATAGATAAAAAAGATGGCTAATTAGCCATCTTTTTTAACCTCTTAAGTCTTCCATAAGTTTAGTTTTTTCTTGAGTTTTTTCATCTTTCATTTTTACAATCTTAGCAGGAGATCCAGCAACAACAGCACCTTCAGGTACATCTTTAGTTACAACAGCTCCAGCTGCTACAACAGCTCCTTTTTTAACTATAACACCTTCTAATATCACAGCATTTGCTCCTACAACAACATCATCTTCAAGTATTACAGGTGTAGCAGAAGGTGGCTCAAGCACACCTGCAACGACAGCACCTGCTCCTAGATGTACATTTTTACCTATAGTTCCTCTTGCTCCTATAACAGCGTTCATGTCAATCATAGAGCCTTCTCCTATCTCAGCTCCGATATTGATAACTGAACCCATCATTATAACTGCATTTTTACCAATAGAAACCATATCTCTTATAACTGCACCTGGTTCGATTCTAGCATCTTCATGTAAATAATTATAAGTAGGTATAGCAGAGTTTCTTCTATCAAACTCTAAGTGATAATCTTCAATAGTCTCTTTATTTTCATCTAAAATATTCTTAACAGATGATTGTTCTCCTATTAAGATATAACTGTTATCACTACCAAATATTTTTACGTTTTCGTAATTTTTACTCTTTAAAGTTCCATTTAAATATACTTTAACTGGTGTTTTCTTAGTCGAATTCTTTATAAATTTTGCTATCTCATATGGGTCTGTTAATTTCATCATTAGTAATTTACCTCCTAAGTTTTACAAAGATACTATATCTTTCATATTATAATATCCGTTTCCTTTATTTACAATAAATTTAGCTGCTTGAAGAGAACCTTGAGCAAATATTTCTTTTGATAAGGCTGTATGATTAAGTTCTACTATTTCATCCTTACCTGCGAATATAACGCTGTGGTCTCCAACTATAGTTCCACCACGTACTGCATGAATACCTATTTCATTTTCTTTTCTTTTTGCATCTTTACCATGTCTTCCAAAGTTAAATTCATTATCTAAAACATTTTGGATTTCATTTGCAAGCATTAAAGCAGTACCACTAGGTGCATCAACTTTTCTGTTATGATGCTTTTCGATTATTTCTATATCGAAATTATTTAAAGCTTTAGCTGATATTTCAACAAGCTTTAAAAGTAGGTTCACTCCAAGTGACATATTTGAGCTATGAAATACTGGAACTTCTTTAGAATGCTCATTTATCATATCAAGCTCTTCATTAGTATACCCAGTTGTTGCTATAACTAACGGAGTTTTAGTTTTTTTAGAATAATCTAGCATATCATTTAATGTGGTTGGATTAGAAAAATCTATTATAACATCAGCTTTTTCATTAATGTCCAATATATTAGAATATGCATTATATTCAGTAGTTTCGTTAATTTCTCTAGAAACACCTGCTACAAGTTCAAAAGCTTCATCATCAAATATAGATTTTGTCAAAACTTTTCCCATTTTGCCAAGGCATCCATTAACTATAACTTTAATCATTCTACACCTCCTGTAATAATGCGATTTAAAATCCTATACCACATATGCGGTATAGGATTTTAAAAGGTTTTATAATTTGAATCCGTAGTCTGTTAATTCTTTCTTTAATACGCTTAAATTACAATCATCCATATCTACCAGTGGAAGTCTAAGTTCACCCATGTCAAATCCTAATAAATTCATAGCTGTTTTAACTGGTACAGGATTTACCTCTATAAATAGAGCATCTATTAAAGCCTTCATATCTAATTGAAGTTTTCTAGAACCTTCTACATCTCCTTCAAGAAACTTATATACTAAGTCATGAGTATCTTTTGGACATATATTAGCAACAACAGATATAACACCACATCCTCCAAGAGATAATAGAGGTACAATCATATCATCATTTCCAGAATATATTCCAAATCCTTCAGGACAAACTCTTGCCATCTCAGCAACTTGAGATATATCTCCACTAGCTTCTTTAACTGCTACTATATTTTTATGAGTAGCTATTTGAGCAAGTGTTGAAGGTTTTATATTAACTCCTGTTCTTCCTGGTACGTTATAAACGATTATAGGAATATTAACAGCATCAGCTATAGCATTAAAGTGAGAAATAAGACCTTTTTGAGTAGACTTATTGTAATAAGGAGTTATAACTAAAAGTCCATCAGCTCCTAATTCTTCAGCCTTTTGACTAAGGTGCATAGAATGTGAAGTATTATTAGAACCAGTACCTGCTATAACTGGTATTCTTTTATTTGTTTTATCTATTACAAATTTTATAGTTTCTATTTGTTCTTCGTCAGTCATTGTAGATGCTTCCCCAGTAGTTCCGCATACTATAAATGCATCTGTTCCTTCTTTAATATGGTACTCTATAATTTCTCCTAATTTTTGAAAGTCTATTTTTCCATCTTTAAATGGAGTAACTAAGGCAACGCCAGAACCTTTAAATAGCATGAAAATCATCCTCTCTATACTAAATTATATTTTAATAAAAGCTCAGCTATTTGAACTGTGTTAGTTGCAGCTCCTTTTCTTATATTATCAGCTACAACCCACATGTTGATACCATTATCTAAGCTAAAATCCCTTCTTATTCTTCCGACGAACACCTCGTCTTTTCCTGCAGTATCTAGTGCAAGTGGATATTGGTTATTTTCAGGATCATCAACAACAACAACTCCATCTGTATCATTTAAAATGTCAAATACTTCTTTAATATCAAATTCTTTTTCAAATTCAACATTAACAGATTCACTATGAGAATACATTACTGGTATTCTTACTGTTGTAGCTGTTATTTTTATAGTATGATCATTTAATATTTTTTTAGTTTCATCTATCATTTTTATTTCTTCTTTTGTATAGCCATTGTCCATAAATACATCTATATGAGGCAATGCATTATAAGCTATAGGGTGAGGATATAATTTATTTTCATTACCCTTAATACCTTCTTCTAAATCAGATATACCCTTAACACCAGAACCTGAAACTGCTTGATATGTTGAGTATACTATTCTTTTTATACCGAATTTGTCGTGAAGATTTTTTAAAGGCACTACTGCTTGAATAGTAGAGCAGTTTGGATTTGCTATTATACCATTGTGATTTTTCACATCTTCAGGATTTACTTCTGGAACAACTAAAGGAACATCATCATACATTCTCCACATGCTACTATTGTCTACTACTATAACGCCTTTTGCCTTAGCTATTGGAGCAAATTTTTTACTAATTTCTCCTCCGGCAGAGAATAAAGCTATATCTATATCCTTGTCAAAAGAATTTTCTGTTAGCTCCTCTATTATGTAGTCTTTTCCATTGAATTCAATAACATTTCCAGCAGATTTTTTTGATGCCAATAAATATAGGTTTTCTATAGGGAAATTTCTTTCCTTTAAAATCTTTAAAAATGTCCTTCCTACCATTCCTGTTGCACCAACTATTGCAACGTTTACTTTTTTCATAGATAAACCCCCTTTATCATAAATATATGATATTATATATTTTACAATGAAGAAAAAATAAATACTTTAATATATATTATCATTCAATATAAATATATTCAATAAAATATGCGTTGTGATAATTCTTTTTTTAGAAAGGAGATAAAGATGAATATAAGAGAAGATGTTCAGGGGTTAAAGAATAAAGTATATAAGCATAGAAGTGAATTAAATAAAATAGCAGAGCTAGGAATGAAGGAATATAAAACATCTAAATATATAAAAGATTATCTAGATTCTTTAGGACTAGAATATGAAGAATACTTAGATACGGCAGTAGTAGGAATTATAAAAGCAAAAAAACCTAAAAAAAATATAGCATTTAGAGCAGATATGGATGCTTTGAATATAGATGGACAAATAAAGCATCTTTGTGGTCATGATGGACATATGAGTATACTCTTAGGTTTTATAGAGTATTTAAATATAAATAAAGATAAGTTATCAGATAATATCGTTTTTATTTTTCAACCAGCGGAAGAATCTCCTGGTGGAGCACTACCTTTAATAAAAGAAGGAGTGTTAGAAAAATATAAAGTCGATGAAATATATGGACTTCATATATATCCAGATATAGAAGAAGGATTTGTGGGAGTTAAGCCTGATCATTTCTTAGCTCAAACAGGAGAAATAGATATTGAGATAGTAGGTAGAGGTGGTCATGGAGCTATGCCTCAAAACTCTGTTGATTCAATACTGATAGCTTCAAATTTTATCAATTCAATACAAAGTATAATATCTAGAAATATAAGACCTCTTGATGAAGGGGTACTAAGTATTGGGAAAATAGAAGGCGGAAGCAGAAGAAATATAATAGCTGAAAGTGTTAAGCTTGAAGGTACTATAAGAGCATTTAAACAAGAAGTATATGACAAAATAAAGCAAAGAATAGTTGAAATATCATGTGGTTTTGAAAAATCTTTCGATTGTAATATAAATATAAATATAAAAGATGATTACCCTGCAGTTAATAATGACAAAGAACTATTTTATGAATTCAAAGAAGCTATTGATGATAAATATATAAAAATACTTGAGCCATTAATGATAGCTGAGGATTTCTCGTATTATCAACAACATGTAAAAGGATTATTTTTTATGTTAGGTTCTAAAAATGTTGATAAAGAGTTTGTAAGTGGACTTCACCATATAAAGTTTAATTTTGATGAGAAGATACTTTTAAATGGTATAAATATATATGTAGAATTACTAAAGTATAAAGGAACTTTGTTAAAGTAAAAATACAACATAATCAAATTCATATTCTTAGTCCAAAAAGGGTATTAAAATATTAGCAATGTGTTAAATATTTTAATACCCTTTGTTTTGTAAGTTTGGTTTTAAAATTAGTTTTCCATTATAAAACGGCCAAGAATATTTTAAGGATATATGGTAAAAATAAGTAAAAAGGAGGTTTTATATATGGAAAAAAATAAAAAGAAGAAAATAGTTACAGAAAATGATATAATGAAATATGAAATTGCAAGTGAAATAGGCCTTATGGATAAGATAAATGAAAAAGGATGGGCAGGACTTACAGCAAAAGAAGCTGGAAAAATTGGTGGAATGCTTACAGCTAGGAAAAAAAATAAGAAAAAGAAATAGGAGAATATTATGCAGTATAAAGATTTCGCATTCATATACGATAATTTAATGGACAATGTAGATTATGATAAATGGGTAGATTATATAGAAGAAATAATAAAAAAGGAAGATGTACAAGTTAAGAATATACTAGAACTTGCATGTGGAACAGGCAACTTAACTATACCTTTTGCTAAAAAAGAATATGATATTTTAGGTATTGATATATCTGAGGATATGCTTAGTGTAGCAAGAGAAAAATGTATAGATGAAGGTATTGAAGTTGTATTTTTAAATCAAGATATGACTGAGCTTGATTTTGAAGTTTATAATTTAGATTGTGTTTTGTGTGCATGTGATGGATTTAATTATATATTAGAGGATGAAAATATACAAAGTATATTCGATAATGTATATGAATTGCTTAAGCAAAAAGGTGTATTTATATTTGATATAAGCTCATATAATAAACTATCAAATATTCTTGGGAATAATACATTTGGTGAAAATAGGGAAGATATAACCTATATTTGGGAAAATTATTTTGATTATGAGACTAATATGGTAGAGATGGATTTGGCTTTCTTCACACGAAATAAAGAATATTATCAGAAGTTTGAAGAAACTCATTATCAAAGAGCTTATAAAAATGATGAAATAGTAAATATGCTAAAAAATACTGGATTTGATTATATTAAGGTATACAAGGATTTTACTTTTTTAAGCCCTGATGAAGAAACAGAGAGAGTATTTTTTGTGTGTAAAAAATAAGAGTGTTATTGACTGATTATTATTTAGGTGGTATACTTTTTCCCTGATAAAATTAAACTTAAATATCAGGGAATTTTAACGTGTAATTAAATAATTCTTGTAATTATAGATAATATTCATAAGGAGGTAAATATGAAAAACTATATAATAAGAGCTAGTGCGGGAAATCATAGCATAAGAGCTTTTGCTGCGTATACTACAGAAATGGTAGATACTGCTAGAAAAATACATAATACAACACCTGTAGCGAGTGCTGCACTTGGAAGAACTTTAACTGCAACATCTATGATGGGTGTTATGATGAAGAATGAAAATGATAAATTAACGGTACAAATAAAGGGTGATGGACCTTTAGGGAATATAGTTATAGTTAGTAATTCAAAAGGAATGGTAAAGGGGTATGTATCAAATCCTTTTGCTGATGTTCCTCCTAAATATGCTGGTAAGCTTGATGTTGGAGCAGCTGTTGGAAAACAAGGAACTATAACAGTTATAAAGGACTTAGGACTTAAAAAGCCGTATATAGGATCTTATCCTTTAGTAAATGGAGAAATAGCAGAGGACTTTACTGCCTATTTTGCATATTCAGAGCAACAACCATCTGCAATAGCTTTAGGTGTACTTGTTGATACTGACTATTCTGTAAAGGCATCTGGAGGGTTTATAATTCAGCTTCTTCCTGATGCTAGTGAAGAAATTATACAGATATTAGAGAAAAACTTATCTGACATGAAGCCTATATCAACTTTAATAGCTGAGGGAAAAATGCCAGAAGATATACTGGATATAGTACTTAAAGATATGGATCATGAGATTCTTGATAAGTATGAAGTTGGATTTGAGTGCGATTGTAGTAAGGAAAGATTTGAAAGAGCATTGATTAGTATAGGAAAGAAGGATTTAGAAGAGATTCTTGAAACTGATAAAAAAGCAGAACTTACTTGTCATTTCTGTAATACAAGCCATCAGTTTGATGAAGCAGATTTAAAAAAACTTATAGATAGTATATAGATTAAGGCAGATAGAATTCTTCTATCTGTTTTTTTGCATTTTTAAATAGGATGTATTATTTCATCAAAATTTAAAAAATTTAAATTTATTAAAAAATACAGAATAATCCCTTGTAAGAAAAGCGATTAGAAGGTAAAATATTACATGGGAGGCGATACAATATGAGTAATTATAATTTAAAGAAAGCTGGTTTTTCTACAAAAACTATTCACGCAGGACACAAAAAGGATATCGTATCAGGAGCTTTAACTACTCCTATATATCAAACATCTACTTTTGTATTTGATAATGCAGAGCAAGGTGGAAGAAGATTTGCACTTGAAGAGCCAGGATATATATATACAAGACTTGGCAATCCAACATCTACACAATTAGAAGATAAGGTAGCAGCTCTTGAAAATGGTGAAGCTTGCATGTCTACAGCTTCTGGTATGGGAGCTATATCGTCTGCACTTTGGACAGCTTTAAAGGCTGGAGATCATGTTGTTGCTGATGAAACTTTATACGGTTGTACTTTTGCACTTTTAAATCATGGACTTACAAGATTTGGAGTAGAGGTTACTTTCGTAGATGCATCTAATGTAGACAATATAAAAAATGCTATGAAGGATAATACTAAGGTTGTGTACATAGAAACACCTGCTAATCCAAACTTAAAGGTAGTTGATATTGAAGCAGTAGCTAAGGTTACTCATGAAAAAGAAGATTGTATGCTAATCGTTGACAATACATTCTGTACACCTTTCATTCAAAAACCGATTGAACTTGGAGCTGATGCTGTAGTTCATTCTGCTACTAAGTACTTAAATGGTCATGGAGATGTTATAGCAGGATTTGTAGTAGGAAAGCAAGAGTTTATAAATAATGTTAGATTATTTGGAGTAAAGGACATGACTGGAGCAGTTCTTAGCCCATTTGATGCATACTTAATAATAAGAGGATTAAAAACTTTAGGTGTAAGAATGCAAAGACATTGTGAAAATGCAATGGAAGTTGCAAAGTTTTTACAAAAGCATGAAGCAATAGAGAAAGTATATTATCCAGGATTTGAAGATCATGATCAATACGAAGTAGCTAAAAAGCAAATGGCTATGCCTGGTGCTATGATAGCTTTTGAAGTTAAGGGTGGAATAGCTGAAGGTATACAATTCATAAATAGCCTTGAGCTTTGCACATTAGCAGTTAGCTTAGGTGATTGTGAGACATTAATCCAACATCCAGCATCTATGACTCATTCTCCTTATACTCCAGAAGAGAGAAAGCAAGCTGGAATAAGTGATGGACTTGTAAGATTATCAGTTGGTCTTGAGAATGTGGAAGATATAATTGGTGATTTAAAGCAAGGGTTAGATAGATTATTATAATTAAAAAAGAATATAAATATATGAAAGATGTGCCGATTAAAGGCACATCTTTTTGCTTTAAAAGATAAAAAATAGAAAGCTACTGTATCCACAAAATATAAACAATTCAATACCGATAATTAATATACCTTCTAATAAAACTAGAGATTGTATCTTATCAAATATACTAAAACTTCTTAAACTCCCTACAGTCAAACAGAAGAAGTTTCTTAACGTATATTTGAACGATACAATCTAAGTTTTATAGTAGAAGGTATATCAAAATTATCTAACATTGAATTGTTTATATTGTGTAGTATCTACTTTAAAAGTTAAAGTGGGGATACTTTACCTAACTGAGTTTTATAATAACGGTGTTTGTCAATAGAGTTGTCGCATAAAATCTAATCCTTTTGTTATGTTCGATTTTTAAAAATACAGATTTTGAATATTTTACCATGCGTTTTTCAAAAAGAGTATCTTTCAAGATATCTATTTTTCAAAATTATATTACATCGTTTTCAAATAAATCTTTGACCTCATCTGTTGGATTTAAAGCAACGGTTTTAGGAGTTTCCCATTTTTGTATTCCTTTATTAAATCT
>NZ_JAOASI010000023.1 GCF_025210165.1 Tepidibacter sp.
AAAGTATTCTTATTTCTTTTTCTGTAAATATTTTATTACTCATTTTATCTTCCACCATTCGTCTTTTTTTCTATTATACATAAAAATACCCTATAGAATAGACTTTTTTTAGTGTCCACTCTATAGGGTACAGTATACACCTCCAATATTTGTTTTAAAATCAGTTAATAATTTATCAATATTTTTTGTATTTGACTCACTGCTTATTTGTTGACATAATAAATTTAATTTTTCTTTTGTATCTGATATTTTTAAATTATATTCTTCGTTTATACTTTTTTCAGTTGGTTTTACATGTTTTTGTGAATCCATATACATAATTCTTTTATTTTTAGCATCCCACTCTACATCTTCACCAAATGTTTCAGTAACAAACCTTATTGGAACCAAAGTGCTTCCATTTACGACTTTAGGGGCAATTTCTAAAGTAAATTCTTCATCGTTAATCTTTGTTGTACGGCTATTTAGCTGCAACCATACATTAATATTATTCTTTACTGCAGATACAGATTTATCTTTGCTATTCCATGTTACAGTTGCTCCTAATGCTTCAAAAATAGTTCTCATAGGGACAAGCGTTGTTCCTTTTTCCCTAATTGGCTCAACATGAAATGTTATAATTTCGCCATTTAAGCTTATTTCGTTAATATCCTTTGCATATATTGCACCTGTGAAAAGTAGCATAATACATATTGATATTAATAATATTTTTTTCATTATAATATTCACTCCTTTGGTAATCTAATTCAATCTTCTTATCATAATTTAAAAACATATCTGATAATCTAAACTTCTCATTTATACTTAATTCCTCCACTCCTATAAGATATTTTATAGCCACATTATTTTGTTTAGCCTAGTCATATTTTACCACAACATATCCTCATATTAAATCTTTTAAATATCTACTATAATGAGGTTTTCATGGGATTTAGGTTTTAAAAAAATATTAATCTAAGTTATAAAGTTAGAGTTGATGTAGCTAAAAAAGATGAGACCTTAATTGAGTATAATAGTGAAAATAACTAAAATTTTTATTTTGCATTGATTATAATAAATTTTAATATATACAACTGAATACAATTAGACTTGCTGGGTATATTTTTAAAGAAGAAAGTTATTCTTATAAATAATATTTTTTAAAAGGGGTGTTTCTTTATATGAACAATATAAAAGAAAAAGTTATAGAAGCTAATTATTTCAGACATGCTTGTAAAGAATTTGATAGTAATAAAAAAATATCTAGTGAAAATTTTGATTTTATACTCGAAACAGCTAGATTATCTCCTAGTTCTTTTGGATTTGAACCTTGGAAGTTCCTAGTTTTACAGAACTCAGATATGAGAGAAAAAATCAAACCTGTTTGTTGGGGTGCTCAAAAGCAATTACCTACTAGTAGTCATTTTGTTATTATTCTTGCTAGGAAGAATAAAGATATGATTTATAGCTCAGAATATATAGTTAATTTTATGAAAGAAGTTCAACAGCTTCCTGAAGACATTATTAAATTAAAAAGTCAGTTCTATAAAAACTTTCAAGAAAATGATTTTAAACTTACTGAAAGTAATAGAGCCATGTTTGATTGGGCTTGTAAACAAACATATATTCCACTTACTAATATGATGATTTCAGCAGCACAGATAGGAATTGATTCTTGCCCAATAGAAGGTTTTGATAGAAAAAAGGTTGATCAAATTTTAAGTGATGAAGGAGTAATAAATAAGGATGAATTTAGTGTATCTTGCATGGTTTCTTTTGGATATAGAGAGGAAGAACCAAGACCAAAAACTAGACAGTCTATGGATAAAATAGTAGAGTGGATATAAGAAGTTACTATATTTATTGATGTTTTAGAGATTAGGATTTATTTCTTCAACTACTAACTCTATAAAATCATCATTTTGGTTTGTTGTATGTGATTTATCAAGATTAACTGAATTTAGCGAAGGAGCTATACAAGGGTATTAATGTGATTGTATCCATCCAAATAGAGAATTGTTATTTAAATTAGGACAAAAAATACACTACTTACTATTATGAGTAGTGTATTTTAATCTATATACGTATTTTTAAATTCTATCTATTATATTTATCAAAAAATACAGTATTATACATATTACTCATTACTACAGTAATTGCATCACTTTGTATATTTACATTTTAATATTCCTTTACTCATTCCAGTTAAATAGTCAGTAATCATTAATATAGCAAGGATTTGAATTATTTTATCTCAATCTCCTATTAAACAAATCTAATACCTATTCATGCTATAGTAGTATTTAGTATTAAATCTTTATACATTAAAATTCCCTCTTTTTATATTTATAGTTTTAAAGCCCTAGTTAAAATAGTTGCTATTTCAGCTCTTGTAACAGATTCATCTGGTTTGAAGATCCCATCTTCATATCCATTCATTAATCCAGCTGCAACAACCTTTTGTATATCTTCTTTTGCCCAATGGTTTTGTATATCTTTAAATTTAATATCATCCACACTTTCACCCTCTTCTTTTTCTTGTGCATATTCTTTTTTAGGAAATTTAAGTTTATAAATATTAGATTTTTCTTCTAACTTAAATAATCCCCATCCAGTTTCTTTATCCCATCCAGGAGTATTCAAATCTATAGAATTCTCTTGCATGTACTGCTTAAAACCTTCGTTGTTTATCCGATAAGCCTCTTTCAATAGTGCTACCATCCCGCTTATTACTTGAGTAGTTCCGCTTGTATGACTTATAGGTACTATATGGTCCTCTTTTACATGTACTCCTAAATCAGTATATCCTAATATATCTAACTCTTTCCCATAGCTTGAATACCCTGCTTTATCACCTTTAAAATATGCTCCAACTGCATACCAATAAGGACTTTTAGCAGGCCATCCTATACTATCTTTTTTTCCTACATTGTCAGAGCTATCTACCATAATTGCACCTTTTTCATATAGCTGCTTAGATAATTCTTCTAGTTCATAATTCCAGGAACTTTTAACAATAGAGGTACATACTATATCTATATCATTCTTCAGAATCCATCTGAGAGCATCTTCAAATTTCCAACTTCCTGTAAATATATTAATAGAGTAAATTTTAGCATCTGGAGCAACGGAGTTTATAAGTTCGTCTCCATCATGATAACTTCCTCCATCTGCAGGAGGATTTATATTTGTTAAATATGTTTTTTTATCCTCCATAACTCCACCATAGCCAAGTATGGCTACATTTACTCCTTTTCCTGTTATTCCTTCCTTATGCCAATTAGGAATATTTAGTTTTTTGAATATTTCTTGATTTTCTTTTAGCAAATGCTCATTCATAATATCAACTCCTCAATTTAATATATTAAAAAAAGGGATAAAAATTCCCTTAAACTAAAAATAACACCGTCATTGTGTTTAATTTCTAAATTTTTATTTCTCTTTTGATTTTATCTAAAATTGTTGGAATTTTATTTCCGAAATTAGCATCTATGCTTAGGCCCTTTTCTGAGTATGTTTTTTAATTTCAGTAATCCTGGTATCAACTGTACTCTTCCTATCTGTATAATAAGCTTTTTATATCCTTCCTCATGTCTTTACCCCTTAAGAAGATTTTATCCCACAAATAGAAAACATTTACATTTCACCTGTAATTTGTTATAATTATCTAGTATTTGTATAATTATGAAACAAGGTGGTGAAATTATGAAAAACTTATAAATAGTTTCCGCTATACCATATAAAAAAGCTAGATGATTGCTTTCACCTCTTGATTGATAATTTTCTTCACCCATCATTAGTATTGTTTCTTTAATAAATTCCTGTGCTTCTTTATCTTTTATATCTATTTCGACTTCTATGTTTCCTTTTATTTTCATAATTTCTCCTCCTTTTTCCTAGATATAACCTTATTTTAGTTTCACAGACTAGTTACGTCGAACCCCTATATTTGGTATAATGATACAGTATTTGTATATTTCAGAAAAAGGAGATGATATAATGCATAGATTTTTTTCTCTTAAAGGTCGTTTAAGTCGAGGTCTTTTTATTGGGCATATTTTTGCTGTTACTATATTTTTTATAGGATTGACAGCTTTATATCCACATAGATTATTTGGTTATAATAATTTAGATTTGCTCCATAACATAATAAATAAATTAAATTTATTAAGCATAACTTGTCTTATCATCCAGCGTTTACATGATTTAAATAAATCCTCACTACATGCACTATTATTACTTATTCCAATTTATAATATCTTTTTAATTTTATGCATATTATTCAAACGAGGAACTGTTGGGCCTAATGAATATGGTGAAGATCCATTATCTTTCAGGAAAATTTTTTAATAGCAATTCCTTTTTTATTTCAATACTTATATTGTTGCTCCAACATTTTTCATATATTTTTTCTTAGTTCTTAAGGACTATTGCTATAATATGTATGTAAATGTTAAAATTTGGTATTGCTTTTGAAAAATAAGGAGGTATTTTAAAATGTCTATTTTATTTATATTAATTGGTTTATATACAATTATATCTACTGTTAAAAAACCTGATTTTTTCTGGGAGAACAGAAAAGCTAAAGTTATGAGAAAAATAGTTGGAGATAAAATAGCATCAGCATCCTATATGGCTATAGGCCGCTTTATTTCGGGTGTTGGTGTATATCTAACTTTTGCAGGGTAATTAACCCTGTATTTTTTATAAATTTCTAACTTACCTATTCGGTTGTGTAAAAAACTTTGTGTAAAGTGAATTAAAATAACTTCTTCTTGTTAATAATTAAGATAATAATTTATAACAAGGATGAGTTATTTTTATGGAGAATATGTCGAAAGAATTATTAAGAAATTATGTGAAGGAACAAAATTTTACTAGTGCTAACGAAGTTCCAGAAGCTATGAAAGATATGTTTAGACATATACTTCAAGAAGCGTTAGAAACAGAAATGGACACTGCTCTTGGATATGGAAAATATAATATAGGAGAAAAGACAAGTAATAATATCAGAAACGGATATTCAAAGAAAACTTTTAAAACTGAATTAGGACCAATAAAAATAGATATTCCAAGAGATAGAAACGGAGAATTTGAACCCAAAATAGTACCTAAGCATCAAAGAACTGTTGATGGAATAGAAGATAAAATTATATCACTATACTCTTGCGAAATGACTACTCGAGATATATCAGAGCAAATAGAAAAATTCTATGGTGTAGATATTAGTGCAGAAACAGTTTCAAATATAACCAATAGAATACTACCCCTAGTTTCAGAATGGTAGAATAGAGATCTAGAGAGTACTTATTCTTTCATATTTATGGATGCTATTCATTATAAAGTTAGAGAAGAAAAACAAATTATAGTAAAGGCAGCATACGTAGTAATTGGTGTTAATCTAGATGGTCAAAAAGAAGTATTAGGAATATGGATAGGAGCAAATGAAAACAGTAAGTTTTGGCTTTCTGTCTTAAATGACCTTAAAAATAGAGGTATTCAAGATGTGCTTATCTTTTGTGTGGATGGATTGAAAGGATTTAAAGAAGCAATAGGAGGAGTTTTAAGCTTCTTAGCTATGTATAAAGTTAAAATTATATCAAGTAGCTACATTAATAAAATCCTTGCAACTATATACTAAGTACTAATCTTTTAGAGGAATATCATACATGTCAATAAATATATTTATTGATTTGTTTAAATTATTAATTTCTTTGAATGCTGGTTCTAAAGTTTCATCAATACCATCTATGAATAAATCTATATGAAATTTCAGTGTAGTTCCAAGTTGCCTTCCTAATGGTGTTACCGGAGGAAGTGCAAAAGGTCTTAATTGAATCTTAGTACCACCTCTTGCACAATCTCGAACAAACCAAGCAATAAATTCCAATGACTGAAAGCTTTCTAATGAATAATCTGTCGAAAACTCAAATTGAATAAGTACTTCATCTTTTAATCCTCCGTTTGTACGTAAAAGTGAAGCATGAGGTAAATGTGAAAAGTCGGATAACTTCAACAGTTCTGAATCTATAGGCTCTAAATTTTCTACACCACTTTCTATTGTAGAAATACCTCTTAGCTTTAGTATTGTATTGTGAAAATTTTCTATCTCAATCGGATAACCAGACATACTTACCTCCTAATTATTTATAGTGTGACTTTCCATAATAAGCATAATTTTTTATTTGGATAATTCTGTTCTCAATAGTTTTACGTTTAATTCAATTAATTTTCTGAACTCTTCTTCTGATAAATCGTATGTACTTATACACCCTTTTGAGTACTTTTGTTCATTCTTATCAGAAGAATGACTAGCTTTGTTCATCAATTCATCATGTTTCTCTTGTTTCATAAGATTGTTTTCTAAAAGATTTCTTATTCTTATATAACCACCTTTTAAAACCTTATCTTTGTTTTTATCTGTCTTTATAGGATATTCAGACCCTACTATTCTATTAGTTCCTCTTAAATAAAAGTTTACGTTTCTACTATTCTCTTTCATTTCAATTCCATCATAATCATTATAAATATTATATTGTTCTTCCAACGTCAAAGGCATGATCAATTCTCCTCTATTTATAATTCATTTTCTAGTTACGTGTATATTTTACCATAATATAGCATAATTTCATACTTACTTTATATTGTGTTTGTATAATTTTTATATATAAGGAGTATTTTTCCCACAGCATTTTTTGAATTTCTTACCGCTTTTACAAAAACATGGTTTATTTCTAGGAAACCATTTTTTCATAACAACTCTTTTAATTTTATCATTATAAAACATTGGAATTATAAAGTTATATTTACCAATATTAATTTTTGTATCTATTTCTTCATAATCTGAAAAATTAATAAATTTTAAATTTGTAAAAAAATTATATATATTTCCCATATCGCTCCTAATAATTTTTTTATTTAACTTAAGTACATCATAAGGTAAAAACATTATGTTATGTTCTTTTAAATTTTTATAAAATTGAAATGTTCCTTTATAATAAAATTCAACATAAGCTTTATAAATATTTCTAGGTATAACATCATATTCTAGTTCAAAGATTTTTTTCAAAACAATACCATTTCTAACCAATTTTTTTGTCTTTCTAATTGTTCTACAGGTTTACCCTTTTTTTCTAGAATGTCTTTTTCTAAATATCCTTGTTTAATTACTTTATCCATTCTTAATTTGGCAATATGGTTCTTAACTTCAATTATTAATAAATCATTATTTTTTTTGTCTAGTATAATTACATCAATTTGTCCTTAGGAGTCTGTTGTTTTAAAATATTCTTTAGGTTCTTTAACAATAAAATCTTTATTTTCTCTAAATAAATCTCCTACTTTTGAACATAAATAAGGCTCTATTAATTCGCTATGTAATTTTGTATATATTTTGCTATACTTACTTATAAATAATTTTTGTAATAAAAATTTCAAATTAATCGAAGTTATTATACATGGCGAAAAATAGTATTTAGTTTCTGTTGAAAAAATAGGTTCTTCCTGTATATTTTTAATTTTATCAAATACTAAATCCTCAAGTATAATTTTTATTTTTTTCTCTTCTATTTTTGTCAATTCACTACATTCTTTTAATAAAATTTCCTTGTTTTCTTCTATAATATTTATGCACTCATCTATATTTATTCCTTTATCATGCTTATCTATATTTTGTAATTGATTTGTAAAATCTTTAATTCCTCTAGATTTAGAGACTCTATCATTCATATATTGATTATATTTCACATTAACTCTTTTCAAATTTTTATTATTTTGTATAGTAGATTTTAGATATAAGTATGACCAAACCTTTTGAAATTCTTCAAAAGAATAAAAAGCATTTTTTATATCTCTGCATTTTAAAAAATCAAATTCTTCCTGATATTGTCTACAAATTATATTTAAATTATTTTCACAAAGTACTATGTCTCCATTTGCCTTTTGAATTTTTCTTAAATCTATGTCTTTTCTCTTAGGATCGTAAAAAAGATTCATGTTATACCAAGCTTCTAAAGAATGATTGTTGGCAAAATTCTTAGCAAAATAAAATCTTATAGCATCTTCACTTTGTATTATAGCTTCATATCTTAAATTTTTAAATGCATTTATAGCATAGTCTAACTCATTATAGTTTATTAACAAATCAATATGTCGATATAAATCAGATATTTTACTTGATAAATTTCCAATTTCATATTCTATATTTTCATTAGTTATAATTAAATTAATAGAATTTATAATCTTAGATATATTACTGCTAAATCTAGAAACTGTATCCTTAATTATGTATTCATTATTTAATTTCATATTACCTCTACCCTTTAAATATCCTTCAAATTCAGATGATACTAACTGTACTAAATATTGCTTATAGTAATAGTAGTCTATTAATGATATGAGATCATATTTTGTTAAATTACATGAGTTACTATTTTTTAATTCGTTATGTACATATGCATTAATATCTTTTTTTATAGAATTTAGTTTATCGTTAATCTCATTCCTTATCACAAATCTCACTCCCCTATATATTTGCTTATATATTTTAATTATTTAACTCTCATATTATAAGACTCATACTAGATATTGTTGCAATTTAGACTTATATTAGATATATTGTATAATTATACCATATACATCTAAGTATTTTGAATAATAATCAAGAATTAAGTATATTGAAAGAAAGTATAGGAGGTTAGAACTGTGGAAAATAAAACGCGATTGTTTATATCTATTATATCTATCTTTTTGTTATCTATATTAATTTCATTATTAATCACAAATCAAATTATATATTCTACAATAAGTTTCATAAATTTATTATTTCTAATTTATTCAAATAAATATATTCAAAGAAGATCATTAATTAATAAAGACTATAGAGTAAATATTTTCTATAAAACTTGTTTTTTCATTCTTTACATACCTAAAATAAATTATAAAAATATAAAAATTGATAAAGAATGGCTATGCATAAATTTATAGATTTTTTCAGCTATTTTTTTAAGTATTAATGCAGGAATAATGAGTTTGATCGAAATTTTAACAAATAAAACTATTATTTTAAGTACAACCCAAGATAAGGTTATATTTTTAACTTTCATATAGATAACCAAGTTTATCTCTAAAAATAATTTTATTGTATTTTAAAAACTCCAGAAAAGCTGTAATTATGAGATATCAAGGTATTCATACAACCAGTATAGCCAAGATTATAAATAGATTAATAGCTTCAGTAACAATATACATTAATACAGGGAATAGAGAAGGCATTGACTATCTTATTGATAATTAGGGTAGTACAACAAGTAGCTTTCCAGATGAAATGCTAAAGGATTTGAAAGATACTGTAGTCAATAAAGATCCTAAAGATTCTGGGTTCTTAAGTTCTACATGGGATACTCATATGCTTTCTAAATATATTGCTACTACATTTGGCAAAAAATATTGTGCTGAATGGATACGACAAATGTTAATTAAAATAGGTTTCTCATATAAACGAGGACAATATATGCCTACCAAAGGAGATCCAGAGCTTCAAGAAGCTTTTAAAAAAAGTTACTAGACACTATTGAGAATACATCGGATACAGTTTTATATGTTCAGGATGAAACTAAAATCAGAGTAGAATCTAATAACTATCGTAGCTGGAGCCCTATTGGGAAACCCCCTGTAATTGAGAGAAATGGTACTCGCAAGGGTGTTAATATTATTGGAGCTACTGAAATCAGTAAAAACTTTGATTCTATTGTAAATGTATATCCTTCTGATAAGAACATTACTTCTATTGAAATCATTAACTTTTTAAAAGAACTATTAGATCATAACAAGAATAAAAAGGTATTTATGATTTGGGATAATGCTAGAATTCATACGTCTAAAGCTGTTAAAGAATTTATTGAAAACTATGCAGATACATTATTTATATTAAATCTACCACCGTATTCACCTATGTTAAATCCACAAGAAAATGTTTGGAATAAACATAAAACTTACTTTTACGAATATAAAGCCAGAACATCTATACAAGAAATTAAAAATTTTATCGTAGATTATTTTAATCATAATAATTCCAATACTATAGAAACTCAATCTCTTGTTAATGCTAGAAGTTATTATAAGTAATTTTAAATCTTAAACTTGCTTATCTATATCTTATTTGATAGGGCTTCTTTTTAACTACAAAGATATATATTGGATTTTTAAAATTATTTTTTTTTAGAGATTCGGTTTATGTGAAATTTACTGATAATACATTTGATCTTATAGGTGAAACCAAACATAGATTGAGAGACAAAGAAATTTTTCTTATGGAGGAAAGTTTAAAAAAATATTGTGCACATGATTTAATTAGAGAGAAAATTTTGTTAGAAAGTAAACTGGAAAAGATGAAAAAAAATAAGTTTTATGATAAGTATATACTTCCTATACTAATAGTAGTACTTGGAAGTATACTCACTTTTGTGAATACCATGTTTGGACTAGTTCTTAAAACAGATAATGCCTTTGAATACCTTGGAGATATATTTAAATATTATTTTATATATATATTTATATTCTCATCTCCTATTATTTTCTGTTGCATGCTATATCAATTTATTACTCTAGATACTCCAGAACATATTAAAATGAAGTTATTAATTGTTGAATCACTACTAGAAGCAAATAATCCAAGCATATCTGAAATCTGTATAGCAAATTAGATTAAAATAATTATATATATTGTGAATTATTCTTTGTATCTTATAAAGTTCTGCTATTAATGTAATTAAATGTGTGTAAATCCTCTACTTATTTTACGAATATTTACACACATAATTGCATATTTTTTTATATTAACTTTAAATACAAGTCTAAAGTTCTATTTACTTCTTCAACTACTAAGTCTATAAAATCATCATGTTGGTTTGTTGTATGTGCTTTATCAAGAGCATTATAATATTTTATTCTGTTTTCATTTCTTATTACTATAGGTGGATATCCATTTTTCATAAGTTCTAAATTTAATAAAAGTCTTGATGTTCTTCCATTGCCATCTATAAATGGATGTATTCCTACAAATATAACATGAAGAAGTGCTGCCCTTTCAATTGGATGCAATCTTTGAGATTCGTTATTATACCAATTTATTAGCTTTTCCATTTCTTCTTTAATAATCATTGGTTCTGGTGGTTCATGCTTTGCTCCTGCAATAATTACTTTTTGATCTCTATACACTCCTGCATATTCATCATCTATTGATTTCAAAACAAGTCTATGAATGTTCTTTATCTTCCATTCAGAAAATGCTTCATTTTTTCTTACTATATCTTCTACATAAAGTATTGCTTCTTTATGATTCACTACTTCAAGATGTTCTCTTAAACTTTTACCCCCAACTGTTATACCTTCTAAAACAACCTTAGTTTCTTGTAAGGTCAATGTATTTCCTTCTATAGCATTTGAATTATATGTCCATTCTAAAAGCAGATGCTCTCTTATACTTTTTAATGTATAATTAGGTAATGGCCTTTTACCATCTAATATATTTTTTTTATTATCTGTACTTTCAAACATAATATATCACCTCATTTTTTTACTTAGACTAAATAAATTTTATATCCTCAATTTTATCATATAGTCCAATATGTAAACATATAAATTTTATCAAAAAAATAATAAAAGAGAAGATTTTCTTCTCTTTTATTATTCTTTAAATTTGATTTTTAGCTATACATATTTGTATTAATCTTTATTTTGATCAATTAAACTAATTTATCATCATATATGTTTAAAAGTCCTACCTTTTTAATTCTTTCATACAGTAGATCAGGATCGTTTGTATATAAATTTCTCTCCTTCATTCTTTCAAAGAATATAGATCCTGCAAATGTAAATCTAAGTCTATCTCCTCCTTCTTTACACATCATTTCATTTCCATAGGATATAATATCTCCAATAGCTATGTTTACAGGCAGCTGTAATAAAGGAATACCTATTGTGTTTCTAACACTATTATGACCTGCTAAATAACCTGTACATATAGCTTCTGCTCTCCCCACCAAACTGCAATAGTTAAACCCTTTATTATTAACTATTATAAAGAATTATATTCACATGTTAATGAAAATACTATTGGATCTAGAATAAAAAAAGGAAGGTTATTAAAAGACTTATCTCAATCAGATTTATCAAAGTTAACTGGATTAAGCGAAGGAGCTATACAAGGATATGAATGTGATTGTATCCATCCAAGTAGAGAAGCTATATTTAAACTTGGACAAGTTTTCGATTTAGATTATATATGTTGCAATGGATACTCTAAATTTTTAATAAGTAACTATCCCAAGAAACTTAAACAATGGAGAAAAAAAGAAACTATTTCTACAAGAAAAGCTGCCACAATTTTAGGGGTTGGAAAAAGTACTTATATAAGTTGGGAAAATGAAACTTACAGTGTAAGTAAAAATTATTATTATAAGCTTATTGATTTTTTCAATCAAATATCTAAGATAGATATATAACTACTTCAAATATATACTCTTTTGTTAATCATTTGCAAAATTTCAAAATAATTATAAATTCTTTAGACTTTTCAATTGATAAATTGGAAAATCACCTAAAGTATAGTTCCAACTATCTATCTATTGAAGAAAAGAAAGATATACAATCTGTTATTGAAAATTATAAAGAAATACAGGTAAAAGCAGAATGGGTTTTAGGGAATAATGCACTTGAGAAATATTAGATAAAAAACTTTACTTTAAGATTCTATAGACAATTAAAAAACTAGGTTAATTAGCCTAGTTTTTTAATTGTCTCATTAAATGGACTTTATGGTGCAGAAACATGCTCTGTATGAGTGTCGAAAATCACTGCTTTTTCACCACATTTTTTGCATTTAAGTTCATATTTATCTTTATAAGTTACTATGTCACAAGTAGGCAATTGATGATTCTTATTTGTACATTCTCTATGAGACTTGTATTCTGATTTTACCAATACAGCTTTACCATAATCATGGCTCACACATCCTGCAAAAGAAACTATACTCCCTCCTAAAACTGTAGCTGCTACTAGTGCTCCTGCTACTAATTGTTTGATTTTCATTTGTATTCCCCCTTTTTTAGTTTTAATCACATATGTATTCTACTATTTAAAATAAAATCCTTCCAATAAACTTGTATTTTGTAATGTAGCTGTTTTTATTACAAGATAATCTATTTTTATAAAAGTTTTTGCAGAAAATTCACTTATAAACATCGGTGGTCATATGTGATACATTGTAGCAGTCTTATCTATTTAGTAATTCGTTATTATTAATTCATTATGCTTTTTTATTCCTTTTTCTGATTTAGAAACAGTATACATAACTTCTGTTTCTAGAATATTAAACTCTTTATATAATTCTCTTATCTGAGGACAATCATTTAAAGTAAGTAAAAATTTACCCTTAATATTTAGAAGAGTATTTTTTAATTCTAAATGATTCTTCCAAGTAAAAGGATTGTCATAACCACATGTTTTCCAGTAAGGAGGATCACAGAAAAAGAATGTACCCTCTCTATCGTATTTTTCTATTAGGGTTTTAAAATTTAAATTCTCTACATATGTATTTTTCAACCTATCTCTAATAACTTTTAAATCCTCATTGAATATTTTTTGTGTAGGTTTTCTAGTAGCTCCATATCCAAAGTGCTTTCCTTTAGCTCCAAAAGAACAACCTATTATATATAGAAACCTTACTGCTCTTTGAATTTCTGTTAAATACTTAGAATCTTGATTTAAATAATAATCAAATGAATCTCTAGAAAAAATTTCATATTCTAATAATCTGCTTACTTCTTCTTCATGATACTTTATCATTTTAAATAAATTGATAAGCTCTGAATCAATATCATTTATAACCTCAGTATTGCTGGTTTCTTTACCAAAATAAACCCAGCCGGCACCAAAGAAAACTTCTACATAGCAAATATGCTTAGGTATAAGTTCTATAATCTGTTTTCTTAATTTAGATTTTCCTCCCATTCTGCTTATAGGTGGTTTTAACATTTTCATAATAAATCTCTCCTTTAACTTAAATTTATTTTGTTAAAAGATGAGAGTTGAAAGTTTAAAGCTGTTAGTTCTTATTAGCATATAAAAGCGTTTTTACTCTTCTATGTGCAGCTTGATAATCTGATATATTGATATTTTCATTTCTATTTACAAATTTTAAGATGTTCTTTTGAAGTTCTTTATTGTCTTCAAAATAAATTATACTTTTGTTACCTTCTTTTTTACTTTTATTAATTAGATGTCCCTTTGTTACTAAAAATACAATTAGATCTATATCTGTAATCTCTTTTAATTTCATATCTAAATCACCTCATACTCATTTTATAACAAACATACGTTCGATGTAAAGTTAAAAAATATAGGATAGCCCCTGATAACTATCCTATTTTAACTACAACTCCTTTTTATTTCTATTGTCTCATATCCCAAAATGCTCTCTTTGTTGTGCGACTATCTAAATGAATAAAAGTTTTATATATCCCTACTCCACCATTAACTCCATTCTCATCACATAATTCAAACCATTTCTGTTTTATATGATCTAAAAACTCATCCTGTCTAGTTTTATTGAAACTATAGAACTCTCTAGGTAATGCTATATCAGTTGCTAGTCCTTTTAGATGTTGTGAAGCTTTTGCTCCTCCAACTTTTCTATTATATTCCACTGTCCTAAATCCACTGTTTATAGTCATGGGTCTATTATACCAATCTCTAAATTTTTGAAGTCTTTGTATGTGTTCAATTACCTCTTGATTAAGCAATATTTCTCCATTACCTTTACATCTAAATTCTTTTATATTAAAGTTTTTTGTTATCTTTCCATCTATTAATAACATATTTATTCATCTCCTCTAATCTTATCTACTTTTTTACTTCCAAGAACGCCTAAAAAAGCACCAATAATCAAATCTGTATTACTGTTATCTTTCAAATAAAAAGCCCCTAAAAATAAATATGCCACAAGTGTTACAAGTACTATTAACTCTATGTATTCATTTATATTTTTCATGTAATCAACCCCCTATATTTTTATTCCCTAAGTTCTGTATGTACCAAAAGAAAAAGCCCACTAATGAAGTTCCAAACAACATTATTAGGGCTTTTATCCAGCTTGTTAGACTGTCTATTTTTTCTATTAAGTTTTCTATTTTCTGCCCTTTTGTAGCATCTGATATCTCTAAAGTTCCAACTCTTTTTTCAAGGTTTTCCATTACCGTGTAATGAGGGCAGTTTTTGAAGTTTTCCATATATACACCTACCTTTAATTTCTTATTTCTCTTTTGATTTTATCCAAAATTGTTGGAATCTTATTTCCAAAATTCACATCGATATCAAGCCCATTTTCAGAGTAAGTTTTTTTGATTTCTGTAATCCTCGCATCAATTGTTATTCCCCAATCTCTATTTTGTAAGGTAACAATGTCTCCAAGATCCCAATCTGCTTTATAATTAAACGGTCCAGTGTTTAACACTTCCCCTTCGAAAGTTTTTATTTTTTGATATTCCTTAAGCTTTTGAAGCCCTCTTTCATGGAGTCCTGTGTTTATGTCTCTAGCATCTATAAATATTTCTTTTCTCTTTAATCCAGCAGAGGTTCCAACAGTTTTAATTTGTCTGTCTTTCCCTTCACCTTGCCCAGCTACATAAGCAAAATTTTTATGATCCAGGCTAGATTCAACATAATTTTGACTTTTGATATTTGCAAAATCAATGCTAAAAAGTACAGGATCATTAACCTGTTGTTTTTGGGTGAGGTTTTTCCCTTCTAAAATATCAAATACAAACTTTTTCTTTATAAAATCAATTTTCATTTGGAAGCCTAAATTTGTATATGAAGATATTTTTTTTAGTTCTTCAGCTAGATTTTTATGACTGCTTTTCCAGGTTGTATTGATTCCTCTTTTTTTATTTTCTCCTAATACAAGACTATCGATCTTTCGAAGTGGATCTGTAGGAGCTACAATATTATTTTCAATATAATGCTTTAAAACCGATTCTGCATCTGCAGTTATTTCATCATATGCATTATCACCTATAGGAATAGTAATTCTATCTCTTAAAATACCTTTTAGAGTATATCCTTTTATCAACCAATCCTCTGAAACTTTCCCAGCTTCATCAACCTGGATTTCTTTGTGTTCAATAATTCCAGCATCTTCTTCATTCAAAAATACAATATTACCTTCTTGAAGGTGCTCAACATATTTTTTATGTCTATTAATTCTTAATTCGAACTTTCCACAAGAATTAAATTCTTCATGAATAAAGAAGTACTCTGGATTAATTTCACCTAGTAAATTAAAATTCGAATCTATTATTCTTAATATAAGATTTTGGTCCAATATATCACCTCCTTTCTTGCAATAAAAAAAGAACCCATTTTTGTGGTCCTAATGTTGTTAAATGTACCTTTAATCTATCATGTGTTTTTCAACTTCTATTCTATAAGCTTCTATTTTTATATCTTCTAATTGCATAGGTTTATTTGTTCGTGGATTAATACCACCATTCTTTATTCTATCTACAAGTATTTGAACTATCTTTTCATTTAACATTTATATAACCCC
>NZ_JAOASI010000024.1 GCF_025210165.1 Tepidibacter sp.
ACATCTTTTCTAGTTTTTAATGCTCTTCCATATACCTCTTCTTCTATTACTATATCACTATATGAACCCTTTTCATTTTCAGGCATATTAAAATCTATTCCTTTTATCTTTAGATACGATTTAGCTACTCCTATAGTTGGCTTGTTTAAAAAAAATGAAGCATGTGTTGCTATGCCCATATGATTATAGTGAAGGTACCCATTACCATCAAATAAAAATAAATCAGGTTCTAAAGTTAATTTTTTAGTTGCTTCTATGATTAAAGGTAATTCTCTAAAAGTTAAAAATCCTGCAACATAAGGAACTATTATTTTTCCATAACTAGAAACTTTCTCTAGAACCTCTTTAGTTTTGTAATTTAAAACCACTATACTACATACGCCATATGATTGTCCATTCTTTTCCCAGTAAGCTAAATCTACACCTGCACAAATATTTATTTCATTTTCTTTAAACTCATTTTTTAGTTCGATTTTTTCTTTTAATATATTTTGTATTATCATAAATTCACTTTCATTACTACAATTAAAATCATGAATTTGTTCTATTTCCATATTTTGCCCACCCTTATATCCTATCTATGAAAATTAATATATGCATATGCCTATTATATAAATACTACTAAGTAAATTACAGTTTATATCTTCTCAGTTTAGAAACTAAATATATTGAAAATACAATAAGACTATTCTCTCTCCTAGAAATGTAAAGTATTTAGTGAGATTTATATAGTAACCAACTGTCTATTCATCTTAATTTTGTTCTTAACCGCCTCTACCACAAATGAATACAACGTTTTTCCTTATTTAATTTTTACTTTTCATAGGCTCAATTGATTTTAAAATCTTAAAATTTTGAAACTCGCTATCGCTCAAACAGTCAAAATTTCTTAACAGATTTTAAAATCAATTTCACCTTGAAAACTTAAAAATTAAATAACAAGAAAAACTTATGTATTCACTTTGTGTTAGAGGTGTTTTGTGGTTATATAAAATTTAATATTTCAAATAGCATCTCACACATAAAAGTATTATTTCTGATTCAAAGTGCTTCCACTTAAATGAGTTTTCGGGCATAATCGTTTCTCTAATCTATAAATTTTGGGATAATTATATTACTGTTTTAGTTTTTGCACCAGAACCCTATTTTACATTTACTTTATGTCCATAAAAATATTTACACCCTTTTTCCCAATTTATTTTTGAAAGTCGTTTGACATAATCAAATACTTTTTTCATAGTTTCATCATCTACCATTGTATAGTATTGTACAGGACATTCAATACCACTCCAAATTGAAAGTATTGTTGGAATAGTAATTTCTTTTAATTCTGTTCCGTATTTTCTCGAAATAGCACTTGCATCTATTAATTGTTTTGTTAATACTCCTGGAAATGCTAAATCTCCTTTATAGTAATATTTTTCTATATCTATTCTATCTCTTTTATTTATAAAAATTTCTCCTATTTCATCAACAGAAGCACTTACTGGAATTAATTCTTGATAATTTAATATATCTTGTAATGCATCTCTTATTGTAGTTTCAATATAAGTATCTTCCCATTCTTCTAAAAGTGCAAGTAAGTATGGAACAATCTCATATGATAATGCTTGTTTTGAATATGTTACAAATACATTAACAGAATCCTCATCAAGATTTAATAACATTTCCAAGTTTTCATTTTTATAAATATCACTATGATTTGCAATTGAACAAAATACCCTAATACAAAGTTTTATTACGCTATCACTATTACTTTCATTCATCATTTTAATTAATAATTGTTTTGCTGAAAAATCTCCAAGTTTTAATAAATCAATTATTGCTAATAGCTTCTTTTTTTCATCATTCCCAGTATTAATTTTATGCCTCAATTCTTCATTGCTAATGTTATCAGGAATCTTTCCATACCATATTCCTTTGCACATTATATCATCTTTTTCATCCATATATTTATCATTCCAATCCAGATTTTATTTTCTTATCCCTTTTTTACGTTGCCAACTTAATACTTTTTTTTGAAAATTAGTAGCATTCGTATGCCTTGGATTATTTCCAAAAACATATACACCATTTTCATTTCTATATATTTTCAATATTTTAGCATTTTCTTTTCCATATCCATTTTCTGAATAGAAGTCTAAATCTAACTCTTCTAATTTACTGCTTTTTATAGTTGATTCCCCTGTATAAGTAATATTACTATTTATATTTTCTCCACCAAATGCAAGACCTTGTTTATGATGACCTTTATTTAAACTTCCTTGAGAAACTAAAGTATTATAATCATCTCTAGCTTTTTTAAACCTTCTCCTTGAACAATAATTGATTCATCAGGATTAGAAAAGAATTCTGGATTTTCTTCAAACAATTGCTTAGCTTCTTCATAATGTGGACCATATACGTCTTTTCCTTTTAATACCTCAGGTTCATTCGTCTCCTCAATGACCTCATCTATATTATTCTTACTAGATTCTCCTGATGTATTAGCCTTTTCCGGAATTATTCTTTCGTTATCCTTAACTTCATAGCCATCTTTATTAAAAACCTCATCTGTTTTCTTACTTGGATCTGCAACAAATCTTTTACTCTTCTTGTCTCTCCACCTATTACATTCTTTATCATAGTATACATCAATATCATCTATATTCTTACTGACATCTTCTACAATATCTTCAGCATTTTGCTTATTGTTTGTATTATTGTTTGTATTATTGTTTGTATTATTGTTTGTATTATTATTTGTATTATTATTTGTATTATTATTTGTATTATTATTTGAAGAACCACTTCCTCCTGAAGTTGGTTCAATATCACTCTTTTTAATATAATAAACTCGCCCATCTGGTGTAACAACCTTTTGAGGCACTAAGTTATCTACCCTATTTACAAGGTTCTTTGCTTTTTCTGCATATCCTTCTCCGAATTTTTTAGCTAGTTTTTGAACTTTTCCTAGATTTTTTTCTCCAAATTCATTTACTATTTCTGTGACCTTATTTATATTATTATCTATTGCATTAAATACTTTGGTTGCTCCATTTTTAAGCCAAGGTGATACTTGTGAAAGATTTACTTTTGGAATATGTGGAGTTACTTTTTGAATTAGTTTTCCTCCACCGTGAAAAAGTCCAGCGGTTATAATTCCTACTCCAACCTCAAACCCTAGTGTCCAAGGGTCTATTTTTCCGTTTTCCATTTTTTGTCTTAAACAGCTTTCAAAGCCGTTTGTTACTCCTCCTAAGAAAGCCTTTCCTAATAGTGCTTCAGCTGCAAATGGTCCAAATATAGTTTCAAAAGGACACATTGAATTTCTTCAATCTGCCCTTTAATCATCATATTAATTATTTCAATTCATTTCTAAGTATATGTGTTTCTAGGTCTGCTAATCTTACAGGAATAGGTATTCTACTTTCGTTATTTATTAAATTCATTACTATATTATGACTAGTTTCTAGATCTATATAATTCCCACAAGAAATAAATATAGGTTTGACATCTTTTCTAGTTTTTAATGCTCTTCCATATACCTCTTCTTCTATTACTATATCACTATATGAACCCTTTTCATTTTCAGGCATATTAAAATCTATTCCTTTTATCTTTAGATACGATTTAGCTACTCCTATAGTTGGC
>NZ_JAOASI010000025.1 GCF_025210165.1 Tepidibacter sp.
TGATTTAGTAGCAGAAAAATACCTTCTATATTTAATGAATGAGATGTCAAAATTAGAAGATATAGAAAGAACCAGAGAAAATTTATTAAGACTGATGCCTTGGTCAGATACATTGCCTGAAGAATTAAAAATAGAAAAGAAAAAATAGATTAAAAGTCCAGTATACTAATTTTTATAATTAGTTATACTGGATTTTTAATTTCAAGACGGTAAATCTTTGACGGATACGATTCAACTAACAGATATGAGTAAGAAAAGATAATCCACTAAAACAAGGATTGAAACTGAATATCAGTACCATTCTCTATTGAGAGTTTTAAAAATATTCCAAAAATGTAGAATAAATATCCAATAAATCATTCATAATCTAAAATATAAGATTGGAGTGATGGATAAATGAAGCTTATAATAAATACACCTGGAACTTATGTATCTAAAACAGGCGAGTGTTTTAAAGTAAAGAATAATGATACTAAGCAAGAGTATTCAGCTAAAAAAGTTGAACAGATATTAATGACTACTAAAGCTGCGTTAAGTACTGATGCTATAGAGCTTGCGGTTGAGAATAATATAGATATAGTTTTCTTAAAAAGAACGGGTAAGCCACTTGCAAGAGTTTGGCATTCAAAGCTAGGAAGTATAAGCACTATAAGAAGAAATCAGTTATTTTTACAGGAAAATACTATGGGGTTAGAGCTTGTAAAAGAATGGATAAGCATAAAGATGCAGAATCAGATAGATCATCTAAAAAAGTTATCTAAAAATAGAAATGATGATAAAAAAGAAAGTATAAAGGAAGCTATAGAGAAAATAAATAATCAGATTGAAAGTATAGATAATATATCCAAAAATAAAAGTATAGAAGAAGTAAGAGGAAGTATTCAAGGGCATGAGGGAAGTGCGAGTAGGGTATATTTCGATATTTTAAGTAGTCTAATTCCAAAGGAATATAGGTTTAAAGGAAGAAGTAAAAACCCTGCTAAGGATGAGTTTAATAGTATGCTAAATTATGGGTATGGAATAATGTATTCAAATGTAGAAAGAGCTTGTATTTTATCAGGTTTAGACCCATATATAGGTATAATGCATACGGATAATTATAATAAAAAGGCTTTAGTTTTTGACTTGATAGAAATGTATAGAGTATATATAGATGAAATAGTATTTAAGCTGTTTTCTACTAAAAAAGTTAAAAAAAGTTTTTTTGATGAAGTGGAGAACGGTGGATTTTATTTAAATCAAGATGGTAAGAAGCTGTTAATATCAGAATATAATGAATATCTTCAAAAAAAGATAAAGCATAGAGGTAGAAATATAGAGTTCCAAAATATAATTCAATTTGATTGTCACAATATAGCTAATAGAATTCTAAAAAAGGAGGCTATTTAAGTGCTTATATGGGTAATTTATGATATTGCTAGTGATAAAACTAGAAGAGATATAGCTAAGCAATGTAAGAATATAGGTCTTTATAGAGTTCAAAAAAGTGTATTCTTAGGTACTATAGATGATAATAACTTAGATGAATTAAAGCTTAGAGCTGAAAATATGGTTGATTTAGAAAAAGATTCTGTATATGTATTTCCTATGAGTAGAGCAGAGCTTAAAAAGGCAGGGCTTATAGGACAAGCATTTGATAATGAGTTGGTAACAGATGAACTTATCTCAAAATTCTTTTAATGAAAATATATATTATATAACACCTTCTCAGATTATTGAGTTTTTATATTGTAAGAGGTTTATATATTTTATGAAGTGCCTAGGTATCGAGCAATATGAAGAAAAAAGGTTCAAGGTTCAATTAGGAAGAAATGTTCATGAAAAAAAGCAAAGTGAAAATAAGGATTATTTAAGAAAAAATTTGAATGTTACAAAAAAAGAATCAAATGTTTCTTTAGTATCTGAGGAATTGAAAATAAAGGGAATAGTTGATGAGGTATTAACTTTAGAGGATAAAACTATGGCTCCTCTTGATTATAAATTTGCTAAATATAATGATAAAATTTACGATACTTATAAAACACAGATTGTTATGTATTCCATAATGATAGAAGAAATGTATAAATGTAGTGTTAATAAAGGATATTTGGTTTATTGTAGAGATAAAAATACTGTAAAGGAAATTGAGATTACAGATAAATTAAAAACTAACCTAAAAAAGACAATAAAAGAATATGTAGATATATCAAAGGGATATTTTCCAAAGGCTACAAGATATAAGAGTAGATGTTTAGATTGTTGTTATTCTAATATTTGTATTAAATAGAGATTTAATTAAATTTATATTAACTTAAAAATCTTAATATTCCAATAAAATAAGGCTTAAAACAAATGAAAAGAACAAAATAAATGGTATTAAATTTCCATTAAAATAAGGATAAATAAAATAACATGAAAAAAATCAGTATATTTTAAAATGAAAAGAACAAAATAAAGAAAGATAGAAAATATAAATACATTCATATATAATATTATACATAAATGTATTTATAAGGAAGGGAGGGTAAAGAATGATTACTCATATAAAAAATATAGGTCAATATGTCAAGGATAATAAAGAAGATATAGATATGCTAGATTTTTTAGTGAAAAAGATAAATCTAAAAGATATAAAGTATGTTCTACCTATTAGAATAAATACTAGAAATGATGAAATTACAGTTGGAGATTTAAAGAATTTTTATGAGGATGTAGTAAAGGATTCACTTTTTTATCAGGAAGGCAATGCTTTTTTAGGAGGTGGAATTAGGCTAGATTATTATAAAGAATCTAAAATTAAGCGTCTGTGTAAATTTTGTGAAATACAAAAAAATGAAGAAAAAATGAAAAATATAGTAGAAAAATGTATACAAGAAAAAGGTCAAGATATTTTTCTAATCGCACTTATAGACAATAAAACTCCTAGAGAATTGTTTGAAGATAAGTTCATTGATATTATGTATTCTCAAACTTTTAAGGAGGTAAAGGGAGAACATAAATGTCATATATGTTCTAGTGAGGGAAAATGCTACAATAGTGCAGTATATAAATTCTATACAAATGATAAAGAGGTATACTCTAATGTAGAATCCGAGGATAAAAATGGAGTAGTTATATGTAAGCAGTGTCTAGAGTCTATGGTATTAGGCAGAAAGTATATAGAGAATAATTTAAGTACTTATTGGCTTAAAAAAAGTGTTATGTTTTTACCTCATACCTATAATCCAAGAACATCAAAAGTATATGAAAAAGGATTTGATGAAGAACAGGGACAAGAAAGATTACTAAAAAGTATATCAACAAAAGAAAGAATGGTTATAAAAAGGTTATCTGAGAGTAAAGCTCCTGTAGATATTGTTTTTTATGAACAAAATAATCAGTTTTTTGGAATTAACTATTCAATAAGCGATGTAATGCCTTCAAGATTTAGTAAAATATCTAATCTTATAGATAAATATGATGAAGTTGATGATAAATCTAAGTTTAGCTTATATTCTGTTATTAAATATTGTTCAACTGTTAAAGTTTCTGGAGATGAATTAAAAACAACAGATAAAGAAGAACTTAAAATTTTATCTGCGATATTTAATGGAAGTAGAATAAACAGAAATTTATTCTTCAAAAGAATTATGAATATATATAAGCATCACTATGTAAGGGATAACCATAAAAAATTTGGTTGTATTAAAAATATTAATAAAATATATAATTTTTTATGTGAATGTGGTTGCTTAGAAAAGGAGTGGAATTTATTGAAAACATATTCAAGTCATGGACAATTATTTGATGATAATAAAGAGTATTTTGATACTAAAGAGAAAAAGGCTTTTTTTATAATAGGACGAGCTTATGCAAATATGATTTATCAAATTAAAAATAAATTGGATGATAAAAATAGTAAAACTTCATTAGAAAAAAAATTCTTATTTTCTAGAAGATTTGATTTTAATGATTTCATATATTTTTCAAATTTATTAACAGATAAAATGGAAAAATACAAGATAGAAAGTGTGTATCTTAAAAATATGATAAGTGAAGCTAAGCTTTTGATGGCAAATAGGGAAAATAGGATTTCACAAGATGAAGCTAAATATATATTTGCATGGGGAAAAGATTTTTATTTTGAAAAAGAAAAAAAGGAGGTAGATTAAGATGGCAAATACTAGAGAGTACTTATTATATTCTGATGCTACAATGAGTAATCCAAATGGAGATATGATAAATGATAATAGACCAAGACAGGATGAGAGAACATATCAGCTTGAAATGTCAGATGTAAGAATAAAAAGATATGTAAGGGATGAGCTTGATGCAAGAGGAGAAAAGGTATTTGTAAAGCCTACGAAGAATGAAAAAGGATTATTTATAGATTGTAAGGGCGTTGCAGCTAAGGTAAGTAAAGAAGAGGGTTTAAGTAAAGATGATGCAAAAAAAGGAAAATTAGAAGAAAAGTTAAAGCAAGAATATAAGGATGTTAAATTATTTGGAGCAGTAGTAACAGACCCCAAATTTAATATACATGGACCATTGCAGATAGTATGGAGTAAGAGTGTTCATGAATGTGATATAGTATTTGCTCAAGGAACTTCTGTTTTTACTGGTTCAAAGTCAGAAGCTAAGCAGGGTACAAACTGGTCAAAGTATTATACTCCTTATGCACTTTTTAAAACTTATATGGTATACAATGATATGACAGCTAAAAAGCAGAATATAGATTTAAGTGAAGAAGACTTAGAAGAATTTAAGGATGTATTAATTAGTGGAATAAGAAATTATAAGAGTACATCAAAGAATCAAATGCCAAGATTATTAGTCGAGGTAATATATAATAAGAATTATATAGATGGAGAGTTAGATTATATAGATATTAATAAGAAAAAACAAGATCTTGAAATAAGAAAAATAGAGGAATTTAGCTTTGATTTAAAACTTTTAGCAGATTATTATAATAGAAAAAAAGATATTATAAACAAAATTAATATATATAAGCATTCTAAAGTAGAGCTTCTTAATTTAAGTACAGATTTTAATGTATTAGATATTTAAGGAGTGATTATATGAAAAGTCTAATATTTACAGCTAAAAGCTCTTTTGCACGTTTTAGATGTCCTTATTCTACAACATCAGCACTTACTTTTTTAACTATACATCCTGTAGCTGTAAAGGGACTTATAGGAGCTATAGCTGGGATTGATTACAAGGATTTATATGAATATACTAAGGATATAAAGGTAGGTATTCAAGTTTTGAATAAGGTATATAAGGATACACAGGTATTCAACTTGATTCCTCAAAAAAATAATAATAAATCACATAATTTTCAATCAAGAATACAGTTCTTAAGGGATGTAAAGTATAGGATATTTATCAGTGCAGATGAAGAAAAATTAGATAATTTAAATAATATATTAAAGTCTAAAGAATTTATATTCACTCCGTACTTAGGATGTAGTGAGCATATAGCAAAAATAGAATATGAAGGCATTGAAGATATTAAAGAGGTTGATAGTGGTAATATAGATACAATGTTTCCTAAAAAATATGCAAATATTGATTTGGATAGTGAGTTTGAGTTTTATGTGGACAAGATACCTACTCAGAATAATAATGAAAGAGAATATATAAAGTATGAAAATATAATATTCTCTCCAAATAATATAGTTAAAGTTAATGAAGTAAATTTATTTAAAAAAGTTGGTGAATACAGTGTCTTTTTCTTTTAATTTAATGTCTCATACAAATAATACAGGTGGTCAGCGTTTAGTTGACCACCTAGTTAATTCTACTAATATAGCTTTAAATACACATAATATGCACGGTGGAAGTGATGAATTAGAAAAAATTATAGAAAGTATTTGTATGTGCCATGACTTTGGAAAGGCTAGTGAGTATTTTCAACAGTATTTAAGAGGGGAGTATGATGGCAGGTTAAAATGTCATGGAGAAATATCAGCATATTTTGCATATTATATGCTACCTAGTGAATGGAAGCTTATAGGATTTATGTGCGTTAAAAGACATCATGGAAATTTAGAACCATCAGAAGATTTATTTGAATACAATAAAACACAACTATTAAAGATAGCTAATTCAATACAAAAAAATATAAAAGAGCTAAAGAGGATTTATAAAAAAGATATATCTGAATTTTTTGAATTAATAAAGGATGAAGATTTTTTGGATTCTCCTATGGATGAATTTTATAATATTGAGTTTAGTATAGAGGATTATATAAATACACATTACTTATATTCTCTTTTATTAACTTCTGATAAAACACAATTAATAAGAGGAGAATTTTATAAAAACTCAAAAGATGTTTATGAAGAATATGTAAAAAAATATCAAGAAGAAGTAAAAGAAAAATTATTAATAGAACATCCAGAAATAAAAGATACAAAATTATTTAAAATAAGAAACCAGATATATGAAGAGGTAATTAATAGTATAGAAAATATAGATTTAAGTAAAAATCATATTTTTTCGATAAATGTTCCTACAGGAACATCAAAAACATTAGCAGCTTATGGAGGTGCTTTTAAACTATTTCAAAGAATATACAATGAAAGTGGTAAAAACATAATACCGAGTATAATATATGCAATACCATTTACGAGTATTATAGACCAAAATTATGAAGTTCTAGAGAATATACTAGACAAAAATAATATAAAAAAATTTGAAAGCTTAATATTAAAGCATCACTCTATGACTCCTCTTGAATATAAAGATAATACAATGGATGAAGAAAAAGAATATAGAAATTATGATGCAAGGTTCTGTGTTGAAAATTGGCAAAGTACTATAATAACTACAACATTCGTACAACTTTTCAATACTATATTTAAAGCTGGAAAAAACTCTATAGTAAATAGATTTCATAAATTATCAGGAAGTATAATAATACTTGATGAAGTACAAGCACTAGATCCTAAATATTATAAGATAATAAAAGAAGTATTTGATATTTTATGCAAGAAATTTAACTGTTATATTATAACTGTAACTGCAACAAAACCATTATTTTTAGAAGGAGTAGAGCTTGTAAAAAGCAATAGAGAAATATTTAAGCAATTAGATAGAATAAGAATAGAGAATAATACAAATGAACCTATGAATTTAGATGATTTTTGTGATATCTTGACAAAGGATATACATGACCAAAAAGATAAAAGCTTTTTAGTAGTTTTAAATACTATAAAATCATCTTTATATGTTTTAGACAGATTAAATAAAATAGAATATAGAAAATTACTATATTTATCAACAGCTATACATCCAAACCGAAGAATTGAGATAATAAATGAAGTTAAAGCTAGTAAGGAAAAATATATACTTGTATCAACTCAAATTATTGAAGCAGGAGTAGATATAGATTTTGATATTGTTTATAGAGATTTTTCAACTATGGATTCAATAAATCAAACTGGAGGAAGAGCAAATAGAAATGCAATTAAAGGGAAAGGAATATTAAAAATATTTTATTTAATAGACGAAAATGATAGAGCTTTTTGTTCATATATATATCCAAAATCTTTATTAGAAGCTACTAAAAATATACTAAAGAAAAGAACTGTTATACAAGAGAGTGAAATACTAGATATAAATGAAGAATATTTTAGAGCTGTTGATAATATAAAAAGTGATGATTCTTCTAAAAGAATATATAATTATATAAAAGACCTTAAATTTAATGATATAAGAAAAAAATTTGAACTTATAGAGGATGATGTTCCAAAAGAGGATATAATAATAAATTACAATGAAGAATCTCAAAAGTGTATAGATATTATTTTGAATAAAATAGGAGAAAATCAAGACATAATTAATGCATGGAAAATTCTTAACAGGTACAAAATATCTGTACCTAAAAAAGACTTAAAAGATATTAATGATAGTTGTAATAATGAGAAGGGAATGAGGATTTTAGATAAGAAGTATTATGATAAAGATAGAGGTATCAAAATTACAAGACAAGACATTTGTTAGGGGGATTTTATGAAATTGAATTATACTATTTTAAAGATTGAGAACTTAAATTTAAATCAAAGGCAGGCACAAAAGGTAAGAGGGTATTTTGCTAATAAATATAGTGATAATGTTATTATGCACAATCACGATGACAATAAATTTATATATAGTTATCCAAAGGTTCAATATAAGGTTATAGGCAATAAGACTATTATATGTGGAATTTTAGAAGGCGCAGATATTGTAGCAAGCATTGGGATTAAAGAAGATAAGATAAATATAGATGGCAAAAGTATGGATATATATCAAAAGAACATAGTAAAGGAAGAAGTTGAATTTGGAGTAACTAAAGATTATATAGAGTATGAGTTTGCAACTCCGTGGTTATCTTTAAATCAAAATAATTTTACAAAATATAAAAACATGAATGAAATGGAAAGAGAAGAGTTTTTAAAAAAGATATTAATAGGTAATATCTTATCTATTTCTAAAAGTTTAGGGTATACTGTGGATAAGCAGGTATATGTGTGGATTAATTTAAAGGAAGTTGATATTAAATTGAAGAATATTAAAATGAAGGGTTTTAAAGGAAGCTTTAAGGTGAATTTTGATATACCTGATTATTGGGGATTAGGAAAGTCAGTGTCTAAAGGTTATGGATCAATAAAGAGGGCAGTCCATCAGAATAAGGATTTAAGAAAATTGCTAAAAGCATAGAATTACATTCTATAAAAATGGAATATATAGTAATAAAATCAGCAATATAAAAAATAACATCCTCCACTAAAAGGAATTTATTCCCAAATAGAGAATGCTTATTATAAGTAAAATTATAAAGGGGGTAATCATATTATGAAAAAACTTGTAGCTAGTATGATAATAGGAGGTACTTTATTGCTTGGAGGAATGACATGTTTTGCATCAGTATTACATAGTCCAGAGTGTGGAGGAACAGTATATTCAGAGACGATATGTCGTCCTCTAGGACACTGTGTAACACATTATTATTGTACAGAATGTGGTGAGATATAGTATATTAACCAAAACTATAAGGGGGTAATCATATTATGAAAAAACTTGTGGCTAGTATGATAATAGGTGGTACTTTACTGTTTGGAGGAATGACATGCTTTGCGTCAGTACTACATAGTCCATCTTGTGGAGGAACAGTATATTCAAAGACAACATGCCATTCAGGACACTGTGTAACACACTATTATTGTACAGAATGTGGTAGAATATAGTATATTAAAAATATAATGAAATATAAAAAAAGAGTAGTCATTGTAAAATGTACTACTCTTTTTGATTAAAGTAAGTATTTAAAGAAATTAGATGAAATAGGGAAGGTTAAGAAGAATATAATACATTAAAAGAAAAGTATATTTGTTTTTATATAGTTGTTAAAAGCAAATAAAGAGGATAAAAATACCGATCATGTATTAAATATTTCTAAAAAACTAAGCATTACATCTTATTGAATATCCTAAAAGTTCTAAACTCCCTATGGTCAAACAACGAACTTTTTTAACGAATATTCAAACGCTGTAATACAAGTTTTTTACAGAAATATTTAAATCATGTTCTAACATTTTTATCCTCTTTATTTTATTACTGCTTAAAAATACAAAGGATAGTACTAAAAAGAGAAAAAGCTATAGATTACCTGCAATTATTCCGATTGTATTATATAATGGTAAAAATAATTGGACAGCTGCAAGGAATTTTAAAGAAATATTGAATGGATATGAACTATTTGAAGATAATGTAATTGATTTTAGATACTTATTATTTTATGTAAATAGAATGGATAAAGAAGAGTTAATAGAAATAGCAAATGTAATAAGTTCAATATTTTTACTAGATCAGAATGTAGAAGTGTATGAGATAATAAATAGATTAAAGATAATAGGTAAAATAGTGAAAAAAGGATATAGCACGAATATTATTATTGAGATATTAGAAGTATCTTTAGATGAAATAGAGAAGGTTAAGAACGAACTAATACATTAGGGTGTTAGATTTAAGAAGAAAACTTTAGTATGTGCATAATAGCAAATAAAGAGGATAAAAATACCGATCATGTAGTAAATATTTAAATTGTATTTTATAACAGTAGTCTACCGAAGCTAATGTTTTTTTGCACAAATATAAAATCAGTATTAATACATGCCATATTATGGTAAGATAAATATAATTGTACACATAAAAAAGTTTAGGTTTATTATATTAGAAATTTACATTATGTCTATAATGGGAGGCAGAAATATTGGATTTCTTAAAGTGAGTACAATTAGGCAATAAATATAACTATCTTATCAAAACAGAGGTTAAAGAAGGAATATACAGAGGAGGATAAGGATGAAGAGATTTAGTGTTATTATTATGGTTATAATTTTACTTATATCAAATATGGAGATTATATATGGCGAGGAAAGTAAGAATCTGAAATTTACATCTATATCAGCAGGGAGTCAACATGTATTAGTTATTGAAAGTGGAAATATTTGGTATTGGGGATCTAATCGATATGGAAAATTAGGAAATGGAACAAAAAAACCAAATAGTACCCCATTGAAAATTAGTGGAACAGGAGATTGGAAATCAGTAGAAGCAGGTAGGGATTATTCTTTAGCTTTGAAAAAAGATGGAACACTATGGGGTTGGGGACTTGCCCTGTCTAGTGAAGATAACTATAAAAATTATATTAACAAGCCAATAAAGTTAAGTGAAGATAAATGGAAAATGGTGAGTGCTGGTAGTGTATTTTTTATAGGGATAAAAGAGGACAATTCGATTTGGAAGGGGTGTGTATATGATAAGGATTACAATGTACAGCCTTATATGAGAATAACTCAAATTGGATTTTCTAAAGATTGGAAGGATATTTCCGTAGGAGATAATCATGCTTTACTAATTAAGAAAGATGGTACATTGTGGAGTTATGGTCAAAGCAACAATGGAGCATTAGGATTAGGAGAAGAAATTCAGTATGCTTATGAATTACCTATACAAGTAGGTCAAGATAAAAATTGGATTAAAATACATGCAGGTTGGTCAGAATCTATAGCGTTGAAAAAAGATGATAGTTTGTGGTCTTGGGGATTTGTTCATAACAGATATATTTTTAAACCAACAAAAATTGAAGAAAAAATAGAATATATTGATTTAGATACATACGGACATATAACATATGTAGATAAAAAAAATACAGTTTGGACTTATAGTGGGCCAAAATATATTACCCCGACAGATTATCCTTATAAAAGAAGAAAAGTAGAGGGTATAAAGGATGTAATATCTATAGAAAATGGAACTAGATTTAGTGTAGCTTTAGATCGGAATGGAAATATATGGACGTGGGGAGATAATGAAACAGGAGAATTAGGATATGGAAAAGGATGTATATCTTATTCGCCAATTCAGATAGGTACAAGTAATAAGTGGGAAAAAATTTATGGCAAAAATAGCACAGTACATGGAGGAATAAAAGAGGATAATTCGCTATGGGTATGGGGAAATAGTTATGTTGGGAGACTTGGGTATGCAGGTGGAGTTATACCAATGAAAATGAATGAGGAAAAAATTGGGAAAAAATAAGTGTAAAGTGGGATACTATGTATGGGCTAAAAAAAGACGGTACCATATGGACCTGGGGAGAAGATTTACTAAATATAAGAGAAGAATCAAAAAAATGTACATATGAGCCTATCCAGATAAGTATTACTAATAAATGGAAAGATATGTATGCTGGGCAATGCCACTTGATAATGTTAGATAAAGATGGCTATATATGGTTTATAGGAGATCAGAGCAATTTAAAATTATTTGAAGGAAGTGATAATATAATATCAGCAAAAAGAATTAATAATAGTGAGTGGAGTAATATTTCTGCTTATGATAATGGATTATTAGGAATAAAAAAGGATGGTACATTGTGGGCTGCTGGACAGTATGCCATTTCAGACTATACAAATATAGAATATAATGATATTAAAAGAAAATTTTATCAAGTAGGAAATGACTCTGATTGGAAAAAAGTAGGACTAGGTGGATGGAGCAATGCAATTGCAATGAAAAAAGATGGCTCTTTATATTGGTTAGGAAAACCGTATGAATCAAATAATAGGTTTTCATATAAGCTTGAAAAGATTCGCAAAATTGCTGGAGGTAATGATTGGTTAGACTTTTCAATATCAGGATCTCATGTGTTAGCCATAAAAAAGGATGGAACATTATGGGCTTGGGGAAGGAATGATAATGGAGAATTAGGTGATGGAACTACAGAATACAGAGAAACGCCAATCAAAATAAGTGATGAAAAGTATAAAGATATATTAGCAAGCGATGACAGTTCCTTTGCAATAAAGGAAGACGGAACATTGTGGGGTTGGGGTAAAAATGATAATAATCAACTTGGCGTAGAAGTTATAAGAGGTGTTTATACTCCAACTAGAGTTAACTTTTAATCCTTAAATAGATCGCGCTTGTTGGCTGAAAGGTTTGGGATAACAAGGGCGTTTGGAATTATAGGGGGAGTGCTTATACCTATAGTTTGGTTTATAGTTTATAAAATAAAAGATTAAAAGTTATCAATATATAGCAACGGAATCTTCATTAATTCCGTTGATATATGTTGACATAAAAAAATAAATATGATATATAAAATATATGAGTTATCACTCGGTGACTTAGAGTGCTAACAAAATAATCATATACATAAGGGTGGAAGGAGAGATAGATTTGGAAACTAAACAATTCAAAGCAGAATCTAAGAGATTGCTAGATCTTATGATCAACTCAATTTATACTCACAGGGAGATTTTTTTAAGAGAGCTTATTTCAAATTCGAGTGATGCTATAGATAAGATATACTATAAGGCATTAACTGATGATACTATAACATTTAATAAAGATGACTATTATATAAATATAGATGTTGATAAGGATAATAGGTTAGTTAAAATATCAGATACTGGTATAGGAATGAATAAAGAGGAACTTGAAAATAATTTAGGAATCATAGCTAAGAGTGGATCTTTACAGTTCAAAGAAGATAATGAAATAAAAGAAGGTCATGATATAATAGGTCAATTTGGAGTAGGTTTTTATTCAGCATTTTTAGTAGCTGATAGTGTAACTGTTGTAAGTAAATCTTTTGGATCTAATACAGCTTATAAGTGGGAGTCTAAAGGTGTAGAAGGTTATACAATAGAAGAAGGTAGTAAGGATAGTGTAGGAACAGAAATTACACTTAAGATAAAAGAAAGCACAGAAGATGAAGATTTTGATAAATACTTAGAAGAGTATACAATAAGATCTATAATTAAGAAGTATTCTGATTTTATAAGATACCCAATTAAGATGGATGTAACTACTAAAAAGCCTAAAGAAGGAACAGAAGGTGAATTTGAAGATGTTGTACAAGAAGAAACTATAAACAGTATGGTTCCGATATGGAGAAAGAATAAGAATGAGCTTAAAGATGAAGATTATGAGAATTTTTATGCAGAAAAACATTATGGGTTTGATAAGCCTTTAAGGCATGCTCATCTTAGTGTTGATGGTATGATAAGATACAATGCTATATTATATATTCCAGAACAAACTCCATTTGATTTTCATACTAAAGAATATGAAAAAGGTTTAGAGCTTTATTCAAGCGGAGTTATGATTATGGAAAAATGCTCTGATTTACTTCCTGATTATTTTGGATTTGTAAAGGGTATAGTAGATTCTGAAGATTTATCATTAAATATATCAAGAGAAATACTACAACATGATAGACAGTTAAAGTCTATTGCAAAGAATATAAAGAATAAGATAAAGAATGAGTTGAAGAACTTATTAAAGAACGAAAGAGAAAAGTATGAAAAGTTCTATGATTCATTTGGAAGACACTTAAAGTATGGAGTATATAGTGATTTTGGAGCTAATAAAGAGGTACTTCAAGATTTAATAATGTTCTATTCATCAAAAGAGAAGAAGATGGTTATTTTAGATGAATATGTATCTAGAATGCCTGAGGATCAAAAGTATATATATTATGCTGCTGGAGAGTCTATTGATAGAATTGATAAACTACCACAAACTGACCTTATAAAGGATAAAGGATATGAGATACTTTATTTTACAGATGATATAGATGAATTTGCTATAAAAGTTCTTATGAACTATAAAGAAAAAGAGTTTAAATCTGTATCTAGTAAAGATTTAGGGATAGAATCAGATGATAGTGAAGAATCAGTTAATGAGAATGAAAATAAAGATTTATTTAATTTAATGAAAGAATCTTTATCTGATAAGGTTAAGGCTGTTAAAGCATCTAAGAGACTAAAAAAACATCCAGTATGCTTATCAAATGATGGAGATGTTAGTATAGAAATGGAAAAGATTTTAAATGCTATGCCTGAGAGCCAAGGAGTAAAAGCTGATAAGGTTTTAGAGATAAATATAAATCATGATATATTCAAATCTTTAAAAGATGCCTATGAAAGTGACAAAGATAAGTTTAAATTGTATACAGGATTACTTTACAATCAAGCTCTTCTTATAGAAGGACTTCCTATAGAAGATCCTGTAGAGTTCACTAATAATATGTGTAAGATAATGAAATAGTAAAAATGACGCATTTTATATGCGTTATTTTTATTTTAAAATAATGTATAAATAATATGAATATTATGGTAAAATTAAAGAGAAAAATGTAATTATTTACAACATATGATAGAAAAAAGGGGGAATTTATAGGTGCTAGGGAATTTAAGGATTAAATTTAAGTTTTTGATATTTGCAATTGTAATGATAGTATTATTATGTGTTATGGGATTAACTGGATATTATTATCTTTTAAAATCTAATGAAGCTATGACAACAATGTATAATGATAGATTATTGGCAATACAATATTTAAATGATAATAGGACTCAAGCAAGAGCTGTAGAAGGGGATATATACTATTTAATGTTAGAGACAGAGAATAAGGAGAAACAAAAAAAGAGAGTTGAGGATATTGGTAGACGAGTAAAAAAATTTGCTGAAAATTGGGAAGCGTATAAGAATACCAGTTTAGATAAATATGAAGAGGATTTGATTGTCACTACAGAAAATAATCTTGCAAAATATAGAGAAGGTAGAAATATTGCTATAGAATTGGCTTTAGATGGAAAGCAAATAGAAGCATTTGAGGCATTTGGGAAGATTGAAGATGTTGCATCACAATTTCAAACTAATTTAATAGACTTAGCTAACTATAATATTGAAGTAGCACAAAATCTTAATAAGCAAAATGATAAAGATTATTATAGCTCAGTAAAATCATTTGGAATTCAAGTTTTAATTTCTGTAGTTATAGCACTTGCTTTAACTATGCTTATTTCAAAATCTATAGCATATCCATTGAATTTAGCTATAAATCATTTAAATACTATTGCTGGTGGTGATTTTTCACTAGATGTTCCAGAAGAATACAAAAATAGAAAAGATGAAATTGGAGATATTGCAAACAATATAGATGTAATGCAAGATTCATTAAAGACTTTAATTACCAATGTAAAAAAAGAAGGAGAGGATATTAGGGAAGTAGTAGAATTAATATCACAAAATATGAACAATCTTGATGAAAATATACAAGAAGTATCTGCTACTACTGAGCAATTATCAGCTGGAATGCAGCAAACGGCAGCCTCTTCAGAACAAATGAATGCAACATCTATTGAAATAGGAAATGCAGTTGAAGCTATATCAAAAAGAGCACAAGAAGGAGCATTACAAGCTGGTAAAATAAATAAAAGAGCAGAGAATATACAAATTGATGTTGAAAATGCAAGTCAAAAAGCTGAAGATATATTCAAGAAAACAAAACAGGATTTAGAAAAAGCAATACAAGATTCAAGTATAGTAAATCAAATTAATGTTTTATCAGAAGCAATTATGCAAATAACTGAAAAAACAAATCTATTAGCTTTAAATGCAGCAATTGAAGCAGCAAGAGCAGGAGAAGCAGGAAAGGGATTTTCAGTAGTAGCAGAGGAAATAAGGAACTTAGCGGAACAATCTAAGGAAACAGTAGAAGAGATACAACTTATAACAGAAAAAGTTATGAAATCGGTGAACAATTTATCTGATAGTTCACAAGATATACTGAATTTTGTATCAAATGATGTAGTTAATGATTATGAAAGAATGCTTAATGTAGCACAAAAATATAGTGGTGATGCAGTATTTGTAGAAAATTTAGTAACGGAGTTTAGCACAACTTCAGAAGAATTATCAGCATCTATTCAAGATATATTAAATACCATAGAACAAGTAGCACTAGCTTCAAATGAAGGAGCTGATGGAACAAGTAATATCGCTCAAAAAATAAGTGATATAGATAATCAATCAAGTGATATAATTGATAAAACAAATGAAGCTAGAGAAAATACCGATAGATTGAAAGAGGAAGTAACTAAGTTTAAGTTTTAAATAAATTAGGATAAATAGTGTTATTTGAAATAAATTCATTGACACTATTTATTTTTTTGCTTACTTTGAAAATATTTCAAAGTGTATAAAAAATTTCTATATATACATTAATAAGTATAAATAATAAATATTGGTAAATATGTGTCGATTATGATAAATTGAAAGCGGAATGTTGTCAATATAATACGAATATTGCCATATATAAATACAATCATATTAAATTTAGGAAAGGTTGATGTAAATGAAAAAATATATAGCAATTATATCAATTATTATTTGCATAACTTTTATGTGTACACCATCATTAGCAAAGTCAATGGATAAATACAGCTATGATGATGGAGATATAAAAGCCTATGAGTTTGCAACTGAAGAAAATTTTCAACTTACTCATTTCAATCGATTTGAAATTGATAGTAATGAAAATCTAACTAAAGTAAAATTTTATAGTAAAAAATCAGGATTAGACTTTAAACTTTATTTTATTTCTGATTTTGATGAAAAGATGAAAACTCTTTCTGCAAATGATTATTTTGGAAAAAATAAGATTAAAGATTATGAAATCTATAACGGAACAACAGATACCAATGGTTGGATTGAAATTGGATTAAAAGATAAAATTCAGTTAAAAGAGAATAGTGTAATTGGTATTGGTATAAGTTTTGATAAGTCTAATGCAGATGAACAAGTTATTCCTGTTTGCAAAATGGGTCAAGCTAAAAAAGGTAAAACATATTATACGGACATTAATTCAATGGATTTTTTAACAGATACAAGTGAAGCGTCGTATAATATTGGTTATCTTGCTCTAAGAGCTATTGTTGAGCCTCAAGAGGAAGAAGTTATTACAAAGCCCTTAGACAAAGGATTTGCAGTTTCGTTTGATGCACGCGAAAAAAACTGGACAACACCTGTAAAAGATCAGGAACATTCGGGACCGTGCTGGGCATTTGCAGCCTTAGGAGCAACAGAACATACATGGAAAAAATCTACTGGAGAAGATATAGATTTATCAGAAAATCATATGATGCATCATCATGGATACTATGAAAATTTAATTGATAATGACACACAAGACGATTTAAATTTAGATCAACTTAAAGTAAAGCAAGGTGGGACTTTTGGTATGGCAATTAACTATTTAGTTAACTGGAAAGGTGCCGTAGATGAAAAGAAAGATGCTTATGATTCTAGTTTTAAAACTATTAGAGATGTTGAAGAAAAGTTAGTTCATGTACAGGACATAGCTTTTATAGAAGATAGAAATAGAATAGATATGAAACAGGCTATTTTAGACTATGGATCAATTTCATCTTCTATGTATATAGACTGTCATAATTTAGATGAGTATGAAAATTTAGAAACTGGAAGCTGCTATTATGATATTAAGGGAAAAAATTTCAATCATCAAATTTTGATTGTAGGTTGGGATGATTCGTATAAGAAAGAAAATTTTAGGAAGACACCATCTCAAGATGGAGCTTGGATTGTAAAGAATTCTGGAGGCAAATCAGAAGGAGACGGTGGATATAAATACGTTTCATATGATGACTTATATATTGGTCACAACATGTTTGCAATTAAGAAAGTTGAAGACAATAAAAACTACGATAACATGTATGATCATGAAGAATATGGATATACAAGTAAAAAAAGTAGCTGGGGAGATGTAGATTCTGATTTAGATGGTTATTTTAATCGATTTATTACTAAATCAGATGAATCACTTGAAGCTATTGGATTTTATACTTTAGGAAAAAATACATCATATAAACTTTATGTTATTCCTGAGTTTGACAAACTTAGATCTGAATTAAGCTTTGATGAATATGAGACAACTATTGATAACTATTTAGTTAAAAATGGGACAATAGAGTCTGCTGGTTATCATACAATAAAATTAGATAAGTCTATTGATTTGATTAAAAATAAAGACTTTGCTATTGGTATTCATCTAGAAACAGAAGGTATAGACGAGCCTTATGCTTTTGAATCAAGGGATTGGGAGCATGGAAGATTTAACTCTAATACTAATAATTTAGAAACGTTTTTTCCAGATTCATTTGGAGATTCATTCCTTAGTGACTTAAATCCATTTCCTAAAAATAAGAGTACTTATGGAAACTTATGTTTAAAAGCTTACACAAAGAATAAGTCAGTAGAGTCAAATAATAGTGAAACAACATCATCAAAAGTAATGCTTGAAGCTTCTTCAACTAGACTTAAACCAGGTGAGGAGTTTGTTTTGACAGTAAAAATCAAAGATGCTGATCAAGTTGCAGCCATAGATTCTACAATTTCTTATGATGAATCTATTTTTAAAAAAGTAAGGCATGAGATAGTATTAGATAGTGTTATTGAATATGATGGAATGATTAAAGAGGATAGCGGAGAACTATCACTTTTATTCCCTTTGAAAACACCTATTAAAGGAAATGATTCCGTATCGCTTATGAATATTTATTTTGAAGTTAAAGATAAATTAGATTCAGAAAAGGGTTCTCTTGAATGTAGTTACATGGGTATTGGTAAAAGAGATGGTAGCTTTGGATTTTCAAAAAGTTTGCCTTCTTCTATAATCACAGTTGTTTCTGGAGAAACTGCTAAACCAGAACAAGTTAAGGTATATGTTGAAGAAGTTGAAAAATGGTTGCCTAATATGGTTGTTGGAGAAGCTCACGGACAATACCCTAAAGAAAAAATGGATTCATATAAAGCAAAATTTGAATTAGTGAAACAAAAAATGGCTAATAATGATATATCAGAACAAGAAGTTGACAACTTATTGTATCAATTAAAGCAATTAGAGTCTGAGTTAAGACTTAGCAGAGTTATTGATATTAACAATAATAATGGTGCGGATTTGGGCGATTTAGCTTGGGGAACAGGATATTTTAATGAAAATGCAGATGAGAGCCAAAATGCTAAAATCCTAGACTTAAATAATAATGGACAAGTTGATGCTTTTGATTTATCTGTGATTTCTAATAGGTTTACTAGAAATAAATAAGAATTATTTAAAGAATAAATACACTATACAAAATTATAATAGAAAATCAGATGTGTATAGAAATTTTCTATTGTTACACTTTATTTACTTATGTTAAAATTTACTGTGTCGATAAACAGGGAATATAATCAAGTTTTTTACTTTATTCACCAAAAAAGGAGGACTGAATATGAAAAAAAATAAAATATTAGCTTTATTTATTGCATCCATTATGACATTTATGGGTTTATTAACTGGATGTAGTACTACATCTCAAGAACAAACTGAAAGTGACAACAAACAAATAAAAGATAAGTTGGTTTATGCTATTTGGAGTTCGCCAACTGGAGTTTTTAATCCATTATTAAATGATACTACATATGATGATTACGTTATAGATTTAACTTACTCATCACTACTTAAATTTAATAAAGATGGAGAGTTAGTTTGTGACTTAGCTGAAAAATATGAAGTATCAGATGACAATTTATCTTTTACATTCGATATTAAAAAAGGTGCAAAATGGCATGATGGAAAACCAGTAACAGCTCAAGATGTTGCTTTTACATTTGAGGCAATGGCAGATAAAGATTACGCAGGTGCAGGATATGGTAGTGTTGAGCGTTTAAAGGGAGCAAAAGATTACCATGAAGGAAAAACAGAATCAATAGAGGGAATTCAAGTATTAAATGAAAATACAATAAAATTTAAGTTTGAAGAGGTTTATTCTCCTGGACTTTTAAATATAGGGTTTGAAGGAATAATTCCTAAGCATATTTGGGGAGAGGTTCCTGTAGCTAAGTGGAAAGAAAGTAATGAATTGTTAAATAATCCTATAGGTAGTGGTCCTTATAAGATGTCAAAGTTTGAGTCGGGACAATACGTTGAATTAGAAAGATTCGATGATTATTATGGAGAAGCAGCAAAAACTAAAACATTTATATTCAAAGTTACTAATCAAGATACAGCACAAGCTGAATTAGCTAATAAAACTATTGATATAGCAGATGTTACAACATTAAAGAATAAAGATATAGAATTATTAGAAAATGATGGATTTAAAATAAAGTCGTACCCAAATAAGCTTATTCAATATATGGGATTCAATTTAAGAGATGAAAGATTTAAAGATAAACAAATAAGACAAGCATTTATGTATGCTATAAATCGTAAGTTAATGGTTGAAAAACTAATAGAAGGTAATGGAGTAGTTATTAATACACCAATGCTACCTTCTTCATGGGCATATCCAAAGTCTGATATATTAAATCATTATGATTACAATATTGAAAAGGCAAAAGAGTTATTAAAAGAAGCTGGATGGGAAGACAAAGATGGTAATGGAATAGTTGAAAATAGTAAAAATGAAGAATTTGTAGTGGAATTAAAATATCCTACAGGAAATAAAACAAGAGAAAAGATAGCTCCTATTGTTCAAGCAAGCCTTAAAGAACTTGGAGTTAAAGTAGAATTATCAAGTATGGAATTCTCTACTCTTATGGATCAAGTTGTTGGAAACCATGAATTTGAACTATACTTAATGGGTAATAATTTAGATATAGACCCAGATCCAAAGCCATATTGGCACTCAACTGCAGCATCAGATGAAAAAGGAGTATATGGTTGGAATATATCTGGTTTAAAAAATAAAGAAGCAGATGCTTTAATGGAACAAGGATTATCTACTTTAGATATGAATGAGCGTAAAGCAATATATGAAAAATTTGCTAAGTTGATGAATGATGAATTACCTTGGGTATATCTGTTCTGTCAAAATACAAGAATAGCATATAATCCTAACTTGGAAAATTTCAATCCAACGACTCATTTAGACTTATTTGATGCTGAAAATTGGATTATATATGAATAATGAAATTCAACAAAAGGTGATATTTATATCACCTTTTGTCATGTAAATATAAATTTTAAGAGGTGCATTAAATGCTAAAATATCTTGTTAAAAGAATTCTAACATTAATAGTAGTATTAATAGGTGTTTCCATTATAGTTTTTGCATTAGTTCATATGCAGCCTGGAAATCCGTATTCGACAATGATAGACCCTAATATTTCCCAAGAAATGTATGAAAATATGTTAAAAGAAATCGGATACTATGATTCTTTGCCTATTAAATATATAAAGTGGTTAAAAAGGACATTGCATGGGGATCTAGGTTATTCTATACATTATAAAGCTCCAGTAAAACTTGTTATAAATTCAAGAATATGGAACACTTTTATTTTAGCTTCAGTTTCTATGGTATTAAGCACTTGTATTGCTATACCAGCTGGGATAATATCAGCTACTAAGAAGTATTCCATATTTGATTATATTGTCACTATTATATCTTTTATAGGAATATCTATACCTTCATTTTTCTTTGGGTTACTTATGATAAAATTGTTTGCTTTTGATTTGAAGATATTACCTGTATCTGGAATGACAACTGTAGGAAAGCACTATACTGGCATAAAAGGGATAGTAGATGTGATTAGGCATATGATCCTACCTGTAATTGTTCTATCCTTTTTAAATATAGCTATGATAATGAGATATACAAGATCATCAATTCTTGAAGTTATAAATCAAGATTATATTAGAACGGCAAGAGCAAAAGGATTGAGCGAAAAAGTTGTTATATGTGTACATGGATTTAGAAATGCACTAATATCTATAATTACAATACTTTGTATTCAAATACCTTCTTTATTTTCAGGAGCTCTTCTTACAGAAACAATATTTATATGGCCAGGTATTGGAAGGTTAAATTATGAAGCTGTATTAAATAGAGATTATCCGCTGATTATGGGAATACTTATGATACTTTCTGTAATAATACTTCTTTCGAATTTATTAGCAGATATCTTATATGTAGTAGCAGATCCTAGAATACGCTATGATTAATTGAGGTGAAATATATGGACGCAGTTGGTAGCAAGGATATTTTAACACCAAGAAAAATAGCTATTATAAAGATGAAAAAAAATAAATTAGCTATGTTTGGTTTTTTATTTTTAATATTAATAACTTTTTTTTCAGTATTTGCACCAATGTTTACAGATTATACGGTTGATGATATTGATTTATACAGTATTGAGTGTAGTCCTAGTAAAGAGCATGTACTGGGGACTGATGAAATAGGTAGAGATGTTTTTACAAGACTTGTATATGGAGGAAGAGTATCGTTAACAGTGGGAGTTACTGCTACAGCTATTCAGCTTATTATAGGTATATTACTTGGTGTGATTTCGGGTTATTGTGGTGGAATAGTTGACAAGATTATAATGAGGATAGTAGATATAATAATGTGTTTTCCTTTCTTTGTTATAGCTATTGCTATGGCTTCAATCTTAGGTCCTAGCATATGGAATATAGTTATTATAATTGGAATACTTTCATGGACAAAACTTGCAAGAATAGTGAGAGCGGAGGTAATGGCTCTAAAAGAAAGGGAATTTATACAAGCAGCAAAGATTTTAGGAGCAACACCTATAAGAATAATAATAAAACATTTAATTCCGAATATAACATCTTCTATCATAGTATATTCAACTATTTCAATAGCAGATGGTATACTTTCAGAAGCAGCTTTGAGCTTTTTAGGAATGGGAGTTAGGCCTCCTCAACCGAGTTGGGGGAATATGCTTGCAGCAGCTCAAAATATGAGAGCCCTACAATCTCAGTGGTGGCTTTGGCTTCCTCCGGGAATTCTTGTTTTGTTAACTGTACTGTCTATAAATTTTATAGGAGATGGACTTAGAGATGCACTTGATCCTAAGTTTGATATATAAATAAAATAAGTATAGAAATATTTTATATTTCTATACTTATTTTTGATTAACTAGTAAGTTTACTGTTTTATCTTATTGCTTTATCTATTATTCCTTCACCTAGACATTGTTCTTCTTTGTAAAATACAACAAATTGATCTTCTGTAATAGCTTTAGCTGGTTGATTAAATTCTACTGTACAACTACCATCAGACAAGGATTTATTTAGGAAAAAATAGTCTTCAGAGTTAATTTCATGTTAAAGTAATAATAAGCATAAAATAAAAAGGTGGTTTGTAAATGAAATCTTTTATAAATAAAAAATACATCATTATTATATCTATTATACTTATAGGAATATTTTTGATTTTTACTCATCGCTCAGGGATGCATAAAAAGATGCCTGCAGCAAAAAAAGGCATATTAGATATTACTCATTGGGATTTTCAAAAAGATGGACCTATAAAGCTTGATGGAGAGTGGGAATTTTATTGGAATCAATTAATTACATATGATCAATTACATGGAGAAGATGAAAATTATAGGCCTAGTGGGTATGTTAATGTACCTGGTATATGGAATAAATATAAAATAGAAAATATAAAGACTTCAGGAAAAGGATATGGCACTTATAGATTAAAGATAAAAACAAATGATATAGATAATTTAAAAGGTTTAAAAATATTGACACAATCTACTGCCTACAAACTTATGATAAACAGCGAGACTATTGCAACTAGTGGCATTGTTGGAAAAAGTAAAGAAACTACTGTACCTAAGTATAACCCACAAATTGTTCATTTTAAAAATAATTCTAATGAATTTGAAATTATTGTACAAATATCGAATTATACCTATGCTAGAGGTGGATTTTGGCATTCTATAAATTTAGGAACAATTAAACAAATAAGAACAATGAAAGAAAATTCAGCAAGAAGAGAGATGCTTTTTTTAGGTGCTATTTTGAGTATGATATTTTATCATGTAGCTATATACTGGCTACAAAGAAAAAATAAATCTATTTTATATTTTATAGTATTACTATTGGGGATGGCATTGAGAATTTTTTTTACAGGAGAATATTTTATAATTACCTTAATTCCTACAATAGATTTTGATTGGCTAATATGCATTGAATATACGACAATTTGTTGGGGAACAACCATATGGTTTGCTTTTATTCATGAGGTTTATCCTGATGAATCTTCAAAGAAAGTTGTGAAAGTTTTTGTCTGTATATCACTGGTATTTACAATTATAATAGTTCTTACACCTATGTATATTTATACGAGGTATTTAATAGTTATTGAAGTTTTTGCAACTGTGATATTATATAATATATTAATATCGGTTATTACAGCTGTACGAAGAAAAAAACAAGGAGCAACTTTATTATTTTTAGGAATTGTATTTTTCTTTGTAGCTTATATTAACGACTGTTTATATTATATGAATGTGATTGAAAGTGAGCCTGGTGGATTGATAGGTTTTACAATATTTATCATGTTATTCATACAAGCATATATTTTAGCAGCAAAATATTCAAAAACATTTGATGAAGTTGAAGAATTATCAGATAGAATGATTTCATTAAATAAGCTTAAAGATGAGTTTCTTGCAAATACCTCTCATGAATTGAGAACACCACTTCATGGCATGATTAGTATTACAGAATCGGTGTTACAAAGTATAGAAGGGCAAATAAACGAAAGACAAAAAGAAAATTTATCTTTGGTTGTATCAAACGGAAGAAGACTGGCAAATCTTGTGAATGAAATATTGGATTATTCCAAATTAAAATATGGAGATATAAAACTTGATAGAAAGAGTGTAGACTTATATCACATTGTCCAAAATGTATTAGATGTGCAAAGATATCTTCTTGTAAATAAGGAGATTATATTGAATAATGATATACCAAAAGATATCCCTTTTGTTTATGCAGATAAGGATCGGATAATACAAATTATATATAATTTATTGGGAAATGCTGTGAAGTTTACGAAAAAAGGCAAAGTAAATATTTCAGCTGTACAAAACAACAATATGGTGGAAATAAGTGTGGAAGATACAGGTATTGGAATACCAAACAAGAAGTTAGAAGATATTTTTAAGTCTTTTGAACAGGTAGATACATCTTTAACAAGATTATATGGAGGCACTGGACTAGGTCTTAGTATTACAAAGAAGCTTATAGAAATACAGGAAGGGAAAATATGGGTAACATCAGAAGTTGGAAAAGGGTCAAAATTTACTTTTACTATGCCGGTTAGTGATGATAGAGAAGAAATTGCTATCTATAAAAAAGAAAGAATATTTGAAGACAATCATTTACAACAAAAATTCTATGAAGAATTAGTAAGTTTTGAGCAGGATGGAGAATTCACTGTATTAATAGTCGATGATGATTATATAAATTTGCATTCTCTTGTCAATATATTGTCTACTGAGAGATATTCTGTTATTGCAACTACAAACGGAAAGCAAGCATTAAATGTGATTTCAAAAAATAAAAAAATAGATCTTATTATTCTTGATATTATGATGCCAGAAATGTCAGGGTATGAAGTATGTAGAAAGATTCGTGATAACTATTCTGTTTATGACTTGCCTGTGCTTATGCTTACAGCACAGAATAATCCAGAATCTATTTTGACAGGATTTGAATCAGGGGCAAATGATTTTCTACTAAAACCTTTTGAAATGAGTGAATTAAGAGCTCGTGTAAAAACACTTGTTGAACTAAAAAAATCCGTTCATAATGCAATTCATGCAGAAATGGCATTTTTACAGGCTCAAATAAAACCACATTTTTTGTATAATGCATTAAATACAATCGTGTCATTTTGCTGGACAGATTCTGAAAAAGCAGCCGAATTAATTATGGAGTTAAGCAATTATTTAAGAAGTAGCTTTGATTTTAGTAATATGGATAAATTTGTGAGAATTGAAAAAGAAATAGAGTTTATACAGTCTTATCTAGAAATTGAAAAAGCTCGATTTGAGGAAAGAATAAACTGTCAATATGAAATTGATTGTAATAACTTTATGATTCCCACACTAATTTTGCAGCCAATAGTAGAAAATGCAGTGAAGCATGGAATATTGAAAAAAGAAGAAGGTGGGAATATAAAAATTTCTATTAAAGAAAGTGGGGACTTTATTATCATCAAAGTAGAAGATGATGGTGTTGGTATATCTATGGATAAACAGATAGCTATTCAAAATGAGAAGATTATAGGAAAAAGTGTAGGTCTTAGAAATATAACGAAGAGATTGAAACGAATTTATGGATATGGAATAGAGATTGAAAGTGAAGTTGAAAAGGGAACAACAGTTTGCATTAAGATTCCACATGAGAGAGGTGAGGTTTTTGATTAGAACTATATTGATTGATGATGAAAGACCGTCACTAAATAATTTAGAGCGTCTTCTCAAAGAATATGATTGTATTGAAATTATAGGAGCATATACAGATATAACTAAAGTTTTTGAAAAAATAAAAAAGGAAAAAGTAAATTTAATTTTTTTAGACATTGAAATGCCAAAGATGAAAGGGATTGAAGCGGCAGAGAAAATATTAGAAATAGACAACAATGTGAAAATCGTATTTGTTACAGCTTATAATGATTATGCCGTGGATGCATTTGAAGTGGATGCAATAGATTATGTAATGAAGCCAGTACTAAAAAGAAGAATGGATAAGACGATAGAGAGGATTTTGAAAATACATAAAGATATATTTCAACCAAAGGAAAATAAGGAAGAAAATAAAATTTTGTGCTTTGGGAATTTTGAAATAATAAGAGATAAAAAATGTATCAAATGGCGTACTTCTAAAGCAAAAGAGCTTGCTGCATATCTTGTACATAAAAGAGGTAAGTTTGTACATAAATCCCAAATAATTGAATACCTTTGGAATGACAAAGAAGAAGAACAAGCAACCAAGCTCTTGCATACCACTATATATTATGTAAGGAATGGGTTAAAATCTATAAACCTTGATAAATCAATTATGTATTCAAATGAAATGTATAAATTTGATATAGGTAGAATATTTTTTGACATTGAAAAATTTGAGAGTACGTTTAATAGGAATAAAATAGTAAACAGCAAAAATATAGAATTATTCGAAAAAACAATCCAATTATATAGAGCAGATTACTTAGAAGAAAATGATTATTATTGGGCTAAGAATGAACAAGCACGATTTAATAGTATTTATTTGAATATGCTTGGGAAAATATCAGATTTCTATATGTTAGAAGGTAAATATAGCGAAGCGATTTTTTATTTAAAGGAAATACTTAAAAAAAATCCATATAGTGAGGAAATTCATGCAATATTACTACGTGCTTATATAAATCTAGAAGATTACACTAGTTTAAAAAAACATTATAAGAATATGTCTAAGGATTTTAAACGTGAATTAGGAGTAGGACCAAGTGATGTTATCAAAAGAATTTATGAGAATTGTATTTGTAAAATGATTTGATATAACAAAATTTAAAAGTGAAAGCCTCGTGAAAATAAGTAATTTTCACGAGGCTCTTTATTCATAAATTTCAACTGGAGTTTTTAGCTTAGTATATTTCCAAAGAATTTTAATATTTTCATCAGATAATGCTATGCATCCCCAAGTCCAGTCCGAAGAGCTTCCACCACCATGTATTCCAACCTCTCCTCCAAGTGGAGTTTTCCAAGGAGGTAGTGCTTGATTTATATTTGCTTGCTTTATTTGCTCAAAAGTATCTTGGTTTATCAAGCCACTTTCCAAACCTCTTTTTGCATCCTCGATATTAGGATAGCTTATTCCTAAAAAAAGTGTAAATCTACTTTTATCATTCCTAGTACAAACATAATATTTTCCAACAGGTGTTTTTCTATCTCCTTCTTTATTCTTATCACCCACAGGGGCAGAACCAAGACCTATATTAAATTTGTAAATTAATTCACCATCATTATATAATTCTAATAATCTTTCTTCTTTGAATATCTTTATTAAAGTGCCTTTAGGTTTAACTTTATTATCTTCTTTAGACCTCTTTATTGAAGTATTTTGAGGTTTAACTTCAATTTTCTCAGAAGTATCTTTATAACTGTTTAATAAATATGTTGATAAAACATAACCTATAAAACCAAATACTAATAACATTCCCGTGAGTTTGATTATTTTAAAAATTTTCATAAATATTTTATTCCTCCTTGTAAAGCGAAAATTATTATATAAAATTATTATAAGATATTATTGTAAATAATGATATGAAGTTTATAAATTTTAATTATATTGACAAGAATAATTGTATATGTTTAAATAAAAGTACCATCCAGTATAGGGGGGTGGGGTATAAAGGAGGTTGAGATTTAGAGATGAATAAAAATTTTAATATAGAAGGGCTACATTGTGCTTCTTGTGTAAATAATCTAGAAAAAGCAATGAACAAATTAAATGGAGTACAAGAGGCTAGTGTTAACTTAGCTACACAAAAAATGGAAATAAAATATAGTGAAGATGTTATTTCTGAGCAAGAAATTATAGATGGTGTGAGTAAGGCTGGATTTAAAGCAATTAGTAATGAAGATATAAGAGAAATTATTATTCCAATACAAGGAATGAGTTGAGCATCTTGCCAAAGTGCTGTTGATAGGGCTATCAACAAATTAGAAGGAATAAAATCTGTAGATGTAAATATTGCTACTAACAAGGCAAAGGTAATTTATGATGCAGATAAGGTAAGGATTTCAGAGATAAAGAATGCAATCAAAAAAGCTGGATATACACCTTTAGATATAGAAGCTAAGAAACTACAAGATCAAGACCAAGAAAAGAAAGAAAAAGAAATAAATACATTGTTTAAAAAATTTATTTTATCTAGTATATTTGCAATTCCTCTCTTTTATATTGCAATGGGCCATATGATTGGATTACCGTTACCGAGTATTATTGATCCTATGTATAATCCTTTGAATTTTGCATTGATTCAAATATTGTTAACTATACCTGTAGTAATAGCAGGGAATAAGTTTTATACTGTAGGGTTTAGATCATTGTTTAAAGGAAGCCCAAATATGGATTCACTAATTGCTGTAGGAACGAGTGCAGCTATAATATATGGTTTATATGCTATATACCAAATTATTAATGGGAATCTAGAATATGCAAAGGATTTGTACTTTGAAACAGCAGGAGTTATTATAACTTTAATACTTCTTGGAAAATACTTAGAATCAGTTTCAAAAGGAAAAACTTCAGAGGCAATAAAAAAACTTGTAGGTATGCAGCCTAAAACTGCAATAGTTATTCAAGATGGTGAGGAAATAACTATTAATATTGAAGAAGTTGAAGAAGGAGATATAGTTCTAGTAAAGCCTGGAGAAAAAATTCCTGTTGATGGAGTTGTTATAGAAGGCCATACTTCTGTTGATGAATCTATGCTTACAGGAGAAAGTATTCCTGTTGAAAAAAAAGCAGGAGATAAGATAGTAGGAGCAAGTATCAACAAAAATGGTGTAATTAAATTTAGGGCAACTAAAGTAGGAAAAGATACAGCTCTTTCTCAAATTATTAAGTTAGTAGAAGAAGCACAAGGTAGTAAAGCACCTATTGCAAAGCTTGCAGATATAATAGCTGGTTATTTTGTTCCTATAGTTATGGGAGTTGCTTTAATATCAGGGATTACTTGGTATATTTCAGGAGAGCCTTTAATATTTTCTTTAACTATATTTATATCTGTTTTGGTTGTAGCCTGCCCATGTGCTCTAGGACTTGCAACACCAACAGCTATAATGGTTGGAACAGGAAAAGGAGCAGAAAATGGTGTTTTAATTAAAAGTGGAGGAGCACTTGAATCAGCTCATAGAATAGAAACAGTTGTATTTGATAAAACAGGAACTATAACAGAGGGAAAGCCAAAGCTTACAGATATAATTACGTTAGATAATTATACAGAAGAAGAAGTACTTCAAATTGCTGCCTCTGCTGAAAAAGGATCAGAGCATCCATTAGGAGAAGCTATTGTAAAAGAAGCAGAAGAAAAAAATATTTCTTTATTAAATTTAGATAAGTTCTATGCTATACCTGGTCATGGAATAGAAGTTGAGATAAATAATAATAGAATATATTTAGGTAATGAAAAATTAATGAAGGATAAAAATATAGATATAAGTTTAAAAGAAGAATCGGATAAGCTTGCAGGTGAAGGGAAAACACCTATGTATATATCTGTTAACGGTAAGTTAGAAGGTATTATTGCTGTTGCAGATGTAGTAAAAGAAAGTAGTAAAAAAGCTATAGATATGCTTCATGAGATGGGAATAGAAGTTGCTATGATTACAGGTGATAATAAAAAAACTGCTAGTGCTATTGCAAAGCAAGTTGGAATAGATGTAGTTTTAGCTCAAGTACTTCCAGAGGATAAATCAAATGAAGTCAAAAAGCTTCAAGAAAAAGATAAGGTTGTAGCAATGGTTGGGGATGGTATAAATGATGCTCCAGCTCTAGCACAAGCAGATATAGGTATTGCTATTGGTTCTGGTACCGATGTTGCAATGGAATCAGCAGATATAGTACTTATGAAAAGTGATTTAGTTGATGTTGTTACTGCTATAAAGTTAAGTAAAAGCACTATAAGAAATATTAAGCAGAATCTATTCTGGGCATTTGCATATAATACTGCTGGAATACCTCTTGCAGCAGGAATATTTTATGCCTTAGGTGGACCAAAGCTTAATCCAATGTTTGCAGCAGGGGCTATGGCTTTAAGTTCTGTATCTGTTGTGAGTAATGCGTTGAGATTGAGAAAATTTAAAGCGTAAAATTGAAAAATAATATAGTTTTTTAGATGAAAATAGTCCAGTATAAAAATATTGGGCTATTTTTTATGGGAAATTGAAACTTTTGAGAAACGGCGCCCGTATAGATTGTTGGCTACATGAAGTAGATAAATTATCAGTTTGTGGTAAAAAATGTATTTAAATAACATGTAGATTGAAGGAATTACAATTTATTTGTAGAATAACTAAAATTATGGAAGATTATAACAAAAAGGGGTGTTTTATATGTCTTATTTTTTAACAGATGATAATAATAAAATTTATTATGAGATAGAGGGAAAAGGAAAACCTATAATTTTTATTCATGGATGGACTTGTAATCATGAATTTTTTAGAAAACAAGTATGCGAGTTGTCTAAAAATTATAAAGTGATCACTTATGATTTGAGGGGGCATGGAATATCAGAGATACCTGAGAATGGACTAACTATGGAGAGATTAGCAAGAGATTTAAGAAATTTAATTGATTATTTAAAATTAGAAGATGTAGTAGTTGCGGGATGGTCTATGGGAACCACTATTATTTTAGAGTATATAAGACAATTCAGTTGTGATAAATTAGATAAAGTTTGTTTTATAGATATGACACCTAAAGTTATAGCTGATTCGAATTGGAATATGGGATTGTTCGGTGAATTTACACATCAAGATAATTTAAATCATATTGCAAATGCTGCTGGAGATTGGCCAAAGTTAATTGAGAACTTTGTACCATCATTATTTGCAACTTCAGGATGCAGATTAAAAGCGGATATGGATTGGGTGTATGACCAAGTAAGAAAGAATACTCCTCATGTGGTTGTAGATTGTTGGATATCTATGTCAAATAAAGATTATAGAGCAGAATTATCAAAGATTAAAGTACCTTGCTTAGTAACTAGGGGTGAAGAAAGTGCTTTTTGTACTTTAGAAACAGTTAATTATATGGAAAAAGAAATTTCAGATGCTAAAGTAATAAACTACCCAAAATGTGGGCATATATTGTTTATGGAGGAACCGGAAATTTTTAATAATGATTTTATAGAATTTGTAAAGTAGGGGGAGCTACATGAGATCTAAGCAATTGTTTTGGAAGTTAACATTAGTATTGGAGTTAGTAACATATGCAGTAGTAATACCAATAGCTGTTATAGGAACTTTTTTAGTTGGGAATTTTTATGGAGATAGATTTTTTCCTGGTGTTTTAGGGCTGGTAATTGCTGTTATTATAAATATATTAGTAGGATTAACATTTAGAAAAAAACTTTTATATGACAATTTAAAGATAATTTATGAAGATTCGGAGTGTGATTATTCTAACTTATGTAAAGTAAAAGAGAAGTTACTAAGATTCCCTTTAAGAGAAGGAATTGTTATGTTTTTTAGGTGGGCATTAGGGGTTCCTAGCATTCTTTTTTTTACAAATATATTTATTCCTATTCTTGCTGAACAATATTTAATTTCTTTTATAATAGGATTATGTTTAGCCATAATAGGATTTATGTGTAATTACCTTAACTCAGAAAAATTATTATTTGAGATATTTTTAGAAAAAAAGCTTTATGAAATCGATATAGAAGAATCTAAGTATATCAAGTTTGGATTAGGTAAAAAAATACTGTTCGTTATTTTATCAACATTAACTTTAACAACATTTTGCTATTGGTATCTAGTATATAGCTTCAATACCGGATTACTTGATGTAGATAAATATAGAAGTTATTTTATATCTACTTTTATTATTTTAGTTTATGTAATTAGTGTGTATGCATATATATTTATAAGCAATATAAAAAAGAATATATGTCAAATAGAATCTGTTATAAACAGTATTTCAGAGAAAAAATTAAATGTAGATATAACTAGAATTACTTGTGATGAACTAGGGAATATAAGCAGAGACATATATGTAATGAAAAATAATTTCAAAAAATTTATAAAAGAAATTTTGAATCAAACAGAAAAGAATCAGAATTATTCTAAAAAATTATCTGATTTGTCAAGTGAAACACTAAATTCTATAGATTTAGTAGCTGTATCTGTAGAAGAATTATCTCAAGGATCTTCTAATCAAGCATTAGAATCTAAAGATGCAGTTTTTAAATTATCAGGTTTAGATAGCGAAATTAACAATACAATAGAAAGTTCTAATTTAGTAAAACAATATGTAGACAATGCAGGACAAGCTAGTAAAAAAGGAATTAAAGTAATAGACGAGTTGAAGTTTAAATTTGAAGATAATGTTAATGTAACTAAGGATATAGCAAAGAATGTTTCTGATTTATCAAATAATTCATTACTAATTGATGATATTATCAATGCAATAACTGATATTGCAAGTCAAACTAATCTACTATCTTTAAATGCTAGTATAGAGGCAGCAAGAGCAGGAGAATCAGGCAAAGGGTTTGCTGTAGTAGCAGATGAAATAAGAAAACTTTCAGAACAAACAGATAAAGCAACTAATGATGTAAGAGAAATAATAGAAAACATGCAATTGGAAGTAGAGAATACAAAGGTAAATGTAAGAAGAGCTCAAATTATAATGGATGAAACTACCAAAGTTTCTGATAATGCTTATAACTCTTTTCAACTTATAAATAATTCAGTAGAACAAATGATTGAAAGAGTTAATAACTTATTTAGTAGTATAATTAAGATTAATGATGAGAAGATAAAAGTAGTTAAGTCTATAGATAGTATATCTACTATAACTGAAGAAGCAGCAATTTCTACTCAAAAATTGAGTTCTAATACAAAAGAGCAAGTAACAAGTATAAACAAGGTATCTGTAATGGCTAATGATTTAAATGAATCTGCAAAAGTTTTAAAAAATGAAGTAGTAAAATTTGAGATTTAAAAATATATATTATGTTTCTAATTGCAAATAAAAGGGATTCAAATACCGATAATGTGTTAAATCCCCTTTATTTGTGGATGTAGTTATTTTAAATATTAACTAATTGTTTACATTTTGGGGTAATTTAATTTTCATAGCAAAGAAAGCTGTTACTATTGTAGTCAATAAATCGGCTAAAGCTTGTGAATATAGGATTCCATTTAATCCAAATTTTGAAGATAGAATCAAAATCACAGGGATGAAAAAGATTCCTTGACGACAAATACTTAAAATTCCTCCAGATAGAGCTTTTCCGAGGGATAAGTACAGTGTAGAGTAGGTAAACTGAAAACCAAATGTAAAAAACATAATTGTGTTTGCTTTTAAAGCTCTATCAGCAATCTGTATTACATTTTGATCTGTGCTAAATAATGAAACTACAGGATTAGCAAAAGCAAAACTAATGATAGTCCAAATAATACAAAAAGCTGTTGTTAATTTCATGCTGCTAATTGTAGCTTCTTTTAATCTTTCATAATTTTTAGCACCATAATTAAATCCAGCCATTGGTTGAAATCCCTTCATGAATCCAAATACAACATTAGTTCCAAGGGTTACAATTCTAAGAACTATTCCAATAGCAGCAACTGCTTCATCTCCATAAGTACTAGCAGATTTTGAAATAAGGCTCATTGATAAACTAGAAAGAACTTGTAAAAGCAGCATGGATATACCAATTTTAATAATTTCTATATAAGTTTTTTTATTAGGACTAAAGTTAGATAGTTTGATTTTAATATAATTTTTGTCACTATAAAAAAATCTTGTATATATTCCAGAAGTTATAATCTGAGATATTAGGGTTGCTATAGCTGCACCCTGTATTCCCATATCTAATAAAAAGATACATATAGGGTCTAAAATCATATTTAAAACAGAACCAACTATCATAGCAGTTAAAGTAATATTAGATGCTCCTTGTGATATTACAATATTTCCAGTTGTAACATTGACTGTACTAAAAAGCATACTAATTACAAAGATTACAGCATAACTTCTTGCATAAGGTAAAATTGTTTGGGTAGCACCCATAAATTTTAAAACAGGATTTAAAAAAACTAAAATAGCTAATACTAATAGTATACCAATAATTAGACTACTGAAAAGTGCAGTAGATGCTACTTGATTAGCTTTTTTGTACTCCTTAGAACCTAGAAGTCTTGAAATATAAGAGCCTCCTCCAGTACCAAATGTCAAGCCTATACCTGAAAAAATTAAAGAAATAGGAAATGCAACTGAGACAGCAGCAACTTGACTTGTTCCAAGACTGGATACAAAATATGTATCCACAACATTATATAGAGCTATAACAAGCATACTAACAACCATTGGAATGCCAAGTTTAAATAGAGATTTTGTAACATTTCCTTCACTTATAAGTTTGATTCTATTATTCATTTAAAAAACCTCTTTCCTTGAAAAATTTTCCAAAATATTACTACACTTTTATTATAGTTAGTTTTTGAATAATAACAACACTAAGTTATGTTCCATAATAGGCTTTGTAAAATATAGAAAATATGTGGTGAATTCAATATATACAGCTGATTGTATATAGATAAAAATTAGTAATATCGTGATATAATTATGTTTTTGTATGATATAATAAAAATATATGTTAGATGGGATATAGGAGGTAAGAAGATGAGTCAAACAATACAAGAATACTACCTAAATTCTATGGAAAAATTGTTTTTTACATTATTACCTGAGTATTCACAAGAAGGAGATTATTTTTATAGGATGAAGTCTCAATATGGTCAAGGTAGTCTTCGTATTATTTCTTTTAATGATATGTTCATGTTCTTAATCGCTGATTATATGCCAAATGAAGATTTTGAAAAGATATCTGAAATCAGCCAAAGTTATATAGAAATAAGTCAATTTGAAACAAATTCTAGTGCTTTTAAAATAGGGAAGCAGAATATAAAAGCAGTAAAAAAAGGAGTTTTTTGCTATATAAATAAGACTAAACAGATACACGTATATTGTAAAGCAAAAAAACGAGTGTGTTTTACAAAAGTTGTGATTTCTCAGGAGTATTATGATACTTTTCTAAAGGAAAGGTATAAAGATAATTACTATGAAGCAAAAAATGCTATGAAATTTTTAACCATAAGTCCAAACCTACCAGAGCTTAATTTTATTTTTCAGCAGATTAAAAGTTGTAAAGCAACAGGAGTATCACAACATATTTATTTAGAGGGAAAAGTATTAGAACTTTTAGCACTAGCCACATATAGACATGAGCAATCATTAAAAAAAGAAGGTTTGAATGTAAAACTTAGCAAAAATGATTTAAGGGTATTAAAAAAAGTAATTAAATTTATGGAAAAGAGTTTATCTAAATATCTTTCTATTAAAGATTTTTCAAAAATTGCCAATATGAGTACAACACGATTTCAATTAGCATTTAAAAAAACTTATGGAACTACAACGTATGAATATTTTAAGACATTACGAATGAATCATGCTTTAATCTTATTAAGAGATTCTAATTATAGCATTAAAAGTATTGCAAATGAGGTAGGCTATAATAATGCAGGTCACTTTTCAGGTGTTTTTAAAAAAATGTATGGAGTAACGCCTAAAAAATATCGAGATATGCAGAATATAGTATAGACAATTGATATAGTAAAGTATACGTTACAAATACATATATGGAGGGAATTAATATGAAAATAGCAGTAATATCAGATGTTCACAGTAATATGTATGCTCTAGAGGAAGTAGTAAAGGATATAAAAGAGAAAAATATAGATTTAACGGTTTGTGTTGGAGATTTAGTAGGCTATGCTACATTTCCAAATGAAGTAATAGATTTAATAAGAAAAGAAAATATATTAACTGTAATGGGGAATTATGATGATGCTGTAGGTAATATAAGGTTGATATGTGGATGTGATTATCCAGATCCTAAGGATGCTGAGAATGCAACAAAATCTCTTATGTGGAGCATTGAAAATACAAGTGAAGAAAATAAAGAATTTTTAGCAAATCTTCCAAAAAAAATGACTTTGACATTTGAAGGAAAGACTATTACATTCGTTCATGGAAGTCCAAGAAAGTTAAATGAGTACTTAAAAGAAAATTCTAAAGAATCTAAAGAAGTTATGGAGAGTTTTACAGGAGATATTTTAGTATGTGGGCATACTCATAAACCGTATTATAAAATGTACGAAAAAAAGATGCTTGTAAATAGTGGAAGTGTAGGGAAGTCAAAAACAGGAAGTCCAGATGCAAACTATGTAATAATAGATGTAAAGGAAGATAATGTAGATATAGAAATCGTACAAGTTAGATATGATTTTGAAAAGACAGCAAAGGCTATAGAAGAAAGTGTTTTACCTAATGAGTTTGCACAAATTATAAGAACTGGAAGAGCATAGAACTGGTAGAGAATCGAATTTCTCTACCAGTTTTTGTTGTATATATGAAAACCACCTGCTATGCGGGTGGTTCTAAAAAGCTTCCAGCGGTGAGTAGAAAAGAAAAAACTCCTTTGTTAGAATAGTATTTAGGTTTGCCGACCAAATACAAAACAAAGGAGAATGCCCAAATGGACA
>NZ_JAOASI010000003.1 GCF_025210165.1 Tepidibacter sp.
AAAGGCAAAAAATAACCTCTTTAGAGGTAGCCTGAAAAAATAAGCGGTTGGCAGACCTTTCAATGTATCTTGAGATACAGCGAGTAATATGCCCTTCTAGGGCTGGAGCAAACCACCCGTTTTACGGGTGGTCCTGATTTTTGGGAATTTATGGTAATAATGATTTTGAACAGGTATAATAAAGGTAATAACAAAAGGGGGATTTTACATGGGGGTATATTTAGATAATGCAGCAACTTCTTTTCCAAAGCCAATACAAGTATCTGATGCTGTATATGATTTCATGGTTAACATTGGAGCAACATCTGGAAGAGGGGCTTATGAAAAAGCTATGGAATCAGATAGATTAGTTTATGAAGCGAGAAAAAGAATAGCATCTTTGTTTAATCAAGATGATATTAAAAAAGTTATTTTCACATCAAATATAACAGAATCACTAAATCTAGCTATAAGAGGAATATTAAAAAAAGGAGATCATGTCATCACAAGCTCTCTTGAACATAATGCAGTATGGAGATGTCTTAAAACCTTAGAAAGAGATATTGGAATAAGTATTTCTACTGTAGAATGTGACCAAAATGGATATACAAGTCCAAATGATGTTGAAAAATATATTAAAAAAAATACAACACTTATTGTTTTTACCCATGCTTCTAATGTAATTGGAACTATACAGCCAATAAGAAAAATAGGAGCTATTAGTAGAAAATATAAAATTCCTTTTTTAGTAGATGCAGCTCAAACAGCAGGAGTATATCCTATAGATATAAAAAAGGATAATATTGATTTATTAGCGTTTACAGGACATAAAAGCTTACTTGGACCTATGGGAACTGGAGGACTTATTGTAAATTGGAACAAGGATATAAATCCTTTAAAATCAGGAGGTACAGGAGGAGACTCATCTTATGAATATCAACCAAATTATTTTCCAAATAGATTAGAAACTGGAACACCTAATGTTGCTGGAATAGTAGGACTTTTAGAAGCTATAAAATTTATACAAGAAAAAGGGATAGATAATATTTTTAAAAAAGAAAAAGAAGTATTAGCCTATGCATTTAAAAGATTAGAAGAATTAGAAAACATCTCTATTTATGGACCTAAAGATATTGAAAAAATAGTAAGTGTAATTACATTTAATTTAAAAGATAAATCAGCAGAAGAGATAGCTTATGAGCTTGACCAAAATCATGGGATAATGATAAGAGCAGGTCTTCACTGTGCCCCTAGTACTCATAATGTAATAGGAACACAAAAAATAGGAACGGTAAGAATTGGTATAGGGTATTTTAATGAAAAAGAAGATATTGATTTACTTGTACAAGCACTTAAAAAAATAAATAATCAAAATTAAGGAATTAAAATTGGGGGAGATTTTATGGATTTAGAAGAAGTTAAAATGACTTTTATACAGCCTTGTACAGCTGATTCTGCAAGAATAAGATTTAAGGCTAAATTTTCAGCAGATATTTCACAAATATTGCCTTATATAAATTCTACTGTAAAGGATGCTATATATAATAAAAAAATTCAGAGCTTAACAATAAGAAAAGAGTTTAGAATTATTACGATTTATGGAAATGATTTAGCTGTATCTAAAGCAGTTAATGAATCAGAAGCTTATGAAATAATGGACTTAGTAAAGGATTTAGTTAATAATACATATGAAAGAAAAGATGAAATAGAGCCTTTATATGAAATGAGAGAAAAACCTAGTGCTTTAGAGATATATAAGTATTTACCAAAATTAAACTGTAAAAAGTGTGGAGAAGTAACCTGTCTTGCATTTGCCTCAAAGCTTTTATCAGGCATGCAAAGTATAAAAAAGTGTAGCCCTATTTACGAGGACAATAATCAAAAAAATCTAGAAGAAGTAAAGAATATGATGCAGATTATGGGATATGAGTAGGTCAATGATATAATTAATTAAATTTAACTATAGGAGGGCTATATATGCATAAGTTTCAGGCAAAGAATAGAAAAAAACTCGATAATGAGTGGAGAAGAAATATAATGCCATCCAAAGAAACTCTTGAAAAGCTAGGATTAACACAAGGTGATGTTATTGCTGATATAGGATGTGGAATAGGATATTTGTGATATATCTAAAAATATAAGCATGCTTGCAGGTAAGTTAAAAATACACTTAGATACTGAAGATAAATTTTTATATCCTAAATTAGTAAAGCATGACAGTAAAGTAGTAAAAGATAAGGCAAATAAATACATAGATAAAATGGGAGATATATGTAAACTATTTATTGATTATAAAAATAGATTTAATACAAAAAATAAAATCATAAATAACTTAGATGGATTTATAAAAGAATCTAATTACATATTTTATATGATACAAAAGAGAATACATAAAGAAGATATAGATTTATATGCATTATTAGAAAAAGTTAATTAAGAAAAATTAGTATATAAAAACAGGTGCAATATTATATAATATTGCACCTGTTTTTTAAAAGTGAAAACACCTTTTTATTCGTATTTATGTAATACATTATAAGCTATTAATTAGATACTATATGATTTAAACATAGAGGTTGAATTAATGGAATAGTATCTTTAGGTGAGATATCTATATAGGATATTCCTAAATCCATATTTTTATATAAGGTGTTGATTTGTAGGATAACCTGCACTAATAAATAATATGAGAAATACAAGGATAATATAGGATAACCATTGAAATACTAATAACTAGAGAGAACGGAAAGAGAAAATATAAGAAACAACATGAGAAATTATGCACATTAAC
>NZ_JAOASI010000026.1 GCF_025210165.1 Tepidibacter sp.
ACAGCTTAAATGTGAAATTAAACAATACATGACTTATTATAATAACTATAGATATCAGTGGGGATTAAAGAAGATGACTCCTGTCCAATACAGAAATCATCTTCTTAATGTAGCATAGTCTTTTTTAAATTGTCCTTTACAAAGGGTACAGATTAGTGAATCAATAGGTTATATATATTTTGCAAAAGAAACAGGAGAAATGTATGCAGAACCAAATATAGAGTTCCCAGCGGATTATGATGCTAGAATAAGACCTTGGTACAAAGACACTAAGGAAAAGGGAGAGTATACTTCAAAAACATATACAGATATAACAAGTGGGAATAAAGTTATTACAATAGCACAAGGCATTTATAAAAATGGAAAATTCATAGGTGTAGTGGGATTAGATGTTAATGTTGGTTATTCATCCGAAAGTTAAGAATTCTAAAACTTCATTTGAATTAAGTTTCACTTTATAGATAGTATTAAAAATAAATGGTCCAATAAAAATACACTACTTGTAATACAAGTAGTGTATTTTTATTGATGTTGATATAAACATTCTTTGCACGGAAAATATTTATATCATAAGATATATAATTAGACAAAAAAACTTAAAATCCTTTAAAAAAATTTGAAATTTTACAAAACATTAACAAAAAAATATTGACTTGAGAGTATGTCTAAAATAATTAACTTCTATAATTTTTTTATATAAAAATGTCATCTTCAACTTTGATAATCATGACATTATTATTAATATATATACTTATAACTTCTGTATCATATTTTTTTCTTAATTCTTCAGCTAACTTATCTTCTAATTCTATTATAGTACTACATTCATATTCGATTAGAGTTTCTTTTACATTGTACTTCTTATAAAATAGTATATTTTTCATCTTTAAATCTCTCCCTTATTAATATAAAAAATTGGATATAAAAATAAATATATGCACTAGAAATAAAAAATATAACATATAATTTAATTATTATATATTTTTCTCTTTGCTAAATATTATGTATTTTGATATTAAATTGTTATATAATACCGAGTAATAAAAATAGCATATATACCAAGATTTAATTCTGAAACTATTACTAGGGTAGAAAAGGAATATGATAAGAAGAGTTTATGGTGAAATATATATAAATATCCTATAGAGTGATTTTTTAATTGTCTAATCTATAGGATATTTTTTAGCTGTTTTTATATTTTAGTAACATTTGAAGCTTGAAGTCCTTTAGGGCCTTTTACTATATCCAGTGAAACATCTTGTCCTTCTTCTAAATCTTTTCTAGGACCATTTTCTTTTACTGCAGATATATGGACAAATATATCTTCTCCTTCATCTAAAGTTATAAATCCGTATCCTTTTTCAGGATTAAACCATTTTACTACACCATTTTTCATATTGATTCCTCCATTTGGTAAAAATTATCAAAATATATATAACTCTATATATTTGCTTTGTTAATTTTTATTAATTCTTGATTTTAAAATCGCATTTATTTTTTGTAGTTTTAAAAATTATATACTACTTGATTGTAATTTAATCATTAAATAAATCATCCATAAGATTTTGTATTTCATTTTTTCTTTTCTTAGTTTCTTTAATATCAATTATGAGCTCTAATACATCGCCTTCTTTAGCATTTTTAGGAATCAAAATTTTAGGAATGTTAGTTAATGTCTTATTAGGAAGCTCTACTAGAGCATAATCTTTTTCAAATCTATCAATAACAAATTTCAAATTAAACACCTCCTATTATTAAGGATTATATATATGAATTATATTTATTAGTTAAATCGGCAATATAGAGTATGATTTCTTTGATTATTAATTATATTATATATCAAAAAATAATATAAAAAATCAGTTTAGTTGTTATTTTATTTTGAATTGTACAACAAGTTTACCATAATATTGTAGAAAACAGTGTCGAAGTGTGATATAATCTAGGAATAAAGTCCTGGATTTTAAATAAAATAAAGAGTTAATGTATGACGATACTAGCAAACTTATCGAAAGATAAGGACGCAAAGACATGGGTCTAAGGAATTGTGAATTCTATGATTGCCAGTTTGCCGAAACATATATAATATACATATTATATAAAAAATGTCAAAGCAAAGATGTCTATTATTCGTAGGCATCTTTTATTTTTTATCAAATATAAAAGGCAAATTGTATTTAACAAAAATATAATATTGTGGGGGATTGAATATGAAAAAAATATTAAAATTTAGAAATAATTCTATATCATTTAAAATTATAGCAACAGCTTTAATTGTATTTTTAACAACAATATCTATATTAGCTGGAGTTTCTTTGAATACTATGAAAAAAGAAATGATAAAAGAAACAGAAAAAATGGGTATGGAGTTAGTAAAAGAAATGGTTAATGAAATAGAAACTAGTAATATAGCTTTGAGTAAGGTAGAATTTCTTTTAGAAGATAAAATAAAAACTGTAGGTAAAATCATAGCTCAAAATCCTAATTTATGTAATCAATTTTTAGTTAAAATATCAGAAACTACAGGGGTATCAGAAATAAATATAGCTGACTCAAAAGGTATAACAATATATTCAAATTTTGAAGAGTATGTAGGAACGGGATATTCAGAAAATAATCCTGTACAATATATATTAAGAGATGAAAAAAAAGAAGTATTTGAAGAAATAAGAAAAAGTGAGGATTCAGATGACTATTATAAATATGGGGCTATAGCTTTAGAAAATGGCGGTTTTGTCCAAGTGGGAATAATAGGGAATAAGATACAAGAATTAAAATCATCAATGGATATTCAAAACAAAGTTGAGAAAATAGGACAAAAAGAAAGTATTATATTTGCTCTTGTAATAGATAAGAACTTAAAAGCAGTGGCTCATAGTAATACAGATAGCATAGGAAAACAGTTGGATGATAAAGGAAGTAAAACCGCAGCGGTTGAAGGAAAACCGTATGCATCAAAATATCCTTATCAAGGACAGGAAGTATATGATGTTTTAGTTCCATTGTATGAAGATGGAATACATATAGGAGCTGTAGATATAGGACTATCTATGAAACAGATAAATAATGCATTAAAAATTCTCTTAATAAAAACTATAATTATATCTATTATTTCTTTTATAGTGGGAGGAATTATACTATCACTATTAATAAGAAAGGTAACCAATCCATTAAAAAAATTAGTAGAAGTAGCAAATAAAGTTTCAAATGGGGATTTAACACAAGATATAGATATTAAAAGTAAAGATGAAGTAGGAATGTTAGCAGATAGCTTTAATAAAATGATAAATAATTTAAGAGATATAACAAGTAAAATTCAAGATGTTGGATTGAATGTAGCTTCATATTCTCAGGAACTATTTTCAGCAGCCGAGCAGGCTTCAACGGTTTCAGAGCAAATAGCTATATCAACTCAAGATATAGCAGATGGAGCAGAACAGCAAGTTAAATCAACAATGCTAGTTTTAAATAATATAAAAGAAGTAGCAGATAGTATAGAAAAAATTAATGATGAGATTTATGATGTAGTAGATAATGCAGACAACACAAGTAAATTAGCATCAGATGGTAGAGAAAAAATGAATAGTATGATAAAACAGATGAATACAATTAAATATAGTGTAAATTATACATCTGGTATAATGAATGAATTTGAAAAAACATCTGATGAAATAGGAAATATAGTACAAGTTATAAATAATATAGCAGATCAAACAAATTTACTTTCACTTAATGCAGCAATTGAAGCTGCTAGAGCTGGCGAGTCTGGAAGAGGATTTGCAGTTGTAGCCGACGAAATAAGAAAGCTTGCTGAGGAAACGATTAAATCATCAGATAATATAAAAAAATTAATAAATAAAACTCAAGAAAATGCTAAAAAAGCTATTGTATCAATAGAAGGAGGTAATAAAGAAGCTGAAAAAGGGGAAGTAGTTGTAGAAGAAGTAGGAATTTATTTAAATGAAATAATACAAGGATTTGATTTAACAAAAAATAAATTAGATATAGCAAATAAAAATATATTAGAAGTAAATACAAATACAGAGAATATTGTTAATTTAGTAGATGAAATAGAATCTATTTCAGAAGAATCTGCAGCAAACACAGAAGAAGTAGCAGCTTCAAGTGAAGAACAATCTGCAACTATAGAAGAAATAACTAAATCTGTAGAAGAATTAGCAAATATGTCAAGAGAACTTGAAGAAGTTATACAGGTGTTTAAGTTGTAGTTACACATTAGCCTAAGTTATAGAGTAATATAGATATTCTCTTATAATTTCGGCTACAATTATACAGCTAAGCTTTTTATTACCAAAAAATAATTAATATAAATAAATTATATTGGTATTATTTTTATGATAGTATATAAATAAAGTAAAAATAGTTAGTAGATATATTGTATAGTGAATTTTTAGTGTCTAATATATTTATGAAAACTTTTGGAAGGAAATAAGGCATAATATGAAGAGACAAATAAAAAATATACTAAAAAAATACATACTTATTATAATTGTATTGATTAGCTGTACATCTATTAGTAGCACAGAAGAAATATTTAAAAATCATGAACAAATAAAAATAACAGTTATAAGAGAGTGGAAACCTTTTAGCTATTTAGATTCAAAAGGTAATCCTAAAGGGATATTAATTGATTTTTGGAAGGCATGGGGGACGATTAATAATGTTAAAATAGAATTTAAGGAGCCAACCTATTGGGCAAAATCGATAGAACTTATAAAAAATGGAGAAGAAAACATACATTTAGGATTATTCTATAAAGATGATAGATTAGAATATATGGACTTTGGGAGTACAATCATAGATATTATGACAGGAATATATGTACAAGAAGATATAAATGCTTTTAATATTAATGATATTAAAGATTTGGGAATTGCTGTTACAGAAAAGAACTATGCTAAATATTATCTAGAAAAGAATTATCCAAATATAAAGCTATTGGTGTATAAAGATCTTAAAGAGGTAATGGAAGCTGTAGATAGAGGGAAAGTAAAAGCTGTTTGCGTTGATTACCATAATAATATTAGAAATATATCTTTTTACTATCCTGAGTTGAATAATTTTGAACTTTTACAAACAATATATACACAACCTTTAAGGGTTGGAGTTAAAAAAGGAGAAAAGGAATTATTAACTTTTATAAATAATGGAATAAAGAATATGTCTTATGGAGAAATGGAAGGTGTAAAGTCTAGATGGGAATATATGACTATATACCTTACTAAGAACAACATAAAGAATTATACTTTAATAGTAAGTACGATTGTTATTATTTTTTTATTAATAAATACTCTCTTTTTAAAACATAGAATTGCACAAGGTGTTAAAAGACTTTTAGAAAATGAAGAAAGTTATAAAAAGCTTGTGAAACTTTGTCCTGATGGAATATTTGTTCATCAAAAAGGTAGGATAGTATTTGTCAATGAAGCTACAATAAAAATACTTGGGGAAGATGATATTAAAAACATAATTGGAAAGAGCGTTACTGAATTTGTTAAAGACGATTATAAAAAAAGTGTTCTAGATAATCTTAATAAAGTTGAAAAATCAAATATTACTATTCCAGCATTTGAAGAAAAAATAGTTAAAAGTAATGGAGAAATAATCGATGTTGAAATGTCAATTAATATAATAACATATAAGGGAAAACCTGCTGTCTTAACAATTATAAGAGATATTTCTCAAAGGAAAGAAAAAGAAAAAGAAAAGCAAAATGTACTTATGGAAAAATTAAAATATGAGAAATTAAAGACAGAATTTTTTTCAAATATATCACATGAACTAAGAACACCATTAAATATTTTATTAGGTAGTATACAGCTTATAGACAGAGTTTCAGATGATAATATTTATCAACAAAATGAATACTATAAAAAATATTCTCCTATGATGAAGCAAAACTGCTATAGACTTCTTAGACTTATTAATAATTTAATAGATACTACAAAAATAGATGCAGGCTTTTTAAAAATGAATTTTAAAAATTATAATATTGTTCAAGTTATTGAAGATATTACTATGTCAGTAGGAGAATATATAAAGAGTAAAGATCTAAACATAATATTTGATACATATACAGAGGAAAAAATTATTAAGTGCGATGCGGATAAAATGGAAAGAGTAATTCTTAATCTACTTTCTAATGCTATTAAATTTACAGATGAAGGTGGAAGTATATTTGTGAATATATATGAGAAGAATGAAACTGTTCGTATTTCTGTTAAAGATACAGGAATAGGTATTACAAAAGAAGAGCAAGAAACAATATTTGAAAGATTTAGACAAGTACACCCTTTACTAAATAGAGAAAAAGAAGGAAGTGGAATCGGCCTTTCATTGGTAAAGTCAATAGTAGAGGAGCATAAAGGTAAAATATACTTAAATAGTGAATATGGCAAAGGAAGTGAGTTTATTATTGAAATTCCTGATGATATGAAAATAGATCAGGAACCTATTTTACACAATGAAATATCTAGTAATGAAGGGAAAGTGGAAAAAATCAATATAGAGTTTTCGGATATATATTCATAAGTATGAAGATGAATATAATTTTTTGTTATAAAAAATATATAAATTAAGAGATAAGATAAGAATAAAGCTATAGTATTAATTGATACTATGGCTTTTTAATATATGATATAATTAATCGCTAAGTAAAGATTGATCCTAATTTGATTTTTAAAATCAACAAGGATTTTAATAGAAATAATGGAGGTAATATATGAATATAGAAGAGTTTTTAAATTTAAAAGTTGATATAAAAAAAGGACAATCGTTTGTATATAGAAATTGTTATCTATACGATTTAATAGAAAATTCTATTATGGATGCAGTTAATTCAGATATAAATAATTCGGTATTTTCTAACATATTTATAAGAGAGGCTGTACATACATTCCATGAATATAGAGAAGATGATTATCCTGAGTCAGATATTTTTACAAAGTATGGAGTTGTAGTAGAAGATAGATACGATTTAATACTATCCTTTTGTTATTTAGATGGTAAGTATAAATATCTTAATATACTTAACGAATTAAGTGAATTAAATGAGAGTGAAGCGATAACTATGCTTAATTATTACTTAGAAGAAACTTATAATAAATATCATACGGTTTTAGTCATAGATTAGTTTTTAGATATAACATATTGAATAAAAATAATATATATGAAATAATATATTGAACAATAAAAATATTAAAGGAGACATGTTTTATGAAAAAATATAATTATATTGAGCTGGTAGTTAAACTTAATAAATAAGGAGTTTAACCCACAAAATAATTCCTTATTTATTAAGTCAATTACTATAAAAGACTAATAAATAAAGGAGAAATATAAATGAATAAAGATACATTTGAAAAATTACAGTTAAAAGAATTAAAAGATATAATAAAAACTTATTGTGCAACTTCACTTGGAAAAGATCTTGTGGATAAGTTATATCCTAGTGGCAATATTGATATAGTAAAAAGAAGGTTAAATGAAAATAAAGAAGCTAGGAGTATAATAGAATCTAGCAATCACATACCTTTAGAAGGTTTATCTAATATTAATTCAATTATAGATAAGGTTGAAAAAGGTATGGTTATATACCCAGATGAATTGATACGCATGGAAGATTTTTGTAGAGGTTGCAAAAAAATAAAAAAGTTCATGATAGATAAAGAATTTTATTCACCAACACTAAGTTCATACGGATCAAATATAACAGAGTGTGAAAATATAGAAAGTGAAATAAAATACTGCATAAAAGGAAATAAAGTAGACCCACAAGCTAGTAAGGAACTTAAAAAAATAAGAAGAAATATAGAATTAACAGAAAGTAAAATAAAAGAAAGACTAAACAAATTCCTAACATCATCAACAAATAAAAAATATATTCAAGAATTTATAATAAGTAAAAGAGATGATAGATATGTTATACCTATAAAATCATCATATAAAAATGAGATTAATGGGATAGTATTAGATACATCCTCAAAAGGAAATACAGTTTTTGTAGAACCAAATAGTGTATCTAAGCTTAGCTTAGAACTTATTACCTTAAGATCAGAAGAATCTGTAGAAGAATATAAAATATTATCTTATTTAACAGAACTGATATTTGAAAAAATAACACAGATAAAATTAAATATTGAGATAATAGCTGAATATGATATGGTATTTGCAAAAGCTAAATACAGTCAGAATATAAAAGGAATTACACCTAAAATAAACGATAGAGGATATACAAAAATAATTAGTGGAAAACATCCTCTTTTAAAAGGAGATGTTGTACCTCTTGATTTTGAAGTAGGACAAAATTATAGGAGCTTAATAATAACAGGGTCTAATGCAGGAGGAAAAACTGTTGCTTTAAAAACAGTAGGACTTTTGACATTGATGGTTCAATGTGGTTTTGATATATGTGCAAGTGAGGATACTCATATGAGTATTTTTGAAAATATATTCGTTGATATAGGTGATAATCAAAGTATAGAAAATGCCCTTAGTACATTTTCATCACATATAAAAAATATTGCACAAATAATGAACTTGTCAAACAAAGCTACTTTGGTATTATGTGATGAGATTGGAAGTGGAACAGAACCTAATGAAGGATCTGGGCTCGCCATTGCTATTCTTGAAGAATTCTATAAAATGGGATGTATAACAATAGCATCTACTCATTATGGTGAAATTAAAAAATTTGCATCACTGCATCCTGAATTTGAAAATGCAGGTATGATGTTTGATAAAAACACCTTAGAACCACTATATAGGCTTACTATAGGAACATCTGAAGATAGTAATGCACTTTTTATATCTAAGAAGATGGGAATAAAGGATAAAGTGTTAAAAAGAGCCAAGAATTATATAAATGATAAAAACTATAATTTAGATATAGTTAAAAAGAGTGAGAAATCTTCTTCTAAAGAAACAGATAAAAAAGATACATTAACTCAAACACCTATTTATAATGTAGGAGATAGAGTTAAGTTACTAGATAAAGATGACTTTGGAATAATTTATAAACAGGTTGATAGATTCAATAATATACAAGTCTTTTATAACGGAGAATTTATAGAAGTAAATGTCAAAAGAATAAGACCTAATTTAAAAGCTGAAAAATTATATCCAAAAGGATATGACATAAATAGCTTGTTTACAAGTTTTAAAGAAAGAAAGTTAGAGAAGGATATTAAAAGAGGATCTAAAAAAGCTCTAAAGATGATTTTAAAGAAATAGTAAAACCTAATTAAAACTAATGTATAAACTTTATAATTAAGGGGTATAGTGTAGATATCAATAATTAAGGAGGCAGTTATGGATATTGATAGCTACAGATATATTGACAAAAGTATAAATTATGAAATACCTATAAGTCACTTGAATAATATAGTTCAATTAGTATCAACAAATGAGCAACTAGCTGATTATTTTTATTCAAAGCAAAAAGCATTTATTGATGATATTTTTAATGATTTTTCTATGATATTTCAAAAAAACAGATTTAATATAAATAATGAGTATGATAGAAGTATAATAGCTAAAAATAATAAATATACTATAAAATTATTTGGAGAATCTAGAGAATATATATTATCATTTGAAAATAATAAAAAAAGCTTAAAGGAATTTATACTCCATATAAATCCAAATGAATCAACATTTTCAGCTTTATCAAGAAATTGTGGTTGGTATATAAATTCAAATGGAAATGTATCTAGCTACAAAGAAATTCAATATAATAATGAGTTTTTAAAAGAAGAAATAGAAAAATTAAGAATACTAAAATATAAAAAGATACATGCAGCTAAACATATAGAAAATTTAGATTTTAATATATATTTATTCAAAAACAAGGTACTAGTTGGAGAATGTGAAAATCTGAAAGGTGTATTTGATAAAATAACTAAATTATAAACAAGCTGAGAATTAATATTCTAAGCTTGTTTTTTTGTTATATATATACAATCCATTAAATATAATATACGGTACCTTTATTTTTAATAAAGAGTTTAACTTAAGGAGGGGTGTTTTATGTCTAAGGTAATAGATATAAAAGAAGCCATTTTAAAATATGTAAAACCAGGTTGCAGTGTTATGTTTGGTGGTTTTTTAGGCTGTAATACGCCTTTAAGAGCAATTGATGAGATTGTAAATCAAAATATAGGAGACTTAACGGTTATATCTACTGTTAACTCTTTTATGGATAGTGATTTAGGACTTTTATTTAATAAAAAACTAGTTAAAAAATTCATAGGTTCTCATATAGGAACAAATCCAACAGTAGTTAAACAATATCAAAGCGGTGAAATTGATGTAGAGTTTTTCCCTCAGGGAACATTAATAGAAAAAATAAGATGTAAAGGTGCTGGTCTTGGAGGAGTATTAACACCAACAGGAGTAGGTACACTTATGGAAAAAGGAAAACAAAAGTTAACTTTAGATGATAAGGATTATCTGTTAGAAACTCCACTTGGTACAGATATAACTATAATAAAAGGGTTTAAGGCTGATAAGATGGGCAACATCGTTTATAAAGGAACTCCTAATGCGAATCCTATTATGGCTATGGCTGGAAATATAACAATAGCAGAAGTAGAAGAAATAGTTGAGGTGGGGGAATTAAAGCCTACAGAAATAGGAACTCAGGGAATATTTGTAGATGCTATTTGCTTAGGATATGACTCCAATACGTATCGTAATAGAACTAGAGATATGTGCAAACGTGTTGGAATATATAAATAAGGGGGGAAAATTATGAATCCAAAAAAGAGAATAGCTAAAAGAGCTGCAAAAGAATTTAAAGATGGAATGGTTGTTAACCTGGGATTTGGAATCCCTGTATTAGCTAGTAATTACATACCAGAAGAAGTAAATGTAACATTGCAATCTGAAAATGGAATATTGAATTTTGGAGAAGTTGCAAAACTTGGGGAAGAAGATAATACATTCTGTAATGCAGCAGGTATGCCAGTTACTCCTTTAATAGGTTGCTCATTATTTAACTTAGATACATCTTTTGCAATAATTAGAGGAGGACATGTTGATATAACAATATTAGGAGCTTTGGAAGTAGATCAAAATGGAAATATAGCAAACTGGGCTCTTAAAAATAAAGATGGCAAATATAGTCCTGGTATGGGAGGGGCTATGGATCTTTTGGTAGGAGCAAAAAAAGTTATAGCAACTACTCTTCATACAACAAAAAATGGAGAATCAAAAATATTAAAAGAATGTAAGTTACCATTATCAGCAAAAGGAGTAGTAGATTTGATAATAACAGAGCTTGCAGTAATTCAGGTTACAAAAGAAGGTCTTGTCCTTAAAGAATTAGCACCTGAAGTAACTGCTGATGAAGTTATAAAAAAGACAGATGCAGATTTAATTATTCCTGATGAAATAGGAATTATGGAATAAAAATATTACTTAATATACATTATATGGTAAAATCGAGCAAAAGGAAGGTGTGAAACTGTGGATGATAGACAGGGAAGAGTACCATATGAGTATATAAGGAATATATTCCAAGAAACAGATCCAAAGAGTATGGCTATGCTCACAGGAAATGAGTATGATGAACATAATAATACGTTCACATTAAAAATTATAAATAAGAATTATAAAGTAGAATACCCAAGTGGTGATATATACAATGAAAATGGTGAAAAAATAAGTTCGTATATTATAAAAATAATGATACTAAGATATCTTGTAAATGGAAAAGGAGTATACAAAACAGGAAAAGATATAACGTTCAAAGATATAAAAGGAGGTCATGTATACTATAAGAACTTTTATGACAGAACAATACTAAGGCTTGCTAATATATATGGGAATAACTTGATTAAATTTGAAAATGATTTTGAAGATATAGAATGCGAAAAGACTAATACAGGTGATTTAGCATATAGATTTGAGTTTTTAAAAAATGTATTTTTTACATTTATAATATGGGAAGGCGATGAAGAATTTAATCCATCTGCTAATATATTGTTTGATAGCAATATAGAATACTATTTTAATGCAGAGGATTTAGCTGTTGTAGTAGATATTGCAATATCATTTATAAAAAATAAAGGTAACCTGCCAATTGATTTAGGTATGTATAAATAAAAATTAATAGAATCAAAAAACCTCCATTAAGTTGCAGCTTAATGGAGGAATTTAAGAAACTGAAAAGAACTAATAAAAATAATTTAATTGAATTATAACATAGAATTTTGTTGTTGAATATATTTTTTTACAAAAAAAAAGTAAAATTTTAATCATGATTATGATTTTAAAAACCTCTTTATACAAAGCTCGGTATAAAATGATATAATATACTTATATAAAGAGTTTTTTTGTGTGAAATTTGATATTAAAAAGGAGAAAATATGAGCACAGATATAAAATTAAGTAAGGATAAAAAACAAAAAATGATTTCATTAATAAAAAAATATTTCCAAGAAGAAAGGGATGAAAAATTAGGAGACTTGGCGTCTTCTATGATTTTGGATTTTTTTATTAAAGAACTCGCACCAGAGTTTTATAATCAAGGAGTTAGTGACTCTTATAAATATATTAGTGATAGAGTAGAAGAACTGTTTGATATTCAAAAATATTAATAAAAGATTGGGGAGGATTTGAAATGAAAAGAGAATTAAAAAAGGGAAGATTATATAGACATTTCAAGAATAAATTGTATCTAGTAGTAGATATAGTAAAGCATTCTGAAACACAAGAGGAGATGGTATTGTATAAAGCTTTATATGGAGAATATGGACTTTTTGTAAGACCGCTTGATATGTTTCTCGAAGAAGTTCCTAAAGGAAAAATAAATCTTATGAATCAAAAATATAGATTTGAACTTATTGAAGATTAGGCATATTAAGGAGGTAGTAATGAACAAAATTTGGGATGTAAAAGGAGAAAAAATACAAGGATTATCTGTAGTTGAAGGTATACTTCATTATAAAGGTATAACTGATGAAAAAGAGATAGAGGAGTTTTTAAGCGATAAGCCCAAAAAAACATACGACCCATTTCTTATAAAAAACATGAAGGAAGCTGTAAAAAAAATAAAAAACCATATAAATAAAGATAATAAAATAGTTGTATTTGGAGATTATGATGTGGACGGAGTTACATCATCTGCTTTATTAGTAGAATTTTTTTTAAATATAACTGATAATATAGATTATTATATACCGAATAGATTTTCTGAAGGATATGGTCTTAATAAAGATGCTATAAAAAGTATTAAAGAAGATATGAACGCAGATTTAATTATAACTGTAGACAACGGTATTAGTTCTTTTGAAGAGGTTAATTATGCTAAAGAAATAGGACTAGATATTATAGTTACAGATCACCATAATCCACCAGAAAAGCTTCCAGAATGTATAATAATAAATGTAAAGCAAGGTGATGATGAATACCCATTCAAGGAACTTTGTGGATGTGGAGTAGCCTTTAAATTAGCTCAGGCACTTCAACGAGAACTAGATTTACCTAGGAGCACATTATCAACTCCACTTGATCTTGTAGCGCTCGGAACAATAGCAGACCTTGTTCCTTTAATAGATGAGAATAGAACATTGGTTAAATACGGATTGAAAACAATAAATTCAAATAAAAGATTAGGCATAGCTACTTTGAGAAAAGAAGTTAAGCTTGATGACAAAGAGATAAGTGCAGGAAGAATAGGATATGTATTAGGGCCGTGCTTTAATGCTGCAGGAAGAATTGAAGATGCAAAGTTAGGAGTTAAACTTCTCTTGGAAAAGAATGAGGAGGAAGCTAAAAAAGTAGCAGCTATACTTCATAATTTAAACTCTGAAAGACAAGCTATTCAAGAAAAAGGCGAAGAATTCTGTAGATTATTAGTAGAAACTAATTATATGAATCACGACTTTTTAGTTGTAAGAGCAGATAAAGTATCAGAGGGAGTCATAGGTATTGTTGCAGGTAGAATAAAGGATTTATTCTATAAGCCAACTTTAGTTGTAACAAAAACTGAAGAAGGATATCTTAAAGGAAGTGGAAGAAGTATAAAGGGTATTAATATATATGATGAACTTGTCAATGTATCAGACTTATTCTTGGGATTTGGAGGGCATGAAATGGCCTGTGGATTTTCTCTAGAGGAGGATAAGCTGGATGAGTTAAGAGAAAAGCTTGATAAAAGAGCTAAAGAAATAAAAGATATAGATTCAAATATATTTGTTCCAAAGCTTAATATAATGGCAGAACTTGATGCAGAACAATTGAGCGTAGGTCTTATAAATGAAATATCAAAGCTTGAACCTTATGGTATGGCTAATCCAAAGCCTTTGTTTATGATAAAGGATATACAAGTAAATCCTAGCTGGACTAAGGGATGTGGAAATAATAATGTTCATCTAAAGTTAAGTGGCAAAAAAGGAAATACGTTTTTGAGTGGAATTGGATTTTCACTTAATGAAAAATATGAGAGTCTAAATAATCAAAATACTGTTGATGTAGTATTTAGTCCAGAGATTAATGAATATAAGGGGAAGGTTACTCCTCAGATGGTTATGGAGGATATAAAGGAATCTAAATAATTTAATAAAAACATGACCTAAAATTGATGACAGGAGAGGGGAAAATGAAGAAAATATTTTTAATAATATTTATGATAGTATCTCTTTCGGTAATGCAAGTATGTGCATTCTCGCCATATGTAAGTTATAATCAATATTTTAAAAGTGTAAATAAAACTGCAAAGATTGTACTTATAGATATAAACAATCATACTATAAAACCTAAAGTGGCAAGAGCTCATGAAAAGATAGCTTCGGCTGATTCTTTAAAACATATGGCAGATATAAAAAAGACTGCTACTAATAGAGTTATAGGTGGAATAAATGGGACATACTTTAGTGCATATGATGGATCTAATCTACCCTATGGAACGCTTATAGAAGATGGTAAAGTCGTTCATATAGGAAACTATGGTTCTGTTATAGGATTTACTGCCGATAATAAGATGATTATAGACAATCTTAATATTACTATAGATGGATACGTAAATAATGAAAAAAAGTTTTATGCATGGGGACTTAATCATCCAAGAAATGAAAAAGATGCAATAGTTATATATACACATGAGTATAATGCTCCTATTTCTTCAAAAGTTTCAAAGGCAGTCATGATTGAAGATGGAGTTGTTAAAAATATAGTTGAGAATCAAGATAATCTATGGGTATCCCAAAATGGATTTATAATAGTGTTTAATGAAGAAGTGAAATACCTAGTAGAAAGATTTAGGATAAAAGATAAAGTATCATATCAATGCAATTTTGAATCTAAAAATATAGATCAAAGTGTAGATAATAATGTCAAGCGGAAAGACGTTAAGTGTGCTATAGGAGCTGGACTAAGCCTTATAATAGATGGTAAAATAACTGCAAATGGATCACAAGAAGGTTTTTGGGAAAGTAAGATAAATACATCTCGTGCTCAAAGAAGTTTTATAGGATATACTTATGAAAATAAATTAGTGATGGGTACTGTCTCAAATGCAAATTTAAAGGAACTCTCTCAAATATGCAAAGAAATGAATCTTAAGGGAGCTATGTGTATGGATGGAGGAGCTTCATCTAGCCTTTATTATCAAGGTAAGTATATAACTTCACCAGGAAGAAATATAAATAATGCACTTGTGCTTACTGAAGAAATTATAAATTATTAAAAATATAGATTTTAAAATAAATACTTTTATATGCAAAAAAGAAATGCCTAGAATTTTAATTCTAGGTATTTCTTTTTTTATTATATAGGACATTATAAAATTTTCGACTTGTGGATAACCTATTGTCCTTTTTCAAAGCTTGCACAATCTGTAGACTCTGGACATGTAGCAGTTGGTGTATGTTTCTTAACTTCGATATGATCAAGAGTACAGTTATTAATAGCTTTAGCATGATGCTTACATTCTGTTACATCACAACCTATATGAGTATTTCCTTGATGCATGACTTCACCTCCTAAAATTGACTTAAAGATAGTATTAACTTTATGAAGGTATAAATGACAAGAAATTATTTACAATTAAAAGCAGGTAGGTTATATAAGAAAATGAATAGGAGATCTATTAAATTGTAATTAATATAGTTTCTAACGCATATAATTTAACCCGTTGTGCTAGTTAAATTTTTCAAATAATAAAACTCCAACAAATATGAAAACCTAAAGTTAATCAAAAAACTTTTATAAAGGAGGCTTTCAATATGTTGGAGCTTAATAACTATTCTATCCAAAATATCGAAA
>NZ_JAOASI010000027.1 GCF_025210165.1 Tepidibacter sp.
AAGGCAAAAAATAACCTCTTTAGAGGTAGCCTGAAAAAATAAGCGGTTGGCAGACCTTTCAATGTATCTTGAGATACAGCGAGTAATATGCCCTTCTAGGGCTGGAGCAAACCACCCGTTTTACGGGTGGTCCTGATTTTCCCTAAAAATGATAATAATAACTAAGTAATTAATGAAAATAATAGAAAATTATGGTATAATTTGTTTGAATATATATAAAGGAAGGGGTAATTTGATGAAAAACACTAGAAAAAGAGCATTAGGGATTGCTTTGTCAATATTTTTGTTATGTAGCAGTACTTCAATAGCTCACAGAGGAAGAACTGATGGTAGCGGAGGACATCATGACTACAAGAATAAGAGTGGATTAGGATCTTATCATTACCATTGTGGTGGATATTCTGCTCATTTACACAAAAACGGAGTGTGTCCATATAAAAGTAATAAGACTACTACTCATATTAAAAAATCAACAGCTCCAAAAGCACCTGTAGTAAATCCAAATATAAGAAGCGTTTATGTGCCAAGTTATACTATAAAGGTTAATAACTCTGTAGTTAATAACCAATATTGTAAGTATCCATTCTTTAGCTATAATAATATAGTTTATTTACCTTTAACTTGGGAGCATGGGCAATACTTAGGATTTTATGCTAATATGGATGATTCAAAGAGGTTAAATGTTGCAATTACAAATAAAATTGATAATACAAAACCTTTATCTTTAAATAATAAGGCTCATAATTCGAAAGTATCTCAAGAGGCATTTAAAACTAATTCTAACATACTTATAAATAATGAAGTTGTATATGATGATGCTGACTATCCATTCTTATCTTATAATGGGATAACATATGTTCCTTTGACTTCTAATATTGCTACTAAATTAAATTTACAAGTTCAGTGGAACGATCAAACTGGATTCTCTGTAAACAGATTAGCAAAGCAATAATTGTATCATGCTTATCTAAAATGCAAATATATGAAAGGGGCAACTATAAGAATGAAGAAAATTTTAAAATGGGGACTTATTGTGATTATAGGTCTAGGTGTAATTGGGTCATTAGCTGGTGGAGATGATGAAGGACAAAATGCAACAGAAACAGTAGCTCCAACTACACAGAAAGAAGAAAAAAATATATCTCAAGAAGAATCAAAAGAATCTCATAAAAAAGTAGAATCAATTAAACAAGAAACTGAGGAAAATACAGATAAACAAATAGAAGAAGTAAGTCGTAAATCTGAAATAGAAACTGCTGTAAGGAATGAATTTTCAAATGGAGATTATTTGAATGTGAAACTTAGTAAAATAACTATAAATGAAAATTTAGGAACTGAAGCATCTGATGATTATATAGCTTTAATTTATCTGAAATTTGATGTAAAAAATACCCGCAAAACAGGAAACAATGTTATGAGAATGTATTCAGATGATTTGGTTGCAAAATTAGCAAATCAAGGAATAGCAGATATAAGCGAATCAGCAATATTTTGGGAAGATGAATACAATGAAAGAGATGTAAAGTATGCATATGAATATAAAAATGGTGGATTTTACATAATGGATATTGCAGGAGAATAGATAAATATATGAGGTTATAAAAAAATGACAACTACAATTAAATGGTTGTCATTTTTTTATTTCCTATTTCCTAAAACATCTATTATTTTTTTTATATCTTCTGGAGGTATTTCCTTGTCAGCCATTTCTTTGGCTATTGTCAAATACTCTACTCCTATTTCTCTTAGCTCCTTAGGAAGCTTATCTCCTTCAATTCTGACTGTAGTAGGATTATTAGTTCTTCCTAGCAGGTAATCTATAGTCACATCGAATACATCGGCAATTTTTTTTAAAATGTCAAAATCAGGAGTTCTTTTATTATTTTCATACATACCTATAGCTCCAGCGGAAACACCCAGAATATTTGCTAAATCTTTTTGATACATATTTTTATCTTCTCTTAATTTTTTCAATCTATCTCCAAACATAGTACACCACCAATCGTTGATTATTATTTATAATTATAACAATTTGTTTGATTTATTAAAATGTATTCAAACAAATTGTTGTGTTTTTTCAAAAAAATCGTTGACATCAAACAGAATGTTGTATATAATTACAAATATAAGGACAACATAATGTTGAGTGAATTATCCAAAGTAAAGAGGTGATAATTATGATAAATTTAAAAATTGAAAGAATTAAGTCTGGATACACACAAAAAGATATAGCTCAGGTACTTGGTATACACAAAAACTATTACTCTATGATAGAAACTGGAACAAGAAAACCAGGATTCAAATTGGCTAAAAAAATAGCTGATACCTTTGGAAAAACTGTTGATGAAATTTTTTTTGAGCATACACACAACAAAGTGTTGGGCGATAAGGATTTAGCCTAACTATATTATCCCACAGAGGTAATATCAAAATAGTGGTAATTCATGGCATTGTAAGGAGGTGAAGGGAATGAGTGAGAGTAAAAAAGGAAGTGAGCAGGTTTTAGAAGCATTAGAGAAATTTATCATAAGAGTAGCAACCACTGGTACTGGTGATGATGAAGAAATTAAAGTGCTTCCAGAGGTCGCAAAGGTATATTTTGAGGCTATTAAATACTAATTGTAAGGATGTGAGAATGATGGATAAAAGCTTAATAGCTATAAATAACATTAGAGATTTATGCGAGTACGACAATGATGCAGAAATGATAAAAGAACTCTTAGATGTATTAGGGAAAAGAGAAGTTTCTGTTGGATATGGGTTATATATATTAGATAAGACAAAGAATGCTATGTTGGAATGCACTGTTTTACATAAAGAATATACAAGTAAAAAACCTAAGAATAAAGAGTAGTGAACATTTAATTATTTAGGTAAGAATACTAGGCTCTACTGCCTTGACCTGAATAATTATCTCTTTCTTTTTTATCTGAATCGTCACAGAGGTCGGTTAAAAAGTTATACACTTCAGCATATGCATCGGTGTATTGAACTGTTAAATCCTTTAAGTCAGAAGCTTCAAAGTTATGTTTATTTAAAATATTTATTGTAACATCATGAAAATTACTATTTTTTATATGCTTTTTCATTAATGCAACCCCCTAGTTAATATAAATTAGTTCACTACTCTTTATAAGCTATTTTTTTAGCCTAGAAGCTAGGGTTTTAAGGATTTTAACATCATCTACATGTAAATCCTTAGCAGAGTCTACAAGTTCTCTTAAATCGTTTGTAAGTGGTATAGAACTTGTACCATCATTGAAGAAGTTAGATAAAGTGACATCATAGATATCTAATATAGAAGCAAGTATTTCAATATCTGGTACAGCTTTATTGTTCTCAAAACGACTTATGTACGATTGAGAAAATCCAATTTTTTCAGCAACTTGTTTTGTTGTAAGACCCTTATTGGTTCGTAATTGTTTTAATTTATCACCTAAGTTTAAAGATTTCATAACATCATCCTTTTAGAACAATTTGTACTAATATTTTAATACAAAAGAAGATATAAAGATACAATTAGAACAAATAGTAATTTTTTTTATTGGCATTTAGAACAAATGGTACTAACATGTAAATAAGGAGGTGCTTAAAATGATTGGAGCTAAAATCAAATCTATTAGAGAAAGTAAAAAAATGTCACAAGAAGAACTTGGGAAAAAAGTAAATATAAATCAAACGTTAATTAGCCGTATAGAAAGAGGTGAAAGATGTATAAAGGCTAATGAAATAATTTTACTTGCTCAAGCATTAGAAGTAGATATATCTCAACTACTACAACAAGAAAGTGCCTAACATATAGGGAATAGGACAAAATTTAAGATTCATAGTATTTACAAAGGTGGGTGGTGATATGAGCAGGATAAAAACGGTAACAGTTGTACCGCCAGCTAAAGAAAACCTAGAAGAATTTGAAAGAAGAAAAGCACAAGCATTTATAAGAATTCTAAGAAATAAATATCCTGATAGAGTTTTAGATCAAGTATTTGAAAGACTTGAAGAAGAGCTTAAACAAAACAATAATTAGTCAGTTTAATCTGACTAACCTTTTACTTGATTTTAGTACAAGCTGAAAGGGGGTGAGTATATGATAATCAAGAAAGGACAGAAGGAGGGGAGACTAAGAAGATATGTATTTGCATGTAAGGCAAGAGATTTAACTTCTAAATTAGAAGAAGCAGCCTTACAAGGAAGGATACTAAAAGTATTAAACGTTTATCCATAAGTTAATTGTAACAAAATGACTTGGAATAAATCTATAGAGGAATATAGACATTACAAATATTCTAGTCAATCGATATTTGAAAATTAAATAGAAAGGGTGTGTAAAATGTGCTATAGGATTCTAATGAAGAATGAAAGGAAGAGGAAGCACTTAAGCCAAGAGCAACTATCAAGTCTATTGAATGTATCTCAATCGGATATATCAGAATGGGAGGCTGGGAAAAGACCAATACCAATAGATATAAAAAAGAAGATACCAGAGATATTGGATAGTAGTAGACTGAGGCTTGAAATTATAAATGAGCTAGATGCAGATTTAATAGTTACACCATATTATTCAGGAATTAAAAGTGACCTAATAAGACTTATAGCAAAGAATATAGAAGAGGAAGAGGAATCTATTGCAGCACAAAAAGAACTGTTCAATATAGTGCTGGAGAACATGACAGGTAAGGAATACACTAAAGAACAAATTGCAAGGATAAGTGATTTGTTGGAGCAAATAGCAGATCCAGTTGGATGGAAGAGGATGCTCTTGGTAGGAGTTGAAGAAGAGATAGGAATTTCTATCGAAAGTATAAATAAACGAATTCAGAAAAAGGTTATCTCTAAGTCATATGCTCAAGGAGGAAGACATTAGTATGGTTAAGAATATAAAATTTCTTATTAACTCAGAAAAACATTCAAGATTAGTAGACCAGTTACACATCTTAAGAACTATAAAGCTTCTGTTTGATTTAGGTAAGAAGCAAGGAAACTTTGAAGATGTAGAAAAGTTTATGAGTGTATTGGATGAGACACTGCAGGAGCAAATAGACAGAACGAAAAAAGACCTTTAAGTTGTACCTTAAAAGTCTAAAGAAAAGTGGTTTTCAAAAATAATGATATTTGAATTATACCACAAAAATGAGGTGATGAAAATGAATTTAAATCAACTTAAGATGGAACTGGACCAAGCTAGATGGAATTCTAATACAGAACTTTTTGCAGAAGTAAATATTTATAGACTTTTAACTTTAAGTAAAGAGGCTATAGAAAAGCTTGAGGATAAGCTTGGTAATAAAAGTGAAGAAATTGAAATATTAGCTTAGGAGGAATAGATATGAATAATGAAATGCAAGTAATGCCAAGTACAGTATCGATAATAGATTCGGTTAATCTTAATCAATTAGCAAATACAATGACTAAAATAAGTCAGATGCAATCAGTAATACAGAAGACATTAAGACAAAACCATGATTTTGGAGTGGTACCTGGAACTAAAAAGCCAACTTTACTTAAACCAGGAGCAGAAAAAATACTAATGTTACTTGGACTTAGAAGTGAGTTTGAAATAGTAGATTCAACAAGAGACTTTGAAAATGGATTTTTTCAATATCAAGTTAGATGTAGATTATATAAAAATGAAATTCTAATTACTGAAGGTCTAGGAGCTTGTAACACTAGAGAAAGTAAATATAAAAAGTTAGATCCATTTACTATAGATAACACAATCTTAAAGATGGCTAAGAAAAGAGCTTTAGTTGATGCAACATTATTAGTATCTTCTTTATCGGATATATTCGAAGATATGGACTTGAATGGGACAAACATAGAGGAAAGTAATAAAAAAGTTTATACAGATTCATCAGGTACCATCAGCAAAGCTCAAGCAAAAAGAATGTTTGCAATAGCTCAAGGAAGCACAGAAACGGTAAAAGAGATAATTGGCAAGTATGGCTATACATCAAGTGAAGATGTTAAGAAAACAGATTATAACAAAATATGTGAGGAGATAGAAGCTAAAGTAAAAGATGGTTTTGAAGGAGCTCCATTAAGCTAGGAGGGATAAAAAAATGTTTATGGACCCTATAGAGAGATTATCTTTGCAACAGGATATAGATTATTATGGCTTTCAAGCTCCACCACAGCCTTTAAAAGCAGAGTTAATAGAAAAAGAAGGTACTAACATTATAGAACTTAAAATTCCCGCTAAAGACGAATTTAACTGGTGGGAATAGGAAGAAAAATATTTGATTTGGGGAGTGGGGAGAATTAACTCCCCTAAGATTAAGAGTATTAAAAAACATTCTTATTTGAATTATTGACATAAATCAAAAATATATACACAAGAGTAGGTGAAAAAATGAAATTTACTATAAACGGATTTAGCCAACGTAGACTTATAAAATTAGGATTAGATTCTACAGATGCTTTAATGCTAAGATGCTTCGTAGATTTTAAAGACACAGAGAAGATGAAGGCTGAAATAATTGACAATGAAAAATACTATTGGATTAAATATGAGTGGCTTATACAGGAACTACCAATATTAGGACTTAAGACAAAAGATAGTGTATATAGAAGACTTAAAAAAATGGTAAAGGCAGGAGTATTAGGACATAAAACTAAAAAGCAAGGTGGAACATATTCATTTTTTAAACTAGGCAAAGAATATTATAGCTTAATTTCTGATGATTATATAGAAGTTGAACCAGATGATAACTCGGATGAAAAGTCGGAGGGTTCGGATATAAAACCGATACCTGTCGGATGTAAATCCGTAGGGGGTACGGATGAAAAGTCGGACCAAAAGATCCATCTACAAAAAAGATCCTTAAGTAGTTGTAGTAGTAAAGAGTTCTCAGAAATCAAAAAAGTATTTGACCAAAACATTCATCCGATAACTCCAATGGAAGCTCAAAGGATAATAGCTTACCTAGATGATGATGGTATGGATTATAGATTAATCATAAAAGCAATTGAAATAGCAGTTTGTAATGCTAAGAGATATTTGGGCTATATCGAAGGTATTTTGAAAAGGTGGAGGGAGAATAACTTATTAACCCTAGAATCTGTTGAAGCTTATATTAGGGATTATCAAGATATAAAAAATAAAAAGGGAGCTGTTAAAGATGGATATAGAGGCACTTCTAAAAAAGAGAGTGGACACTCTTTTGAAGGATACAGACCACCAGAAGGAAAAATCAGCGATGAAGTCGCAGAGCTTACCGATGAAGAACTTGACAGACTCATCGAAGAACAGGGAATATGATTGTCCTAAGTGCAAGGATAGAGAAATGATATATAATCCTAAGCTTGATGCAATGGTATTTTGTGAATGTAGAGAGAGAAAAGAGTATGAGAGGATACTGGAAAATAGCAGGATATCAGAAGCTTTCAGGCAAAAAACTTTGAAAGATTATAAAGTGACTAATGGAGTAACTAGAAAGGCTAGGGGGATGGCTTTTGATTATGCAACTGAATTCAATGGAGAAGGCTCAATAGGCTTTTTAGGACAAGTAGGAGCAGGTAAAACTCATTTATCTATCGCCATAGCAAATGCTCTAATGTCAAGGAATATTGGAGTCTTATACATGCAGTACAGGGAAGCTATAACTGCCTTAAAACAAAATATGCTTGATGAATATTATTATCAAAGAGAGATATCAAAATACAAGAATGCAACGGTCCTTTTGATTGATGATCTATTCAAAGGTAAGATTACTGAAACTGATATAAATATCATGTTTGAGATTATCAATTATAGATACCTAAAGGGTTCCCCAATGATAGTATCTAGCGAATATACATCAGACAAGTTACTGAATATCGATGAAGCTATAGGAAGCAGGATTATAGAACAGTGTGATGGTAGAATGATTGAGTTTATAGGCAAAAGCTTTAATCATAGGTTAAATAAACGAGCTATTTAGTTAGGGGGAGCGGTTGATATGAGAGCATCGACACAAAAAAATGAACCTATTAGAAAAATTATGAATCTTATTCCTGGACAGGTTTACAGAGTTAGTATAAAACATTCTAGTTCTTATGATGTAACAGATAAAGCTGGAAGGAAAAATATAAAAAAGAAGATGAGGTTTGTATCTGAAACTAAGAATCTGTATGTATTTGAGCATATATCAGGACTTAGAGAATGCTTTGCTAAGAATACTCCAAAAGGAGAACTGAAAATCAAATTAGCTTAATTGAAGCTTGAAAAATATAAAAATTGGAGGAGATTGAGAATGAAAGCAACAGGTATAGTTAGAAAGGTTGATGACTTAGGAAGAGTAGTTTTACCTATAGAATTAAGAAGGAATTTAAATATAAATGTTAAGGATTCACTTGAAATATATGTTGATGGAGATATGGTAATTCTTAAAAAGTATGAGCCTGCATGTGTATTCTGCGGAAATGCAAAGGACGTAAAGCATTTTGAAGGTAAGAATATATGTAGTGAATGCATAGAAAAATTGAGTAGTATCTAAATAGTTAAATAAGATTTACACGACGTTGGAGGTGATAAGGGTGAATGTATATAGAGAATCTGACAAAGTTGTAGAAAAAGAAGTATCTAGTTGTATATGCCCTGTGTGTGGAGAAAATGGTAGATTGATACTAAGAAAAGGGAAACATTTTAGAAGGTGGTATTGCATATGCCCAAAAGAGCATAACGCAAATATTAAGAAAGAGATAGATGATATATTTCAGATTGGAGATAGAATAAGAATTTATGAATCTTCTTTTGGGAAAGATGCAAAAATTGATTACACGAGCTATAAAGAAGGAATTGTGATAGAAAAAGAACTTTCAATAATCAACTACCACTTGAGTATGAAAGTTGATATAGCTGTTCATCAGAGCAAACATATAAATAAAAAGTCGTGGGTATACGGCTCTGTTATAAAAGGAGTACAAAGTGATGATAATTTAATTGAATTATTGACTCCGCAAATGAAAATGATTATATGACGTTAAAATAAGATTCTATCTAGGATAAAGGGGGACGTATTTATGCTATATCTATATGACCCGATAACTAATATCAAAAAAGAAACCACATATAAAAAGATAAGCGGCATAACAGGTTATGCAGTAGATACATTAGCATCTTACAAATCAAGAAGAAAAAAGCTGAAAAATATAAATTGTTACTTAATGGATGATACATTTTCAGAGGAAGAAGTTAAAACTTTATTTCAAAATGAAGTTATAAAAGATGAACTTTGGAAAGATATAGAAGATACAAATGGAAAGTATCAGATAAGCAGTTATGGAAGAACTAGGGTGTTATATAAAAATGGGAAAATAAAGATATTAAGACCTTATATAAGAAAGGGCAAATGGCTACATGTAAAAGTAACTGTAGATAAAAAGGTGAAAGAGATTGCTATACACAAGCTAGTCGCAGAATATTTTGTTGTAAATGATAATCCAAAACAAAATACTATAGTGTTTCATGAAAGTGGAAATATTCATGATAATCATTTTAGAAATTTAACTTGGACTAATAGAAAAAGTTTAGGTAAAAAAACAGGTGCAAAAAGCAACAGTGTTCCAGTTGTAAAAATAGATCCTATTACTGGAGAGGTATTAGAGGAATACAATAGCATGGCTCATGCGGGTAGGGAGAACTACCTACATAGAGAAACCATAAGATTATGCATAAAAGATAGACTTAAAACAGCAGGTGGCTTCAAATGGGCAACAGCTACATTGGAGGTGAGTATATGAATTATGAATTTTATATAACTCCTGGAGAATATCAAGAAGCTGCAAAGAATGGAATTGATAAACAAACTTTAGAAACAAGGATAAGATCTCTAGCGTGGAATAAAGAAAAAGCAATAACTACTCCACCACATATTAAAAAAAGATTAGATTCTAAGTGGAGACAAATAGCAGAGCAGAATGGAATATGTTATAGCACGTTAAGATATAGAAGTAATATACTGGGTTGGGACATAGAAAGAGCTGCAACTCAACCTCTTCAAGACAGGAAGAAGCAAGCTGAAAAAATGAAAAAGAAAAATAGAGTATATCCAAGAGAATACCTTGAAAAAGCAGAGCAAAATGGAATACCTTATAATACATTTAGAAAAAGAATTAAAAGCGGATGGAGTTTAGAGAAAGCATCAACTAGACCTGTTATGACACCTAGAGAAATAGGACTACTGACAAAAGAAAAACGTAGTCTGGGTTTAAGGAATATATTTCTTAAAAATAAAGCTAAGTTTAGTTAATAAAAGGAGTAATATATCAATAGATAAGAAAAATATAGAATTAGAAAAGATAATAGCTAAAATGGAGGATGGAATAGAACTAGAAGGACTTAGTATAGAAATTAAAGCAGGTAAATTTGAAATAAAGTTCTAGAAATATAAGTTTAAAATGGGGTGATATTTTGTTAGATACAAGCTATAAGAAAAATTATAAGATGGCCAATAAAGGGAAGGCCTTTGAGGAAGAGATAATAAAATCTAATGAGGGCTATAAAAGCAGAGGTATAGCCCTCGTCCAAAAAATAAGTACTCCTTGGCAAGTCATAAGAAAAGGGAAGAAAATAGTATCAGCCTTCCCAGTAGGAAAGAGTACTCTAGATTTTAGAGGAACCGTAAAGAGTGGTATAAGCATAAGTTTTGATTGTAAGGAAGTAGCTACAGAGACTAGAGGCTTACCACTAAAAAATATAGAAGAGCATCAGATTGAATATATAAGAGAAGCTCTAGCTATAGGAGAAGTAAGCTTCATACTTTGCTACATGAAGATGTTCGATAAACGATATTTTACTCCAGGACCTATAGTTGTTGAATATTGGGATAGATGGAAAGCTAACAAAGGAAGAGCAGGATTCAACTATATTCCTATAAATGTAATGATACAGATTAAAAGTAGAAATGGAATAGTTCTTGATTATCTTGAAGGTTTGGAGGGAGTAATATGAAAAGAAAATTAATAATAGTTGATAATGATACTGGAGAAGAATTAGAAAGAGTAGAGTTTTCAGGTGGATATAATGTAGCTGTTACTAATATGCATGATGGAGGAAATCTCAGATTTATAAGAAAGTTGGACAATGCTAAGTATGGACAAAGACATTGGATAAAAAATTATTTATATAAAACTATTGCTGAAAAGTTAGTTGAAAGATTTCCTGAAATAAGACATATACATCCTAGAACTATATTGTTTATTGAAGATATGGAATGGAAACCTACTGCAGCAAAACAACCTTGGATTGCTAGAATTAAAAAAGCTAACAATGAACTAGAATCCATGTTAGGTTATGAATACGTTCTAGAAACAAGAAATTATTACATAGAAAGGATGAGCAATAATCAAGTTATAGCTCTAATATATCATGAATTAAGACATATAGACGAAGATGGATCTCTTAAAAAACATGATATAGAAGATTGGAGCAATATGGTGGCAACATTAGGAAAAGACTGGGCTACTACTCCAGAAGCTATAGAAAATATATTAGGTGATGATTTTGAAGGTTGGGATGATCTTAGAAAAGCAGGTAGACAAATAAGTATGTTTGAATCATTAAGAATGGTAAAATAGATATTTATCTGGAAATAATAGACAATCAAAGAGGTGAAACCAATGGATAAAAAAGAAATGTTGAAGTATCAGATGGTATCGTTTATAAATTGTGTGCTAGACTCAGCAGATAATGAAAATAAACTAGATTATATAAACATAGAGATAAATAATCATAATGGTAATCTTCAAATGGATTATACCTTAAGAAATAGAAAGAAAGCATATTAGTCCTACTGTATAAGCAGCGGACACTCTTAAGTCTAATATAGGCTAGGAGTGTCCTTTTTTATTTTATAGATAAAGAGGAGAGGGAAGAGATTATGAAAAAAAATAAAGATACATACAAAAAAACTGAGTGGATGCTGTACAATTATAAGATGCTTAAAGTTAGTGTTGAAAATTTAAAGTCAGAGATTCAAGAGTTAAACATGGATACTACGGGAACTGGAGCTATTAGATATGACAAGGAAAAGACTTCTCCAACATATAGTATAGTTTGCACTACAGAGGAAGAAGCTATAGCTAATATTGAAAAGATAAATAGGTTAGAAAAGCAGATTATGAAAACTCAGAACAAGATCGATAAAATAGATAGGGCCTTGGATGCTCTTAATGAGGATGAAAAAAGAATAATTAAGTTAAGGTACATAGAAGGATTACAATGGTGGCAGGTAGCTGGTATGGCAAAATACAGTGAGAGATGGTGCAAGGAAAAGAGAAAAATTTCTATAGAAAAGTTATCTTTAGGTATATTTGGATATACTTCACTTTTACTTCCCGAAAACTGCCACATTTCTTAGAAAAGTCATGGTATTATGTTAATATAGAGAAATGAGCTAATCTCACACAATTAGCTATTGAAAAGATAATTTTATAAAAAATCTATTATATAAATGGATTTGATAAATGATTTTAGAGTTTACTTAAAAAGTAGACTCATTTTTCTTTATAATTATTTTTAATTGCATTAATCAAATTGAAAAATAAGAAACGTCTAAATTTCAACGATTGTACGTGATATGGATTTTCATATTTAACATTATTAAAATAATTTCTATCAAATATTATATTTTAATAATGGCTGAAACATAGGTAAGTTCTCAAAAAAATATATAGCTGGAGGATAAATAAATTCCTTTAACTATATATTTTTAATTAATCTAATAGGAGGAACACATTAGTTTGAAAAATCAAACTAATGTAGCTCTAGTTATAGCTCTTTTACTTAGAATATTACTATAATAAAAATATTAAATATAGTAGTAAAAACTAAAAGAGCTATTAGTATGCGGAAAAAAATACGCATAGAGCTTCCTCCTTTCTTCTATATTAAATTATTTTTGTTTTTGCATATGCATTATATTATATGTCAAAATCTTAATATAATACACACAAATATATTAAGAAGATAAAATTACTTATTTTAGTTAATGATAAAATAGTGTTTTAATATGAATAATATAATATCTAAAAAGGAAAAAACTCCCTTTATATCGAATTATGTATTATAACTATATAGAAAGAGGGTATAAAGATGAGAAGAAAGAAAAAAGGTGGAGGCTTATTTGGATTATTGTTATGCTTAGCTGCTTATGCTATACTAACAGCACACGAAGGTGGTTTTCTTTATCCAATAAAATCACATATAGGTAATTTAATAAATGCATTTATAGAGAATGTAGCAAATGAGATTACTAAAAAAATAATGGGAGCAGTTACTGGAAATTAAATCCTAGAACAAAAGGAAATTACTCTCTTTATGTAGAATTATGTATTCAGAAGGGGGGTTTTAACTTGAGTGAAGATAATAAAGATAATAAAAATAATATTATAGAACAACCTATGATTAATGCTATAAGAGAACAACAAAGGACATTAAATCAAGTGAAAACAGGAATGTCCATTGTAAAACAACAACAAAAATTTTTAGAGCAATCAAGACCCATAACTCAAGCTTCAAAAATATCAAACTTAGTATCACCTGAATTAATTCAACGCTCTATGAGAATGCAAGAAATAGCTAACTTAGAAAAGCCTGAATTTGAGTTAGATAGAAAACCATTAAATGATTTTGAAAAAATAAGTAAAGATTTACAAGAAAGTGTGGAGAGAAGAAGGCAATCTGAAGAAAAATATAAACAAGACGTTTTAGGTACATTGAAAAATATAGAAGAAAATACAGGCAATCTAAATATAATTATAGATTTAATAATGAGTAATAATGAGAAACAAGAAGAAATTTTTGAAATTATAATGGAATTCTTAAGTATAGCAAAAGAAAAAGATGAAGATGTTGCTAAGGGTAAATATAAAAAAGTAATGAAGGATATAGCTGGATTTACAGGTGATATTGAAACTATGTCTAAACTATATGGGTTTGGCACAGTGTTATATAATGTATTAAATACAAAAGGAATATTGTAAGACTTATAGAATAAAAAGTAAAGTTAGAGCCATAACAGGCTCTTTTTTAATACAAAAAACAACTCAAAACCAATTAGGGATGAGGTGGTGATAATGGCAAGAGTAAGAAGTCCCAATAGGGATAAAGCATTTGAAATATATAAAAATCATGGTGGAAACATTGATTTAGTTGAAATAGCTAAATTATTAGATGTTTCTCCTGGTAGTATAAGAGGATGGAAGAATAAAGATAAATGGGAAGACCAATTAAACGGAACGTTCCAAAAGAAAAGTGAAAAGAATACGGAACGTTCCAAATCAAGAGGAGCACCAAAAGGAAATAAAAATGCAATAGGCAATAATGGAGGAGCTCCAGAAGGAAACCTTAATGCAATAAAACATGGAGCATACCAATCTTTATATTCTAACATGTTAAGTGAAGAGGAAAAAGCTATCTTTGAAATTACTACAGCAACACTTAATATTGATGAAGAAATAAGACTTTTAAGACTTAAAATAGCAAGACTTCTAAATAGAGAAAAAACATTCTTCTATGATGTATCTGGTAAAAAATATGATAAAGAAATATCTGAAGAAGATAGAGAAAATGGAATACTTGCTTGCATGGAACAGTTAAGACGATTAATTGAAACTAAAGCTTCTATTTCAGGAGATACTGAAAAACTTCTATTAGAAAAAGAAAAGTTTGAGTTCAATAAGTATAAAACAGATATTGAACTACAACTTAAGAAAGATAAATTCGCTCTTGATAAATCAAAAATACAAGATGAGGATGAAGAAGTAGAAGACGATGGATTTATTGAAGCTTTAGAAGGAAAAATAGATGAGGTGTGGGATGATGAGGAAGATTAAAATTGCATCTTTCAAATTTAAACCTTTTTCTAAAAAACAATTAAAAGTTTTAACCTGGTGGATGGATAAAAGCCCTTATAAAGATAAGGATATAATTATTTGTGATGGGTCTGTAAGAGCAGGTAAAACAGTATCTATGGCATTATCTTTTATTATATGGGGCATGGAAACATACAATGGTGAGAATCTAGGTATGGCTGGTAAGACTATAGGTTCTTTAAGAAGAAATGTAATTCAACCTCTTAAAAGAATGTTAAAAAGCCGAGGATACAAGTATAAAGACCACAGATCAGAAAATTATATTACTATAACTAAAAATGGTCGTTCAAATGACTTTTATTTATTTGGAGGAAAAGATGAAAGCTCCCAGGACCTTATCCAAGGTATTACATTAGCTGGAATGTTCTTTGATGAGGTTGCCTTAATGCCACAATCTTTTGTTAATCAAGCTACTTCAAGATGTTCTATAGATGATTCTAAAATGTGGTTTAACTGTAACCCTGCAGGTCCTTATCATTGGTTTAAATTAGAGTATCTGAATAAGTTAGAAGAAAAGAATGCTTTACATATTCATTTTACTATGGATGATAATCTATCTTTATCTCAAAGAGTTAAAGAACGTTATAAAAGAATGTATAGTGGAGTATTCTTCAAAAGATTCATTCTTGGGCTTTGGGTTCTTGCACAAGGAATCATTTATGATATGTTTTCAGAAGAAACTCACATTATAGATGAAAATCATAAATACTGGCCAAAAGATAATAAATTTGAAGAATATTATATAGCTATAGATTATGGTACTCAAAACGCCTGTGTATTTCTTTTGATAGGGAAGTATAAAGGGCGTTATTTTATTATAGATGAATATTATTATAGTGGTAGAGAAAAAGGGAAGCAGAAATCTGATAATAAATATTTTGAGGACTTTAAAGAGTTTGTAGAAGGTAAAAAAATAAAAACAATAGTTATAGATCCTTCTGCTGCTTCATTTATAACTTTATTAAAAGAAAATGGTTATAAAGTGAAAAAAGCTAAAAATGATGTAGAGGATGGTATAAGAGAAGTTGCTAAACGATTAAGTAATTTAGAATTATTTGTTCATAAAAAATGTAAAAATACTATAAAAGAATTCTTTTCATATATTTGGGATGAGAAAGCTGCAGACCGTGGAGAAGATAAGCCTATTAAACAGTTTGACCATGCAATGGATGCTATTAGATATTTTGTATATACTCTTCTAAGAAAAAATGTACAAAGAAAAAACTATTCAGGAAAGGGGGCGAGATAATGGATATAAGTCATATAATAAATGCAGAACTTGGTGGAATATATGGAACTGCAGTTTTAAAAGACATCCAGGAGATAATAAATCTATATAATTTTTATGATGGTAAAGGACAAGACTGGAGGTTACCATGCAACTTAGATTATAAACCAACTAAGCTTATTACAAACAAAGCTAAAAAGCTTATAAAAAAAGAAGCTAGGTTCATGTTCTCAAGAACTCCTGAAATAAATATTAATCCTTACGATAGAAAAGATGAAGACTCAGCTAAAGAAATAAGTCAATTAGTTAATAAGGTACTAAAGAAGAATAAATTTCCTGATAAACTTATTAAAGCTGCTAGAGATTGTTTTATAGGTAAAAGAGTAGCACTTAAACTTAATGCATCAGATAAATCAATAAAAGTAATGTTCAGGCCATCACTTGAATTTGTATATGAAACCAATCCAGAGGATATAGATGATTTACAGAAAATCATCTTTTTTTATACTCAAAATAATGATGTAGATAAATCAAGGCAAAGGATCTGGAAGCAAAAATATGAAATGTTTAATGGAAAGTGTATTCTTAATGAAGGGGTGTATGATGGATATGGTAATTTAGTTGAAGTTACTTACCAAGATTATAATACTAATTTAGATTTTATACCTTGCTATGTAATTGTTAACGATGGACTTACAGGAGATTTAAATGGAGAATCTGACGTAGCTGAAATAGGAGATAATCAAGATAATTATAACAAGCTAAAATCAGACGATGTAGATGCACTTAAATTTAATATGTTTCCTCAATTGGTTATTAAAAATGGCAGTCAAAAAACTCATGAGTCTATGAAGGTTGCTCCTGGAGCAAAGATTGATTTGCAATCAGAAGATGAGGAACTGGATTCAGATGCTAAATATATAGAAAGTAGTTTTTCTTATGATTCAAGGTTTGAAAATACTATTAACCGTGCAAATAATGATATGCACGATGTTTTAAGTATTCCTAATGTATCATTAGAACAACTTAAAGGACTGATGCAATCAGGAAAAAGCATGAAGGCTTTATATTGGGAACTCATTGAAAGATGTGAAGAAAAATGGACTACTTGGGGACCTGCTCTTGAGTGGATGGCTGAAAAAATAATAGAGCTAATCAAAATATATAAGCCCAAGAATTTGGGTCCAATGAATATTCCTGAGATTGATTACGCTATAGCTATTGAACATCTATATCCAATACTTGAAGACGAAGAGACTGAAAGGCTTAATGATATAGCTGAAGTTCAAGCACAAGTAAGAAGTAGAAAATCTTATATAGAAAAGTGGGATATAAATGAGGATGCAGATGGAGAGCTTGAACAAATAGCAATAGAGCAAACACTACTCCAAGATGCCTATCTTAAATCATCTAATGAGGAAATAGACAATTTAGAGGATGATATAGATGAAGAATAACTCAGAGTATCAGAGGTTTGCTAATGAGGCTAGAAAGAATCAATTAAAGCTTATAAAGAAAGATTACACACTTATAAGAGAGATATTTAAAGATGCATCTAAAGATTTAGAAATAAAAGCAGTTAAAGCTAAGAGTGGTAGTCTTACAAAAAGATTTGCACTAGATTATAAAAAAGCTATAGAAGAATCTTTAAGAGAAGTCAGAAAGCAACTTCATGGTAATAATAAAAAATCTATAGAAGAAGCTGCTAAATATGCCAATGAGGTTCAATTAAGCTTTTTTAGTAAGTTAAATAATGATTATAATCTTGGAATGGATCAAACTTTTAAAACTATTTTTTCTAGAGTTCCCAAAGAAGCTATAGCTGAGGTTCTTAATGGGAACTTATATAAAGATAACAAAGGCTTAAGCGAAAGAATATGGGGTGATATAAATGGTATAGATAAGGATATGAACTATATAATAACTAGAGCCATAGCAGAAAAAAAATCAGCTTATGAGTTATCAAAAGATATTGAGAAATACATTAATCCAGAAGCTAAAAAAGATTGGGAATGGAATAAAGTATATCCCAATACAAGAAAGAAGGTTGATTATAATGCACAAAGACTTGCTAGAACATCAATAAATCATGCTTTTTTATCAGCTAATATAAGAAGCAGTAGTAAAAATCCATACGTTGAAGCTATGCATTGGGAATTATCGACAAGTCATTATGAGAGGCAGATAAAGCCTTTTGGAGAAGATGAATGTGATGATTATGCTAACCAAGATAGCTATAACTTAGGTACAGGTAATTTTCCAGTAGAAAAAGTACCACTACCACATCCTCAGTGTTTATGTGTAGTATATGCAGTTATTCCTAAAAGTCTAGAGGAAATAGGTAGCGAATTAAGAGCCTGGGTAGATGGAGAATCTAATGAAAAGCTTGATATTTGGTATAAAAATTATGGATTAGAGTTTGCAGGTATAGAAAATAAAAAAGATATTAAAACTAAGAATGCAAATGAATCAAATCAGGAAAATAGTGGTATAATAATAGATAAGATATTTGAAGCAGGTGAAAAAGTTCCTGCAAAATATAAGCCTAATGCTGTTATTGATGTAAAGGATAATGATGACTCTATAAATAAAAGAGTATTTTATGGAGAGGATGCATATTTTGTAAAACATATACATACTACTAATCATGGAAACTCAAAAGAGCATCCTTTTGGATTAAAAGGAGAGCATGTACACTATTATTATTGGAAAAATGGAAGAGTAGTAAAAAAAGAGGTAGATGAAATAAGTGAAATAGATAGAAAAATCAATTCAGATATTTTACCTAAGAAAGGAGATGATGAGTAATATGCCTGGTAAATATAAAAATATAAATGAATTAAAAGATGATTTACATATGCTTAGTGATATAGAATTTGGATATAAGGATAAAAAATACTTTATATGTCCTGTTAATGATAATTTTTCAGCGGGTGAAATTTATAAAGAACCAATTAATTTCGATTCAGTTGATGAATTAATAGATAACTTTAAGATTCAAAAACAATATCTAAAAGATATTGTAACAGAAATCAATATATATGCACGTTAAACCCTATGCTTATTGTATAGGGTTTAATTATTTCTAAAATCAGGAGGTATATAATGGATTTATTTAAGCAACTTAAAGAATTATTTGGTGAGGATATAGCAAAAAAGATAGTAGATACTTTGCAAACTAAAACAGATACTGAGCTTATTATAGATAATAAAAAAGAACCTCAGTATATTAAAAAATCTGATTATGATAAAGCAGTAAGTGAAAGAGACAACTATAAGAATAATTTTGACACTTTGGATAAAAGTTTGAAATCTTTCAAAAAGACTTTGGGAGCTGAAAAGCTTGAGGATATTAAATCTAAATTTGAAACTTTAGAAAAAGATTTAAATAATAGTAAACAAACTATAAAGGACCAAGAATTTAATTTCAATTTGGAAAAAGTAATTTTAGGTTCTAAACCAAAAGATATAGCTGATATATTACCACATATTAAAAAGGATTCTTTGGCTCATAAAAATGGAGAGTTTATCGGGTTAGATGAACAGATTAAGAATCTTAAAGAAAATAAAGCATATCTATTTGAAGAAGATAATACTCCAGGTAACTTAGGTGGTCCTGGAAATCCAGCTAGAGGTAATACTGGACTAGATAATACAACACAAGACAATTTTGATGAAGTAATATTAAATAGTCGTATAAGATAAGGGGGAATTTATTATGAATAAAATGATTAAGAACAAACCTAATTCAAAATTAAATTTACAGTTATTTGCTGCAGTTGGTGATAATGCGGTTATGCAAGATACAAGAACAGGAAATGTTCCAACAGAGCAATCTAAATTAATTATTCAGGATTTTGTAAAAGGTTCTGCTGTGATGGGGCTTGCAAAATATGAAAAAATGACTAAGCCTAAAAAGGAATTCACATATCTAGCTGATGGTGTAGGAGCTTATTGGGTAAATGAAGGTCAAAAGATAGGAGTATCAAAGCCCACTTGGTTAAAAGCTGAAATGGAAGCTAAAAAGTTGGGAGTAATTATTCCTGTAACAAATGAAGCTTTAAACTGGTCAGTACCTGAGTTCTTTGCTAACATGAGATCTGCTATAGCGGAAGCTTTTTACACTAAATATGACCAAGCTACATTGTTTGGAAAAGATTCTCCTTATGCTTCAGGTCAAAATATTTGGGCAAATATCACAACAGCAGGTAATAAGTTAGAAGAAGGTTCTACTAAAAAAGGCTTAGGTACAGAAAGTTCTAAGCTTATGTCTATGATAGAAATGGAGGATAAAGAGCCTAATGGTTGGACAACTACTATAAGATTCAAAGATGCTCTAAGAACTGCAAAAGATGAACTTGGAAATCCGCTGTTCAAAGATAAGACAAAAGCAGAGCCTGCAACGCTTCATGGTTTGCCAATAGGATATGTTAAGTCAAAGTCGTGGGACCATAAAAAGGCTAGAGTAATAACAGGCGATTGGGATTATGCTAGATATGGAGTTCTTAAAAATATTGAATATAAAATATCAGAAGATGCAACTTTAGATGTATTAGGAGAAGATGGAAAGCCTATAAACTTATTTGAGAGAGATATGGTTGCTTTAAGAGTGACTATGCATGTTGCTTTCATGGTATTAAAAGAAGGGGCATTCTCTGCATTAACTCCAAAGGCAGGTGCATAAAATGAAAATCAAAAGAAGTGATGGGAAAATATTTGATGTTACAGAAAAGGCTTATACTTTAGTGTATGAGCCTTTAGGTTTTTCTATAGTAAGTGACGATTTAGAAGAAGATAATCATCAAGAAATAAATTATAAAAAAATGAAGGTAGATCAACTTAAAATATTAGCTCAAGAAAAGGGGATAGAAGGTTATGATGATATGAAAAAAGATGAACTTATTGAAGCTTTAGAAAATGCAGAAGATGGTGAGTAATATGGGAGTAACTTATGAACAAAAACAAGAGCTTTTGAGAATATTGAAGTTTAATTTGAGAGAAAAGAAGAAACAATGTTTTGAAGATGATGAACTGGAACTTCTTCTTCAAAAAAATAACTTTGATATAGAAAAAGCTTCTTATGAAGGACTCTTAATAAAAGCTGAAAACACTGCAATAAAGCTTCCTGGACTTGATATTCCATCTTCTCAAAAGTATTTTTTAAGGCTTGCTAAATTATATAGACCATCTTCATCAGGTTGTATGAAAAGAGCTGATGAAAGGTGATAGACGTTAAAAGCATTCAGGAAAATATAATTGGTTCTATAACTGAAGTTGGCGTAGCTGAAGAAGTTACAATTCAAAGAAATCAGTTTAATAAATTCAATGAACCTATGGACGATCCTATAGATATTTGTAAAATAAATGGCTTTTATCACGGTAAAAATTCATATTTCAATATAAATATCGGTGAAGGTGGAGTTATTGCTACGGGAAGAAAAGAATATTTTTTAATACTCTTAGATGAAGAAGGTCAAAAGGTACATGAAGGCGACTTCTTTGAAAGAAAAGGGGTCAAATATAAAATAACTGATTTAGGAGAAAATATGGGTATTTTAAACGACATGCTACTAGAAAGGATGTGATTCAATGAGTCTCAATATAGATATACAAGGAGTGTTAAAGGGATTGGCTGAAAGTGAGATTAAAATGAGAGCTGCAGTTGGACTTTATGCTAATACTGCTGGTAAAAAACTAGAAGGACAAGCAAAGAAAAATGCTTCTTGGACTGATAGATCTGCTCAAGCAAGACAGACAATCCAGGGAGGACATGAATGGCAAGGGAATAAATGTAATATATTTATTGCTGGAAATAAAGAGTATTCTCCGTATTTAGAGTTTTGCAACGAGGGGAAGCATGCGATTTTATATCCTACAATAAGAGAAAATGCTCCTGACATTATAGAAGGAATGAGAAATTCACTTGGGAAGTAGGGTTTTAATATGATTAAAAAAGTATTTGAGCTTTTAGATTTAAAAGGTTTTCATGTATATTTTCCTGGGCAGCAAGAAGGAATATGCGACAGTGAATATATAGTTGTCAAAGATAGTGGACAGAATCATATTGCTGGAACTAATAAGCTTGGGTATGCAACCATAGATTTATATATCTATACTCCTTTAGCTGAATACACAAGACTTTTGTATTTAGCTGAAGAAGTAAAAGAAGCTATGAAAGTATATATTCATTTGAAACCTTCAGGAAATGAAACACCATCAATGATAGATGAAAAAAGAAAAGCTCATTTTAAAAAAATAGAATATGTTACAACTAAAAAATTATAGAAAGAGGGATTTAAATGGGTGATACGGTAGCGAAAAGTTTGCCACTTTCAGACATTGTTCTGGCTGAAATAGTTACAGAAGAGGATACTCCTAAAACATATAAATTTAAAACTGCTTCAGAGTGTAAATTAAGCCCCAAATTAAGTAAAGGAAAAGAAAAGATTTTAAGAATAAAGAATACTATATATTCAAAGTCTGAGACAAAAGATATCTGTATAGGAATGGATTTAACTTTAAAGGATAATATGTTTACTCCAGATGTATTTACGTTGATAGATGGAGGAACTATTACTTATGATGAAAGCAATCCGAAAAAGTTTAAATATAGAGCTCCAGAGACAGGTAAAGAAGTTAAAAGAACAAAGTTTACATTAAATCTTTATACTGCTGAAAAGGACACTTCTGGAAACATATTGGGCTATGTGAAATTAGCATATCCACACTGCGAAGGAACTCCTGTATCATTTAGCTTGAAAGATGAAGATTTTATGGTTCCACAACTAAAGATTAAAAGTGCTCCAGGAATAGGAGAATCTCCGTATGGGATTGATTATTTAACTAAGGATGAATTAACTATTCCAGCATAAATTAAAGTCCCTTTTTTAAAGGGGCTTTTTTATTTAAAAAATAATTTTAGAGGTGATTAATATGAATAATAACTTACAAGTTACAAGTTTAGAAGATGTTCAAAAAAGTTTTATTAAAGTTGTGCCACTTCCTGGATGGGATGAGAAGCCATTTGTATGTAAATTGAAGCGAGTTGGTATATTAGGGCTTGCACAAGAGGGGAAAATCCCTAATACGTTAATGTCACTTGCTATGGATATGTTTCAAAAGAAAGTCAATCCAGAAGAAGCAGACCTTAATGATATGATCGCAATATTTGAAGTAATGGCTCAAGAAAGTCTTGTCGAGCCAAGTTATGAAGATTTGAAAAAAGCTGGTATAAAGCTAACAGATCAACAATTAATGGAGTTGTTCGCATATTCTCAACAGGGGGTGGCAGCATTGAAAAAATTTCATAACAAGCCCAAAGGTCCTAAGTATAATTCAAATAAGTCAAAACACCAAGGAAAGACCAAGTAAAATTTTAAATATTGAAGATGATTATGCTGCTTTTTGTTTCGATGAAGCAGTTTTTTATATTATATCTCAAATTAAAGAAGGTAATGAACCTACCTTTGAGAGTGATGATCCTGTAGTAAAACAAGGTAATGAAAACACCTTGAGCTGGCTTCAACACCACAGAGGGTAGAAAGGTAGGTGGCAAAATTTGATAAATGCAGGAACTGTTGCAAGTTATTTAATGTTAGATACAAATAACTTCAGTTCTGGAATACAAAGGGCTGGTACTCAGTTAAAGCAATTTGAAACCGAAACAAATAGTTTCAGTGATAACCTGGATATTCTCGGAGGAACTATGACTGATGTAGGGGCAACCCTTACAAAGTCGGTTACTCTTCCAATAGCAGCCGTTGGAACTGCCATCACAGTGGTCTCAGCTAACTTTGAAGCTGCTATGTCAGAGGTTTCAGCAATAACAGGAGCAACAGGACAAGACTTCATGGAATTAGAAGATACTGCAAAAGACCTGGGTGCAACAACTCAATTTTCAGCTTCAGAGGCTGCTGATGGTATGAAATATCTTGGTATGGCTGGAATGGACACTAATGAAATTATAGGGGCTATGCCAGGACTCTTGGACCTTGCAGCAGCAAGTGGAACTTCTCTTGGTACAACTGCAGATATAGTTTCGGATGCTTTATCTGCCTTTGGAATGGAAGCCCAGGAAGCTGGGCATTTGGCAGATATTATGGCAAAGGCAAGTTCGAGTGCGAACACCAATGTTGAAATGCTTGGAGAATCTTTTAAGTATGCAGCTCCTGTGTGTGCATCGTTTGGTATGACTGCCGAGGAAACAACTGCTGCACTTGCTATGATGGCAAATAGTGGTGTCAAAGCGAGCCAGGGAGGAACAACGTTAAGGGCTGCTCTTACAAACTTAGCAAAGCCAACCAAACAAGCTAAAGGGTGGCTTGATGAGCTGAAAGTTAGTACAACAGATGTTCATGGAAATATGCTTCCATTCAACGAGATAATGGGGAAATTACGAAATAGTTTTGAGGACCTAACTGAACAACAAAAGCTACAAGCAACAACTGCTATTTTTGGAAAACAAGCTATGTCTGGAATGCTTGCAGTATTGAACACTTCAACGGATGATTTTGAGGACTACACTGAAGGGCTTGAGAATTCAGATGGTTCAGCTAAAAAAATGGCTGAGACTATGAATGATAATTTAAGTGGTGCTATAAAGATGCTTCAAAGTGCACTTGAAGGTGCTGCCATTTCATTAGGCGAAACTTTGACACCTATGATTCGTGATGTTGTTGAATGGATCAATGAGTGGGTTAATGCATTTAATAGCCTGGATGATAGTACAAAAGAGACTATAGTTAAGGTTTCTTTATTAGTAGCAGCCATTGGACCACTCCTTTTGATAGGAGGGAAGTTATTTGCTTTAATAAGTACAATATCAAATACTATTGGTATGGCTTCAAGTGTATTTGTAGCAGCTTCAGGAATGGTTACAAATTTCGGTTCTGCTATGGCTTTTGCTGGTGGTGGTGTGCAAGGGTTTGGATATGCTATATATGCAACCCTGGGACCTGTTGGACTTGCTCTTGCTGGTATTACTGCTCTAGGTGTAGCAGTCTATGGTTTATATGACTATTTCAGTCAAGATGCTATTCCAGAGATTGAAAGATTCGGTCCTGAAGTTTCAGAAAGTACCCAGCAAGCAGTTGGAGCTTTTCTTGATCTGAATGATACTGCTACAGTTTCACTAAATGAATTAAGCTGGTCTGGTAAAAAAGTTACTAAGGATATGGCTGATTCAATAATTTCTAATTTTGATGGTATGGCTAACTCAATAAACTCTGAGCTTCAAGAAGCTAAAGAAAAGGGTGTTAAGTCCCTTAAAGATTTATTTAAAGAGTCTACTAACATTTCAAAAGAAGAACAGAAAAAAATGATTGAAACTGTAAAAAAAGGTTATGACGGAAAAATTCAGTTAAATAAAGAAGGTAATAAAAAAATAAATGAGATTTTGAATAAAGCTGCTCAAGAAAATAGAAAATTAAAAGAAGCTGAGAGAAAAGAAATAGATAAAATTCAAAAATCAATGATTGATTCAGGTATTAAAGTTCTCTCAAATAGTGAGCAAGAGCAATTGGCAATAATGGAAAGAATGAGGTCCAATTCAAAGAATCTTTCAGCTAGACAGGCAGCAGAGGTTGTTCAAAATAGTGTTAAGCAAAAGGAAGAAACAATAAAAAATGCAGAACAGGAATACAATGAAAGATTAAAACAGGCTGCATTACTTAGACAACAAGGGACAAAAGAAGCTAACGAAATGGCTGACAGGATAGTTGAAGAAGCTAAAAGACAAAGAGACGAATCAATCAAACATGCCGAAGATATGCATACACAAGTTGTTGAAGAAGCTAAAAAACAAGCTGCAGAGCATGTGAATGAAGTTGATTGGTCTACAGGTGAAATATTAAATAAATGGGAAGTATTCAGAAATAATTGGGCAGACATCGATGAAAGAGCAAACGAATTTATTGTAAATGGTATAAAAAGTACTGTAAAAACAATTACAGATGGCATTGAGAATCTAGGAAATTGGATACATAAAAAAGGTGCTGATTTTGATAAAAAGGTAAATGCAAAAATAAAAGAAGCTAAATTATGGGGTAGTAATTTAATTGATATGTTTGTGGCTGGTGTTAAAGGCAAAGTAGCAAGTGTTAAAAAGACTATTTCAGATGTGGGGCAAACTATAAAAGATTATCTTGGATTTAGTTCCCCAACTAAAAAAGGAGCTTGCAGCAATTCGGATCAGTGGGCACCCAATTTTATGAATATGTTTACTGATGGTATTAAAAAGAATAAGCACAAGGTCAAAAAAGCTTCTGAAGATGTAGCGAAGGTTGTCGCAACTTCTTTAAATAAAGTTAATGGATATGTTAAGAATACAGTTTCAATAATGGACAAAAAATTTGAACTGTGGAAATTAAAAAATAAAGAAGTAAAAGACAGTTCCATTTTATTATCAAAGCAACTTGAGCTGCAGCAGAAAAAACATGAAGCTCTGAATGAGCAGATTGACAATACTCAACAAGCCCTTGAGATAGTAACCAAAGAATATGGTGAGAACTCATATGAAGCTCAAGAGCTGCAGTTAAAATTATTAGATTTACAAGTTGCTCAACAGAAAGTTAACAATGAACTAGATGAAACCAAAAAGAAAGTAGATAGTGCGACAGACTCCTGGAAGAAATATTATAAAGAAGTTTCTAAAGGGGTTTATGACACTTCTTCAAGTTCAAGAAGCTCTGGTGGTGGAGGTAGTAGAAGTAAAAATAAATCTTACTATAATGAAAATACAGGCGAACATCATGTGTTTAATGATGGAAAGCACACCGTTATATCAGATAGTGGAAAGGTAAGAGATGCAACAAATGACAAGTATAAAATATCTGATTCAGAGAAAAAGTCTGGGGTTCATCGTGGTAAAGATGGACATACCTATGATAAGTCAGGATTTAGGATAAGACACGAAGGTGGTCCTGTAAATGATACAGGCAACATGAGATTCTTTGATTCATTAACTACTTTGGGTGGGTTCTTCAGCTCGCTAAAATCAAATGAGGTCCCAACGATCCTGGAAGATACTGAGGTGGTTTTAACCCAGAGCCATATGAATACATTAGAAAATGCTTTTCATGCTGCCAGATCATTGAAGGCAGATGCTTCAAGTAGTATGAAGAATTTGAATTTAACTCTTGATATTGACTATGAAAAATTAGCAAGTGCCATAGCTTCAAAGGTAAAACCTTCTATAACTCAACACAACACATTCCAAAGTCCAAAAGCTTTGGATGAGAGGGAAATCAGAAGAAATAATACAACGATGCTTCGTAATCTTAATTTTGAATGGGGGATTTAAATGGAAAAATTAATATTTACAAACTCAAAAGGAATAAGTATTGAAATAGGAAATCAAGCCCCTTTTGTTTTAAAAAAAATTCTTGGGCTTGATGGTATGAATGTAAATGTCCAAACTAAAAAAGCCCCCTTTCAACTTGGGAAAAGTTACATTGATTCTACTGTAGACGAAAGGCTTCTCAGTATTCACTTAGCTTTACTCAACGATAATGAAGAAGAAAAATTCAGATTAAGAGAACAACTTTTAAGAGTGTTTAACCCATTACTTGGGCAAGGCACTCTTAAATATGTTTATACAGGAAAAGAAAAGGAAATAAAAGTTGCAATAGATCAAGCTCCTAAGTTTAATGTTGATGATGTAGAGGGTCCAGATCAGCAGTTAGAAACAGTTATACATTTTATTGCTGCTGATCCTTTTCTCCTGGACACATTTCATACAAGTAAAGAAATGAGTTATTTAATGGGAGGACTTAATTTCAGGCTTAAAATCCCAACTACTTTTTCATATAGGGGATTCAAAAATAAAGTTATGAATGATGGAGAGGTTAAAGCTCCTGTTAATATAATTTTTTATGGTCCAGCAAAAAATCCTACAGTTACAAATGTAACTACTGGAGAATTTATAGGCATAACAAAAGAGCTAAAGGAAAATGAAAAATTAATAATAGATACAAGTTTTGATAATAAACTAATTGAAATAGAGGATGCAGAAGGTAATAGAAAAAATGCTCTTGGCTATATAGATTTAGCGAGTGTATTTTGGAGCTTAGATTTAGGGCTTAACATACTAAGTTATACAAGTAATAACGATTCCATAAAGACAAAGGTATTGGTTAAGTGGAAAAATCGTTATACAGGAGTTTAAGGAGGTTATTATATGCCAGGAATTGAAAAATATAGTTTTTTTGATTCAACTATTGATGATGAGAGGAATTATTCGGCTCAAGAATTTGCTGATTTTTTCAAAAGTGTACTTGGAACAGGAATTTTAAATGGAGGAGAAAATCTTCAGGTTGGTTGTGAAAATAATTCAATGAATGTTTTCATTAAAGCAGGAGAAGCTTGGATTGAAGGATATAAATATTCACTTGGAAGTGGAAATTTGAATCTGACTATAGATGCCGCTGATCCTACGCAAGATAGAATTGATAGAATAATTATTAGATTAGATAAGACTTTAGAAAACAGATATATAAAAGCTTTTGTGCTAAAAGGAACTCCAGGAGCTACTCCAGTTCCTAGTGATTTAACTAGAAATGAAAATATATATGAAATTTCGCTAGCTCAAGTCAGAATTATAGCTGGAAAAAGCTTTATTGAAGCAAGTTCAATTTCAGACGAAAGACTGAATACTAATGTATGTGGTCTTGCTAATAGTTTAATACAAGCTGATACAAGTGAAATATTTAGACAGTTTCAGGATTTTTTAAATGAAAAGAAAATAGAATATCCAGCACAGTGGAAAGCTTGGTTTGATTTGACTTGTGCTACTCAAGAGAATGTATTAAAAACTTACAATGAGAACTTAGGTGAATGGTTAAATACTTTAAAAGGCAGATTGTCAGAAGCTGATGTAACTTATTTAGATTCACAAATTCAAGAAAATAAACAACAGTGTGATGTGCTTTTTCAATCTGTCAGTAAGGGAAAGGCTCAGATAGCATCTGCCCTCACTGACGTAGGAAAGCCAACTCAAAGTGATGCGACATTTCAACAAATTACAGATAATATAAAAACTATTGATTTAAGACAAGATAATTTTAACGAAAGATATTCAACGTATGAAATGGTTATGATGTATGGTTTTAATCCTGGAATAATTATGAATGGAGGAAGTATATAATGGGAATGCAAATGTTTGTTGCAAGTGGAACTTTTAACCCTAATGATTACGATTTGAAAGTTGGTGATGTTCTTAATATTATATGTGTAGGTGGAGGACAAGGAGGTGCAACGTCTGCATATCGTGGTGGTAATGGTGCTAGTTCTTCTTTTGGTTCTTTTGTAACTGCTTACGGTGCT
>NZ_JAOASI010000028.1 GCF_025210165.1 Tepidibacter sp.
AAGAATCTAAGACTAGTGAAGTTGATTCAAAAGAAATAGTACAACCTAAAGAAGCAAGCTAATATAAAAAAAATATAAATATTAAAGGAGGAAAAAATTATGAAAAAGAAACTATTAGCATTATTATTAATGATGATCCTTACTGTATCTGTGGTAGGATGTGGATCAAATGAGGTAGAAGAAAAAGCTACACAAGAAAAAGAAAAGACGTATCAGTACTATACGGCTGAACAGGTTAAAGAGGCAATTGAAAATGGTGATGATATAATGCTTGTAGACATACAGGTTGAAGAAGAATGGAATAAACATCACATAAAAGGAGCTATATCTACAAAAGCCTATCCAGTTAAAACTGATGAAGAAAGAGCTAAAGTTGACGCTGTAATACCTGAACTTGAAGGAGATAATCCAATAATAGTTGTATGCCCTGGAGGTAAAGGTGGAGCTCAAAGAACTGTAGATCATCTTAGTGAAAGTGGTATAAAATCTGAAAGACTTTTTATACTTGAAAATGGTCAAGGTGGATGGCCTTATGATGAACTTTTAGAAAAATAGATATTATATTTTTAATACTATGGATGAGGTGAATTTATACTATTGATAGTACTAATAAATGATTGGAAGAAACATAAAAATTATATATATTTTTTCGAAATAGAAAAAAACTATACTATTAATCAATGGCATAGTTTTTTTCTATTTCAAAAAAATATATTTTAGCTATATAATAGTCAATGGAATTTAACATTTTGTATTATAATGTAAAATAAAGTTGAAAAATCCAAAAAAGTAAATTACATATTCGTGTTTAATTGTGTAGAGGAGGTAACTATGGCATTGCTAAAAAGAAATATAAAACGCTCGCTGTCTATCATAATATCGGCATCAATGATAATGACTTCAACGGGCATTGGTTTTTCTGAAAATTTGAAAACGTTTTCAGACATAGAAAATCATTGGGCGAAAACACAAATTCAAAAATTAGTTAAAAAAAGAGTGATAAGTGGGTACAGTGATGGAACATTCAAGCCCAATAAGCAAATTACAAGAGCTGAATTTATAGCACTTATAAATAAGGCATATAACTTTAAATTGGTCTATGATATAGATTTTAAAGATGTATCAGCAGACGATTGGTTTTATGAAGATATAAGAAAGGCAAAAGCAAAAGGTTATATATCAGGATATGAAGATAATACTGTAAGACCTAATGATTTGATTACTAGACAAGAAGTGGCTGTAATTATGGAAAAGGTACTTAAAATAAGCAAAACAGGCAAATCACAGGTACTTGATAAATTTAAAGACAAAGATGAAATATCTAGCTGGGCAAAAGCATCTGTTGAATTATTGGTAAGTCGAGGATATTTAAACGGATATCCAGATGAAACTTTTGGTCCTAAGAAAAATATAACTAGAGCAGAAGCTGCTGCAATGCTTGGAAAAGTATTTAAATCAAATTCATCATCAAGCTTTACAATTAAAAAGAAGTCTGATAATAAATCAAGTTCAAGTTCAAGCTCAAGTTCATCAGTTAAAACTATATCTAAAGGTGAGTATTCAACAGAATCAGATGCATTACAGGGAACTTTTGATGAACTTAAAATAGACTCTTCTGTAGGAGATGGAGATGTATATCTTAAAAATATTAAAGTAACAGGAGATACATATATATACGGCGGAGGAGAGAATAGTATACACATAAAAGATAGTAAATTAGGAAATGTAGTGGTTAATAAAGAAGATGATAAAGTAAGGTTAGTAGCTGAAGGAAGCACGACAGTAGAAAAATTAACATTAAAATCAGGAGCGATAATTGATGAAGAGGAATCTGTAGAGAATAAGCTAACTGAATCTGGATTTGGAGATATTGTTATTGAAGATAAAGATAAAGTTACTTTAAAAGGAGACTTTGACGAGGTGCAGGTAAATACAGCAGATGCAGATATTTATTTGGATAATGGAGAGGTTAAAAAATTAGAGCTAAAAGAAAAAGCAGAAAATGCTAAAATACACATAGGTAAAGATGCTAAAATAGATAAAGTAGATAAAGACCCAGAAGCAAGTTATACTACACAAAAAGAGACACATACAACAACACCAGTAGAAGCCGGTTTTGAATTTTCTAACGGTGAAATAACTGGATACTTAGGATCTGAAACAGAAATAGTCATTCCATCTATAATAGATGGCAAAAAAGTTACATCTATAGGAACAAATGCATTTAAGAGTAAAGGTATAACATCAGTAGAAATACCAGATACTGTGACGACTATAGGAAGTGGTGCATTTTCATATTGTAAAAGCTTAACATCAGTAACTATTCCTAAAGGGGTAACAAAACTGGGAAAAGGTGCATTTGGATATTGTGAAAATTTAAGATCAGCAACAATTCTAAGCGGTGTAGAGAGTATAGGAGAGTATTTATTCTATAAATGTACTAACCTAGAATCAGTAACAATTCCAAGTGGTGTAAAGAGTATAGGAAATAAAGCATTTGCATATTGTACAAATTTAGGATCAGCAGCAATCCCAAGCAGTGTAGAGAGTATAGGAGAGTATTCATTCTATAAATGTACTAATCTAAAATCTGTAACAATTCCAAATGGTGTAAAGAGTATAGAAAATAAAGCATTTGGATATTGTACAAATTTAGCATCGGTAATAATTCCTGAAAGTGTACAAAAAATAAATGAGTGGGCTTTTTCTGGATGTGAGAAATTAGCAGAAATCAATGTGGATGAAAGAAATACAAATTATTCTGATATTGATGGAATACTGTTTAACAAGGATAAAACAGTATTGATACAATACCTTGACCAACATGGCAACCAGTACACGGTTCCTGAAGGTGTAGAAAGCATAGAAGCGTATTCATTCTATAAATGTAATAATCTAGAATCTGTAAACATACCAAGCACTGTAAAGAGTATAGGAAAGAATGCGTTTAAAAGTTGTGCTAAATTAAAATCGTTAACAATTTCAGAAGGTGTAGAAAGCATAGGAGAAAATGCATTCTATGAATGTGTTAATCTAGAGTCTGTAATCATACCAAGCACTGTAAATGAAATAGGAATGGGTGCGTTTGAATATTGTTCCAAATTAGCATCGGTAACAATTCCAGAAGGTGTAGAAAGCATAGGAGAAGTTTCATTCTATGAATGTACTAATCTAGAATCTGTAACTATACCAAGTACTGTAAATAGAATAGGAGATCATGCATTTTGTGCTTGCAGTAAATTAGCATCAGTGACTATTTCAGAAGGCGTGAAAGAAATAGGATTTAGTGCATTTTTAAATTGTACAAGCTTAACATCAGTAACTATTCCTGAAAGTGTACAAATAATAAATGAGTGGGCTTTTTCTGGATGTGATAAATTAGCAGGAATTAATATAGATAAGAACAATGCAAATTATTCTGATATTAATGGAGTACTATTTAACAAGGATAAAACAGTATTGATACAATATCTTGACCAACGTGGTAATCAGTACACGGTTCCTGAAGGGGTAACAAAACTGGCAAAAGGTGCATTTGCTTCTACAAAAGTAACATCAGTAACACTTCCAGAAAGTTTAGAAATAATAGGGTTCAGTGCATTTGAAAAATGTTATGATTTAGCATTAATAGAAATTCCACAAAGTGTAACAACTTTAGATCATTTTGCATTTGCATCTTGTAAAAGTTTAGAATCAGTAACAATTCCAAATGGTGTGAAGAGCATAGGAAATAATGCATTCAAATCTTGTGACAATTTAAAATCAATAACAATTTCAAGTAGTGTAGAAAGTATAGGAGATTATGTATTTAAATATTGCAAAAACTTAAAATCAGTAATAATTCCAGACGGTGTAAAGAGTATAGGAAAGTATGCATTCCAATCTTGCGAAAGTTTAGAATCAATAAGAATTCCAAGCAGTGTAGAGCGTATAGGAGATTATCCGTTCAAATATTGTAAAAATTTTAAATCATTAATAATTGATAACTATGAAGGAGCTGTAACTATAGGAAATTATGATATTGCAGATTCTGCTATTACTTATTTAAAGGAATCTAGTAGCGACTTGGATGAAGAATCTATAGAAATGTCAGAAAATATTAGAAAGTTTTATTTAAGCTTATTTAATAAATATTCTAAAATTGATAAAAAATATACTAATATAGTTGATGATATGGCATCTAGTTATGAAAAATTGCCTGATGATCATATTTTTACTAAAGGGGATATGAAGAAGTTAAAGAAATTCTCTGATAATGATACCTCACTAACTCCAGAATTGGTTGCACCTTTGGAATATGCTACAAATCTTGAAAATTTTGAAGTAAATGCAGTTAGAAGTATAGAAAATTTTGATTTTTTAAAAAATTGTAAAAAACTAAAAGTTTTACACTATCTTAACAATGATCTAAAGTATGGCAAAGATAAACAAATTGAATTAAAAAATATAAATTCACTTGCATTATTAACTAATCTTGAAGATTTAAGAATTAATATGACAACTTTAAAGGATATTACACCTATTTCTAATTTGAAATTAAAGCAGTTAATTCTTCCAGATAATAATATTGAAGAAGTAAATTCAACAATAGGAACTATAACAACAGTTGAAAGACTAGATATGGAAAATAATAAAATTTCAGATATTAGTGAGTTCAATAATTTAGTTAATTTAAGATCGTCATATTTATACAATAATAAGATAACTGATATTAGTCCAGTTTCGAAACTAGATAAACTTGAAGCACTTTTGATTCATGATAATAATATAACAGATATAACACCACTTAAGGAAATGAACTTAAAAAGATTGCGTATACAAGGAAATCCACTTCCTGAAAATTATATGGATACGGTTAAGCAATTTTCAAAAATAAATACTTTGAGGGTTGGAAATATAACTCTTGGTGATTTTGAATGGATGAAAACTGCTGCTGTAAGACCTAAAGGTGAACCTGCACATTTAATGGAAAATGATGTAAGGATGTATTCGTTTGGAGAGATATCTATTGAAATCAAAGCATCAGAAAGATCAATAAAAGATGGTACATTGACAATAGAGAATCCTTTAATAGGTTTAAATAATGAACCAGTCCTTCAAGATGATTGTGCTGATGAAGATAAGATAAATAAAAATATTAATTTTAAAGATAATAAGATAGAAGTTAGAATGGATGATCCAGCTGCTAATTCAATAAAAGTAAAATATCCAATATATACAGAAGATCCTAATCGTGGGTTTGGAAAATATAATCAAAAACCTAATATTGTAGGAACAGTAATATTAAATATAATAATAGAAAAAGAAAATTCAGAAGAAGAGACTAAGAGTATTGAAGTTGATCCAAAAGAAACAGTACAACCTGAAGAAGTAAAAGATGAAAATGAGGAAGTAGGAAATAAAGAAGAAGAATCTAAGACTAGTGAAGTTGATTTAAAAGAAACAGTACAACCTGAAGAAGTAAAAGACGAAAATAAAGAAGCTGGAAATAAAGAAGAAGAATCTAAGACTAGTGAAGTTGATTCAAAAGAAATAGTACAACCTAAAGAAGCAAGCTAATA
>NZ_JAOASI010000029.1 GCF_025210165.1 Tepidibacter sp.
AAAAATAAGCACTTTATAAAGTGCTTATTTTTCTTCTGTATCTTTCTTTTCAGTTTCTTTCTTTACAGGCTTTTCAATCAATGCTTTTCTTGAAAGATTTATTCTTCCTTGCTTATCTATTTCAGTTACTTTAACTTTTACTATATCCCCTATTTTTAGAACATCTTCAACTTTTTCTACTCTTTCATGAGCTATATTAGATATATGAATTAAACCTTCTTTTTTAGGTAATATTTCTACAAAAGCACCAAAATTCATTATTCTAGTCACTTTCCCTTCATATATTTCCCCTTCTTCAACTTCTTTAACAATAGTTAATATCATATCTTTTGCTCTTTGTCCTAATTCTTTATCTGGAGACATTATAAATACTTCTCCATCTTTTTCTATATCTATTTTAACTCCTGTTTCTTCTATTATATTAGTTATAGTCTTTCCACCAGGTCCTATAACATCTCTAACCTTATCTGGGTGTATTGTTAATTTTACTATTCTAGGAGCATATTCAGACATCTCTTCTCTATGAGTATCTATTGTCTTTTTCATTTCATTTAATATATGGATTCTACCTTCTTTAGCTTGTGCAAGTGCAGTTTTTAGTATCTCTTTATCTATACCAGCTATTTTTATATCCATTTGTATAGCTGTTATTCCATTTGGAGTACCTGCTACTTTAAAGTCCATATCTCCTAAAAAATCTTCCATCCCTTGTATATCAGATAGAATTGCTATGTTTTCATTTTCTTTTATAAGACCCATTGCTATACCTGCTACCATGTCTTTTATAGGAACTCCTGCATCAAGTAATGATAATGTACTACCACAAACACTTGCTTGAGATGTAGATCCATTAGAGCTTAACACTTCTGATACTAATCTTATTGTATATGGGAACTCTTCTTTACTTGGAATCATAGGTTCTAATGCTCTTTCTGCAAGTGCTCCATGTCCTATCTCTCTTCTTCCAGGACCTCTTAATGGTCTTGTTTCTCCTACACTATAAGCAGGGAAATTATAATGATGCATATATCTTTTATCTTCTTCATCTTCAAGTCCATCTATTATTTGTACATCACCTAATGCTCCAAGAGTTGCTACAGTTAAAACTTGTGTTTGTCCTCTTGTGAAAAGTCCTGAACCATGAGTTCTTGGAAGAACTCCAGCCTCTGACCATATAGCTCTTATTTCATCTGATTTTCTATTATCAGGTCTTATTTTTTCATTTACAATCATATCTCTTACTAACTCTTTTATGATACTATGTAAAACAGCATCCACATCTTTAATATTCTCTGGATACATTTCTTCAAAATGAGACAAAGTATCTTCTTTAACTTTTGCCATATTTTCAGCTCTTTCAAGCTTTTCAACTGTTTTTATAGCTTGTCTCATATTTTCACAAGCATATTCTCTAACAGCTGCTTCAACAAGCTCATCTGGTTTATATAAAATAACATCTTGCTTTTCTTTGCCGACCTCTTCTACTATTTTTTCAATAAATGCAACTATCTCTTTTATCTGCTCGTGAGCAAACATAATAGCATCTAGCATTAAATCTTCGCTTACTTCATTAGATCCTGCTTCAACCATCATAATAGCATCTTTAGTTCCAGATACCACTAGATTTAATTGGCTTTCTTTTTTTTGCTCTACAGTAGGATTAACCACAAACTCACCATCTATTAATCCTATGCATATAGATCCAGTTGGCCCATTAAATGGTATATCTGATATCGAAAGAGCAACAGATGAACCAATCATTGCCACTATATCAGTTGGACAATTAGGGTCTGTAGACATTACAGTTGTTACAACTTGTACATCATTTCTGTATCCCTTTGGAAATAAAGGTCTAATAGGTCTATCTATTAATCTAGATGTTAAAATGGCCTTTTCTGATGGTCTTCCTTCTCTTTTTATAAATCCTCCAGGTATTTTACCTACCGAGTAAAGTCTTTCCTCATAATCAACGCTAAGTGGGAAAAAATCGATTCCCTCTCTTGGTTGAGAAGATGCACATGCATTTACAAGTACAACACTATCACCATACTTGATCATACAACTTCCATTTGACATTTCACATACTTTGCCTATCTCCACAGAAAGTTTTCTTCCTGCTAAATCCATTTCGAAATTTTTATACATAATTTGCCTCCTCTCATACGTAAAAGATACTACAAATTTTAATTTTAGTAAACAATTTTATTTAAAATATGCCATATATCTATCATTCCCTATTATAAATAAATTATAATTTATTATGTACTTAAAAAGAGCAGGTAAACCCTGCCCTTTATTATTTTCTTAATCCTAATTTTCCGATTAAAGTCTTATATCTGTCTAAATCTTTTCCTTTTAAGTACTTAAGTAAACGTCTTCTAGTTCCAACCATCTTTAAAAGACCTCTTCTTGAGTGGTGGTCCTTCTTGTGCATTTTTAAGTGATCATTTAACTCATTTATTCTAGTAGTAAGTAATGCTATTTGAACTTCTGGAGAACCAGTATCTCCCTCATGAGTTTTGTAAGTTTCGATTATTTCTTGTTTCTTAGTTCCTTGTAACATATTAAAAACACCTCCATATTTTTTATCACCTATTGCTAAGCATTCGTCGGTGAATCAAATGCCGAGCAATGGTTTTGACATTAATCATTGTAACATAAGTCGCTTTATAAGTAAACTAATTTTTGTAATCAATAAGAAATTATATTTTTTATATCCATATTCATTTGTTTTTTTAAATCCTGTATTGTATCAAACTTTATTTCATCTCTAATTCTTCTTGTAAAATTAATATATACTTCTTTTTTATATAAGTTTCCACTATATTCAAGTATATGTGTTTCAACTGTAAACTCGTTTTGTTTAACGGTTGGACTATATCCTACATTAGTTGCACCATCATATATTTTACCATCTATATTCACCTTTGTATGATACACTCCAGTCTTAGGAACTAATATATTTGAATCATACTTTAAATTAATAGTTGGAAATCCTAAATCTCTACCTATTTTTTTACCATGTACCACAATTCCTTTAATTTCATAATCTCTTCCCAAAACCTGTTTAACTTTATGCACATCACCAGTTTGTATTAAATTTCTTATGTAAGTACTGCTTATTCTTGTATTTTTTAAACAAATAGGATTCATAATTTTCACATCAAAACCATAAGTTTTTCCTATATTTTCTAGGAACCTAGCATTTCCACCTCGATTTTGACCAAATCTAAAATCATGACCTATAACGACTTGCTTTGCATGTAATTTATCCACAAGAATCTCTTGTATGTATTCTTGTGGATTTAAATTTATTATATATTCATTAAAAGGTACAGAAACTATTATATCTATTCCCATTTTGTTTATAATTTCATATTTTTCTTCTTTAGTAATTATGTTTTTAAGTTTATTTTTTTCAAAAAAATTAACAGGATGATTAGTAAATGTAAAAAGTACACTTTTCATTTTTTTATTTTTAGCTATTAATATAGTATCTTTTATTATTTTTTGATGTCCTTTATGTACTCCATCGAAATTTCCAATAGTTACAACAGTATCCTGTTTTATTTTTACATTTTTTAAATCTGTTATTATTTTCATCATACTCAGCTCCAATAATTAAATAAATAATTTATGGCTTTTTAACAACATATTATTATCTTGTATTTTTATTTTTCCAATTGCACAAAACTTATCATCTATATATACTTTCACAAGTTCTTCATCATTATATTTATGATTAATTATTAGACCTTTTTGATATATAGTATTTCCATTAGAAAATGCCTTGTATGCACTTTGCTTTACATCTATCCTCCTGTAATTTACAAGAGGATAGTCTATTCCTAATATATAGTATTGTAATTTAGATTCTTTAGATGCTTGTTCAAGTTCTTCTAGTGTATATGTATTTTTTATATCAAAATTCCCAGATTTAGTTCTAAGTAAAAAAGACATATGAGCACCAACTCCAAGTTCATCTCCTATATCCTTACAAAGACTTCTAATATATGTTCCTTTAGACACTGTTGCTTCAAATAACACTTTTTGATTATCTATGCTTTTTATTTTTATATCTTTTACTAATACTTTTCTTGATTTAATTTCAACATCAGTCTGTCCACTTCTTGCCAGTTCATATAACCTTTTACCATTAACCTTTATAGCCGAATATATAGGCGGTGTTTGAGTTATCTCGCCCTTAAACTTTTCAAATACACTGTATATATCTTCTTCTGTTATATGAGTTGGATCTTTTTTTTGTATAACTTTTCCAAAAGAATCATACGTGTCTGTTTGTATACCAAGTGTTAACTCTCCTATATAAGTTTTTTCCTTATTTAGTATAAGCTCAGCTATTTTTGTAGCCTTCCCAAGACATATAGGTAAAACACCAGATGCATTTGGATCTAATGTACCTGTATGTCCTACCTTTTTCATATTTGCAATTCTTCTAACCCTTGATACAACATCATGCGATGTCATACCTGTAGGCTTTAGTATATTAAGTATTCCATTCATATTATCACTCTCTTAAATATGCTTTATAACTTCTTTTATAATCATCTTTTTAGCATTCTCTAAAGAATCATTTATTGTGCATCCAGAAGCCCTTACGTGGCCTCCTCCTCCAAACACTTTTGCTATCTCACTTACATTAACATATGATTTTGACCTTAAACTTATTTTGATTTGATTAAATCTCTTTTGCTTAAATAAAATCCCAACTTCTACTCCACTTATATCTCTGGCATAATTTACAAATCCATCTACATCATTAAATGTTATATTATTGTTTTTAAACATTTGAGTAGTAAGTTCTATAGTTGCTATTTTATCTTTTATAACCTCTAATGTATTTAAAGATTCTCCTAGTATTTTAACATAGTTTACAGGATTATTTTGATATATACTTTGTATTATATCTTGTTTGTCTATTCCTATTGTTAGCAAGTTACCTGCCATTTCAAAACTACTAGGATTAGTATTTGAATACATAAAATTTCCTGTATCAGTTATAAGACCAGTATAAAGACAATTAGCTATTTTTTTGTCTATAATATTTTTATCTATTTTCATAAGCATTTCATATACAACTTCGCATGTAGATGAAGCTTTATCATCTACATAGTTTAAATCTGCATACAAATCATTACTTGCATGATGGTCTATATTTATTGTTACACTTGCTTTGTTTTTTATAGTATCATTACAGCAAAGTCTGTTCTTATCACCACAATCAAGTGATATAAGTATATAGTCTTTAGTATCTATTTCTTCTGATTTGTATATCTTAATGTCTTTGTATAAAAAAGATAAATTAGCTGGAAGATTATCATCTAATAAAAATACAGCTTCTTTATTCATACTTTTAAGTGCATAATATAACCCTATTGATGACCCTAAATTATCTCCATCTGGACTATAATGGGAAGTAATAATAAAATTATTACTTCCCATTATAGTATTTATTATATTATTCATTTATATCATCTTCTTTTTTTGAATTTACATCTTTGATTAAACTAGACATGTATACTCCTTTTTCAATTGAATCATCAAGTCTAAATATTATTTCAGGAGTATATCTTAGTTTAACTTGTTTTCCTATCTCTTTTCTAACAAATCCACTTGCACTTTTTAGTCCTTTTAGGGTTTCATCTTTATCTCCTGTAAGTACACTAATATATATATAAGCATACTTTAAATCAGAAGTTACATTAACATCTGTAATACTTACTAGAGAAGATATTCTAGGATCTTTTAGATCTTCTAAAAGTAATCTACTTACAACCTTTTTTATTTCTTCTCCTATTCTTCTTGTTCTAGAATATGATGCCATAGTATCTACAACCCTTCTATCTATTTTCTTTTTCCTTCATTATAAAGGCTTCTATTACATCGCCTTCTTTTAAATCATTAAAGTTATTTAATGCAAATCCACATTCATAACCTTTAGCTACTTCTTTAGCGTCATCTTTAAATCTCTTTAAAGAACTAAGTTCACCCTCATGCACAACTATTCCATCTCTTACTAGTCTTACTTGAGCATTTCTTGCTAATTTTCCTTGAGTCACATATGCACCAGCTATAGTTCCAACTCCAGACACTTTAAATGTAGCTCTAACTTCTGCTTTTCCTAATTCTTCCTCTACAAACTCAGGATCAAGCATGCCCTTCATTGCATCTTGTATATCTTCTATAGCTTTGTATATTACTCTATATGTTCTTAAATCAACTTTTTCTTTTTCAGCTACATCAGATGCAGCTCCAACTGGTCTTACATTAAATCCTATTATTATAGCATTAGAAGCACTAGCAAGCATTACATCAGATTCAGTTATTGCTCCAACAGCACCGTGAATAGCTCTTACAGTTACCTCTTCATTACTTAATTTTTCTAAAGACTGTTTTACAGCTTGAACTGAACCTTGAACATCTGCCTTTATTATTATATTAAGCTCTTTAACATCACCTTGTTCCATTTGTTTAAATAAATCATCTAGTGATACCTTTTGACTAGACTTCATTTGTTTTGCCCTAGCTTTATCTTTTCTCTTTTCTGCTATAGTTCTAGCCGTCTTATCATTTGCAACTACAACAAATTGATCTCCTGCTTGTGGAACTTCAGAAAGGCCAAGTATTTCAACTGGTATAGATGGTGATGCTTGTTTTACTCTTCTACCTAAATCATTTACCATTGCTCTTACTTTACCATGTGCACAACCAACTACAACTGCATCTCCAACTTTTAGTGTTCCATTTTTAACAAGCACAGTAGCTACCGGACCTCTTCCTTTATCAAGTTGAGCTTCTACAACAGTTCCTACTGCTTTTCTATTAGGATTAGCTTTTAATTCTTCCATTTCAGAAACTAATAAAACCATTTCTAATAATGTATCTATATTTTCATTTTTAAGAGCTGAAACTGGAACAGATATTATATCTCCTCCCCAGTCTTCAACTAAAAGTCCATGCTCAGTCAATTCTTGCTTTACTCTATCTTGGTTTGCTCCAACCTTATCTATTTTATTTATAGCTATTATTATAGGTACCTCTGCTGCTTTTGCATGATTTATAGCTTCTATTGTTTGAGGCATTATACCATCATCTGCCGCAACTACAAGTATAGCTACATCTGTAACCTGAGCCCCTCTTGCTCTCATAGATGTAAAGGCTTCATGACCAGGAGTATCTAAGAATACTATTTTCTTACCATCAACTTCTACTTCATAAGCTCCTATATGTTGAGTTATTCCTCCAGCTTCTTTATCTGTTACTCTAGTGTTTCTAATTGCATCAAGTAATGAAGTTTTACCGTGGTCAACATGTCCCATAACTGTTACAATAGGCGGTCTTGGCTTTAAATCTTCTGGTCTATCTTCTTCTATTACTATTTCATCTTCATCTTCTTCATCAGCATCTAATATAGCTTTAAATCCATAATCCATAGCTATACATTCTGCTGTGTCAAAATCCACCTCTTGATTTATGCTTGCCATTATTCCTAATTTTATAAGTTTAGTTATAACTTCTGTAGGGCTTTTCTCTATTAATTTTGATAAATCTTGAACTGTTATTTTATCTCCTATTTTAATTTCATCCATATTACTGTCTTCACTACTTACAGCTTCTTCACTTGAAAGTTCCATTATTAATTCTGCTTCTTCATCAGTTAAGGTACTCATATGATTTGCTACATTTATATCTAGCGATTCTAATTTTTCCATAATTTCCTTAGTTGACATTCCTAATTCTTGTGCTATTTGATAAACTCTTGTCTTTGACAAAAGCTTCACCCCCTACTAATTTCTTTTATTTTCATTGCAAATTGCTCACTTTTTATGCCTATTACTGCTCTACTACTTTTTCCTATACTTCTTCCTAATTCTTCCTTAGTAAAAGCTACTATATAAGGTACATCTCTATATTCAGATTTATCTTTAAAAAGCTTTTTCGTATTTTCCGATGCGTCATTTGCTATTATAATTAATTTTATTTTCCCTTTTTTAAGATCAGATAATGTAGTATCATCTCCAGAAACTAAGTTCCCACTTTTTAAGACAATTCCTAATAACGAAAGAATTTTATTGTTCATATTTTTCTATTTCCTCCGATAAATTATCATATACTTCTTTTGGTATTTCTAATTTAAAGGCTCTATTTAATGCCCTAGTTTTTATAGCCTTTTCTAAGCATTCTTTACTAGCACAAATATAAGCACCTCTACCATTAGCTTTACCTGTATTGTCTACAAATATTTCTCCATCTTTATTTTTTACTATTCTCATCAAGGCTTTTTTAGAATTTCTATCCTGACAACTTATACATTTACGCTGAGGTATTTTCTTTTTACTCAAGAATATCGCCTCCTCTTTTATTAATTATTAGCTTGACTTTCACTTTTTATATCTATTTTCCAGTTAGTAAGTTTTGCTGCAAGTCTAGCATTTTGTCCTTCTTTCCCTATAGCTAGCGATAATTGATAATCTGGAACTACAACCTTTGCACTCTTTTCCTGCTCATCTAATTCAACAGAAATTACTTTTGATGGGCTTAGTGCACTAGATATAAATTCAGCAGGGTTTTCACTGTATTTTATTATGTCTATTTTTTCTTCCTTTAACTCATCTACTATATTCTTTACTCTAGATCCTTTAGCACCAACACAAGCTCCTATTGAATCTACATTCTCATCTATAGAATGAACTGCCATTTTAGTTCTAGATCCGGCTTCTCTTGATATTGATTTTATTTGAACAACTCCATCATATATTTCAGGTACTTCTAATTCAAATAACCTTTTAATAAGTCCTGGATGACTTCTAGATAAAAGTATTTGAGGACCCTTTGTTGTCTTTTTAACTTCTAGTATATATGATTTTATTCTTTGACCAACTTCATACATTTCACCTGGTATCTGTTCAGTTTGATTTAATACTCCCTCTATCTTTCCAAGTGAAATATATACCAAGCCTTTGCTTACTCTAGCTACTATTCCTGTAACTATTTCAGTTTCTCTATTTATAAATTCTTCATATATAACGTCTCTTTCAGCCTCTCTAATTCTTTGAACAACAACCTGTTTAGCTGTTTGAGCCGCAATTCTTCCAAAGTTTTTAGGCGTAACTTCAAATTCAACCATATCCTCTAATTCATAATTTTTATTAAACTCTCTAGCCTCATCTATTGATATTTCTAAAAAATCGTCATATACATCATCAGATTCTACTACTCTTTTTTGAGAGTAAACTTTAACGTCACCATTATCCCTATCTATTTCTGTTCTAACATTTTGGCAAGAACCAAAATTTCTTTTATATGCCGAAACAAGTGCTGCTTCAATAGTGTCTATTAGTATCTCCTTAGAAACACCTTTTTCTTTTTCTAATTGCTCTAAAGCTTCTATGAATTCTAAATTCATTATTTCTCCTCCTTGTTAAAATTTTACAGACAATCTGATTATAGATACTTCTTTTTTATTGAATTCTAATATTTCATCTTTATCTGTTTTTATCTTTATTATTCCTTCAAATAACCCTTCAAGCTTTCCTTCAAATTGTTTTTGACCATTTATAGCTTTGTAAAGTTTTAGTTCAACATCTCTACCTTTATATCTATCAAAGTCTTTGTCCTTTTTTAATGGTCTATCAATTCCTGGTGATGAAACTTCTAAAAAATAGTTTTCTTTTATTGGATCTTTTTCATCTAATAACTCGCTCAGTTCTTCACTTACCATTTTGCAGTCATTTAATCCAATTCCGCCTTCTTTATCTATATACACTCTTAAATAATAATGTCCCGCTTCTTTAACGTACTCTACATCTATTAATTCAAAGTTATTTTTTTCAACTATTGGTAAGACTATTTCTTCTATTGTACTTTCAACGCTTCTTTTCATATATGTATACCTCCTTTATTTAGTTTTTAATATTTCCTATTTCTTGCTATAGTATAAAAGAAAGAGTGGGCATCATCCCCACTCTATATTTTAATAGTATATATATTTTTCTATAACAGTATACCATATAATGTTTTTTTGTGCAACTTATCACAAAAGAGAGAGCTGATTGGTTTCATCAAGATCTTTAATACACCCATGACCTTTTAATGTTTCAACTACAGTTTTTGAAATCTTAGTTCTTTTTCTCAAATCCTCTATAGAAAGAAATTCTTCCTTTTCTCTTTCTTTAGCTATATTAATAGCAGCATTAGCTCCAACTCCTTGAAGAGCTATTAGAGGTGGTAATAATTTTTCATCTATGATTTTAAACTTTTTAGCATCTGATTTGTAAAGATCTACTCTTGAAATTTCTATATTTCTTGCAAACATTTCTACAACAACCTCAAGCACTGTTAACATGCCTTTTTCCTTGGCAGTTACATTATTACCTAAACTTTCTATTTCTTTTATTTTATAAATAACCTCATCCTTACCTCTTATAACTAAATCTGCATCGAAATCTTCTGCTTTAGTAGTAAAGTAAGTAGCATAAAAGGAATGTGGATAATAAACCTTGCAATACGCTATTCTAAATGACATCATAACATAAGCTACCGCATGTGCTTTTGGAAACATATATTTAATCTTATTGCACGAATCTATATACCATTGGGGTACCTCATTATTCTTCATCTCTTCTTCGTCTTCTGAGGTTAATCCTTTACCTTTTCTAACCTTCTCCATTATCTTAAATGAAAGCTTTGGCTTTAAACCTTTAAATATAAGGTAGTTCATTATATCATCTCTTGTTGATATAACATCTTTTAGTGTAACAACCCCATCTCTAACTAAGTCCTGAGCATTATTAAGCCAAACATCTGTCCCATGTGATAATCCAGATATTCTTACAAGTTCTCCAAAGGTTGTAGGCTGAGTATCTGTAAGCATCTGTCTTACAAATTTAGTTCCAAATTCAGGTATACCAAGACTGCCTATAGTACAATTAATTTCTTCACTAGTAACTCCTAAAGCCTCTGTAGATGTAAATATAGACATTGTCTTTTGATCATCAAGAGGTATTTTAGTAGCATTAATTCCTGTTATATCCTCTATCATTCTTATTATAGTAGGAACGTCGTGCCCTAGTATATCAAGCTTTAGAATTCTTCCACTTATTGAGTGATAGTCAAAATGTGTCGTTATAACTCCTGATGTAGAATCATTAGCTGGATATTGAATAGGTGAAAAATCATATATTTCTTTATAATGAGGTACAACCATTACGCCACCAGGATGCTGACCAGATGTCCTTTTAATCCCAGTACATCCTTTAGATAATCTATTTATTTCAGCTGATGTAGTTTTTATCTCATTTTCTTCAATATACTTCTTTGCAAATCCATAAGCTGTTTTATCAGCTATTGTTCCTATTGTTCCAGCTCTATATACATATCCTTCCCCAAATAGTATTTCTGTATACTTATGTGCATTTGGCTGATATTCTCCAGCAAAGTTAAGGTCAATATCAGGTTCTTTATCTCCCTCAAAACCTAAAAAAACTTCAAAAGGTATATCATGTCCATCTTTTATATAAGGTATTTTGCAAATAGGACACTCTTTATCAGGTAAATCAGCTCCCGATGTATAACTCCCAGTTTCAAAAAATTCAGATCCTAAACATTTTTCACATCTATAATGAGCCGGTAAAGGATTAACCTCTGTTATATCACTCATTGTAGCTACAAATGACGAACCAACCGAACCTCTTGATCCAACTAAATATCCATCTTGTAAAGATTTTGTAACAAGTTTTTGTGATATTATATATAAGACTGCATATCCATTACTTATTATAGAATTTAGCTCTCTTTCTAGTCGTTTTTCAACAACCTCGGGAAGTTTTTCGCCATACATACCGTGAGCCTTTTTGTAACACATTTCTCTAAGATCTTCCTCTGACCCTTCTATAACAGGAGTACACGTTTCATCTGGTATAGGTTTTATTTCTTCTATTAAATCTGCTATTTTATTTGTATTAGTTATAACCACTTCTTTAGCTAATCCATCCCCTAGATAGCTAAATTCATCCAACATATTGTCTGTTGTTCTAAAGTAAAGAGGAACTTCCTCATTAGCACTTTTAAATCCTTGAGAATGCTTTAGTATTTTCCTATATACTTCATCATGCGGATCTATGAAATGAACATCTCCTGTTGCCACAACTAATTTATCATATTTTTTACCAAGTTCTATAATTTTTCTATTTATATCTTTAAGTTCATCATAATCTTTAACAATTTCTTTTTCTATCATGAACTTATTATTATCGAGTGGCATTATTTCTAGATAGTCATATAGTTCTAGTATTTCCTCTATTTCATATTCTTCTTTATTTTTAAGTATACTTTGATATACCTCTCCATTTTCACATGCAGATCCTATTAAAAGTCCTTCTCTATATTCTTTCAAGACACTCTTTGGTATTCTAGGAGTTTTATAAAAATATTCTATATGTGATTTTGATATTAGCTTATATAAATTTTTAAGACCTGTATAATTTTTAACCAATATAGTTATATGGTTACTTCTTATTTTCTTAAAATCAGCAACTTTGAATAATTCGTTAACTTGATGCAAATGAGTAGCACCTTTTTCTTTTAACATATCTAGAAATTTTATAAATATATTTGCAGTAGCTTCAGCATCATCTACTGCTCTATGATGATTTTCAAGAGAAACTTTAAGTGCCTTAGCCACGGTGTTTAGCTTGTACCTCTTGATATTTAAAAGTAATTCTTTAGCAAGATTTATAGTGTCAACATATATATTATTAAAATCTAAAGACATTCTTTTGCAATTTTCTCTTATAAAACCTATATCAAACTCAGCATTATGAGCAACTAGCACACTATCTTTTATAAAATCTAGAAAATCAGGCAATACTTGCTCAATTATTCTCTCATTCTTAACCATGTCATTAGTTATACCCGTAAGTTCTTGAACTTTATGTGGTATTGGCTTCTCAGGATTTACTAAGACACTAAATCTATCTATAATCTCATAATTTTCTATTTTAACAGCACCAATTTCTGTTATCTTATCATTTTTATTTGAAAAACCTGTTGTTTCAAGATCAAACACTACAAAAGTTTGACTTAAAGGTAATTTATTAGGATTTTTTATAACAGGCTTAGTATCATCTACTAAATATCCTTCTACACCATAAATAGCCTTAACACCATGCTTTTTAGATGCATCCATCGCTTCTGGAAAAGCTTGAACTATACCATGATCAGTAATGGCTATAGCTTTATGTCCCCATTTTGCAGCTCTTTGAATTACCTTTGATACTGATGTTACTGCATCCATTGCAGACATTTGAGAATGCAAGTGTAATTCAACCCTTTTCTTATCACTTCTATCACGTTTTTCTTTTTTCTTTGACTTTTGTATATCTGAAATATTCACAATCAATTCCTGAGAATAATTATCAAACAAAGCATTCCCTCTAATTTTTAAATAGGACCCTTTACTTATATTATCTACTACACCATCTTTATTATTTTCTCTTAAAAATAATTTACATTTTATAGAGCTTGTATAATCTGTTATAGAAATAGTTAATAGAGTTCTACCTCCCTTTAACTCTCTATTTTCAACATCAAATACTTCTCCTTTTATACATACTCTTCCCGTCTCTGGAGTTACATTTTTAATAATTTCAATAGAATCATTAATCCCTTTGCCATATATAAGGTCTGTTTCCTCTTTTTCGTACCTATCGTTACTACTTTTAGTTTCAATTGTTTCAGGTTTTGGACTTGATATAATCCTATTCGACAGTATATTATCTGTCTCTTCATCTTTTTTAGTTATATATTCTCTTAAATTCATATTAGATTTGTTCTTAAGATCAAATTTAACACTTAAATCAAAGCCTAATTCCTCATTTATCATAGTTTTTATAGAATACGCAGCCATCTTTGACTCTAATATTTTATGTATTATTTCATTTTCTATCTTTATAGCTAAGCATTTATCTATATATTTCCATTTAATTTTTTCATTAGATGTTATAGATGGCACCATAGACTTCATTATAAACTCTATATTATTCCAGTATTTATTTATAACAGTATTTACATCATCTTCAATATCCGTATATCTAATTTTGAATTTCACATCATTAAAAAAGGTAAGTTCATTCTTTATCTTATCTTCTATATCTCTAAGTTCAGATATTCTGAGTATTTTTTTTGATTCTAAATAAAAATATACAATCTTATCTTCTTTAAAATAAACTATATTTTTCAATAAAATGTGTTCATATTTCTTATCTAAGTTTTTATATACTCCTATTTTCTCTAGATATTTTTTTATACTATCCATAACTCCTCCTAGACAGTTTTAATCTTTTTTAAAGCTTCAATATATAGATTAACAATGAAAATTCTAGACTAAAAAGTCTAGAATTTTTCTATTTCACTTATTAATTCATTTACTAAATCATCACTCTTTATTTTTTTTACAATTTCACCTTTTTTAAATAAAATTGCATTTTCATTTCCACCAGCTATACCAATATCAGCTTCCCTTGCCTCTCCAGGTCCATTAACAGCACATCCCATTATAGCTACAGTCATCTTTTTATCTATATCTTTTATTTCTTCTTCAACCTTTGATGCTATATTTATTAAATCTATATTGCATCTTCCACAAGTTGGGCAAGATATAACCTTAATCCCTTCCTCTAATAGTCCTATAGATTTTAAAATTTCTTTACCTACAAATATTTCTTCTTTAGGATCTCCAGTTAAAGATACCCTTATAGTATCACCTATTCCTTCAAGTAATAAATATCCTATTCCTATAGATGATTTAATTGTTCCTTTTTTTATACTTCCAGATTCTGTTATACCAATATGAAGTGGATAATCTACCTTTTCAGACATAAGTTCATATGCCTTTATAGTGGTATGTATATCACTAGACTTTAAAGATATAACTATATTATAAAAATCCATACCCTCCAAAATTCTTATATGTCTCATTGCACTTTCTACTAAAGCATCTGGTGTAGCCTTTTTATACTTTTCAAGTAAATCTTTTTCTAAAGATCCTCCATTCACACCTATTCTTATTTTTATATTTTTTTCTTTAGCTTTTTCAACTACCATTCTTACTCTTTGAGTACTTCCTATATTTCCAGGATTTATTCTAAGTCCATCCACCCCTTGATTTATAGCTTCAAGGGCTAATCTATAATCAAAATGTATATCTGCTATAATAGGTATGTTTATAGTTTTTTTTATTTCACCCAACTTTAAAGCTGCATCCATATCAGGAACAGCAACTCTAACTATATCACAACCTACTTTTTCAAGGTCTTTTATTTGATTTATCGTAGCTTCTACATTTCTGGTATCCGTATTAGTCATTGACTGAATAGATATAGGATTATTTCCTCCTATCTTAACATCACCACAATAAACCTCTTTTGTTAATTTTCTCAAAAAATCACCTTCTATTTAATTATTCTAGATACATCGTTATAAATCGTAAATACCATTAAAAGCATCAATGCAACAAATCCTATAAAATGTATAGATCCTTCTTTTTCTGGATCCATTTTCTTTCCTCTAATAAGTTCTATAAGCAAGAATACAATTCGTCCTCCATCTAAAGCTGGTACAGGAAGTAAATTAAATAATCCTAAATTTATGCTTATAACAGCTGCTAAGAATATAACATTTACTACTCCCGCATCTGCGGCTTTTCCTACCACATTTATTATACCTACAGGACCTGCAACTTCATCTTTTGATACATTTCCCTTTATAGCTTTTCCCAGGAAATCTATCATTTGCCCTAATATAGAAAATGTTTGCTTTACAGCATATTTAAAAGATGATACTATATTTTTTTCATATCTAGGCTCTATACCTATCATTTTTTTGCCATCGTCATATTTAGGTGTAATATTATATTCCAGTACATCCCCATCTCTTTTTACATGAATTTTTATAGTATCGGTAGTAGAAGAGGATATTGTTTTTCTTATATCATACCAATTTTTTATACTAGAATTGTTTATTTTTAATATCTTATCTCCCTCTTTAATTCCAGCTTGCTGAGCTGGTAAGTTATCAATAGTGTTTTCTATAATAGTTCCTGGAACTCCCTTATACATAAACATTATTGTGAATAGTAATATAGCTAGCATAAAGTTCATTAAAGGCCCAGCAAATACTATACTTATCTTTTGAAATATATTTTTATTATTAAAACTTCTAGGATCACTAGATTCTTCATCTTCCCCTTCCATTCTAACGTATCCACCTATAGGTAATACTCTAAGTGAATATTCTGTTTCATAACCCTTATATGAATAAATTTTAGGTCCCATTCCTATAGCAAATTCATGTATCTTAACCCCTGATTTTTTAGCAACTATAAAATGACCAAACTCATGAAATAAAACAAGTATTCCAAATACTATAAGCGCTATAATAATAGATATTATCATATTCATATTTTCACCTTCCTATTTTATTACTTAAGGTATTAAAATTTTTTGTTTTGTGAATAACATTGATTGAACAAGTGTACTTACAACTATTTTTGAGCAACGGAGCCTGTAAGGATCGCTGGCGACATGAGTCACCGCGTTAGCGAGTAGACGAATTTTTTATACTCTCTTTTACAAATTCTCTACTCCAATCATCTATATATAATATTTCTTCTAATGTAGGTTCTTTTATGCTAGAATGCTTTTCCAACGCTTTTTCTATATACATAGGTATATCATAAAACTTAATTTTATCATTTAAAAATTCACTCACCAAAATTTCATTAGCTGCATTTAAAACAGTAGAATAAGTTCCACCTTTTTCTAAACATTCATAAGCAAGCTTTAAGCATGGGAAAGTATTAATATCTGGCTTTTCAAATGTTAAGGAACTTATATTTGCAAGGTCTAACCTTTCATAGTCATTATATATTCTATCAGGATATGAAAGTGCATACTGTATAGGAAGCTTCATATCAGGATTACCAAGTTGAGCTATAACTGACCCATCTATAAACTGTACCATAGAATGTACTATACTTTGAGGATGCACTAATACATCTATATCACTTGAATCAACTCCAAATAACCACTTTGCTTCTATAACTTCCAGCCCTTTATTCATCAAAGTAGCTGAATCTATGCTTATTTTTCTTCCCATACTCCAGTTAGGATGTTTTAAGGCTTCATTCTTAGTTACATTTATAAGTTGTTCTTTTGTTTTATTTCTAAAAGGTCCTCCTGAGGCTGTTAATATTATTTTTTCAATTTCTTTATTTTTTTCTCCATTTAAGCATTGGAATATAGCACAGTGTTCACTGTCAACCGGAAGAATATTAACTCCCATTTTTTTTGCTTCATTCATAACTAATCTACCTGCAGTCACAAGTGTTTCTTTATTTGCAAGTGCTATTGTTTTTCTGTATTTAATAGCTTCTAAAGTAGGAACCAGTCCTATCATTCCTACAAGAGCTGTTAAAACTATATCTACACCATCTAAAGATGCTATGGTTCTTAAACCCTCCATTCCTGAATATATATCTACTCCTAATTCCTTTGGTAAAATTTCTTTTAACTCATCAGCTTTATCTTTATTATAAACAGCAACTACTTTTGGTCTAAACTCTATTATTTGCTTTTTTAGCATATCTATACTAGTATTTACAGCCAAAGCCTCTATTTTAAATTTTTCCTTATTATTTCTAACAACATCTAAAGCCTGTGTACCTATAGATCCTGTTGATCCTAAAATAGATATTTTTTTCATATTTTTCACCCCTTATTAAACAGCGTAATATAATAGCCTCAGAAAACTCTGAAGCTCTAAATTTAAATTTATTCTTTTAGTTTATCCGAAAGCTAAGAGTTCTAACACTCCATCCTCTTCAGGTTAGAGATGAGAACTCTACAACTTCTGGATAAGTTTCACTTGATACAAAAGTATATATAATAATAAACAAAAGGAGCTGTTAAAATTATACTATCAAATCTATCTAATATACCTCCATGTCCAGGTATTAATTTTCCATAATCCTTAACTTCTAAAAACCTTTTTATTGAAGATGCAAATAAATCTCCAATTTGAGCTATCATACTTCCTATAAGTCCTATTATTCCCATATGTATCAAATCAAACCCAAATATATATCCAAATACAATACAAGATAAAGAACTTCCGATAACTCCTCCTATACTTCCCTCTATAGTCTTCTTAGGACTAACCTTAGGTATTAATTTATGCTTACCAAAGAAATAACCACTAAAATAAGCGAATGTATCCGTCATCCATGCTATTACAAAAATCAAATATATGTAATTATAATTTGAAAATTTCGAAATCAATATAATATGGTTCAAAAGATATGGTATGTATATTATCCCAAGAAAAGTTATACTCATATCAATAATATTATACTTTCTCATAACAAGTAATATACATAATATAAAAAAAACAATAAAAAAACTACATGCTATATATCTACTATCTATTTTTGAAATTGATCCAAAATAAATACTTAAAGTTGATAAATACCCTAACCAACTAACTGAATTCAAATTTTTTTCTCTAAAAGCATCGTAAAATTCTTTTATAGCAATTAATGAAATAACTGTAACCCCTAAATACAAAGGAATTCCTCCATTAATTAAGATAATTACTAAAACTGGCAGTAATATTATCGAAGATACTATTCTAACAAACATATAAATCCTCCTATTTAAGTCCTCCAAATCTTCTTTCCCTACTTTGATAGTCCAAAATAAGTTTATGTAAATTTTCTTTTCTAAAGTCTGGCCAGTATATATCAGAAAACCAAAATTCAGAATAAGCTATTTCCCACAATAAAAAGTTACTAACTCTATATTCTCCACTAGGTCTAACTAATATATCAGGATCTGGTAATGATTTGGTACTTAAATAATTTCTAATAAATTCTTCATCAACATCATCTATATCAATTCTATTATTTTTATAATCTTTAAGTATATTAACAATAGCATTTTTTATATCATTTCTACTTCCATAATTTAAAGCCAATGTAAGTGTCAGCCCTGTATTGTCTTTAGTAACTTCTTTTGATTTTTGAATTTCCTCAATAGCAGCATTGGGCAAATAACTTATATCTCCTATAGTATTAAAGATAACATTATTCTCATGTAACTCTTTTATTTCTTTTTTTAAATATTGTATTAATAAATTCATAAGTGCACTCACTTCATCTTTAGGTCTCTTCCAATTTTCTGTAGAAAAAGCATACAATGTCAAATACTTAATCCCTAAACTACTACATTCCTTAACAATTTCTCTTATTGTTTCAACTCCAGCCTTATGTCCAAACGTTCTAGGTAAAAACCTTTTCTTAGCCCATCGCCCGTTTCCATCCATTATAATAGCTATGTGATTTGGTATATTATTTTTATCTATATAGTTTAATGTATTTTTCTCCATGTTTTCCTCCAATCAAATATTTTTCTAACTCCTTATAATAAGGAGTTAGAAAAATATGTGACAACAAGTTCTATATAATTATTTGATTCTTTAATATTGACAACTCTAGGACATACTAATAACTCTTTATCCTTATGTCCATTAGTCTCTTTTATTATATACTTTATATTTTTATTTTCAAGTACTTGTTTTGCTTTTGAAAGTTCAATTCCAAATAAATCAAAATAATTCAAACTAAACCTCCATTATTTCCTTTTCTTTCTTAGCTAAAAGTTCATCTGCTAATTTTATATTTTTATCAGTTATTTTTTGAACTTCATCTTGTGCCTTTTTCAAATCATCTTCTGTTATTTCAGAATCCTTTTGCATTTTCTTTAATTTATCATTAGCATCTCTTCTTTCATTTCTAAGAGCTACTTTAGCATTTTCTGATGTTTTACTAGCAAGTTTAAATAAATCTTTTCTTCTTTCTTCTGTAAGTTGAGGAATTACTATTCTTATCATCTTACCATCATTAGTAGGGTTAAATCCTAAATCAGCAAGTTGAATAGCCTTTTCAATACTTCCAAGAGCAGACATATCCCAAGGCTGTATAACTAAACATCTAGGTTCTGGAGCAGATACTGTAGCTACTTGTTTAAGTGGAGTCTGAGCTCCATAATAATCAACCATAACTCTATCAAGCATTCCAGGGTTAGCTCTTCCAGCTCTTATTACTCCTAATTCTTCTTTTAAAACAGACATTGTTTTTCCCATTTTTTCTTCTAAAACCTTATGAACTTCTAATTTCATTATTATTCCTCCTCTACTATAGTTCCTATCTTCTTTCCTTGAACCACATCAATTATATTTTTAGAATTATTTAATCCAAATACCCTTATAGGTATTTTATTATCCATACATAAAGAAGTTGCAGTTGAATCCATAACTTTAAGGCCTCTTTTAAGCACTTCCATATATGAAAGCGTATCAAACTTTTTAGCTTCTGGATTTATCATAGGATCACTATCGTATACACCATCTACTTTTTTTGCTAAAAGTATAACTTCTGCTTCTATTTCTGCTGCTCTTAATGCCGCTGCCGTATCAGTTGAAAAATAAGGATTTCCAGTTCCAGATGCAAATATAACAACTCTACCTTTTTCCAAATGTCTCATAGCTTTTCTTCTTATGTATGGTTCTGCAATTTGTCTCATCTCGATAGCATTTTGGACTCTAGTTAAAACCCCTATATTTTCTAGTGCATCTTGCATAGCTAAAGAATTCATAACAGTAGCAAGCATTCCTATATGATCAGCAGTAGTTCTATCCATACCTTCACTAGTTCTACCTCTCCAGAAATTACCACCTCCTACAACAATAGCAACTTCAACTCCCATTTCATGTAATTCCTTTATAGATAATGCTATTTCATTTACAACTTCATTATTTATTCCAGTTTTCATTTCTCCAGCTAAAGCTTCTCCACTTAACTTTAATAGTACCCTTTTATATATAGGTTTATCCATAAACAAAGTCCCCCATTCAATATTCTTCTAAAAAAGAGAACACAAAAGTGTTCTCTTTTTATATTATTTAAGTTGCTTAGCAACCTCTTCTGCAAAGTTTTCTTCTTTCTTTTCTATACCTTCTCCAACTTCAAATCTCATAACGTTAGCTACTTTAATTTCAGTACTTAATTTAGTAGCAACCTCTTTAATAAGCTTTTCAACTGTTAAATCAGGATTCTTTACGAATGTTTGATTAAGTAGGCATACTTCTTGTAATTGCTTATTTAATCTTCCAACTACCATTTTTTCAACTATTTGAGCTGGTTTTCCTTCATTTAAAGCTTGTTGCTTTAATATTTCTGTTTCATGAGCTATGTAAGCTTCATCAACATCATCTCTTGATATATATTTAGGATTCATAGCAGCAACTTGCATAGCTATGTCTTTTCCTAAAGTTATAACTTCTTCAGAATCAGATGCTGTTTCTAGAGCAACTAATACTCCTATTTTTCCACCACCATGAATATATCCTGCAATTTGTCCGTTCTCAACTTCAAACTTTTCAAATCTTCTTACATTCATGTTTTCTCCGATAGTCGCTATCTTAGAGTTAAGTGCTTCTTGAACTGTTTCTTCTGAATCTATATATTTTTGAGTCATTAAAGATTCAATATCAGTATTATCTGTTTTTAATACAGTAACAGCAACATCCTTAACAAACTTTTTAAAATCATCGTTTTTAGCAACGAAATCTGTTTCTGAGTTAACTTCAACTATAGATGCTACTTTATTGTCATCAGACATACACATATCTACTAAACCTTCAGCAGCTACTCTTCCTGATTTTTTAGCAGCTTTAGCAAGTCCCTTTTCTCTTAATAAATCTATCGCTTTTTCCATATCTCCATCAACTTCAGTTAAAGCCTTTTTACAATCCATCATTCCTGCACCAGTTTTTACTCTGATTTCTTTTACCATTGCAGCTGTAATTGCCATAAAATCGCCTCCCATATATTATTAAAGGTAAGGAACCAAGTTCCTTACCAGTTTATTGTTCTTGTACTTCTTCTTGCTCTTCCTCTATAACTTGTCTTCCTTCTACTATTGCATTAGCCATTGCAGCAGTTATCAATTTAACGGCTCTTATAGCATCATCATTACCTGGAATTGCATAGTCTACTTCTTCTGGATCACAGTTAGTATCAACTATAGCAACAACTGGAATACCTAATCTATGAGCTTCTTGTATAGCTATTTTTTCTTTTCTTGGATCAACTATAAATAAAGCTCCTGGTAATTCAGGCATTTCTTTGATTCCATTTAAGTATTTTTCTAGTTTTTCTTTTTCATGCTTTAACTTTATAACTTCTTTTTTAGGAAGAACTTCAAATACTCCTTCTTCTTCCATTTTTTCTAATTCTACTAATTTTTTGATTCTGTTTTTGATAGTTTTGTGGTTTGTTAACATTCCACCTAACCATCTCTCATTTACATAGTACATTCCAACTCTTTCTGCTTCATCTTTTATAGCATCTTGAGCTTGTTTCTTAGTTCCAACAAATAATATTGGCTTCCCAGTCTCAGCAACTTCTTTAACAAACTTATAAGCTTCCTCAACCTTTTTAACTGTCTTTTGTAAATCGATGATGTATATTCCATTTCTCTCAGTAAATATATACTTAGACATCTTAGGATTCCATCTTCTTGTTTGGTGTCCAAAGTGTACACCAGCTTCTAATAATTGTTTCATTGATATAACTGCCATTTACAGCACCTCCTATGGTTTTTTCCTCCGATTTAGTCATTTTCTTAAAAAACCCAAATAGGCACCTTCTTAAGAATTCTAAATCGTGTGTAATATTTTCGCCTCTGATAGTATAGCATATAGTAATTTCATTTACAATATGTTTTTCTAGTTTATTTTGTTAATATATCTATAATTTCTATATTAGATGACCCTTTTTTTATCTTTTTTTCACCATAAACTATTTTTTTGTTAGAATTAACAGAGTTTAAAATAGTATCAAGTCCATATTTATCATCTACTAATCCATCTTTATATAATATATCTACAACTTTATTTCTTTTAGATAAAATAATCTCAGTTAAAGTTTTTATTTTCCATCCTTTGCTTACAATTCCTTTTTCAGTCAATGAATCTCCTGCCCCGTATACATCAAACAACATAATATTATAAATTATTTTAAAATCTTCTTTATTAGATATTAATTCTTTTTGATAAAGAAGATCTGTAATTTCATTACAAGTATATCCACTTTTTATATTTATATTCACAAATTCATTTTCAATAGTATCTTCCTGTACTAATATTTGTTCTATATTCTCTTTTTTTTCTATTTTTTTTTCATTTTCTAAAATACTAACTTCTTTTGTTTTATTAAAATTTATATTAATTAAAGAAGATGTTATAAGCCCTATTGAAATTCCCATAAATAGTGTAAAAAAAATAATTTTTTGTATTTCATTATGCTTTTCCATGTTATTATCCTCTTTTTAGTCTTAAAATTAGTTCAACTTCACGAATACTTTTATTAGTTTTTTTTGCAATTTCTTCTTTTGAAAATCCTAGAGATTCAAGTTTTTCTACTTCATTTGAATATTCTATATTTTTTTTATAGGATTCATTTCTATAATCACTTGGCTTTTTCATATTATCCATTAACTCTTTTGTATTTTTATCAATTTTTTGCATATAGTTCATAATAGAATCATACTCTTTTAACTTTTCAACGTTACTCTGGCGTTGTACAAACTGTTTTAAAACTCTAAATAGCAAAATCATACTAACTATACACGTAATCAAAGCTATTATTATAATTACGTAATTTATGTTCATTTTTCCCTCCTAAGTTTGCAGAAATTCCAATTTTGATTTCATTTTTAATATTGACTTGCTATGAATTTGAGATATTCTAGATTCAGATATATTCAACACCTTACCTATTTCCTTATATGTTAATTCTTCATAATAATATAAATTAACTATTAACTGTTCTCTATCATTTAAAGTATCAAGTGCTAATTTCAAATTTTTTATTGTATCTTTTTTTAACAGCGATTCTTCAGGACTGATTTCAGTAGAAATGTCCTTTATTTGTATCTTTAAATTTTCATTTAATTCTTCTTCTAAAGAAACTAAATTATATATATTCGTTTCTTCTAACATTTTTAATACTTCTTTATCATCTTTTCCAAGTTCATTACTAATTTCTTTTATAGATGGCTCTCTTCCTAATTTATTCTCTAATTTAGAATAAGTATCTTTCAGAAGCTTTGATTTTTGTCTTATAGATCTTGGTATCCAATCTAAATTTCTTATTTCATCGATTATAGCACCTCTTATTCTAACAGATGCATATGTTTGAAATTTGATATTTTTTGTATAGTCATATTTTTCTATAGCATCTATAAGACCTATAACCCCATAGCTCATCAAGTCATCATATTCAATATTAGCTCCATAATAATTATAGAGTCTGCCCGAAATTATTTTAACTAAATTAATATATTCTAATATAATTTCTTTTTTCAATTCGCTTTTTTCTTCAAAATTTTTCGAGTTTTTGTATCTAACCCACACATCTTCTCTAACCATCTAAATACACCCCTATTTAACTGTTTAGATTTTCAAAATTTACTTCTTTAAATTCCTCATCTTCTATTTCATCTTCTAATTCATCTTCAGTCTGGTTATTTAACAAGTCTTTCAATTCTGATTCCATAGGAGGTATAGATATCTCTATACTTTGTTCTTTTTTATTAATATTTTTTAGTATAAGATTAAAAAATATTAATAGTATTGCATTTATTGCTACTGCCAGAGTTAAATATCTACTTATAAATTTGAAAAAACTAATGCGACTAATCAATACATATATTCCACACGTAAACAAGATAAAATAATTTATTATTAAAAATACATGCAATTTCTTAATTTTTTTCATATAATCACACCTTTAGATTATATTATTTTTTTGCCTTTTCCTATTGTCTTTATAGATAATTCTCCATTGATGCAATTAAATTCTATAGTTCTACCATGATTTCCTAATACATCTTCAGATATAATGTTTATTCTATATTCAGATAATATTCTTTTTACTGCTTCAACATTTCTTTTTCCTATATTTAATGTATCACTTTTTATTGATATATTAAACATCTGTGCTCCTCCTGCTATTTTAGCTACCATTCTATTTTTTGAAGCACCCTGTCTAATCATATCATTTAACATTTCTTCTAATGCAGTATCAGCAAACTTGGCTTTATTTGAATTGTTTTTTATATCCTTACTGTTCGGAAGCATTATATGTGCCATTCCTGCTATTTTTTTAAATTTATCGTATAGAATAATTCCAACACAAGATCCTAATCCTAAGGTTATTAAGGAATCATCATTTTTTCCTATTTTATAATCAGCCATACCAACTTTTATAAGATTATTCATCATTTAACACTCCTAGACTCTTAAATAACACCTTAAAAGAATCCATATCTGGCATCAAGAAAAAATTACCTACAATTTCATTTTTCCCTTCTTTTAACCTATTTTCTATTAAAATTATTTTATCACTAACTTGTCCATATTCTATAGCTGGAACACTAAGTATAGACCCTGCCATATCTATACTGACAGATGGTACTGATATATTGACCTTTAGATTAGAAAAAGCTGATATAGAGTTTATATATGAGCTAGCCAATATATTCCCAATTTCTTGAAGTGCCGACAATTCCATATCATTATAAAACTCACCCTCGCATGGTTTTTTAAATAACATACTCAATAAATTATCACTGGATAATTTGTCTAATATTAAAAGCATAGTTCCATTTATATCTCCATGAAACTCTATATAAACTCCTGCTACTATTAATTCTTCGCCACCTAAAATTTCAACTGTTTTTTCTATTTCTAATATTTCAATAGCAGGAACTTCCATATCTATTTTAGAACTAACCATTTTAGAAAGAGAAGTAGCAGCATTTCCTGCACCTATATTTCCAATTTCTTTAAGAATATCTATATATAAATCTTGTAAATTTTCCAATTTGAAATTCATTTTTTAGATTTTCCTCCTCCACCCCTAATATTAACTTTTAACTATTATCTAACACTTTATTAATATCTATTAATATTATTATTTGTTCTTCTATTTTACCAATTCCTTTAATAAATCCATCATTAAATCCTTCATCGACTATAGAATAATCTATATCTTCTTTGTATATTTCTTTTACCTCTGTTGCTGAATCTACTACAAATCCTACTAACATATCATCTATTTTGTTTACTATTATTCTAGAATCTTTATCATAACTTGAACTTTCTATATTGAACCTTTTTCTCAAATCTATTACTGGTACAATTTCTCCTCTTAAGTTTATAACTCCCTTTACATATGCATTTGCTTTAGGTACCCTTGTTATTTCAATCATCTTCTCTATGGTTTGAACATAATTTATATTAATTCCATAAAATTCACTTTTTAATTTAAAAATAACATATCTTTCTTGAGTATTTTCTACCATTTTTACCCCCCCTTAAAATAGAGAATTTGTATCTATTATAAGCGCTACGCTACCATTTCCTAAAATTGTAGCACCTGCTATAAAATTAATCCCACTTAAATATTTCCCTAATGATTTTATTACTATTTCTTGTTGTCCTATAAGCTGATCAACTATTACACCTAAATCTTTATCTCCTTTTTTTACAACTACAACAGTAGATTCTTCCGAATGTTCTATATCTTCCTTTTCTAACTCTATTACATTTGCTAAATCTACAAGTGGAAGAGTTTTTTCTCTATATAAAACAATATCTTTTCCTTCTACCTTTCTTATATCATTTCTGTCTATATTAGTTATTTCTTTTATGTTATTTAATGGTATTGCATATTTTTCTTCTCCAACCATAACTAATAAAGCTTGAATTATTGCTAATGTCAACGGTAGTCTGATTATAAATCTAGTACCCATATTAATTTGAGTCTCTAGCTCTACAATACCTCCTAATGCTTCTATTTTTGTTTTAACCACATCCAGACCTACACCACGTCCAGATATATCAGATATTTTATCTGCTGTACTAAATCCAGGAGAAAAAATTAAGTTTGCTGCATCTTTATCATCCATTAAAAGAGATTGTTCTTTAGTTACTACACCTTTTTCTATAGCTTTATTTTTTACTTTTTCAACATTTATTCCTGCTCCATCATCACAAATCTCTATAACAACATTGTTTCCATCTGGATAAGAAGATAATTTAACTGTCCCAAATTCGCTTTTATTTAAAGATTTTCTAATCTCAGGCGTTTCTATTCCATGATCTATACAGTTTCTTAAAAGATGTATAAGAGGATCTCCAATTTCATCTATTACAGTTCTATCTACTTCGGTCTCCTCACCCTCCATTATCAAATTAATTTCTTTATTTAATTCTTTTGATAAATCTCTTATCATTCTTGGAAATCTATTAAAAACTCTTTCTATAGGAACCATTCTAACTTTAGTTACAGCGTCGTGAAGACTTGTAGTTATAGTCTCTAAATACTCTATCGCTTCATTCATATTTTGAGTTTTAGAAGATATATCTGTATCTTCTAATCTAGTTTTTACTATTATAAGTTCACTGACTAGATTCATCAAATTATCTAATCTATCAATATCTACTCTTACTGTTTTTCCTGTCTTTCCTGACTTTCCAGCTTTAGCCGACTTTCCTGACTTTCCTGACTTTTCTGTTTTCGATTTATTTTGTATTTGTTTATCATTATTTATATTTTTCCCATTAGTTTCATTTTTATCATTTATGTCATCATTTACAATTTGCTCATTATCTTCATCTAAATCACTGATTTTTACATCTGTCACTTCTTCTATTTCAACTAAACTAACTTCAGATATATTTTTAATTTTATCTGCTAAAATATTTTCGTTCAATTTTGTAATAACTGTTATATCAAAAGAATTTGAAAACTTTTCATCTTCTATATCTTCAACAGATGGATTTGAATATATTATTTCACCATCTTCTTCAACTGATTTAAATACTAAAAATGCTCTAGCTGATTTTAGCATACAACTTTCGTCTAAAGTTACTTTTACATCATATACATTTAAACCACCAGCTTTTGCTTTACCTATTACATCATTTATATAGTTCCATTCACCATCAGCTTCTTCATCTTCTTCATCTTCTTCATTTTCTATGTTTTCTAATCTATTTAGTATACTTTCTATAGATTTATCTGATTCAGAACCTTCGTTTTCAATACTCTTTACAAATCCTTCTAATATATCCAATCCTTCAAATAGTATGTCTATTATATTTGTATTTATACTTAATTTATTACCTCTTATATCATCAAGTACATTTTCCATTTTATGTGTAAGGTTAGCCATTTTTGTAAATCCCATAGTAGAAGACATTCCTTTTAACGTATGGGCTATTCTAAATATTTCATTCACTATCTCCATATTGGAAGCATCATTTTCCAAATCTAATAATCTTTGATTCAAATTATCCAAATGTTCCTTTGATTCATCTAAAAACATATCTATATATTGTTCTAAATCAAACATAATCTAAAACCTCCCCATTAATTTATTAATTTCTTTTCCTATATAATTAATTGGAATTACTTTGTCTGCCAAACCTAAGTTTATAACACTCTTTGGCATCCCAAATACTACACAAGTAGACTCATCCTCGGCAATGGATATAATATTATTTTTTGATTCTTTTAGTTTTTTTAAACCTTTAGAGCCATCACTTCCCATTCCCGTCATTACTACGGCTATTATTTTTTTTATATCTATTTCACTTAATGAATAAAACATTGCATCTGCAGATGGTTTATGTCCAGATATTTTTTCCCCATCATCTAAAATTATTCTTATACTAGTTCTCTCTTTTTTAAACTTCATATGTCTATTCCCAGGTGCTATATATATCGTATTATTTCTTAATAATTCACCATCTTCAGCTTCCTTAACATGTAGGCTTGACATATTGTCTAATCTGTTAGCTAGTGACTTTGTAAACCCAGCAGGCATATGCTGAACTATAACTACTGGAGAATTAATATCGCTAGATAAATCAGTTACTACATTTTGTAAGGCTCTAGGACCTCCTGTTGATGTAGCTATAGCTACTATACTATCTATATTATCTTTTTTACTAAAACTCTTATTTATATTATTTTTAACCTTATCAATAGTTTTTATTTTTTTAGTATAATTTTTATTGTATGATTTAACAGTAGATGCTACCTTCACTTTATCTATAACCAAATTCTTCATGTCATCATTATTTATTTTGAAAATATTTGATGGTTTAGTTATGAAATCAACAGCACCTAATTCTAATGCCTTTATAGTTAAGTCTGCTCCATTTTTTGTAAGACTACTTAACATTACAACAGATGTGGGTTTTTTTATCATAATCTGCTTTAATGTATCAATTCCATCCATAAGTGGCATCTCAACATCTAGTGTTACAACATCAATTTCATTTTTCATTAATTTTTCAATGGCTTCTTTTCCATTTTTTGCAAAATCCACAACTTCTATCTCTTCATCTGAAGACAAAATATCTTTTATAAGTTTTCTTATAAAAGCTGAGTCATCAACTATCAATACTTTTATTTTTTTCATATTAAATCAATCCTTTTTGCCTTAATATTCTTTGCTGCTTAAATATATAAGAAACTATATAATCTCTGATACTTTTAGATAATTCAATAAATCTAAGGCTAATCTCAAAATGTTCTAAATTTTTTTCATATACATTACACCTAATGACTTCTGATTTTATATTTAATTTTTTATCATCTATACAAATATTACAGATTACTACTTTATTTAAATCTAATTTAACGTCAGATATGAATCTAAGCCCACCTTCACTTAGATTTTTTGTATATCCATCAGCAATAAAATCTTCTTCATCGTAAATAGAAATTTTATTACTAATAGGTAGTCTATAATAATTTCTTCTTTGCTTTATTTTGGTTTCATCAATTTGTTTTATTTTTATATACGGAATGTTATCATTATTTCTATATATAACCTTTGCATCAAAGTAATAAACTCCTTTTTCCTTTATGCTATAAATAATTCTCACCTTGCTACCCTTAGGTATATTTATTACCTTACCTTTATATATCGGCATAGCTACTATATATTCATCATTAGATATTTTTTCCATCAATTGACTTACCAGCTCTTTATTCACATCTACATAACCATCTATTACTTTAATTTCTAGTTTATCTCCTATCTCAAAAAAATTTTTATATTCCATAAAAATATTTACCCCCCTAAAAATAAATTAGACAGTTTGTTTATAAAATTATTGAATTTATTTCCATCTTCTACACTACCTAATATTGAATCACAAATATTTTCTAGATTTTTACTTGCTAAACAATTAGGTGAATTCAACATAAAAGGAATTTGTTTTTTTACTGAATTTCTAACACTTTTATCATCACTTATATATCCTAAATACTTTATTGGCTTATTTAAAAATCGTTTTGATACCATTTCCATTTTTTTAAATGTAATTTCTGCTTCTTTTTTGTTATCAGCTCTATTTATAACCATATTTATTGCTTTTTCATTCGTTTTCTTTGTAATCACTTTTATTAGTGCATATGAATCTGCTATTGATGTAGGTTCAGGTGTAGTTACTACAATAACTTCTTGAGCTGCTAGTATGAATGACATTACAGATTTTGATATTCCAGCTCCTGTATCTATTAATATAAAATCCACATGTTCTTTTAAATAAATCATATTATTTAGTATTTTATTAATCTTATATATCGGTAAATCAGCAACTTCACTAATTCCAGCTCCACCAGAAATTATTTTTATTCCGAGTGGTCCATCTACCATAATATCTTCTATTTTTATATTATCCTCTACCAAATCTATAAATCCATATTTTATATCTATTCCTAATAAAATTTCTATATTAGCAAGACCTAAATCAGCATCAATTACTAATACTCTATTTTCCTTTTTCCTTAATGCTAAAGCCAAATTTAATGTGAAATTTGTCTTACCTACTCCACCTTTTCCACTAGATACACATATAACTCTAGGATTTGAATCTAAATTTTTGTTACTTTCAGGCGAATAATTATATCTATTTTTTTTCAAAATAGCACTTCTAAGTTTAGAGGCTTGATCCACTGTCTCCCCCCCCTAAAATATAATCAACTATTTTTTCAATATGAAATTCTTCTATATCATCAGGAACGTTTTGTCCATAGGTTACATATTTTATTTCTTTCCCAAAATTATATATTATATCCAATATAACCCCAACTCTAGATGTTTCATCTATTTTTGTTATTATAATTTTGTAATCATCTAAAAAACTATAATTTTGTACAATTTCCTTTATATCTTCTATATGCCAATTAGCATTTAAAACCAAAAAAATATTTTTTTGGTTAAAACAATTTATAAACTGTTTTAATTCTTTCATATGTTCTTTATTTTTATGGCTTCTTCCAGCTGTATCTACAAATATTGTATCTCTATTCTTTAATCTTTGTATAGAATATGAAACATCATCTAAATCATATGCCACTTCTAGAGGAGCATTTAATATATCTGCATATATTTTCAGTTGGTCAACCGCAGAAATTCTATAAGTATCAAGCGTTAGAAATCCTACCTTTTTATCATTCTTCAATACTTGGTGAGAAGCAAGCTTTGCTAGAGTTGTAGTCTTACCAACACCTGTTGTCCCTACAAATATGTTAACTTTCCCATCAAAATCTACACTTTCGGAATCGTATTTTTTAAATCTTTCAATAAAGTATTTTTTTATATGTTTTATAAAATCTTCATAATCAAAATAGTTATCTTCTATATTGCTAAATATATCTTCAATTAAATCTTTAGATAACCCTATCCTCTCTAATAATTCATAATTTTCTTTAAAACCATGTTTACTATTAATATCATTATTAAAGTTAATATTTACTTTATTGTTTATTTTCATCATCATATTTTTTAATTCTTGTATTTGTTCATTTATTTCACTTACATCCTTACTTCTATTATAACTATTATAACTATCTATTGTATATTCTTTTTTAGGTTTATTTGGTATTTTTGTACTTTTATTTAATTCTTCTGTTTGTGTTTTTTGAGGTATAGAGTTTTTATTATCTACGTCTTCTTGTTCTAACGCAGCCAATACTTCTACTTTTTCCTTACTAGAAATTCCAAATATGCCTTTTGTTTTTATTTTTTTAGTGTGTATTATTACAGCATTATCACCCAATTCATCTCTTACCTTCTTTATTGCTTCTTGGGCATTATCTGCAACGAATTTCTTTATCTGCATATTATATACTCACCGTCCCAACAGATTGTATTTTGACTTTAGGGTCTATTTCATTATACGAAAGAACTATTATGTCATCACTAATTTGATCTATAAATCTTTTAAAGTATATTCTGATAATAGGAGCAGTTACTATTATAGGCTGTTCTCCTATTGATAGTAATTTTTCTACTTCTTTACTTAAGCTCTCTATCAAACTTTGAGAAATATGAGGATCTAAAGCTAAATAATTTCCCGTCTCTGTTTGCTGTATAGAATCCATTATTACTTGTTCTAAATTAGGATCTAAGTTTATAACTTTAGCTTGATTATTAGGTATAAATTGCTTTGTAATAGACCTAAATAAAGACTGTCTTACATATTCTGTTAATGTATCTGAATCTTTAGTTAAAACACCATAATCCCCTAATGTTTCTAAAATTGTAGGTAAATTCCTTATAGATATGCCTTCTTTTAATAAATTTGATAAAACCTTTTGAAGTTCCCCTAGCGAGAATAAATTTGGTATAACTTCATCCACTAAGGCCGCATTAGTTTCCTTTAGATTATCTATTAACATTTTGACTTCTTCTCTTCCTAATAATTCATATGTGTATTTCTTTATAACCTCTGTCAAATGAGTAGATATTATCGATGGAGGATCTACAACTGTATATCCAAATATTTCTGCCTTTTCTCTTTCCTTTTCATCTATCCATTTTGCAGGAAGTCCAAATGCAGGTTCTACTGTGTCAATACCAACTACATCACCTTCTGCAACTCCTGAATTCATAGCAAGATAGTGATCAAACATTATTTCACCTCTAGCCATTTCTATACCTTTTATTTTTATAATATATTCATTGGCCTCAAGTTGTATATTATCTCTTAATCTTATCATAGGAACAATAATTCCCATTTCAAGAGCACATTGTCTTCTAATCATAACCAATCTATCAAATAAATCTCCTCCTTGAGATTTATCTGCAAGAGGTATTATTCCATAACCAAATTCCAGTTCAATAGAATCAACTTGTAGAAGTGGCAGTACATTTTCAGGTTTTCTTATATCCTCTATTTCTTCACTAACTTCATCTCCTTGTTTTTGAGAATCTTCATTATCTTCTTCTATACTTTCATTCGTCTTCTTTAAACTAATTCCTATAAATATAAATAATATAGATAAAGTGAAATATGGAATAAATGGTAGAGGTGTTAAACTTAAAGAAAATAGAACACCTGCTATTATATACATTATTTTAGGTTCTCTAAAAAGCTGACTTATAATATCTTTTCCAAGATTGGATTCAGATGCAGCTCTAGTAACAACTATACCTGTAGCTGTTGAAATTAATAAAGCTGGTACCTGAGATACAAGTCCATCTCCAACAGTTAATAGCGTATACCTAACTACAGCTTCTTGAATTGAAAGTTTCTGAAAAACTACTCCCATAACAAATCCAGCTAGTATATTAATACCTGCTATCATTATACCTGCAATGGCATCTCCTTTTACAAACTTAGATGCACCATCCATAGCTCCATAAAAATTTGCTTCCATTTGTATCTTTTTTCTTCTATCTCTAGCATCTCTTTCATCTATAAGACCTGAATTTAAATCTGCATCTATTGCCATTTGTTTTCCTGGCATAGCATCAAGTGTAAATCTTGCTCCTACCTCAGATACTCTCTCTGCTCCTTTAGTTATTACCATAAATTGAATTATAACTATTATAATAAATACTATAAAACCAACTAATGCGTTTCCTCCCATTACAAAGTTACCAAACGCTTCTATTACATTACCAGCACTACCTGTCCATAATATATATCTAGTAGTAGTTATATTAAGTGCTAGCCTAAACATCGTTGTAATTAATAGCAAGGATGGAAATACTGAAAATTCCAAAGCTTCTTTATTATATATAGCAATCAAAAGTATTAGTAACGATAAAGATATATTTAAACTTAAAAGTATATCAAGCATAAACAAAGGTACAGGTATTATTATCATTAAAATTATACCTATAATACCTAAGGTAACTATAATATCTCCTGATTTTTTCACTTTAACCACCCTATCTAGTCACATTTTTTAACGAATATACATAAGCAAGTATTTCTGCTATAGCTTCATACAGCTCAGGAGGTATTATATCTCCTATATTTACGGTTGCATATAACTGCCTTGCTAGCGGTTTATTCTCTATTATTGGCACATCACTTTCTCTAGCTTTTTCTTTTATTTTTAAAGCCACCATATTTTTGCCCTTTGCAACTATATATGGGGCATCACTTTGAGTTTCATCATATTTTATAGCAACAGCAAAATGAGTAGGGTTTGTTATTATAACATCCGCCTTTGGAACATCTTGCATCATTCTCTTCATTGCAGATTCTCTCTGCTTTTCTTTTATTTTTGATTTTATTTGTGGATCTCCTTCTGATTGCTTATACTCTTCTTTAATTTCTTGTTTTGACATTTTTAAGTTTTTGTTGTGTTCATATAATTGGTATGCATAATCAAATATAGATAGTATCAAAAGATATAACGATAATTTTATTCCTAAACTAAGAGTTAAATCTAAGAGATTGTATGAAATCTGAAATTTGTTTAGATTAATGCTTTTGAAAATATACACTATATTTTTTTTCATATAATAATAAGCTATTGAGGCTAAAATTATTATTTTAAAACTTGATTTGGCAAATTCAAATAAAGCTTTTGCAGAAAACATCCTTTTAAAACCTTCTATAGGATTTAACTTATCAAACTTAAATTTCAAATTTTCAGTTGTGAATAAATTTCCAACTTGAACTTTGCTACTTATAAATGCTATACTAGCATTTATAAGTACTATTATAAGTCCTATTTTTAATGCAAAATAAAAAATATATATTAATACTCTATATCCTATTAATGTATTATCAAATTCAATGTCAAAAAAATTATTTTTAAAAAATAAAACACATTCATAAAAATTAGATACTATATATTTACCCAAATATTTTAAACTTAATAAAGAAAATAACAATGTAATAGCTGAAGTTATTTCTTTACTTTGGACTACCTGTCCTTTTTTTCTAGCTTCCTGTTTTTTCTTAGGAGTAGCTTCTTCTGATTTTTCTCCTGAAAAAAGCTGTAGATTTATATTTATATAACTCATTTATATCACCCTTGGAGTATTTTTGTAATATTAAATATGAATTTATACATATCCTTAAATATAGTTTCCATTATAGGTTCATAATATGGAAATACAATAGAAAGTATCAATAATCCTAATATTACTTTAATGGGCATCCCAACAACAAAAACATTCATCTGAGGCATAGTTCTAGCTAATATACCTAATATTAGATTTGTAGATAATATTATTATAGTTATCGGTATTGATATTTTAATTGCCATAACAAATATATAATTAAATATGTCTATTGTAAACTTCAGTATATTAGAATTTAAAATTATCTCATTATTGATAGGTACTATATAAAAACTGTTAATTAAAGCTTTTATTAAATAATGGTGCCCATCAACTATTAAAAATATTAGTGTAGCTATTATATAAATCAAATTTCCAGTAATAGGTACTTGAAATCCATATTGAGGATCTACTACATTTGCCATACTAAATCCTAATTCTCTATCTATAAAAGATCCTGTCATAAAAAAACTAGAAAAAACTATAAAAGCTATGAACCCTATAACCAAGCCTATCATTAATTCCTTTATTGCTAAAAATAATATCTGTAAAAATGTCATATATTCAAAATTAGAACTATCTATAAATGGTAGTACTATATACGCTAATATTACTGAAAATCCCAATTTAAAAATATTCGGAAGGTTTTTCCTTCCGAATACAGGTGATGCTATAAATAAACCTATACACCTTGCTAATATAAGCATGTACACATTTACATAATTTAATATTTGGTTTAAAACTTCATTCATATTATCATCTCTTTTATTTCATAAACTTATCAAAATTTAAAAATAAATTTTGAGTGAAATTAACAATAGTGTTTATCATCCAGTGTCCAAACAAAACTAGTGACAAAAATGTAACAACAATTTTAGGTACAAATGACAAGGTAGCTTCCTGTATTTGCGTTGTAGCTTGAAATATACTTACCAACAAACCTACTACAAGACTTAATATCAATATTGGAGATGCTAACATTAAAATCATAGTTAGAGCTTGTTGCCCTAAATTAACAGCAGAGCTTACATCCACTTTTTCACTTCCCTTTTATTTAAAACCTAATACTATAGATTTAACAACTAAATTCCAACCATCTACTAGTATAAATAATAATACTTTGAATGGAAGAGATATCATTACAGGAGGTAGCATCATCATACCCATAGACATTAATGTACTTGCAACAACCATATCTACAATTATAAAAGGTATAAATAGAACAAACCCCATTTGGAATCCTGTTTTAAGTTCACTTATCAAAAAAGATGGAATAAGAACTCTATTTGGAATATCATTCAATTTCAAATCCTCATTTGTTTTTATTTTCGCTATTTCAGTAAAAAGCAAAATATCTTTTTGTCTAGTTTGCCTAAACATAAAATTTCTTACAGGTTCCATACCTTTTGTAAAAGCTTCTTCTTGAGTTATCTGTTGATTAAAATAAGGATTTAACGCATTATCGTAAATTTCAGTTCCTACAGGAGCCATTATAAAAAATGTTAAAAATAAAGCAAGTCCAATTAAAACTTGAGTAGGTGGATTTTGTTGAGTAGCTAGAGCATTTCTCAAAAAAGATAGAACTATTATTATTCTGGTAAACGAAGTCATCATTATTATTATTGTAGGTAATAATGAAAGAACAGCAAATAATAATATTATTTCCACAGTATTACTCAAATTCCCAGGATCTGTACTTCCATTTACCTGTAGTGAAATATTAGGTACCTCTGGTTGACCCCATGTTAAACTCGTTGTACATAAAAAAGCCATAACAACAAAAAAAATTTTTCTAAATTTCTTCACTTATATCATCCTTATTATCAAAAGTATCTATTTTAGTGAACTTATCTTGAGAAATTCCTATCAAATATTCTCTATTCCTATACATAATTAAAATCAACTCTTTATCTTTATTTATCAAAAGTCTTTCTTTTATTTTAATACTCTTATTTTTATTAATAAGCTCATTTTTTTTTGCTAAATATTTAGATGTAATATGAGCCAAATAAAGTATTATTATAAAAATACATGTATACCCTAGTATTTTCATAATTAGGTTGATTATATGCATAATTTCTACCCTAAAACCTTTTTTACCGCTTCTAATACTCTATCTGCTTGGAAAGGCTTAACTATAAAATCTTTAGCTCCTGATTGAATAGCTTCAATTACCATCCCTTGTTGACCCATAGCAGAACACATTATTACACAAGCTGCTGGATCTATTTTTTTAATTTCTTTAACAGCTTCTATACCATCTAATTCAGGCATTGTGATATCCATTATCACAAGATTTGGTTTTAATTCCTTATACTTTTCAACTGCCTTCAATCCATTTTCAGCTTCCCCAACAACATCGTAACCATTTTTAACTAATATATCCTTAATCATCATTCTCATAAAAGCTGCATCATCTACTAATAATATACTTTTTGACATTTCAAAATTCCTCCTTATTTCACTTTTATTTATTATATTGATCTTAATCTTTTTTCAGGTTTTATAATATCAGTTATTCTTATACCATAATTTTCATCTATTACTACAACTTCTCCTTTTGCCACTTTTTTAGAATTAACTAATATATCTAATGGTTCGCCTACCAATCTATCTAATTCTATTATTGTACCTGGAGAAAATTCTAATATATCATCTATACTTTTTTTAGTTCTTCCTAACTCTACAGTTACATTTAATAATACATCTTTAATTATATCTATATTCTCAGGCATGTTATTTGAATTAACATTTTGAGATTCAAAGCTTTCAAATTTTACTGGTTGAACATTTACCGGCTGAACATTTACTGGTTGAGCATTTACTTGTGATTCAATAGGTTGTGTATTTTGATTATAAGTACTTTGTTGAGCCATATTAGATACTTCTTGAACATGCTTATTGCTAACAGGAGCAGGTTCACTATTACTATTGTTGCTATTTGTCTGATTTAATGATACATTTCCAGAATCCCCATATAACATATTATCAACCAAACTCTTAGCAAAGTCAATAGGTAGCAATTGCATTATATTACTATCTACTAAATCACCTATAGTCATTTTAAATGAAATCCTTGCTATCTTTTCATCATTTTTCATGAATTTGAAATCATAATCTTTATTAGATAGATTAACTTTATACACTTTAGGTGGATTTATATCTATTTTCTTTGATATCATATCAGATAGTGCAGTGGCAGAGGAACCTATCATTTGGTTCATAGCCTCACTTATAGCACTTAAATGTATTTCATCTAATTCTTCTGGAAGATTTGATTTTCCATCTCCCCCCATCATAAGCGAAGTAATAACCTTAACATCATCCTCTTTTAAAACCAACAAATTACTTCCCGTTAGTCCTTCTTTATATCCTACTTCAACAGCAACAAATGGCAATGGATATCTACTTGCCATTTCATTTAAAGTAACGATATCTACAGTTGGAGTAGTTATATTTACTTTTTGTCCTAGCAAGGTAAATAATGTGGTAGCAGAAGTTCCCATGCTTATATTTCCAATTTCTCCAACAGCATCTTTTTCTATATCATTTAATAAAACTTCATCTGTATCTTCAGAAGAAGTTTCTTCCAAACTACCCTTTAAAAGAGCATTGATTTCTTCTTGTGATAGCATATCATTCATCATAATTATCATCACCCTTTTCAATGACTTGTATTATCTTTATAGCATACTTATTTTTCTTGGTACCAGGAGAACCTTTAAATTTAAATTTATCTGAGACTTTTATATCCAACTGTTCATTAACTTCTTTTCCTAAACTTATAATATCGCCTATTTGAAGATTTAGAAAATCACCTACGGTTATATTTGTTTGAGCCAATTCAGCAACTACATTTAAATCTGATTTTTTTATTTTTTTCTCTAATACTACTTTTTCTTCTGGAGTTATTTTTTTATTGTTGGAAGAGGTTGAAAACCAAAACTTAGTACTCAACTTTGGTAAAATAGGCTCTAAAACAATATGTGGAATACAAATATTTATAAGCCCTTCAACTTCTCCAATTTTAGCTTTTAAAGTTATTAACGCTACCGTTTCATTAGGGGAAACAATTTGTGCAAATTGCGAATTAGTCTCGATTTTGTCAACTTTCGGAAAAAGTTCTATTACATTTTCCCAAGGTTCAATAAAAAGTTTTATAATTTGTTTAAGCATCTTAGTTAGTATAGTTGTTTCAATTTCTGTAAAACCTCTTATTTCTCCTTGATAGTTTCCATCTCCGCCTAATATTCTATCTATAATACAGAATGAAAGCCCTGTAGATATTTCATATAACATTTGTCCCGGTAAAGGATTAAAATCTACCGTAGTCAACATAGCTGGATTAGATATTGAGTTGCTAAATTCATAATATGATAGCTCTTCTACGGAAAGCACATCTACTTGAATAAAGCTTCTTAAATATCCAGATAAAAAAGTATTTAACAACCTAGAATAGTTATCATGTATTATATGAAGAGTTCGCAATTGATCTTTTGCTAGTTTTTTAGGACTCTTAAAATCATATTTTTTTATCTTTTTTTCTTTCGTATCTTCCTGAATCTCTTCAACATCTACTTCTCCTGTATTTAAAGCATCCAGTAATGCATCTATTTCACTTTGCGATAATATTTCAGACAACTACTCCACCTGCCTTTATTGAACTATATAATCTGTAAAATATACATTTTTTATAGATTTTAAATTTAATTTTGTGGATAAATCGGATATCAATTCACGTTCTAATTTATCTAAACCTTCGTTACTAGTCATTTTTTCAGGATCTTGAGATATTATTACTTTTAATATAGTATCCCTTATTATAACACTTTTCTCCGTCATTACCTCTATTTCTTTTTCATCAGTAGATTCTATCACAATATTTCCTTTAAAATAATGGTTTGAATCTCCCATATTAGTAGAAAACTGACCCGCATCATAATTAAATGCTTCTAAGTTTTGTCTGGATCCGTCTGAATTTTTGAAATATACAAAATATAAAGTAGCTCCAAATATTAATAAAGATATTATAAATCCTATAATTGAAAATATCATTATTTTTTTTGTATCCATATTATAAGCCTCCAATCTTACTGGCTGATTAATTTTTTTGTATAAGTATGTCTACTCTTCTATTTTTAGCTTTATTTTCATTTGAAGTATTTGGTACAACAGGATGATATTCACTATAACCAGATGCTGATATACGTTCAGGATTAATACCTGTTTCTTCAACTAAAAATCTAACTACATTACTAGATCTACCCACAGATAATTCCCAATTAGTAGGGTATTTTGAGCTATATTTTATAGGATCATTATCTGTATGTCCTTCTATACTTATAAATTTATTATTGAATTCTTCTTTATTTAAAAGTTCCGATATATATCTTAATGTAGTTTTCGATTTTGATTTTAATTCTGCTTTTCCAGAACTAAACAATACATTATCTTGAAAGCTTAAAAGTAAGCCTGAATTCTCATTTACAACTTTTACATCTTGATCTAACTTGTTATCTTTTAAATATTTTTTAATTTCCTTTTCCAAATTACTAAAATTTTCCAGCTCTTTTCTTTCATTTGTGCTTTTATCATCCTTGAGACCCCTATCTATATACTGCTCCTCAGACAGTGTCTTTCCTCCTTCTAAAAATCCTAAAGAACCACTGAAAGATTGTACTATAGACTGAAATTTTTGAGCATCTACTGAGGACATAGAAAAAAGCAAAACAAAAAAACAAAGTAATAAAGTTACCATATCTCCATAAGTAGCCATCCATTCAGGAGCTCCTTCTTTTGTTTCTTCTTGCTTTTTCTTTCTTCCCATATTAAGCTTCTCCTTCCTGTAATTCTTTTCTCATCGAAGGAGGCAAGAATGCCTTTAATTTTTCTTCTATTATTCTTGGATTTTCTCCAGCTTGTATTGATAAAAGTCCTTCAACTATAATTTCTCTTTCAAGAGTTTCCTCTCTACTCTTAACTTTTAATTTATTAGCTATTGGTATAAATATCATATTAGCCAAAAATGATCCATAAAGAGTTGTAAGAAGTGCAACAGACATAGCTGGTCCAATAGCTGATGGATCATCTAGCTTTTTAAGCATATTTATAAGACCTATAAGTGTTCCTACCATACCAAATGCTGGTGCAAAACTTCCCATAGTTTCAAATAATCCCTGTCCTGATTTATGCCTTTCCTCTAAAAAGTCCAGCTCAGTTTCCAATAATGTTCTAACAAGGTCTGGGTCAGTACCATCTACAACTAACATAACTCCTTTTTTTATAAAATCATCATCGATTCCAGAAGATGACTCTTCAAGAGCTAATAATCCTTCTTTTCTAGCCTTATTTGCAAGTTCAATCATACTTTCTATAACTTCATTTGGGTTACTTCCTCTATCTTTAAATGCTTTTTGAGTAAGCTTGATTATCTCTTTAACCTTAGGAAGAGGATAAGCAACTAAAGTAGCTGCTATCGTTCCTCCTACAACTATCATTACAGATGGAATATCAATAAATGCTCCTAAACTTCCACCTAACAAAATACTAACTATAATCAAACCAAATCCTGACACTATTCCTATGAGTGTTCCTAAATCCAAATGCTACACCCCATTTCTGCCATCTACTATTTTTGCAATATCTCTTTTAAAAGTTTTTACTTTTTGAATTATAGTATCTACATCCTCTTTTACTATATATTTATGTCCATTAACCAAAGTTATTACTGTATCTGGTGTATTTTCTACTGTTTCTATCAAATCACAATTTATTACAAACTCTTCTTCATTAAGCCTTCTTACCTTTATCATTTTTTAGCCTCTATCTCTTTAAGTTTACAAGTTCTTCAATCATAGCATCAGTTGTTGTTATAACTCTTGAATTAGCCTGAAAACCTCTTTGAGTAGTAATCATATTAGTAAACTCTTGTCCCAAATCAACATTTGACATTTCAAGAGAACCAGGATTAAGCTCCGGAAATCCATCTTGACTAGGCTTACCTATATTTGCTCTTCCTGAGTTTCTAGTCTCTAAGTACATATTTGACTGAAACTTCTGAAGTGCTGAAGAGTTTTTAAAGTTTGCTACTGCAACTCTCCCAAGAACTCTTCTTTGTCCATTATCAAAAGCTCCTATAACCTCTCCATTTGGAGCTATTGCATACTCACTTAAGGCTCCTTGCTTATATCCTTTTATATAAGTTGCTCTTGCATTAGACTTGTCTGAAAACTGAGTTAATTTACTTAAACTTATTTCAAAATTAAGTGCATCTGCACCTTTAGTTAAATCTTTTCCTATTTTTAGTTGCATTTTATCAGAATTAACCATTTTCCCATGTTTATCAAACTTAATAGAAAATCCACCAGGTTTATAACTAAATCCCTCTTTACTTGCACCTTCATCGTCTGCTTCTCCAGTGCTAGTATTGTATTTATTCGTTTTCCCATTTGTTATCATAGCTCCATCAGGATTCATATATATAGCATCAACCAACCATTCAGTTTCTCCTGTTGGAGTAAGAGGTGATCCAGATTTAAGTATTTCTTTTTTAGTGAACAATAGTTTAACTTGATGAACATTCCCAAAATCATCAAATACCTCTATTGTAGTTTCTCTTCCTAAAGATTTACTAAGATTTTCATTTTCCTGAGTATATATAGGCTTTCCTGCCGCTGCTGATCTTTCTTCATTAAAGCTATATATAGAAGGAGTGGGAGTACTACCAGAAGCTACTTTTTCTCCTATAACAGATCCCTTTAGCACTGCTGGTGATTTTGTATCATCCATTAATTGCTCTGTCTTAGAATCCACATTCCCTCCAAATGTAACTATCTCCTCACCTGGAATAGGTGGAACTGATGGTTTTGTAGCTTGAGGTGGATATACTATTGATTTATCTATCTTTAATCCCTCTATACTACTTTTTAATCTTCCTGTATCATCAGCCATATATCCAAGTACCTTATATCCATCTTGAGTAACTAAATTTCCACCACCATCTACTTTAAAGTTTCCTGCTCTTGTATAATATCTATTTAAAAAGTTAGTATCATCAGATACCATGAAATAACCATCTCCATTTATCATAAGGTCTGTAACATTATCAGTTCTCTCAACAGCACCTCTTTTTTGAAGTACATCAATTGATGCAACATCTGCTCCAAGTCCTATTTGCATAGGATTAGTTCCTCCACGTCCGTCTTGTGCTCCACCTGCACCCTTCACTGTTTGAGCGAAGGTTTCCTTAAATGTAACTCTTGAACCTTTAAATGCCACAGTATTTACATTTGCTATATTATTACCTATAACGTCCATCTTTGTTTGATGTGCCTTCAAACTCGATACTGCAGAGTACATACATCTCATCATAGTTAATTACCTCCCCAAAATTTATTTCTTTTTGTTCACATAAATTCTATATTCTTTTTCTGTATCTTTTCCATTCTTATCCTTAGCTGTTATCATCAATTTCATTTCAGAAGTTAACTCTTCATTATCTGCTACATAACCTCCATCTTTATCATATATCTTCGCTGTTGCCTTATTTGTTATTGTTAATGCATCAATTAATTGTTTTTTTGTTACACCAGCTGGAATATTCTCTATACGCTTATCTTTTAGAATACCTATTGACGTATTTATTATATCACATTCATTACCATTTAACTCTTTCATTTCCTTTATAAGTGAATCTACTTGCTGCTCTACATTTTTGTTTGCAGTTACAAAATTGTTATTAAGTGACTTTATTCCTTCAAATACACCATCAAAGGATTTATTTAAATTTTGCATTTGTTCAAGTGAACTAAACTGTGCCATTTGAGCTATAAAATCTTTATCCTCCATAGGCTTTAGAGGATCTTGATATTTAAGCTGAGTTGTTAGTAATTTTAAAAAATCATCTTTTCCAAGTTGTGATTTTTTGTCACTAGTTGTTTTTGTAGATTGAGTTGAATTTATAGATGACATTTTTAAATTAGTTCCTGCTATATCTGACATTATATCCCCCCTATACTAATCCATTGAAGTTATCATCTTCAAAAAGATATGGATTTTCTATTTTATTTTGCTCTTCATCTAATACAGATTGATTCGTGCCTACATTTTTACTTATTTTTTTATTATAAGCCATAGCCTCTAGTATGTTTTTATGCTTATTAAGATCTCCTTGACTATCTACAGATACACTTAAGCTTTGTATAGTTATTCCTTGTTCAGAAAGGCTATTTTTAAGTTCTTCCATATTTTCTTCTATAGCTGTTTTTACCTCTTCATTTTCTGCCATAAATTTAGCACTTAAAATTCCTCTTTCTAATACAACCTTAAGTGTTAGCTTTCCTAAATGTTCTGGCTCTAACTGCATCTGTATAGTTGAATTATCTTTATTTATGATTATCTTACTTTTTTTTGTAATTTGCTCAATTATATTATAAGAATCTATATTGCTTAGCTTATTGTTATTTAAATTACCTGTAATTCCTTTTATTGTATTTGTTGTTTTAGATATATTTGAATTTTGAAAGTTAAAGTTTTCTTGTGTTTCATCTTGTGCCTCGTTTACTAAGAAATTTTTATTTATATTGTCTAAATCTTCATTTTGGTTATAGCTTGTATTTTGTTGTAAATTTTCGTTAGCTTGAGTTAGACTTGAAACTTTACTTTGCGAATAATCTTGTTTTATTTCACTTTCCTCAGTCATTTTTACTTTAGAATTTTCTTTTACTTTACTGTTCTCTATTATATTTTTGTCTATATTTGTATTATCTATTTCTAAGTACTTTGAGTTACTATTCTCTTGATTAATCATTAATTCCAATTTATTTAATATTTCTGATTTAACTTCCTTAGGTATAAATTCAGCCTCTTCTAACTTTGTAAATAATTTTTTTAATTCATCAGTATTTATTTCGCCATTTTCCATTTTCTGAATAAATTCACCAATATTCTTTTGAATATCTTCAACTTGTTTTTCATTTTCAACTTCTACATTAATAGTTTGCAATATAGACATTATAGATTCTAAATCTTCCTTAGTTATTATTTCGTCAGCTTGTATATCTTTAATTTCAACCACTTCAGACTCGTTGATATTATTAGTTTCAACATTTATATCTTCGTTTTGTTTTTCAAATTCTTTGTCATGCTTTTCAACTTCTTTATTATACTTTTCAACTTCTTTGTCATGTTTTTCAACTTCTTTATTGTGCTTTTCAACTTCTTTGTCCTGCTTTTTTATATCTCTAGTTTCAGTAATTGTTTTTTCTTTTTGTTTTTTTGTGTTTTTTCTCACATCTTTAATATCATTTTTTTTAGAATAAGAATCTAATTTTTTTCTAAAATCTAATCTATCACTTATGCTATCCTTTTTAGTGAATTTCCCCATATTATTTTTTTTAAAATTCAAGTTTATAGGCATTAAATTGTTCAATAGATTCTTCCCCCCTTTTTATTGTTGTGGTAATCCTATTTTTCTACTTATTTCTGCTGATTTTTGATTTTCTAAATTGGATATAACTTCTGATAATAGTTTAGGTTTTAATTGTTTTAAAACTTCTACCATAAGGTCTTCTTCTGTTATTTTAAAACTCTTTTCTTCATCTATCTTATATTGCTTATACTTTGGTTTACTTGATGTCATTTCATTTACTAAATCGGATAAGTCTTTTGAATCCATCTTTTCATAAGATAATTTTAGTGTTTTTAAATCTCTTTTATATATTTCTAATACCTTTAATGTATTATTTATATCTTCTGATATACCTTTGATGCTTTCTTCTTCATTTAGCTCTTCAAAGATCTTTACTTCTTTTAAAACATTATCTAAATAGTCACTATCTTCAAATTCACAAAGTATCTTACTTGCCATCAAGTAATCCATATTAGCAAATATAGTACCTAAATCTTGTGATGAATACGTATCTTTATTCTGTAGTTGTACACTTGCTTCTTCTATTTTCTTATTTGAATATATATCGGATAAAGTTTTCATATCATGTATATATTTTTCATATATTTGAGTTTGATTTTGTATATTTTTCAAATAATTTTGTGATATATTTTCTTTTATACTTTGTGATACATTTTGATCCATATAATACAATATTTTTGCACTATAATTTGGTTTTAAATTTTCAATAATTTTTGCAGCTTCTTCAAAGTTCAAATTCAAATCTATTATTTTTTGCTCTAGATCTTTAATAGTTCCTAATAGTCCTAGCTTTGTATAATTTTTAGAAAGTTCTTCTGCATATAATGCTTTTTCTTGTTCTATTGAATCTATTTCTCTTTGAAGAATGTCTTTTTTAATTTTTTGATTTCTTATTTTTTGAACCAATTCATTAGTAGAGGTTAAATCATATTTTTTCATTTTTAAAATTATATCTTCATATAATTTTTTATCTTCTTTCTCCATAATTATCAATTTATCTATAGCTCTATCTTGGTCTAATGACAGATAATATCTTGCCAGTTTATTTTTTCTCTCTTCCTGTTCTTTAATAGATGGTGCTTGTTCAAAACGTTCACCGATAATAGGTACTTTCTTTAACATATTATTAGTCATTTTGCTTACATTAGCATTTGTATAATAAAGAATTGTAAAAGTTGTAACCAACACTCCTATTAGTATTAATGGTATTCTTTTTTTCTTTTTAGGTTTGTCCATCTCTTGTATATTTTCTTCCATATTGCCCTCCTAGTTACTCATACTGTGTTTAAATGTAACTATCTGATCTACAAACTTTTCCTCTTCTTTTTTTATTTTTTCATTAAATTTAATAATATCTTTTTCTTTTATTTTTTCAAAAGTCTTTTTTTCTCTCATAACTTGTATATATTCACCTTTTTTTATGTCCAATATATCTTCAGCAGATTTTAAATCTTTAAATAAGTTTTTGATTTTAATGTTTGTCAAATTTATAAATTCATTCATTCGTTTAATTTCATTAATGCTGGTTCCAGCACTCATATTTTCTTGAATTTGAGAATTTTTAGTTTCCTTTATTTCATTTAGTTCTTCTATTTGAAATTTAATATTATCAATAGTATTATTAATTTCACTTATTTCCATTTTTTTGTTTTCTTCTAGTTTTTCCTTTATTTCTAATATTTTTGCAAATCTAAACTTATATTTCAAGAAACACACCTCTATTCTTTAAATATATTAAGTAAAGTTCCTATAACATCGTCATATTCAAATTTATCGTGTGTCCACTGTTTCAGAAAAGAATCAATTTCATCTATTTTTTGTATAGCCATATCAATTTTTTTATTAGACCCTGGTGCATAAGCACCTATATTTATAAGGTCTTCTGCTTCTCTATAGGTAGCCAAAAGGTCTTTGAGTTTATTAGCTGCTTGTATATGTTCTTTATTTGTTATATTACCCATAACCCTACTTGCACTTGCTAAAACTTCTATAGCTGGGTAATGATTTTTATTAGCAAGACTTCTTGACAGCACTACATGACCATCAAGTATCCCTCTTACAGCATCAGCTATAGGTTCATTCATATCATCTCCATCTACAAGAACAGTATATAAGCCTGTGATAGAACCTTTATCCGAGTTTCCTGCTCTTTCTAAAAGCTTAGGTAATACCGCAAAAACAGAAGGCGTATACCCTTTTGTAACAGGTGGCTCGCCTATAGCAAGTCCAACTTCTCTTTGTGCCATAGAAAAACGAGTTAAAGAATCCATCATCAGTATTACATTTTTACCCATATCTCTAAAATACTCTGCTATAGAAGTTGCAAGTAATGCCCCTTTCATTCTAACCAATGGTGGTTGATCAGAAGTCGCAATTACCAATACTGATCTTTTTAATCCTTCTTCTTGCAAATCATTTTCTATGAATTCTCTTACTTCTCTTCCTCTTTCTCCTATTAATGCTATTACATTTATATCTGCCTTTGTATTTCTAGCAATCATCCCTAAAAGAGTTGATTTACCTACTCCAGAACCAGCAAATATACCTATCCTCTGCCCTTTACCACATGTTAATATACCATCTAAAGCTTTAACCCCTAAAGGCAGAGGAGTATCTATTTTTTCTCTTTTTAGAGGGTTAGGTGGTTGATTCATTACAGGATAGTTGAGCTTGAGATTTAATTTATTTTTATCATCTATAGGATTTCCTAGACCATCTAGAACTCTTCCTAATAGCTCTTCTCCAACTTTCACCTCAAGCCCATGCCCACTCGCTATAACCTTACTTCCTGGACCTATCCCATCCATTTCTCCAAGAGGCATTAATAGAACCGTCTCTGATTTAAACCCTACAACTTCAGCTAATATAGGTTGTTCAGATTTTATAGGATATATAAAACATAATTCTCCAAGTTTTACAGCAGGTCCTTTTGACTCTATAGTAAGACCTACTACTTGAGATACTCTTCCTGTATACTGAATCAAGTTGATTTCTTCCAGTTTTTGAAAATATTTAGATACATCTATCGATTTCATCATTATCATCATCCTAAACTAGATTTAAAAATTCTTCTTTTATTATTTCAAACTGCTTTTTTATACTTGGATTAATACTTCCTGAATTAGTATCTATTATTAAATCTCCTTTTTCAAGAGACTTATCTATTTTTATTTCGATGTCATCTATATGACCCGCCATAGCAAGTATCTTATCTCTTGATGAATTAACTTTTTCAAAATCATCATCATTCACTCTTACTACCAATTTTTCAGTAAAAGTTAATTTTTTCAAAGCTTCTTTTATGAGATTTAATATTACCTCGTCATTTTCATCTAATTTTAATTTAATAATCTTATCAACTGAATTTATTACTAAATTTATAACATCTTCTTCTATTTTCTCTATCTCATCTTTTTTCCATTTAATAACATCATTTTTTATACTTATAGCTTCATTTATTTCTAATTTATACTTATCTATACTCTTTTGTTGTCCTTCTTCAAAACCTTCATTATAACCACTTTGATATCCTTCTTGCTTATATTTATCCAATTCTAATTTTGCTTTTTCATTAGCTTCTTTTATAATATTTTCATATTCTTCATAAGCTGTTTTTATTATATTATCTTTTTCTTTTATAGAGTCTTCTTTTATCGATTCCATTTCTTTTAAAAGTTCATTTTTTTTTAAAACTAAATCATTTATTTCATTTTCTATTTTTAACTTTTTTTCATCTGCTTCATTATCTATAGTGGTATTCTTAGAATCACTTCCAATAATTTTTTCTTGACTAATATTAACCTGGTTATACTTTATAATTCTAGCCAATCAGTTCATCTCCTCCACCTCTTGAGATTACTATTTCTCCAGATTCTTCCAGTTTTCTTATATTACTAACTATCTTTTGTTGTGCCTCTTCTACGTCTTTTAATCTTACAGGACCCATAAATTCCATGTCCTCTCTTATCATATCCGCTAGACGTTTTGACATATTAGAGAATATAAGCTCTGCAACCTCTTGAGTTGCACCTTTTAGAGCAACTGCAAGTTCACTATTATCAATTTCTCTAATAAACCTTTGTATAGATACATTATCAAGTGTAATAATATCCTCAAATACAAACATTCTCTTTTTAATATCTTCTGCAAGTTCAGGATCAGACATTTCCAGATCTTCCATGATATATTTTTCAGTTCCCCTATCTACAGAATTTAATATATCCACAATAGACTGAACTCCACCTACAGTTGTATAATCTTCTGTGACAAGATTTGATAACTTATTTTCAAGAACTAGCTCTATCTCTTTTATAACCTCTGGATATGTTCTATCCATAGTAGCAATTCTTCTAGCCACTTCAGATTGCTTATCAGCAGAAAGATTAGAGAGTATTTGTCCTGATTTTTCAGAATCTAAATAAGATAGTATTAATGCTATAGTTTGAGGATGTTCGTTTTGTATGAAATTGACAATTTGGCCAGGGTCAGCCTTTCTTGCGAAATCAAACGGTTTAACCTGTAATGATGCTGTTAATCTGTTAATAATTTCTATAGCTTTATCTTGACCTAAGGCCTTTTCTAATACATCCTTTGCATATCCTATTCCACCCTCTGATATAACTTCCTGTGCTAAACAAACCTCGTAAAATTCTTGTAATATTCTTTCTTTTTCTTCTGATTCTACTTTTTTCATGTTAGCAATTTCTAGTGTTATTTCTTCGATTTCTTCCTCAGATAAATATTTAAACATTTTAGCAGAATATTCAGGTCCAAGTGTTATTAAGAGTATAGCTGCTTTTTGCTTACCACTTATCTCATTTTTACTCTTTTTTGCCAAACTCAATCACCTCTTATTCCTCATCTATCCAGCTTTTTAGTAGCTGAGCCACTATTTCAGGATTTTTGTTAACCAGATTCTCTATGCTCTTCTTATGTCCAGACTCTTTTATATCTAATTCCAATTCCTCTATTTCGTCTTCCATCATATTTATATTTATATTTTGAGATTCTGCTTTCTTCTTCGCTTCTCTTTCTTCTTTTTCCTTTTTTTCCTTTTTAAGCTTAATAATATATAATACGCATATTAATATAGGTATCAATATAATAATTAGTATTAATATAATAGTCCACATAGGCATATTCAACATTCCTTCATCGACTTCATCTACATTTTCATTTGAACTGTTATTAAATGATTGTGCATACACCTCTACTCTTTTAGTATCTATCCCTGCTGCACTAGTGACTGTTTTGACTATCTCTTTCTTCTTATCATCAGTCAATTCTTTATCAGGTAATATTTCACTATTAAGCACTACTGCTACTGTTATATCTTGTATTTGTCCTTTAGCTTTTTCAACTTTTCTAACTATTTCATTCAATTCATAATTAATAGTCTTATCAAAGTTATCATATGCAGAATTTCCATTTTCTTCTTGTTGATACTGAGTAATTTCTTCAGTATTAGTATCTGTTCCTGGTATTCCTCCATTTTGGGAATTCTTAAGAGATTCCTTTTTTTCTGTTACACTTCTTATAAGACCATTTTCTTCTCCTTCTATAGGAGTATTATATTCTTTTGTTTCCGTTATATCAGTATCAAAATTCAACTTAACACTGGCCATAACAGATACATTTCCATACCCATATATAGTAGATAAAAATTCAACCAAATTATCTTCTATATCCTCTTTTACTTTATTTTGAATCTCTAGTTGATTTGAAGATTCATAAGATTCTTCGTTATCTTTTTTATTAAGAACTCTTCCAGTAGAATCATGAATAGTTATATTATCAACATTTAATCCTTGAACAGAGTTTGATACCAAAAATGCTATTCCTTCTATGCTTTCCTTATTTAAAGTAAAGCCTTCATTTAACTCTATAACTACAGAAGCTTTAGCTTTTTCCTTATTTTCATCTAATATAAATGTAGAATCTTTTGGTATGCTTAAATTAACATCTGCATTTTTTATAGCTGGCATTTCCTCTATAACGGTTTCTATTTGATTTTGAAGAGCGTAGTTAAAAACTTTATCCTTTTCATCCTCACTCATAAACATTGTGTTTTTATCTAATAAATCATCATATGAAAACTTAGTACTAGGTATACCTTTCGTTGATAAATCCATTTTTATTTTATTTATTTGTTCTTTCTTAACTAGTATAGTTCCTTCATCAGTTATCTTATAATCAATTTTAAGTTCATCTAGGTTTTTAGTTATATTTGCAGCTTCTTTTATATCTAAATCTTTATACAAAACACTATATTCAGGTTTTGTAATATTCAGTATAGCTAATGTACTTATAATTAATATCAATATAAATCCGACAAATACATTTATTTTTTGTTTTTTAGTATATTTGTTCAAAAAATTTGATACAGTTTCTTTTAATTTCAAAAAATTTTCACCCATTTATACACCTCATTCCAAGCTAGGTATATTGCTATATTTGTATTCTCATAATTTCTTTATATGCATCTAACATTTTACTTTTAACTTCTGTAAATGCTTGTATTGCTATATCTGCTTTTTGAGTTGCAATCATTACCTCGTGAATGTTGTCAACTTTTCCACTCATAAATTTCAAATTCATTTCATCTGACTTTTTTTCCATATCACTTACAGAATAAACCGCTTTATTTAAAAATTCCTTAAATCCTAAATTTGAATCAACAGGCTTTTTGCTGTTACTTTCTGTACTACCGATAGTTAGGCTGTGAATTTTTCCACCCTGAACTTGCACACTATTCCCCCCCTTTATCTACCAATTTCTAACGCCTTCATCATCATACTTTTACTTGAATTTAACGCAGTAACATTTGCTTCATAAGCTCTAGTAGCAGAAATCATATTTATCATTTCAGTTACTATATTGACATTTGGCATCAGAACATATCCATTTTTATCAGCATCTGGATGACCAGGATCATAAATTCTTTTAAACGAGCTCTCATCTTCTTTTATACCAGTTACCTCCACTCCATTCCCTATATTATCATTTTCATTTTTGTTCATGTGTTTACTTAAATGTGATTTAAAGGACCCTGTTTCAGCAGCCTTAAACGTTACTACTTGTCTTCTATATGGAGTTCCATTTGCTGTTCTTGTCGTGTTAGCATTGGCTATATTCTTAGATATTATATCCATTCTTAATCTTTCTGCTGTCAACCCTGAAGAACTTATATTTATAGATCCAAATAATGACATATTATCTACCTCCTCCACTTATTGCGCTTTTGTATCTTTTAAATGCACTCGTTATCTGTTGGCTAGCTACATTGTACTTTATATAATTTTTACTCAACTCTGCCATTTCGACATCTATATCTACATTATTTCCATCAAGTCTAGATTTTGTATTTTTATCAACAATAACTTTTGGCTCTAAATCTACTTTTCCATTATTATTTCCTATATGTTTAGAATGAGTTGTTTTTATATTCATTCCATTTTCAATTGTTATTTTTCTTAGTATTTCTTCAAATTTAATATCCTTCCTCTTATAATTAGGAGTATTAGAATTCGATATATTATTATTTATAAGTTTTTGTCTAATTGAATACGCATCAAGGCTTTTACTCAATAAGTTTATATTATCATTAAGTCTCATATTTCCCCCTCTAATATTTTTTATCTTTATATTTAAAAACATTTTCATTAATTTAACAAAACTATATACATACATTTTACCTAACCATTGAACTATTAACAATATAGTTTTAATAAAATACTACTAATTTACTAATTATTCCACAGTATACCAATCTATATTGCCTATTTTTATCAAGTTCAACATAAATAAATTGAATATTATAATGCACAAGACTATTTTCTACATGAAATTATATCATTTTTTATATGTCTTTGTCTATTTTTCAATTTAATAATTACTTACTTTAATTATTTACTTTAATTATTTACTTTAATTATACACTTTTTCTAATATAAAATCCAAAAAAACACATCATTTTAATATTAATTTTACATTTCATATTTAACAATTAAATTAAACAATACCTAATATGGACTTTGTGTCAAATTTATGTTAATCTATTTTTATTTCGTATTAAAGTTAAACTTAATTCAGATGGAGTTTTTATTCCAACTGAATTTCTAGTTAAACCAATCCAGAAGCTGTAGAGTTCTTATCTCTATCCCTAAGAGGATGGAGTTTTAGAATTCTTAGCTTTCGGATAAACTAACAAATTTAGAAAGGACAATAATTATGACAAAGAATTTAAAGTACAAACCAGCAATATTTTTTATTTTTCTAAATATGCTTATTATAGGTTTTTGTGAAAGTATGAAAGGAGTATTTGTTTCTCAATTTAAGGAAGTATTCCAAATTCCCGATTCCTCAATAGGACTTATGTTCTCTCTTTCCGTATTTGGATACATAATTTCAACATATGTAGGAGGTATACTTTGTTCTAAATTCGGCCAAAAAAAAATCCTTATTTTTTCTACTATAATAACAGGAATATCTTATCTAATAACATCCATTGCTCCTACGTTCACCATATTGTTAATTTCTGTGTTTACAACAAACATAGGTACAGGTCTTCAAGCTATATCAGTAAATTCTATATCGCCGATTTTATTTGTTACTTATAGTACAATACTTATAAATCTTACTCACTTTTTTTACGGTTTTGGAGTTAGTATAAGTCAAAAATTTTCTGGAAACATGATTTTAAAAGGTTTCACTTTTAGAGACGTATTTTTGATAAATAGTGGATTAATGTTATTATCTATATTTTTAATATTATTTATTAGCTTTCCAAAAATAGAGAGTATAAGTACAAAATCGAACATATATAAAACTTTAAAAAATAAACTAGTTTTATTATTTATACTTGCACAAGGTTTATATGTTTTTTCTGAAGTAGGATTTTTAAATTGGTTTGTCAACTTTGCACAAACTTCATATAATTTCACAGTAGATAAAGCAACTCACTATTCCGCTATTTTCTTTCTAGTATTTACTTTCGGAAGATTAACAGGAGGCTTCGTAGTCCATAGGTTAGGTACAAAAAAATCTATGATAACTTATTTATCAATGTCATTAATATTATTTTGGAGTGGATATTTGTTAAAGTCTAATTTTGTAGTATTAATATCACTTTCAGGATTTTTCTTTTCAATAATTTTCCCAACAACAATAACTATAATAGGAGAAGTATTTAAGGAAAATACTTCATATGTAATGGGATTAATATTATCATTTGTTTCCATTGTAAACATGCTGATGAATAGCTTAATGGGTATGTTATCCACTTCTTTATCACCATATACAGCTTTTTGTCTAATACCTATAGCTCTAAGCTTGTCTTTATTTTTCTATACTAATATATTCAAAAAAATAGAAACCCTATAATAGGGTTCCTATTTTTTTTGAGTTCTATCAAGCATCATATTATATCCATTTGCTCCATAATTCAGGCATCTGCTAACCCTGCTTATAGTAGCTGTACTAGCTCCTGTATTTTCTTCTATTTCTGTATAGGTTTTATTATTTCTTAACATTTTAGCAACTTGCAATCTTTGTGATAGAGATTTCAATTCTTTTACAGTACATATATCTTCAAAAAACATGTAACATTCCTCTATAGTATTAATTTTCAATATAATCTCAAATAAATCGTCTATATTCTTCTCTTTTAATTTCGACTTATAATTCATTTTAATTCTCATCTCCTCATAAATAAGTTTACCATATATATCCTAAATCATATTAATCAAAAATATATTTCTTCTCTATATACTATCATTTTTATGAGTAGATAACAATTTTTATATATTTGTATTTGAAGCTATATTCTAAGATTATTTTATTTTATTATTTATTAGCTCTATATAATGTTTTGTTCTTTTATCCTTTATATCAGCCCCCTCATACCAAGATTGTAAACTATCTATATCCTCATAAAGATATTTTGCTTTATATATAAATTCTGGCCTATATTCGAAATGTAATATATCAAAATGTTTCCATTTTCCTCCCCATATAAAGTTATTATTTTCAAATATTTTTACAATGTTTTTGGGATAAGAGTTTAATCTTTTTTTTCCTGCTTCTTTTGATGCCCATTTCCAATAATCACTTTTATTACTCGCCAAATCAATTGCTATTCCAAATGAATGTGGACTTAGTCTATTAGTCCCAGATATAACTCTATAATTAAAAGTTCCACTTATAGGATATATATATTTATATACTGTATTATCCACCTTACAGATATTTATGACTTCATTCATAGATTTATTTAAATTTTCATAAGCATTATTTTTACTATTAAATGCATAATATTTATTCCCAAATTTCAAATTTTTTAAATTTGCTTCAATCTCTTTTTTTGTATTTCCATACACTTCTTTTAGTAATTGATAATGCCTTATCCTACCCGGATCTTCATTTGCTATATCATTTATATTTTTTAGATTGTATTGTTGTTCCATCATATCCTGTAAATCTGGATTATTTATTTTTTCTTGTATGGTTTTATTTTTTTTATCATCATAAAGTATTCTATTCCCAGATTTCATTATTAAATATACTTTATTATCATATGTTTCAATATCTACAACCGCTCCACTATATCCCATCATTATTGATAGTATATTTCTTTTCATATTTATACTATATTCTTTATCCTCTTGATTTTTGAAAGCTGTATAGTCTTCGTCTTTTGTGAATAAAAAAAATGCACTTATAAATAATATCCCTATTGTAGCAAATACACATATCTTTTTCACTTAAATCTATACCTCCTTTATATCTTTATTTAAATTCACATTATTAGTATTATCTTTAATTTCATGTATATTTAGACCAATTTCAACCTTTTTATTTACATATATTTCAAAATCAATAATTTGTATCAATAATAAAAAAAATCTTCCTTTAAAATATTTTCAAAGGAAGACTTTTTTTATATGTGTTTAACAATATTTTTTATCCATCTATCAGATTTCAATCTCTTATAGCCTATCATAAACTTGGCTATTTCTTCAATAGTAACTAATGCATAAACATAGTGTACAGGTAATTTAAATACAAATGCTCCTAAAAATGCAATTGGAACTCCTATCATCCACATAGTAAAAGCTTCTATATATAATGAGTATTTGGAATCTCCTCCACCTCTTAGAACACCCACTACTAATAATATGTTGAATACTCTTATTACTAATATTGTACAAATTGTATATATCATCATCAAACAATAATAGGTAACTGTATCTGAAATATTGAAAAACGATAATATATAAGAAGACATATTGTATAATAGTATAGAAATAAAGAAACCCACCAAACAACCTACTATTAGAATTTTTTTAGCATAAACCTTAGCCTCTTCTTCTTTACCTGAACCTACTTTATTTCCTATCATTACAACCGTAGCGCTTGCCATAGAAAAAATAACTACCATAAATAAATTATGTATAGTATTACATATTTGAACAGCAGCCATAGCTTGTGTACCTATTCTTCCATAAACAATAGAATATACAACAAATCCTGCCCCCCAACATGCTTCATTCAATACAACAGGTATAACTGTTTTATATATTTTATTTATAAATAATTTATTAAAATCAAAAATTTGTTTAAATTTTGCATACAATACTCCTTTTTTACAATATATAAGTCCTATTAGTAAAATCATTTCTATTATTCTAGATATTAAAGTCGCAATAGCAGCACCTTTAACTCCCATAAAAGGAATCCCAAATTTTCCAAATATAAGTACATAATTCAGAAACGTATTACATGCTAATGCTATACTACTTACAATCATAGGCAGTAATACATTTTCTATAGACCTAGATGCAAAACTATAATTAAATGTGATAGCTGTGAATATGTAGCTCATAGATACTATTCTTAAATATTCCCCCCCATGCGCTATAACTGTTGCATTTGTATTAAACAATCCTATAATTTCATTAGGTATAACTAATGCTACAATTGTAAATATTACGGATACAATGCTTCCTGACAACAACCCTAAACCTAATACTCGTCTTATATTGTCACAATCTTTTTTACCCCAAAATTGAGAAATAAAAATGCTACACCCACTAAAGATCCCCATTATAATAAGATTAAAGAAGAAAAAATATTGATTTGCTATACCAACTGCAGCTATTTGTGTTTCACCTACCTTACCTATCATCATAGTATCTATCATATTCAATGATGATGCTATAAAATGTTGTATTGTTATTGGAATTGATATTTTTAATAGATTTTTATAAAATTCAGAATCTTCAAACAACACTACCAATAATTTATTATTCAGTAATTTCACTACATCTCCCCCCTTTCAAAAAACAAATCCATTGCCTAAATTTTACAGACAATTATACTTTATGACAGTTTAATTGTCAATTTATATTCTTATGTAATCACATAATGCTTCTCTTAACAAAAAGAAGATGCATAAGCATCTTCTTATTTGTACATTTCTTTTAATTTAGATTGTATATCTTTGTTTTCTAAATACTCATCAAACTGCATACTTCTATCCATTAATCCACTTGGAGTTATTTCTATTACTCTATTAGCTATAGTTTGTATAAACTGATGGTCATGAGATGTAAATAATATACTTCCAGTAAAATTAATCAATCCTTTATTTACAGACGTTATAGATTCAAGATCAAGATGGTTTGTAGGTTCATCTAAAACTAATACATTTGCATTAGATAACATAAGCTTAGATAGCATACATCTAACTTTTTCTCCTCCAGATAATACATTTGCATTTTTAAGTGCTTCTTCTCCAGAGAAAATCATTCTTCCTAAAAATCCCCTTATAAAACTTTCAGATTTTTCCTCTGAGTATTGTCTTAACCAGTCAACTAATGACAATTCAATACCATCAAAATAGTTATTATGGTTTTTAGGTAAATAGTCTTGAGATGTTGTAACTCCCCATTTGAAAGTTCCTTCATCAGGTTCTACAACACCCATTAATATATCAAATAATGTAGTCTTAGCTATTTCATCACCTAAGAATATTACTTTATCATCTTTTTCTAATCTGAAACTTACATTATCAAGAACCTTAACACCATCTATAGTTTTAGATATTCCTTCTACTGTTAATAATTCTTTTCCAACTTCTCTTTCAGGTGTAAATCCAACAAAAGGATACCTTCTTCTAGATGGTTGAATATCTTCTAAAGTTAGCTTATCTAATTGTTTTTTTCTAGATGTAGCTTGTTTTGCTTTAGATGCATTTGAACTAAATCTTGCAATGAATTCTTTTAATTGCTTAATCTTTTCCTCTGTTTTTTTATTTTGATCCTTAGACATTTGTAATGCTAATTGACTAGATTCATACCAAAAATCGTAATTTCCAACATACATTTGTATTTTCCCAAAATCAACATCTGCCATATGAGTACATACCTTATTTAAAAAATGTCTATCATGTGATACTACTATTACAGCAGTATCTTCTAAATCCATAATAAAGTTTTCTAACCAGTTTATTGACTTAAAATCTAAATGGTTAGTAGGCTCATCCATAAGTAGTATGTCAGGTTTTCCAAATAAAGCCTGCGCTAATAATACTTTGACTTTTTCAGCACCTGATAATTCTTTCATTTGTTTATAGTGTAAGTCTTTAGGTAATCCAAGACCCATTAAAATCATCTCAGCTTCTGTTTCTGCTTCCCATCCATTTAATTCAGCAAATTCTCCTTCAAGTTCAGCTGCTTTTATCCCGTCTTCATCTGTAAAATCAGTTTTTGCATATAACTCTTCTTTTTCTTTAATTATCTGATGTAATCTTTTATGACCCATTATAACTGTATTTATTACAACTTCTTCGTCATATTGGAAATGATCCTGTTTTAATACAGATAATCGTTCTCCAGGAGTTACAGATATATCCCCTTCATTAGCTTCTACTTCTCCAGATAACACCTTTAAAAATGTAGATTTACCAGCTCCATTAGCACCTATTACTCCATAGCAATTTCCTTTATTAAATTTTATATTAACATCTTTAAATAACTGTTTGTCTCCGTATCTTAATCCTATTCCAGTAGCTTGTAACATTGTTTTCCTCCATTTCATATTTCATCGTCTTTTTGAATGTACGTTATACATTCTACATTTTTAACAGTGTATTTTCAATAGTTTTTGAGTATTTATTTATGTAAAATCAATTTTTTTATATATTAAGTCTAGATATTACATCTTTATTCCACTTTCCATCTACGTTTTTGTTAAATTCTGCATTTTTAGTCGTATAATTTTCTATATAATAAAAAGGTATAATTTCTCACTTGAGGAATTATACCTTTTTATTATATATTAATATCCACTATTTGAATCTTTATTCCCTGTAACTATACTAATAGATGCACTTGCTCCAATTCTTGATGCTCCAGCATTTATTACAGCTTCTGCATCTTCTGTACTTCTTACTCCACCAGAAGCCTTAACTCCTATATCTTCTCCAACAGTTTCTCTCATAAGTTTTATATCTTGCGGTGTTGATCCACCTGTTCCAAACCCAGTAGAAGTTTTAACATAATCAGTTCCTGCTTTTTTTGCAAGTTCACAAGCTATTTTCTTTTCTTCATCAGTTAAATAACAAGTCTCTATTATAACTTTCACTAAAGCTTTTTTATCAGCTGCATCTACAACTGCTTTTATATCATTTTGAACATAATCATATTTTTTATCTTTAAGAGCTCCTATATTTATAACCATATCAACTTCATCAGCACCTTTTTTAATTGCATCTATAGTTTCAAATACCTTGACTTCTGAAGTATTTGCTCCTAAAGGAAATCCTATAACTGTACACACTTTAACATCTGATTCCTTTAATTGCTCTTTTGAAAATTCTATATAAGATGGGTTTATACATACTGAGAAAAATCCATATTTTTTTGCTTCTTCACAAACTTTTTTTACATCTTCCTCTGTTGTTTGAGCTTTTAATACAGTATGGTCTATGTACTTTGCTAATTCCATTTTAACCTCTCCTTTTTAATTTATATTTAAACCTATTAAAAATTCGTCTACTCGCTCCTTGGTGACTCATGTCGCCAACAAGTCTAACGACTCTGTTGCTTAAAAATAGTTGCAAGTATCTCTTTCTTAACAAGTTGTCTACAAAACGAAAACTTTATCCGAAGGCTAAGAGTTCTAAGACTCCATATTATTCAGGTTGAAGATGAGAACTCTACAGCTTCTGAATAAGTTTCACTTGATAATACCTTAGTATATAAAAATATACTATTAGTAGGTTGTATTTAGATCATTATCTTATAAATTTTTCTGAGCCTTTTAACATAAGTTGTGGAATTATTATTCTTCTTTTTATTTCATCTTTTGGAGACACATTATTCAATTTATCCATAAGCATTTTCATTCCTGCTTTTCCCATTTCAATAGTAGGTCCATTTACAGAGCTTATATTCATCCCTAGAATATTTACCAAATCAAGCTTATCAAATCCTATTATAGCCATATCTTTTGGAATATTTATATTTTGTTCATATATTGCTTTTATAGTTCCCAAAATCATCATATTACTAGTTACAAATATAGCACTTGGTCTATCTTTCATGCTTAATATTTTCTTAGTAATTTTATATGCACTTTCATAATCAAAATCTCCATAAAACACATATTTATCTTCAATAAGTATATTATTTTCATTTAAAGCTTTTACATAACCTTTAAATCTGTCTTTAGTTATTGTATAGTTTTGCTTACCATTAATTATTGCTATTTTTCTATGACCAGCATTTATTAATGTGCTTGTAGCATCATAAGCCCCTTTTACATGATCTATAAATATACCACTGAATTCTGAGTATTTAACATATCCATCAAGTAATATAACAGGTATTCCTATTTGCTCTAATGTGTTTAAGTATTCGCTACTAAAATGATCTTCTGCATATGTTGGAGTTATTATTATTCCTTCTATCCTCTGTTCTTTGAATATTTTAAGAGCTTTAAGTTCTTTATCTCTTTTATCATCAGTATTACATAGTATTATATTAAAATTGTTTTCATCTGCTACTTGACTTATACCCTTTATTATTTCTCCAAAAAAAGGGTTGTTTATTTCTGGAACTACAACTCCTATTGTATTTGTTTTACTTGTAGATAAGCTTCTAGCTATTGCACTAGGTGTATAGTTTAATTCATTAATTACATCCATTACTTTTTTTCTCGTTTCTTCTTTTACATATCCAGAATCATTCAATACTCTTGATACGGTAGTACGAGATACATTTGCTCTTTTTGCAATATCCTTTATAGTTATAGCCATTTTAGCTCGCCCCCAAAAAACTCAAAAATTATTACAAGATAAATATATTACCGATTATGTTACCGATTCCATCTAAATTATACATTTTTTTTGTCAATACTTCAATATAAATATATTAAAATATTCTTAATCTTATTTGTATTTAATGAATTGAATAACTTAATTGGTATGAAATCTATAGATTTCATACCAATTAAGTGGTATATTATCCTAATATAACCTCAACATTATACTCTTTATTTTCATCTATAAGTTTTATTTTATTTGACTTATTCTTATTTCCGTTAATAATCATATATTTTACATTCCTATTTACTTTATTAGGATTTTTAATCAATATATTATATTTAGATTTACCATACTTATATTCAATTAAATACTCTTTCCAATCCTTAGGTATACATGGATTTATCTCTATTTCATCTCCATATTTTTTAAGTCCCAAAATATCCTCAATACCAACTTTGTACATCCATCCTGCTGTTCCTGTATACCAAGTCCATCCACCTCTACCTATATGAGAATTAGTAGAATATACATCAGCTGCCATAACGTATGGTTCTACCTTGTATTTTAAGCACTCTTTACTCGTTCTAGTATGATTTATAGGGTTTATACTATTATAAAGATTCCATGCCTTGTCTCCTTTTCCCATCATAGCATATGCCTTTATAACCCACGTTGCTGCATGAGTATATTGACCACCATTTTCTCTAACTCCAGGCACATATCCTTTTATATATCCAGGATTTATGTTACCTTCATCAAACGGAGGTGTAAACAAAAGAATCATTCCTTCATCTTCTTTTACTAAATACTTATTTAAAGATTCCATAGCTTCCTCTCTTCTAGCCTCATCTCCACCATTTGATATAACAGCCCAAGATTGAGCTAGTGAATCTATGATGCATTCTGAGTTTTCTATAGATCCTAGAGGAGTTCCATCATCAAAATAAGCTCTCTTATACCACTTACCGTCCCATGCATTTTCTTCTATTGAGCTTAGTATTTTTTTAGCATAATCATTGTATCTTTTTTGAATATCTAAATCATCCATTTGCTCACATATCTTTGAAAAATCAGTTAAAATAGTGTATAAAAACCATCCAAGCCATACACTTTCACCTTTACCTTTATTTCCAACAGTACTCATGCCGTCATTCCAGTCTCCAGAACCCATAAGAGGTATACCATGTTCTCCAAATTTTAATGATTTTTCAATACTTCTTATACAGTGATTATATACGGACGCTTTTTCCTCAGATACTCTAGGTACACCATATCTTTCATCCTCTTCTACTAATTCTTCCTCTTCTAAAAAGTGAACTTCCTCTTTTAATATCGAATAATCTTTAGTACTTTTTATATACTCAATAGTTGCATAAGGTAACCAAAGTAAATCATCAGAGAATTTAGTTCTTATACCCTTATCATCCTCAGGTCCAGGATGCCACCAATGCTGTACATCTCCTTCTACAAACTGATGTGCACAATGAAGCAATATTTGTTCTCTAGTCTGATTTGGAATTAAATTTAGTGCATTCATAGAATCCTGAAGTTGATCTCTAAATCCATAAGCACCTCCTGATTGATAAAAGGCTGATCTTGCCCATATTCTACAACATATATTTTGATAAGAAAGCCAATTATTTAACATCAAATCCATAGACAAATCTGGAGTCTTAACTTGAATTTTTCCTAATACATCATCCCACATTTTAATCGAATCATATAGTGCATTTTTAGCTTCATTTATATTTTTATATTTTTCTACTATATACTGTATATTCTCAATATTACTACCTTGTCCCAATAAAAATACGACTTCTTTTTCCTCATCAATATCAAGTTCTATACAGGTTTGTATACATGCGCATGGATCAAATCCAGCTCCCACATTATTGGAAAGAGTTTCTCTTTTTAAGCTTGCTGGACTTTTTAATTCTCCATTAGATCCTAGAAACTCTAATCTATCACCTGTATAAGAATTAATCTTTTCAGAACATGCCATATAACTTATTTTAGATGAATAATCTGGGTTATAAGGATTTTTAATAATCATTATATCATCATTCATATCTGTTATTATATATTTTTGCATAGTCTGATCACTAACCCCCATTACAGGTCTTATATAATTTGTAAGAGTTAATTTTCTTTTGTTATTTGTTTTATTCTTAAGCTTAATTTTACTAATCTTGATAGATTCATCAGTTGGAACAAACATAACAAGTTCTTGTTTTATTCCGTTACTATCATGAACAAATTTTGAATACCCATGCCCATGATGTACTGTATAATCTTCCTTTTCTCTTATCGGAAGAGGTGTTGTAGTCCATATGCGTCCACTATAATCATCTCTTATATATATAGCCTCTGAACTTGGATCTATTACTGGATCATTTGACCATAGAGTCAACTTATTTTCTCTACTATTTTCACACCATGTATATCCTGATCCATTCTCTGATACTTGAAATCCAAATTTTTTATTAGATATTACATTTATCCAAGGTAGAGGAGTTGTAATACCTTCTTTTATACTTATAACATACTCATTTTTATCTTTAGCAAACCCTCCATATCCATTAAAATAATCAAGGTCTAACTCTTCACCTAAACTCTCATACTCTGTATTATCATGGTTAAATATTTTTTGCTTTATCTCATAGTCACCATCATCATAATTTAATTGAGATTTAATTGATTCGCATCCAGATCTTAAAACTATTCTTGCAGCAGAATAAAAAAGAGTTTGATCTTCTTTAGGTATAGTGTTTGCATTTCTTATAAATATACCGCCCGGCTTATCTATTAAATCATATCCATACTTTGCTCTAACAGTTTCAATTATAAGATTCTGAAGTGGTTGTAAGTAATTACTCTCATCCTCGTTCAAAATTAAAATATCAACAACTAATCCTTTCGTTCTAAAATACTCATGGGCATTTAAAACTTGTTTTACTATATCAATTTCTTCTTTATTTTTTATACTAACAAGAATCATAGGTATATCACCCGATATTCCATAAGCCCAAAGAGAATTTTGAGCCTTCTTATTATTCTTTATTATATCTTGATACCTTCTCTTGCTAGGACTTAAATATAGTATATGAGGTATCATATCTTGATAAGTTGATACTTCTTCTTCTTCAAAATCTAAATACGAGCTTTCGACTTGACTTCTAATGTTTGCTAATTCAAATATTCTATCCATACAAAATATATCATGATATTTTTTAGCCAATTCCAATATATCATCCATATTATCAGCAACAGAAGTAGTAAAAAATACATCAATGCTACAACCAGCATCTATATTAACCTTCTTTCTCAAACTCATTATCGGATCTAATACAGCTCCACAGGTATTAGTTAATGGTTGATTTAAAGCCTTTGGATATTTAATATTATTAGCTCTACCTATAAAATTATCTCTATTTGTTTCATACTCTAAATTTCCTATACAATCAGCATTGGTAGAAACAGTATGAGCCATCCACACCTTTTTTTCACTCTCACTTCTAGGTCTTCTTGAGCATATTATACTCTCATATTCTAAAATAGGCTTCGTTCTTATAAATAAATTGGTGAATGCTGGATGAGCAATATCAGCAGCTTGATTTATAAGAACAGTTTCTAAATAACTAGTTAGCTCAATCACTGTAGATGCATTAGAATTATTAGTAATAGTAACTTTTCTTACTTCCGCATTATCTTCTGTAGATACTACAATTTTTGTATTAGTTATTATGTCATTATCTTTTCTTATAAATTCGGCCTTATCTTGATAAAACTTTACATTATAATAGTCTGGTTTATTATCTATAGGTTTATAAGTAGTTGAAAAAATATTATTATCATTTAAATTCTTTACAAATATATATAATCCATAGTTGCCTGTTGCTAAATCTTCTCTCCATCTGCTAACCTGTAATTTATTCTTTTTAATATATCCTTCTCCGCAATCAGTAAGCATGCTCAAATATTTACCATTTGATAGGATATGACATCTAGGAATTCCAGATTTAACTTCATCATATTCTCTAATCACCTGGGGCTTAATATTTTCATTTTTTTCTAAAGGTTTTATATCTTCTTTATATTCTTTGGTTATGATACTTCTTACTGGTATCTTTTCTTGAAGCAGTGTTTCTGCTCCTTTTACAGCTGGGTCTGCATGAAATCTATTTTGCATTATATTGAAATTCAAATAATTATTAATAGTTACAAAGCTCATTCCCTGATGATGTGCCATGAAACTTTCTACTATAGAGCTTTCTTTATTTAGGGAAACTCTATCATTTGTAAAATCTATAGCTTCATATAATCCATACTTTCCTTCCATTCCCATATCAATAAGTTTTTTAATATTTTTGATACACTCATTTTCATCAAATAGTAACCCTAATATAGTAGAGTATGGAGATATAACCATATCTTTAGAAAGTCCTCTTTTAAGACCTAAATCTGGTACTCCAAAAGCCTTGTATTGATAATTCAAATCAATATCAAATTTATAATAACCAGACTCTGAAGTACCCCACGGTACTTCTCTCTTAGTACCATATTTTTTTTGAGCTCTAATTACAGTATTATACGTTTCATCTAAAAGTGAATTACTATAATTTTTCATTACAAGAGGAGGCATAAAATATTCAAACATAGTAGCAGTCCAAGAAACCAATCCTCTGTATCCATCAACTACAGATAATGATCTTCCTAATTTGAACCAATGTTTTTGAGGTACCTGTTTTTTAGCAACAGCAATATAGCTTGTAAGTCTTGCTTCTGATGCTAAAAGATCATAATATGAATTTGTAAGCTTATTGGTATCTATATCATATCCAATTGAGAACAAGTCTTTTTCAAAATCGTATAACTTTGTAAAGTCTGTGTCTTCCACAATGTCATCTATAATTTTAATTAAATCCGTTATCTGATTTTCAAGTTTATCTATATTATTTATTAAAGTAGATATAACCTCTTTTGTTTTTGCTAACTCTTCAACTTTTAAAGGGTGACTATCCTCATTTTTAGGTTTTATCTCATCTATTTTCTTTAAGATATTGTTGTAGATTTGTCTAAGATTTAGCATATCTGTATTTATATTTACTTCATTCACTAATTCATATAAATTGTCAATACTGCTTAAATATTCCTTATGATAATCATTCAATAAAAAAGAATTAATATCATATATAATACTTTTAATAAAATCGGATATATTCAAATCTTTATTATTAAAAAATTGTTCATTTAGAATTAAATCCACAAATATTTTTTCAAAATCATTAATACACAAATCTTCTTTTTCAATAAGAGTTTCTATATCTGTGTATTCGCAATTACAAAGTATCATACTATCTCTGATTCCCTCTAAAATCGATTTATCTACTATAGGTTTATTGATATATTCTATTAAACCTTGCTTTAAAGTCATCAAATATCCTACAAAATTACCACTATCTACAGTAGATATATATCTAGGAAGTAGAACTTTCAGATTTTTATTATTATACCAGTTAAATAAATGTCCTTCATACTTTTCTAACTTTTTTACAGTTTGTAATGTATTATTTATTTTACTTAACATAGTCGTAGTAGATATATATCCTAAATCTCTTGCAGACATTATTGATATCAATAAAAATCCTATATTAGTAGGTGATGTTCTTTCAGCTATTCCGTTATACGGATTTTGCTGAAAATTATCAGCTGGAAGATAGTTTTGATCTTTTCCTCCAAAGTCTTCATAATATTGCCAAGTTTTTCTAGCTATTTTCCTAATTAGCAATACATCTTCTCTACTAACATTAATTTTTCTATTTCTTTCAATCTGCTGACTTATTTTAAAAGCAACAATAGGTGCTATAGTCCACAACAAACATATCAAAAGAGCATATATAACATTACTAGGGTTTAACACGTATACAAGGACAAATGTGATGACAGATACATAAATAGATACTTGCATTCTCTTTACATAGCTGTTCATATCATGTTTAATTTTCTTTTCCGCATCAGCAGCAGTTGTCCATTCTAATAGATTTTTTTTAGATATAAAAACCCTATATAAAGTTCTACTTATAGCATCAATCATTAAATATGATTGATATGGTAGAAAAATAAATAAAATTAAAGCTTGATATAATAGTTCCCTACATCCATATATCAAATCTGAATTTGTCTTTGTAGTTATATTTTTATAATATTTACATACTATACAGTTTATAAATTCTAAAATTATAGGAAGTATGAAGGCAAAAATTGAAAATCCTACCCAAATCCACCAATATCCCGGCAGAATAGTAAGTCCTAATACAATTAAAATTAATGTAGATATAGGATCTAAACTTCTTCTTAAATTATCTTTTATCTTCCATTTAGATAAATTCGATATTGGACTTTTTGAAAACAACCATCTTATAAGCTGCCAATCTCCTCTTATCCATCTATGAAGCCTCATGCTGAAAGAGCTGTAGTTAGATGGATAAGAATCTATAAGCTCTATATCCGTTGCAAGTCCAGTTCTTATATAGCATCCCTCTAATAAATCATGACTTAAAATCTGATTTTCAGGAATAGCCTTTTTAAGAACCTCATCAAATACATTTAAATCGTATATACCCTTTCCTGTAAAAATTCCTTCAAAGAATAAATCTTGATAAACATCAGAAATAGCAGTTGTATAACTATCTATTCCACCTTGACCTGCAAATATTTTTGTGAACATACTCTTTCCTGTACTATCAATATCAAGTCCTATTCTAGGTTGTATAATACCATAGCCTTCTACAACTATGTCTCTTTCTTTACTTAAAACAGCTTTGTTTAAAGGGTGAGTTATAGTTCCTATTAATTTTTTAGCACTATCCATAACAAGATTTGTATCCGCATCAATAGTGATTATATATCTAATCTTGTTTTGTATATGAGAAATATCTGATGATATCATTGAATAAGAAGTATTGCTAGAGCCTTTTAACAATTCATTTAGTTCAACTAGGGCCCCTCTTTTTCTTTCCCATCCCATCCACTTATTTTCCTTTTTTGAATATTGTCTATGTCTGTGAAAATAAAAGAATATATCTCCTTTTTTATACTTTTCATTTAACTTTTTTATTTTTTCAAAAGCTTTTTCTATTATAATATTATCTATATCTGTATACTCGTGACTTGAATCTTTAAAATCTCCAGCTATGCAAAAATATATATTATCTTCTTTATTTGAATTATAATATACCTCTAGCTTATCTATAAGTTCATCAACAGATTTTTCACTTGTAACTAATGTAGGTATTACAACCATAGTTGAAGCATCTTTATCTATACCATTATTATATTCTAGCTTTGGCAAAAAACTAGGTTCTACATTGTGTGTTACCACCCAGTTGACTAAATTTATACCGATAGTACTTGATGGTATATAAGAAAAAATAAATACCAATAAACTAATATATATATTATTTGTGATTTTATAACAATACGTTGTCATCAATAAAGTTAATGCCAATGTTATTATTACTATAGGTGAAAAATACATTGTATATGGATATTTACTACTTTTATTTGGAATATCGTTGTATCCAAAACATGATAACAACTCTGTTATTCCATTTCCAATTATGTAATATCCAACATGATTTAATTTATTATCTTTACCGTCTTTTCTAGTTGCTAATTCAACAGCTTTTTTTGCCAATTCAAACTCAGATATATTATATTTTTTAGATAATTTTTCAATTCTACTTCTATAATAATCTCTACTATCAAAATCCATTTTCACATATATGTTACTTGGATCATCTCTTAATATTTTTTCAACTATAGATAGTGATTCAAATACATCTACCCAGTTTAATTTAGATATTTGATTTAAGCTCATTATAGAGTTACCCATAGCCATTTGTCTATAAGCCTGTTCTCTATGTTGAAGTTCTATTATCTCATCCAAAGTTATATTATATTCAGACAAATTTTTTTCTATAAAACTTTTTATATTTCCTAAATCACAGTCTTCATTTCTCATTTTTTTCATCAGGTATTCAATATAGAAGAAATCAATTTTATTTTGTTTATCCATTTCTTTTCTAATAAATTCCATCATTTCTTCATTATTCATATTAAAATCTTTTATATTTTCATATTTCACTTGATCTTCATAAAGAAGTTCACATATATTCCTTATTTTTTCAACGATACAACATCTAATAATAATAGATAAAGACCATATTTCTGAAATCGAAAGAATACTGTGCTTTTGATATGATTTTATAAATCCTATTATGACATCTTCATCTATTTTTGCGTCTGTGTGAGATACAAGTTCAAACAATATATCATAAACCCTTGGAAACCCTTCAAAAATTCCATTTGCTAATATATTCAGTTCTAAAAATTTATCTTTATCTACCTCTTGTCTTATAAATTTTACTTCTTCTTCTAATTTATAGAAATTTTCTAATATCCATTTTAAAGCTCCAGATGAATTTACTCTGTCTTCATCTATTTCATTTAAATGATTATATAATTTAGATATAACCTTGTAATTATTATTCAATCTAGATAATAAAGTTCTACAACTTGTATATTTTTCACTCACTATATGTTTTTTAGCTATATTCATAGAGTGATTTTGAAGTTCTTCATTGCTCAATAAAATATTATCCATACTTATATTTTCATATCCATCTATCTTTTTATTGTACTCACTCATATCTTAAATTCCTCCTATAAAGATTGGATAAAGTGAAACTTAATTCAGGCTGAATTTTTAATTGTTTATTCAACTATAGATAAAAATAAAAGGCATTATAGCCTCTTATTTTTTAATAACTTCTCTATTTTTGAACTTAAATCTATTGAAAGTTCTTCAGCATACTCCTGACAAATACCTTCGGTGTATAAGTTAAATAAAGCTTTTTCTCTATCTGGTAAAACCAAGCACCAACCTTTGTCAGTATTAATTCTTACTCCTTCAAATAGTTCTATATCGCTATCATTACTTTGCATTATTATATTTTTAATAATTCTTCCCTTATCATCCCAATCACATTGAATTTGTTTTTTTATAAAATGAAATTCAGGAATTTCATCTACCATGTCGCTGAGTTTTATTTTATTTTGAGCCAGATAATCTATAATTTTACAAACCGCACTAATACCATCAAAATTGAATAAATATTGATCAAAATTTTCTTCATCTTTTAAAATTTCATTCATGAAGCAAGATTGAGAGTGCTTTGTTTTAGTCATTTTTACATTGTACTCTTGTGCTAATTTTTGTATTATCATAGATGCTGTATGAGGCATAACTATTTTTTTAAGTCTCTTTGATTTTAATAAAATAAGAGTTGTTAAAATATTATATTTTTCATTATTTATAACTCTTCCTTTTTCATCTATCAGCAATACACTTTCTCCATTTTGACTTAGAACAACTCCAAAATCTAAATTATTTTCAGTTATATACTTAGACATTTCGCTTAAATATATATTAAAATCTTCATAATCTTTGATGGAATAATCGTAAGATACTTCGCAACCTATTTTTTCAAAAACCTTATAAGCTAAATCCATAACATCACTACATATAGAGCTTATCAAAATTTTAGGTTTAATATTTTTTATATCATGAAGATTATTTATATTTTTCATATTTGAATCTATATAAAAATAATTAAAATTATCTACTCTTATAATATCTTTAACATCCTTTGTCTTGCATCTTTCAAAATCATCTCTGTTAAATAAATTTTCTATTTTTATTTCTGTTGCTCTATCTATATTTGCTCCATTTTCATTCATAAATTCAATATGAACTTCATCACTTTTTAAGTGATCTATACTAACATGTATACCACCTTTTGCTTTATAATGTCTTATTCCAAATCTGTTTATTGCAAGATTAGTATTTTTTATATCTATAACTCCTACTCCAGTTGAGAGTATTCCACATATCAATGAATTTTTAATTATTTGTGAAGCATTAAAACAATCGCAACTAATAACAATAGATGCATCCTTATGAATTGTAGATGCATATGCAGACCCAAGCCTTGATGCAAATTCAGGGTTTATTTGTGTATTTATATGACCATATACATCTTTATGACCAAAAATATTTTTTTCTATTTTAGTACCCCATACTACATTCTGACTTATTATTGTATCTTCTTTAATTATTTTATCTGGCCATATCTTTACATTAGGGTTTACTTTTACTCCGCAAGATAACAAACTACCTTTACCTATTGCTGATTTTTCAAATGTATTTATTCTACTTTTTAACTCTACATTATTGCACAAAACTGACCCTCTACAATGAGTACTACTTCCTATTTTAGAATTTTTCCAAAGTATACTCTTTTTTAAGCTACTGTTATTGCCTATATTACAATTAGGACCAATGATCGAATATGAGTTTATGTGTACATTATCTTTTATGCTAGAGTTTTTTGCTATATAAACAGGAGAATCTAATTTAGTATTTTTCCCAATTTCAACTCCATCTTCTATCCATACTCCCTTTTCTATTTCTCTAGCATTAATATCTACGCTAACTTTTTTATCTAATATATTAAAATGTGTTTCCATATAGGAATTCAAATCTCCTATATCATTCCAATAATCTTCTGTAATATATCCATACATAGGAATTTCATCTTCTAATAACTTAGGAAACAAGTCTTTACTAAAATCAAAATTAGTATTTTTATCAAAATAGTTTAAAACTTCAGGTTCCAATATATAAATACCAGTATTTACAGTATCACTAAATACCTCTGACCAACTTGGTTTTTCTAAAAATCTTCTAATTCTTCCAGAATCATCAGTTATAACAACTCCATATTCTAGTGGAACATCTTCTCTTCTTAAAACAATAGTAGCCTTTGATTTTTTTTGTTTATGGTATTCAATAGCTTCTCTTATATCAAGATCAGTTAATGCATCTCCACTTATAACTATAAATGTGTCATCTAAAAATTCTTGTGCATTTTTTACACTTCCTCCTGTGCCAAGAGGAATATCTTCTATAAAATATTCAAGATTTACATCCCATCTTTCTCCAGTTTCAAAATAATCTATTATAATAGATGGCATATAAGCCATAGTTACAGCTATATCTGTTATTCCATGTTTTTTTAATAAATCAATAGAATATTCCATAACTGGTTTGTTAAGTATTGGTACCATAGGTTTTGGTATATCACACGTAAGAGGTCTTAATCTAGTTCCTTTACCTCCAGCCATAATAACTGCTTTAATATTAATCACTCCTTATAAATAACAACTATTTATCTATATGTTTTCCAAATAATCAATTTAAATGCATTTAGTTTACAATCCTATTTATAAATAGTTTTAATTTTATTTTCATAGATATTGTTTTTATTGAGTTATCGCTAACAATATCTACACTTGCTATATTTATTCCATCTTGATTATAATAATTTATTTTCCCAACTTTATCTCCTACATTTATAGGATAATTTAAGTTATCTAAAGAGATAATTCTCTTAATTTTTTCTTTATCTTTTTTTACAACCCATAAGTCTTCTTTTGTTTTTAAGTTAACTTCTAATTCACTTTGTCCATATAAATATGTTTTTCCTATAAAAGTATCTTTTTTTACTAATATACTTTTCTTAAAATTATTTTTCCCATATTGTAAAAGTTCTTTTGATGCACTAGTTCTCTTTTTAGAGCTTTGACCTCCTAGCACAACACTTATAACTCTAAAATCCTTATTATTTGCATCAGTACTTTTTATATTCATAGTTGAAACCAAGCAATATCCAGCTCTTCCTGTAAATCCGGTCTTTAATCCATCAACTCCTGGCATTATTCTAAGTAAAGCATTAGTGTTATTCCCTATGAATCCCCTTTTATAATTTGTATGTGTCTGTATGCTTGTTATAGCCAAAACTTCATCTTTATAAGTATCTATCAAATATTTAGCTAATAATCCTAGGTCTCTAGCAGTAGACATATTTTCTTTAGGAGTTTCCATATCTCCATTTATTCCATAAACAGGTAGCCCATGCGGATTTATATATGAAGTGCTATTCATGCCTATTTCTTTTGCTTTTTTATTCATCATTTCAACAAATGTTTTTGTGTCTCCACCTACATGCTCTGATATTGCAACAGCAGCATCATTTCCAGATACAACCATTATTCCTTTCATTAAGTTTATTAATTCAACCTTTTCTCCAATTTTTAATCTATACGTTGACCCTCTTGTTCTAGCTGCCTTAGAACTTATCTCCACAACGTCATTTTTTGATACTTTATTATTTTTTATGCTGTCTAGAGTTACCAATAAAGTCATCATCTTAGTCAAGCTTGCGCATGGCATTTGCTGGTCTGCGTTTTTTTCATATAAAACATTTCCACTTTCTTGATCGATAAGTATAGCAGCCTTTGTATATCTATCAATATCATAATTTTGAGCATTTGATATATTTGTAAATAATACAAATATAATCATTAGTGTTGTAATTTTAGATTTCAATTTACCCCTCCTCAAACATTTACTTATTTTAATACTATTTAATATTTGCTATTTTTTATAATTTATAATTTATATAAATTAAATTTAAATACATTTTTATCTAAAAGTTGGAAATTCTAATACTCCACCTTCTTAAGCTTGAATATAAGAACTTATCAGTTTCTGGATTAGATGAATTACGTTTCATTTTATCTTGACATCTTTCTTACAACAGTAGATGTCCATGTAGCTATAACAGTTACCCCTAGGAACATTTCAATTGAAGCCAATATTTTACCTTTATAATTGATCGGTATAATATCTCCATAACCAACCGTCGTAAATGTAACTATACTAAAATACCAAGCCTGAAAGTAATCATTAATAAAATCTTTAAAATCCAAGTTTAATATATCTAAAAAGCTATACTCAATAGTCCTATGATAATTCATAGTACAATCAATATATGCGTTAAATCTAATTCCAACTAGCATATATAAATATGCAAATATGCTTATTAGAATAAACGAAAAAAACAAAACATTTTGTGGCTTTTCTCCATACCCAACTATATATTTAGATACTAAATCCATTATCTTAGAAAATATATATTTATGATATTTTTTTCCCTTTGATCCATCCTCTATAGGAGGACTTATCATTTTCCCATTGTAAAGTCTTTCTTTGTAGTAATATTTCCCACTTTCTTCATAATCACCTATTATATTCGATTGATTTTTAGCAATTCTGTATGCATTTCTAGCATCTATATACCTATTTTTATCATATCCTACATTTTCAAGTATAAATTTAGTATTAACAGAAAATCTAATTCCATCAAATTTAACTCCATTTGATATATTTTTAAATACAAACTCCTGCCCCAAAAATTTAGACATACAAAAAATAGATCTACTTTTAGTATTTACAAATTCACTTTTATCAAACGTACAATTTCTTATAAATACACAATTTTCAAAAGATGTACTTTGATTAAACTTTGTGTTTACAAAAAAAACATCTGAATAGAATTTATAATCATCAAAATACACATTTTTGTTAAACACTGCATAAGAAAAATCAAAACAAGCTTTTTTATTCAAATCACTTATTTTTATATTTGAAATATTCACATTTTGGTTGAATATAATACCTCTAAAATCATATATTTTTTCTTCTTTATTCCATAAATAATCACCAGCTTCTATATTTCCATCAAATATATTAGCTATAATTTTTTTTTCCTTTTCTGACTTGAACTTTCTATGAAATAAGCAGTATTGTGAAACATCATCTGTATATCTATAACATTTACAATCTCCAAATTCCCACTTGCATTTCATAAAATATAGACCTCCATAAAAAAATTCGTCTACTCGCTAACGCGGTGACTCATATCCTACATGATATATTATTGACACTTATGCAATTTTTATCCTTAAATAAAATACAATATATAACAAAATACATATCTGAATGGAATTTAAGATAACAACAAACATATATTTTTCATAAGTTATTGTTAAGGAGGGATATTCTATGTCTGATTTTGATAAATCAAAATTAAATGTAAATTTTATGAAAGGAGTTAATAAAATTAGTCCTATAATTCCAAGAAAATACACTCTAACTCATTCAGATGAAACTGGTGACCTTTTTTTAGATATAGGAAAAAATTATAACTGCAAAGCTATTACATCCTTTCGTGACGAAGTTTTATGCGAATGGATAAAATTTAACAATATGTATTTTTTACAATGCTATGCTTATATAAGTGGTGGTGAGTTTAATTTGAAAGAATCTGCAATAAGATACTCTATATTTAAAAAAGAGCTTCCTCTAGCTCTTACTGCTATAATCTATGGAGATAAAACTTTTTTTAAAGCACATCCATATCTGAGTAACTCTCCTATATTTATAAATTTTCATTCTATATATCCAGCTTTTAATAAAGTTGAATACTTAGGAAAAGTTAAAGACTATTTTATTTAAATAATAAAAGCCCTAATTTTAAATTGAAATTAGGACTTTTATTATTTTTTATTAAGTTATATAATTTTATGCGAAAGCTATATACATCCTCTAAAGTTTGGAAATACAAACTTAACAGTTCCTGGATTAGTCAACTAAAAATTCAGTTTGAATAAAAACTCAACCTGAATTAAATTTCACTTTATTGTAAATAAGCGAAAGGGGTTCATAATATGAAAAAAATACTCATATTAATATTGATAGTTCTATGCTCATATATATACTATCAAGTAACAGATATTAAAGTTAATAAAATAAATTTATATTCAGATAAACTCCCCAAGACTTCAAACATTCGAATACTTCAAATATCTGATATTCACAATAGAAATTTAAACAATACTAATTTATTACATTATATTAGGGAATCTAATATAGATATGATAGTTCTAACTGGAGATATTATAGATGCTAAAACTAAAAATTTTGAATGTATATATTCATTTTTAGATTCACTAATAGATATAAATCCAAATGTATATTTTGTAAGTGGTAATCATGAATGGAGAAACTCAAATAAAGATGAATTCATAAATACTCTAATAGAAAAAAAGTTAATAGATTTAAATAATTCAAATAAAGTATTTAAGAAGGATAGTGCAAAAATAAATCTTTGTGGAGTTGATGACCCTTATACAAATCACGAAAATACATACTCAGCTTTTAATAATATAAGTTCTGAATATTTTACTCTTTTACTATCTCACTCTCCTAATATTATTATAAAGTATAAAAATATCGACTCAGATCTTATTTTATGTGGTCATACACATGGAGGGCAAATCAGATTTCCTTTAATAGGAAGTCTTATAGCTCCTGGTCAAGGATTTTTGCCTAAATATGACAAAGGATTATATGAGTTAAATAATAATTTGAAGCTTTATATAGATAGTGGTGTAGGAACAAGCACTATACCTATACGATTTCTAAATAAAAGCCAAATAAGTTTAATTGTTTTAAAAAGTAAAAAGTAGATATTAACTTAAGTTAACAGTATAAAATTGCTAAAACTATATAAGGTAGGCGATACAATTTATGATTATAGATGGACATGGACATGCTTGTGGTATATATTACAATGGCGATAGCATTATAAATTATTTAGACTTGCATGGAATAGACATGGTTGTATTATGTGCAGGTGAACCCAAAAGTAACAAAAACTATGCTTATCCAATGTTGTCAAATATATTTAAAAGTACAAACTTAGGGTACTTTTTCAATAAGATTATCTGCTTTATAACAAGAATAAGTAAAGTATCTAATCACATTGATGAACAAAACAAAGTTGTATATAATCTTTCAAGAGAACATCCTAAAAGAATTATAAACACTTATTGGGTAAATCCTTTAGATGAAAATTGTATTGAAAAACTCAATAAATATTACCTATTATATAAATTTAAAATGATTAAAATGCATCAATGTTGGAATAGATTTGATATTTGCAATCAGAAAAGTAGTGAAATTATCAAATGGGCAACAAATAAAAATATTCCCATTTTTATACACTTAATATCAGAAAAGCAAGTATTACAGTTTATTAAGATAACAAATAATTTTCGAAACACTATATTTATCGTTGCACATATGATCGGTTTTGAAAAAATAAATAAAAACACTGAAAATCCTAATATATATTATGATTTGTCTGCACCACAATTATATCCAATTAAAATAGTTAAGAAAGCTTTTAAGGCAGTAGGCAGTGAAAAGCTGATTTTAGGTTCAGATACGCCTTATGGAATTGATAATATTCAGAAGATACAAAACAGATTAAAGCAATTATATCTAACTCAAAAAGATTTAGATAATATAATAGGGAACAACCTTGCTAAACTATTAAAGTTATAAATTTTATGAAATATATGCTTTTCTTAAGAAACATACTAAAAAACAAATGACATCAAAATATTAGCAAATGATTTAAATGTTTTTGTATAAAACTTGAATTACAGCGTTTGAATATCCGTTAAGAAAGTTCGTTGTTTGACCTTAAGGGAGTTCAGAACTTTTAGGAGATTCAATAAGATGTAATTCTTAGTTTTATTAAAAACATTTACAACATTAGCGGTATTTTAATGTCACTTGTTTTGGGATTAAAAGCTACAATTTTTTCAAATTGGATATTTAATCAATTGGTATTTTATAGTGAATAAATAATACAATTAAATTCAATAGTTAATTAACTTATAAATTAAAATTCTGCATTCTTAGGTGTTCTTGGGAAAGGTATAACGTCTCTTATATTCCCCATACCAGTTAAGTACATTATAGCTCTTTCAAATCCAAGTCCATATCCTGCATGCTTTGTTCCACCGTATTTTCTAAGCTCTAAATACCACCAGTAATCTTCTTCATTAAGATTCATCTCTTTCATTCTAGATTCTAGTATATCAAGTCTTTCCTCTCTCTGACTTCCTCCTATTATCTCTCCTACTCCAGGAACTAATAAGTCAGCTGCTGCAACAGTATTATTATCCTCATTAAGTCTCATATAAAAAGATTTAATATCTTTTGGATAATCTGTAACGAATAAAGGCTTCTTATATACTTCATCAGTTAAATATCTTTCATGTTCTGTTTGAAGATCGCATCCCCATTCTACTGGATAATCAAATTCTTTATCTGAATTTTTAAGAATTTCTACTGCTTCTGTATATGTTATTCTAGCAAAATCAGAATTAGCTACATTGTTTAATCTATCAAGTAAACCCTTGTCTATAAATTTATTGAAAAATTCCATTTCTTCTGGAGCATTTTCCATAACATAGCTAATTAAGTATTTCATCATATCTTCTGCTAAATTCATATAATCATTAAGATCCGCAAATGCAATCTCCGGTTCAATCATCCAAAACTCTGATGCATGTCTAGACGTATTAGAATTCTCTGCTCTAAACGTAGGACCAAAAGTATAGATATTTCTAAATGCTAAAGCATAAGCTTCTCCTTCTAATTGTCCACTTACAGTTAAATTGGTCTCTTTTCCAAAGAAATCTTTAGAATAATCAACACTTCCATCTTCATTAACAACAGGATTTTTCATATCTAGAGTAGTTATTCTAAACATCTCTCCCGCACCTTCACAGTCACTACCTGTTATTATAGGAGTATGAGTGTATACAAATCCTTTTTCTTGGAAAAATTTATGTATAGCATAAGCAGCGATTGAACGTACTCTAAAGACTGCTGAAAATGTATTGCTACGAGGTCTTAAATGAGCTATAGTTCTTAAATATTCAAGAGTATGTCTTTTCTTTTGTAGAGGATAATCACTTGCTGATTCTCCTTCAACAGTTATTTTTGTAGCCTTTATTTCAAAAGGTTGCTTTGATCCAGGTGTTAATACCAATTTACCCTCAACCTCTACAGATGTGCTAATAGATAATTTACTTAGTTCTTTAAAATTTTCTAAGTTTTCTTCAAATACAACTTGGATATTTTTAAAGAAGCTTCCATCATTTACTTCTATAAATCCAAATGCCTTTGAAGCTCTTAGTGTTCTTATCCATCCTGATATTTTTACAGGTTGGTCAGAATACTTTTGTGTTTCTCTGTAAAGTTCTTTTACTAACGTGTTTTTCATATATTACTACCTCCTTTATATTTTTCTTAAGCATAAAAAAAAGTCTTTCATCCCTATAAAGGGACGAAAAACTTTCTATTCGCGGTACCACCCTAATTGCCATAATATGGCCACTTTATATAAATACAAAGACTAGCTTTATATTTTTCATTTAATAACGGTATGAATCCGTCTAATCCTACTACCTATTTGATTTCGGTTAGAAACTCCAAGTTGTTTTTCTCTATGACTCTTAATGTTGGTCTCTCACCATAACCAACTCGCTTTAATTAAAATAATCCATAGATACTCTTCTCTTCATCGTTTTTAGATATTTTGTTTTAATTAGTATTTATATTATATTATCTTTATTTTTTAATGTCAAACATATTTTAACATCAAATATTAACTTTATTTATTTTTGATTTTCATCATCTACCCATTCTTTAGCTTCTTTAGTTGCTCTCTCGCTTGGTATAGATACATTGGTTTCATTAAATACACTTTCGCTATCTGCCCATGCCGCAGTTTCATGATTTTCAGTTAAATTCGTAAATTTATTTCTTTTATCTTTATTTTTCATATCACCCACTCCTTTAATTATATTATTTACTTAATTTTTAAATTTATTATAATTATCTAGTTATAATTAATTCTCATAGTTTATTTTTACTTGTTTTCATGGTAAAATATTTTAGATTAGTTTTTTTATAACGAATAAGAAATTACAATCGTCTTAAAATTGTGGATAAATATAATTTTCGTTATGAGTTTCAAAAAAATCCACATTAAAAATCTTAAAAAGAAAGATTTTTTATTTTAATTAATTTGTTTTTAGATGGTAATTATATAGTAGTAATTTAAGATTATATAATCACTATTAATCATATAACTCAAGAAAATATATTTGTAGGAGGATTTATTATGAAAAAAGAGTTCAAGCAAGAAATAAAAAAGAAAGTAGACTTAAAAAGTATGAGTCAAACCGAAAAAGACGTCTCTACTATGTTCGGTAAGATGATATTAAAAAAATCAATTATACCTATTATTTTAATATTATTATCATTTTTTGGAACAAACTCATTTATTCCTAATATTTGGGTAAGATTTGGAATCACATTAGCTGTTACAGCTGGATCTTTTTATTATTTGAAATTATACAGAGATAAACTTCAACAGTTAAAATACTACGAAGGAAAAGTTATATACTTTCAAAAAAAAGAAAATCAATATGAACTTTTACTTAAAAATGGAAAATTACCTATTAAATTAAATGTTAAAAAAGGTTTAGATGAAAATAATGTTAGAAAAAACCAAATATTACGTTTATATTACAATGAACCTGAAAAAATTGCTATTATAGTTAAATAATTTTTCAAAACAGAATCTTTGATTAGATTCTGTTTTTTTAATTTATGTATCTTTTAGAAGAGTTTACTTATAAATTTTATTATTTTTATTATTTTTTTTTAGATGTAACAATATAATGATATTAATTCAATTTTCTGAATTTTTGTTTTTTACTAAGGGGGCGTATTATATGTTACAAAAATCTTTAAATAAAGAAAAATTTGATGAACTAGAAGATTTTATAAACTCACTCGAGAACAAAAAAGGTGCTTTAATAGAAGTTCTTCATAAAGCTCAACATGTTTTTGGTTATCTACCAAAAGATGTTCAATTATTTATAAGTAAAAAATTGAATGTACCTTCTTCAAAAGTATTCGGCGTTGTAAGTTTCTATTCTTATTTTACTACAAAGCCAAGAGGCAAATATGTTATAAATATTTGCCTTGGAACAGTATGTTTTGTAAAAGGTGCTGATAAAATAATGGAGAAATTCGAACAAAGGCTTAATATTAAATGTGGCGAAACAACTCCAGATGGTAAATTTACATTAGAAGGTTTAAGATGTGTTGGTGCCTGTGGATTAGCACCTGTAGTAGTTATAAATGAAAAGGTTTATGGTAAGGTTACACTTGACGATGTTAAAAAAATACTTTCCAACTACAATGATGAAGTTGAAGATAAAGAATTAGCACCATCTTCAATATAATTTATATAAGGGGGGGAAAATAGTTATGAGTAAAATAAAATCATTTAAAGAATTAGTTAGTCTTAACGAAACTCTAAAACCACTTATAGATATGAGAAATAATACTCACTTTGAAAATATAAATAAAGATTTAAAAGAAATTTTAGTTTGTGGAGGAACAGGATGTCATTCTGCTCAAAGTAATGAAATAATAGAAAACCTTAAATCTAGTATTAAAAGTAATAATCTATCAAATAAAGTAAAAGTTTCATTGACTGGATGTTTTGGATTTTGTGCCAAGGGACCTATAGTTAAAATTTTCCCAGATAATGTTTTCTATGTGAATGTTTCACCTAAAGATGCTGAAGAAATAATAAGTGAACATATAGTAAAAGGTAATATTATAGATAGACTTTTATTTGAAGAACCCTCAATTAATCAAAAAGTTAAAAAACATGATGATATGTCATTTTATAAAAAGCAAATGCGAATAGCCCTTAGAAACTGCGGTCTTATAAATCCAGAAGATATAAATGAATACATAGCCGAAAATGGTTATATAGCTCTTGGAAAATCAATAACCTCTATGTCTAGAGAAGATGTTATAAGTATAGTAAAAAAATCAGGTCTTCGAGGAAGAGGAGGAGCAGGTTTTCCTACAGGTTTAAAATGGGAATCTACTTTAAATGCTTCATCTCATGAAAAATACGTTATTTGTAATGCTGATGAAGGTGATCCAGGGGCGTTTATGGATAGATCTGTTCTAGAAGGAGATCCTCACTCCGTTTTAGAAGCTATGATAATTAACGGATATGCTATAGGAGCAAACAATGGCTATATCTATATTCGTGCAGAATATCCTCTAGCTATTCATAGACTCAAAATAGCTATAGATCAAGCTAGAAAATTTGGATTTTTAGGAAAAGATATATTGGGAACAGGATTTAATTTTGATATCGAGCTTAAGTATGGTGCCGGAGCATTTGTATGCGGAGAAGCAACTGCTCTTATACACTCAATCGAGGGAAATCGCGGAGAACCTAGAATGAAAACAATAAGCTCATCTAAAAAAGGATTATGGAGTAAACCTACTTGTGTAAATAATGTTGAAACTTATGCTAATATACCTGCAATAATACTAAATGGAGCTAAATGGTACTCTAGCATAGGTACTGAAAAATCTAAAGGTACAAAGGTGTTTGCACTTGGAGGAAAAATCAATAATGTAGGACTTGTTGAGGTTCCAATGGGTACAACTTTAAGAGAAATAATATTTGAAATAGGCGGAGGAATACCTAACGGAAAAAAATTCAAGGCTGTTCAAACAGGAGGCCCTTCAGGCGGATGTATACCATCTAAGTTTTTAGATACACCTATTGACTTTGATTCTTTAAATGCAATAGGATCTATGATGGGTTCAGGAGGTATGCTTGTTTTAGATGAGACAGATTGCATGGTTAATATAGCCAAGTTCTTTCTTGAGTTTACAGTTGATGAGTCTTGTGGTAAGTGTACTCCTTGCCGTATAGGAAATAAGCGATTGCATGAAATATTAACTAGAATTACAGAGGCTAAAGGCTCTGAGCAAGATTTATATGACTTAAAAGAACTCGCCGAGACAATTAAAGATACATCTTTATGTGGTCTTGGAAAGACATCACCAAATCCAGTTCTAAGTACAATGAAATATTTTATGAATGAATATGAAGATCATGTTATACATAAAAAATGTAGCGCAGGTTCATGCCAAGCCCTACTCGATTATTTTATAACAGACAAATGCATAGGATGTACAAAATGTTCTAAAATTTGTCCTGCGGGTGCTATAAACGGAAAAGTAAAAGAAACTCATGTAATAGATAATGAAAAGTGTCTTAAATGTGGTGCTTGTTTAGATGCATGTAAGTTTAATGCCATAATAAAAAAATAGTTGGTGAGGTGATAATATGAATTTAGTGAATTTAACTATAAATAATAAAAACATATCGGTTCCTAATGGAACTACTATTTTAGAAGCTGCAAAAGGATTAAATATAAAAATACCTACTTTATGCCATTTAGACCTTCATAATATAAAAATGGTTAATAGATCTGCTTCATGCCGTGTATGTGTGGTTGAAATTGAAGGAAAAAAGAATTTATTTCCTGCATGTTCTACTCTTGTCAAAGAGGGTATGGTAATTAGAACAGATACACTAAGAGCTATAAAAGCTCGTCGTAATGTGGTTGAGCTACTTTTATCTAATCATCCTCAAGACTGTCTTCTTTGTGATAAAAATACTAATTGTGAACTTCAATCATTAGCTGCTGACCTTGGAATTTCAGAAATTAAATATAAGGGGCAAACATCAAATCATGGAATAGATAAATCTAGTTACTCTATAGTGAAAAACCTAGATAAATGCATTTTATGTAGACGTTGTGAAACTATGTGTAGTGAAGTTCAAACAGTAAATGTATTATCTGGAGTCGATAGAGGTTTTGATACAATTGTATCTCCTTCTTTTTATAATCCTATGCACGAGAGTTCATGTACCTTCTGTGGTCAATGTCTAGCAGTATGTCCTACAGCTGCATTAGCAGAAGTAAATAACATACCAAAGGTATGGAATGCTTTATCAGATGAAAACAAAACAGTAATAGTCCAAGTAGCACCTGCAGTTAGAGTTGCTTTAGGAGAAGAATTCGGAATGGAGCCTGGCAAACTTGTTACTGGTAAAATAGTTACTGCCCTCAAAAACCTAGGTTTTGATAAAGTATTCGACACTGACTTTGCTGCTGATTTAACTATAATAGAAGAAGCTTCTGAACTGGTTCATAGAATAGAGTCAAACGAAAATCTCCCTATTCTTACTAGCTGTTGTCCTGCGTGGGTTAAATTCATTGAGCATCAATTCCCTGACTTATTAGATATACCTTCAACATGTAAATCTCCACACGAAATGTTTGGAGCAATAGCTAAAACTTATTTAGCTAAAAATATGAATGTAACACCTGAAAATATGGTAGTAGTATCTATAATGCCATGTGTTGCAAAAAAATATGAAGCTGCTCGTCCAGAACTATCTAATGAAAAAAGCAAAGATGTAGATATAGTGATAACTACAAGAGAATTTGCTAAAATGATAAAAGAAGCTGGAATTGACTTTAAATCTTTAGAGGATAACAATTTTGATAATCCTTTAGGTGAGTCAACTGGAGCTTCAGTGATATTTGGTACAACAGGAGGTGTTTTAGAGGCAGCCCTTCGTACAACTTACGAATGGATTACAAATGATACTTTAGATAATGTAGAGTTTAATCAACTAAGAGGTATGGATGGAATAAAAGAAGCTACTATAAAAATAAATGATATGAATATAAATGTAGCTGTTGCAAGCGGACTTGGTAATGCTAGAAAAATACTTGAAGATATTCAATCTGGCAAATCTAACTATCATGCTATAGAAATAATGGCCTGTCCAGGTGGATGCATAGGAGGAGGCGGTCAGCCTTATCATCATGGAAATCTAGATATAATATCAGAAAGAGCAAAAGGACTATACAAAGAAGATAGATCAAAGAAAACACGTAAATCTCATGAAAATGTATATGTTCAAAATTTATATAAAGACTTCTTAGGCAAACCATATGGGGAAAAAGCACATAAACTACTTCATACCCATTACCATAAAAGAGCTATAGAGTAAAGAAAAATCGCTGATTTTTAATCGGCGATTTTTCTATTTATTAAATATATTTAGTAATATTCCTGCTGCAACTGCAGACCCTATAACACCTGCTACGTTTGGTCCCATAGCATGCATTAAAAGAAAGTTAGAAGGATTTTCTTTTGCTCCCAACTTTTGTACAACTCTTGCTGACATTGGAACAGCCGATACTCCAGCAGCTCCGATCATAGGATTTATTTTTTTACCACTTAGTCTATACATTAGTTTACCCATTAAAACACCAGATGCAGTTCCAATAGAAAATGCCGTAAGTCCCAACAATATAATCCCAATTGTTTGAACAGATAATACTATATCTGCTTCTGCCTTTGCACCAACTGTAAGTCCTAAAATTATTGTTATTATGTACATCATAGAATTCTGAGCCGTTTCTACAAGTTTTGGAACCATACCAGATTCTTTAATTAAATTTCCAAACATGAGCATACCTATTAAAGGAGCTGATGATGGAAGTAATAGAATTGTAAATGTCGCCACAACTATAGGAAATAATATTTTCTCTGTTTGTGATACAGGTCTTAATTGTTCCATTTTCACTTGTCTTTCCTCTTTTGTTGTTAAAAGCCTTATAATAGGTGGCTGTATTATAGGAACAAGAGCCATATAGGAATAAGCAGCAAGAGCTACAGGCCCTAATAAATCTTTAGCTAATTTACTTGTAACATATATAGCAGTTGGGCCATCAGCTCCTCCTATTATACCTATAGCAGCAGCCTGTGCACCACTAAAATTAAGTAATATCGCTCCTATAAAAGCGAAGAAAATACCAAACTGTGCTGCAGCTCCTAAAAGTACACTCTTAGGATTTGCTATAAGAGGTCCAAAATCAGTACTAGCTCCAACACATAAAAATATCAAAGGAGGGTATATTCCAAGCTTTGTTCCCATATATAAATAATGTAAAAGTCCATCCTCACCCATCAAATCAGCCTTTGGTAGATTAACCATTAGCATACCAAACGATATTGGTATTAAAAGATAAGGTTCATATCCCTTTTTTATAGCTAAGTATAAGAATATAAAAGAAACAATAATCATAATTAATTGCTTATATGATATAGAGCTAAATCCAGTTGATAGCCAAAGTTCATTTAGCATATTTAACATTTATTCACCACCTTTAAATCTAATTAAATATTTATCTTATACTCACCAACGATTCTCCCGCTGATACATTTTGTCCCTGAGATATACTTATTGATGAAATCTTACCATTTGAAGGTGATACAATTTCATTTTCCATTTTCATAGCTTCAAGAATGCATACTACTTGACCTTTTTTAACTATTTCACCTTCTTTAACTTGTATAGAAACAATTTTTCCTGGCATAGGGGCCTTTATGCCATCATTAGCTATACTAGATTCTTCTTGTTTTGGTTTAGAATCTTGAATTTCATTTATAGAGTTTTCAATATTTTGATCATCTTCTATCTCTTCTACTTCCACTTCGTATACTTTATCATTCAATTTTATCTTGTATTTTTTCATAAAATACCCTCCTATAAATATTTATATTAAGCTATCCTTTTAATGCTCTTAATCCTAAACTTAGAGTCTTTATTTTTACTGGCAAGAATAGATGCCATCAATGCTGCTACTAAATCATTTTCATCCTTTAGATTTTTAATATCAACCAAGTTATCATTTTTAATACTAGTCATAGCTATTTGAGAATCAATCATTTTCTCCTCTTTATAAAATATAACTTTAAATAAATTTAGTATTAAAGAAATAATGTATAAACTTAAAAACACTATTGACATACTTATAAGTGTCACTTTTAAAGCTTCCATAATATCCATATCTTATACCTCCTATACATATACTTCTATATAACAAACCTCATCTTTTAAATCACTCACTCTTCTTTTCTTCAAAAAATCTCTTGCAACCTGAGGAAAAAGTGCATACGAGAGTATATCTTCTTCATTATTTGCTAAATCCTTTATTTCATGTTTCATATCTTCAAATCCATCTTTTAATAAATCTGCTGGTCTTATAGTTGTCATTTTTTCATTTCCTATTATTTTACTTTTTATATCATCATTTATAGGTGCTGGAGATCTTCCATAAAATCCTTTTACATAATCTTTTATTTCCTTTGGTACAAGTTTATATCTTTCTTTAGTTAAAACATTAAATACCGCTTGAGTTCCAACCATTTGGCTAAGTGGTGTTACAAGAGGTGGATACCCTAAGTCTTCTCTTACCTTTGGAACTTCTTTTAAAACATCCTCATATTTATCCTGTGCATTTTGCATTTGAAGTTGAGATAAAAGATTTGAAAGCATTCCACCTGGAACCTTATATGTCAAAGTTTTGGGTTCTGCTTCTAATACTTTAGTATTTAATATTTTTTTATCTAAATATTTTTGCTTTATAGGTTTAAAATATTCAGCTACTTCTTCTAAAGCCTTCATATTTGGTTTAGGATCTTTAATACTATCTTTAAAAGTTATTGCTATAGATTCTGTAGGTGGTTGGGATGTTCCCATTGAAAATGGAGATATAGCGGTATCTATAATATCAACTCCTGCTTCTACAGCTTTCATATACGTCATAGAAGCTACTCCAGTTGTACAGTGTGTATGAAGATTTATTTCTAAATTAGTATTTTCTTTTATATTTTTTATAAGTTCATAGGCATTATACGGAGTAAGTATTCCAGCCATATCTTTGATGCATATAGAATCAGCACCTAAGCTTTCCATTTCTTTTATTTTTTTTATATAATAATCTGTTGTATGAACTTTACTTGTTGTATAAGCTATAGCACACTGACAATGTGCATTTTCATCCTTTATGCTCTTTATAGAAGTTTCAAGGTTTCTTACGTCGTTTAAAGCATCAAATACTCTTATTATATCTATTCCATTTTCTATAGATTTTTTTATAAATTTTTCTACTATATCATCTGGATAGTGTCTATATCCTAGTATATTCTGTCCTCTAAGTAGCATTTGTAATTTAGTTTTTTTTACTTTTGCTCTTATTTTTCTTAACCTCTGCCAAGGATCTTCATCTAAAAATCTAAGACAGGAATCAAAGGTTGCTCCTCCCCAAACTTCCATAGCATTATATCCAACTCTATCCATTTTCTCTAAAACAGGAATTATTTCATCTATTTTAAGCCTTGTCGCTATAAGTGATTGTTGAGCATCTCTTAATACAGTCTCATTAATTTTTAATCTGCTCATTAGTTTTTCACCTCATTTCATTAATTTACCTTAATTTTATCAATATGATTTATTTGTGTACAGTTATTGTAAAAGGTATTTAAAGCTATATAATTTATTTTTTTATTTGTTTGAGTCTGTTCTTTTTTTTTTATAAAGTTATAGATTTTTAATAACATTATTTAATTATTTTTTCCATTATTAATCATACTATAATTAATTTTTTCAAAAATAAATGCACGAAAAATCTATAGCTTTTTCGTGCATTTATTTTATAATATTATTTTTATTGAATATAGCTTTACTTTATTTAGATTCTAAATAGTTTGAAAAAATTTTCAAAAGTTTATTTGCAGTAATTTCCCAATTATACTTTTCTAATGCAAATTCCCTTCCTTTTTTACCCATATTAATTGCTGTATTTTCATTATCTAAAAGATATTTAATATTTTGTTCAAAAGCCTTAGGGTCATCATATTCTTTAATACTAAATCCATTAACACCCTCTTCTATAACTTCAGCATTTCCACCTCGTGCAGTAGTTATAATAGGAAGCCCAGCAGACATTGCTTCATAGTGAACTCTAGCTAGCGGTTCTCTCCATTGAGAAGTACATACAAATATATCTCCCATATTATAGTATTTATTTATTTCATCTGGAGTTAAAAAACCTGTAAATATAACTGGATTTTTTAATTCTTTAGCCATGTGTTGTAATAACAATGTATAGTTGCTAGGTGTATTAAGACCATACCATTTACTGCCTACACACATCAGTACAGTGTTAGGATGAGAATTCATAACTTCTTTCATAGCTTCAAACAAAACATGGGGTCCTTTATTTTTAGATAATCTGCCTACATAAAGAATAACCTTTGAATTTTCAATCCCATATTCTTTTCTCATATTTATTCTATCTTTTACAACATCTTCGCTCCAAAATGGTTTTATTTTATTTGAATCTACAGCTGAATATACTACATTTAATTTACTTTTGGCTGTTGGATATATACTTTTTACTTCATCTGCTACAAATTCACTTACGGTAGTAATAAACTTAACTCTATCTATACATTCTAAAGCCATCTTAGGTTCAATTTTTTTAGGGAGTAGCATTTCATTATGAAGACTAAGACTTAAAGGTGTATTAGGTAGAACTTCATTCAATATAGATATCCAACGCGGTCTATTAAATACATGGATTAAATCAAATTCATCAGTAATTTCATTTTTAACATTATTTATATATTCATCAGCATTATCTCTTTGTACTCTAATGTAAGTTACATTGTCCTTTTTCTCTTTAGATTGCAGTTTATCATTTGCTACACTAAAAACTGTTATTTCATGATATTTAGATAAAATAGGCAGTATACCCTGTATATATATTTGAATTGCTCCTCCTAAAACAGGAGGAACAGGTAGCATTTCTGTACAAATAAATGCAATCTTCATAAAAACCCTCCTTCTTAATAAAGTAACACTAAATTTTTAATGTAATTATCTATTAAAATTTTCTTTATACATTATATTTAGTTAATTTACAAATGTGATTTTTAATTATATCCTTAAACATAAAAAAGTCTTCCTTTTAAAGATTTTCAATGTAGACTTTTTTGAAACTCATAACAAAAATTATACTTATCCACAATTTAAAGATGATTATAATTTCCTATTCGTTATAAAAAATAGCATAAATGCTTATATAATAAACATCTATGCTATATTAATACTCATCTATTTAACTCTTAGTAATTTTTTTTCATTTTCCTTATTAGCTGCATAATATAATTTAGCCCATACAAAGAATATTGCACCCATCAAAGACCATCCTATTATAATTCCCCACTCATAAGGCCAATTAAGAGCAGCTGGAGCACCTGGTAGATATAATGTTAACATACCAAAGCTTAATAAAACAGCTATACTTCCTACTAATTTACCACACTTAATCTTGTATGGTCTTTTCATATTTGGCTCTTTGTATCTTAAAACTAAAAATGATATTGTTACGATTAAGTAAGCCATAACTATTGTAATTCCACCTGCATTGACAAGCCAACTAAGCATTTGTCTTCCAAAAAAAGGTGCTATACTAGAGAACATACCTACTAATAAAATAGCATTAGTTGGTGTTTTGTACTTTGGATGTATACGAGCTAAAAACTTAGGAAGCATTTTTGAATCTGCCATAGCATAAATAGCTCTACTTCCCCCTACATAAAATGAATTCCAACTAGTTAATATACCTCCAATACCAGCTACAACCATAAGCTTTCCAGCTAAAGCACTATTATAGTATACAGCCTTCATAGAATCTGCTGTAACCATACTAGATAAATTCAATTCAGTTTGATTAAGTGATAAAGATACAGCATAAATAATCATTACATACCAAAATATGGCCATAACTACTGATAATATAAGTATCCTTCCAATTTTCTTAAACGGCAAGTTAATTTCTGCAGCAGACTGAGGTATAACATCAAAACCTACAAACATAAAAGGTGTCATTATAAGAACAGACAATACACCCTTTGGTCCATTAAGGAATAAAGGCTTTGTGTTAACAACATCACCATTAACTAAAGCTCCTAAAAAAAACAAAATTCCTATAGCAACTACTATAAATGTTAAAACCCCTTGTAAAAAAGCTGCTGGCTTTACACCAATATAATTTATAGCAGTTATAATAACTGAACTTACAACACCTACTAATACCCATGTAAAATTCACATCATACCCCATTATAGTATACATGTATCCCTTAACATAATTAGGAAACAAATATTCTACTACGGTAGGAAGTGCAACTGCCTCAAATGCGACAACAGATATGTATCCTAATATAATAGACCACGTACATATAAATGACATATTCTCTCCTAATGCTCTATGGCTAAATACATGCTCACCTCCACACTCAGGCATTGCTGATGTTAATTCTGCATAAGTTAATCCTACAAACAATACCATAATACCACCAAGTATAAATGCAATAGCTGCACCTAACGATCCAGCTTTTTTTATCCATTCTCCTGCAAGTACAATCCATCCCCATCCTATCATAGCTCCAAAAGCTAATGCTAAGACATCTTTTTTAGATAGTACTCTATTAAAATCCTTGGACTTACTACCCACTTTAAATTCCCCCTTTAAATACTCAGTTCCCATGAAGCAACTTCCATTATATATTTAAGTTGTTTCATCGCCCAAAAAAAATCTCTTTTTTATTTATATGCTTTTTTTTGAGATTTGTTCCAAATAATTATATAACCAAATCTTTTCATTACAATTATATCATATTTTTACATTTTTTGAAATATCTTTTTGCTATTTACGTTTTAAATTAGATTGGACATAATTTATTTTTTTTGTTATTATGTGAAAGAATACTATTTCAAAGGAGAGTATAATTATGGAAAAAAAAGATGTTCTAGCCGTAGTTGGCACAAAAGAAATCACAGTAGCTGATGTTGATTCTGCAATTCAAAGCTTAGGTCCTCAAAGAGCTATGCAATTTCAATCAGAAGAAGGAAGAAAAAAACTTTTAGAAGACTTAATTAATCAAGAATTATTTTATTTAAATGCTGTAGAAAATAATGCTGACGAAGAAGAAGAATTTAAAAATGAAATGAAGAAAATAAAAGAAAACTTCTTAAAGCAATATGCTATAGGAAAATTATTAAGCGAAGTAAGAGTTGAAGAAAAAGAAGCTAAAGAATTCTATGAAAATAACAAAGAGCAATTCAAATCTCCTGAAGGAGTTCAAGCTAGCCATATACTTGTAGATGATGAAGCTAAAGCTAAAGAAATATTAGCTGAAATAAACGATGGTTTATCTTTTGAAGATGCAGCTAAAAAATACTCTAAGTGCCCTTCAAAGGAAAGAGGTGGAGATTTAGGATTATTCTCAAAAGGACAAATGGTTCCTGAATTTGAAAATGCAGCTTTTAGTATGGAAAAAGGTGAAGTTAGTGAGCCTGTTAAAACTCAATTTGGATATCATATAATTAAATTAACTGATAAAAAGGATGCTGACACAAAATCTTTTGATGAAGTTAAAGACAATATATATGCTCAATTAATACACAAACAACAACAAGTTACATACTTTGAAAAAGTAGAAGAACTAAAAGCTAAGTATAGCGTAACTATAAACGAATAGGATTAAAAAACTCTTCTTTAATCTAAGAAGAGTTTTTTCTATTTATACAAGCGTCTAATAATATTTAGATTTAAAAAAATCACAGACATTTTCTAACGATTGTATAAGCATTTTCTGATCACTTTGATTCAAAGTAGAAACCATATTTTCTATAATCTCATAATGAAATTTTTCATGTGTTTTGTAAACAAGTTTTCCTTTTTCTGTTAAATCAACAATTACTATACGTCTATCTTCTTCTGTCTTGACCCTTCTTACATACCCTTTTTTCACAAGTCTATTAATAGATATAGTCAATGTCCCAACTGTAATTTTTAAAGCCATAGCAATTTCGCTCATTTTTCTAGGTTCATTTACTCCAATGGCTTGAATAGTTCTAATTTCATTTACTGACAAATCATTGAATTGGCTCTGAGCAAATATTTTTTTTTCTATATCTGTTAAATCATAAAAAATACTTGTTATTAATTTATTTAATGTTTTAACATTTTCATTCATATTTGTCACCACTCTATGTTTATATAGTATTAAGTTTTTCAGTAGCTTCTTCTATAAGTTCCTTTATAAGATCGTGTACAGGAACTATTTTATCTAGTTTGTATGCATTACTTCCGCTAAATATGAGTCCATTTTCTATATCTCCATTGACAGCACTAACTAATGCCTCTGTTATACAGTATGGAATATTTTTGGGACTACAACCAGATATACAATTATAACATTTTCCAACTGGAATATTTCCCATTTTAGTTCTTTTAACAAATTCATTATTAATAGCTCTTCCAGGCATACCTACAGGACTTTTTATAAGTTCAATATCATCTTTTTTAGAGTTTATATAAGCTTTTTTGAAATCTATATGTGCTTCACATTCATCAGTAGCTACAAATCTAGTTCCCATTTGAACTCCATCTATACCAGCTTTAATATATTTAGCTATATCAAGGCCATCAAATATACCTCCTGCTACAACAACCGGTATATCTTTTTGGTATTTGTCTTTAAAAGGATTTAAACTTTCTTTAACTTCATTTATTATTTTAACTAAATCAATGTTCTCAATTGATGCCAATTCACTTATAGAAAATCCTAAATGCCCTCCAGCCTTAGGTCCTTCTACTATGACCATGTCGGGAACATAATTGTATTTTCTATCCCAAAGCTTTGATATTAATGTAGCGGCTTTTGCTGATGATACTATTGGAGCAATTTTAGTCTTTGATCCTTTTATAAGTTCTGGTAATGACTTTGGAAGACCAGCTCCTGATATTATTAAGTTTACCTTTTCTTCTACTGCAGTCTTGACCATTTCCTTATAATTTTCCATAGCAACCAAAAAATTAACTCCTATTATTCCATCAGGACTTAAATCTTTTGCTCTTTTTATTTCTCTTCTTAGAGCTCTTATATTAGCTAATTTATTATTAATTCTAAAATCATCTTCCTTATATCCTATTTGTACTCCTGATATAACTCCAATTCCTCCTTCATTAGCAACAGCTGCTGCCAATTTGGCACCTGATACCCCAACACCCATTCCTCCTTGAATGATTGGAACTTTAGCTATTAAATCTCCTATATTTAAAGATGGTAATTTCATAAATTCATCTTCCTTTCATTTTTATTTTGATAATCAAACTTTTTGATAATCAAAGTATATATAAAAATATATAAAAAGTCAACATAGATTATATTTTAAGAAATAGAAAATTGTATTCCTCTTTAATTTAAATTGTGGATAAATATAAAATTTTCAATAGAAAGACTTTTTTATTTCTACATATAATATTATAATTTCTATATAACATTATAATTTCCTATTTATTATAAAAAAATTCGTCTACTCGCTAACGCGGTGACTCACAAAAAATAACCCTTAATAGAATATATATTCTATCAAGCGTTATTTTAAGAATCATTATTATATTAATGCACTATAATACTTTACTTAAGAAATCCTTAGTTCTTTCATTTTGAGGATTTTCAAATATATCTTTAGGAGTTCCTTGTTCTATTATTTTTCCTCCATCCATAAATATAACTCTATCCCCTACTTCTTTTGCAAATCCCATCTCATGAGTTACTACAACCATAGTCATACCCTTTAAAGCAAGGCTTTTCATAACCTCTAAAACTTCTCCAACCATTTCAGGATCAAGTGCAGATGTTGGCTCATCAAATAACATAACGTCAGGAGACATAGCAAGAGCTCTTGCTATTGCTATTCTTTGTTTTTGTCCTCCTGATAGTTGTTTCGGATAATTGTTTGACTTATCTTCAAGTCCTACAGTTTTTAATAACTGAATAGCTATTTTTTCACTTTCTTTATCACTCATACACTTAAGCTTTTTAGGCGCAAGTGTAATATTATCTAATACACTCATATGTGGGAATAAATTAAATTGTTGAAAAACCATTCCCATCTTTTCTCTTTGTTTGTCTATATTATTAGTATTGCAAGTTATAGATTTTCCTTCAAATATTATATCTCCACTTGTGGGATACTCTAGTAGATTAAGACATCTTAAAAATGTACTTTTTCCAGATCCACTAGGACCTATAACAACCACTACCTCACCTTGATTTATATTTTCATCAATGTCTCTTAAAACATGATTATTTCCAAATTTTTTATTTAATTTTTTAATCTTAATCACTTACAGTCATCCCCCTTTCAATTTTGTTCATGAATTTAGAAAGTGTAAATGTTAATACAAAATATATAAAAGCTGCAGCTAGTAGTGGCTCAAATGGTTGGAATGTATTTCCTCTAATAATATTAGTATTATACATAACATCTGCAATACCAACCATCATAACTATAGATGATTCTTTTATTAAAACTATGAATTCATTGCCTAGTGCAGGTAATATATTTTTAAGACCCTGAGGTATTATAATGTATCTCATAGCCATATTTTGACTCATTCCTAAAGATCTTGCCGCTTCCATTTGTCCTTTATCAACAGCTTGTATACCTGCTCTTATTATTTCAGCAACATATGCCGAGCTATTGATTGATAGAGCTATTATTCCAGCTACAAAAGGTGGAATATCTATACCTAAACTAGGAAGTCCATAATATACTATAAATAATTGAACCAATATAGGTGTTCCTCTTAAAAACTCGATATATATACTGGCTATTATATTTAATACCTTATTTTTAGATAATTTCATAAGCGATACGAAAAGACCTAATACTACACCTATAAATACTGAACATACTGAAAGCAAAACTGTATTTTTAGTTCCTGTTAAAAAGAACATATAATATTCACTTAAGAAAGAAAAATCCACTATACTCAACTCCTACTCAATCATATCTGTCGCTTTGACTACAAATTCTTCTATTTTATTTTCTTTAACTAATTTATCTAGTGTCTTATTTATTTGATCTACAATTTCTTGATTTCCTTTTTTAATAGCTATAGCAGATCCGCCAGTTTCATCTTTAACAGTTATACCAGAAAGAGAAAGATCTGTATTTTTTTCTATATACGCTTTTGCAACAGGAAGTTCAACTATTAAAGCATCTACCTTATCACTTTTTAATTCAAGCATAAGATCTGGTACTTTTGAAAGAGATTTAATTTTAGCATCTTTTATTTGATCTTTAGCTATACCTTCTTGAATAGATCCCATTTGAACCCCTACAGTTTTTTCTTTTAAATCCTCCATAGACTTTATATTATCTTTATTTTCTACTTTAACAACTACAGCTTGAGTTGCATTATAATATATTTTACTAAAATCTACCTTTTCTTTTCTCTCATCAGTAGGAGTCATACCCGCTACTACAAAATCAACAGTTCCTGTATTTAAAGCTGCAAGTAGTCCACCAAAATCCATATCCTTAATTTCAAGTTCAACTCCCATGTCCTTAGCTATTTCTTTAGCAATTTCAATATCAAATCCAACTATTTGATCTTTTCCATCTATTTCTTTATGAAATTCATAAGGTGGATAATCTGCGCTAGTTCCAAGAACTATTTTTCCTGATTCTTTTATTTTTTCATATTGAGAAACCTTACTTTTACCACATCCTGTAAATACCATTCCTAAACATAAAACCATGAATACAACAATAATTTTATTAACACTTTTTTTAAACATTTTAAATTTCCCCTCTCATATTTTATCAAATTTACTTTAGTAATTTAAATCATTAAAGTGAAACCATCAACCATTTCCTCTTAAACACCTCCTACATAAAATTCGTCTACTCGCTAACGCGGTGACTCATATCGCCAACGATCCTTACAGGCTCCGTTGCTCAAAAATAGTCTCAAGTGTAGCTTTTTCAATCAGTTATCCACAAAACAAAAATGATATAGTTTCCTATAGAATAAAAAAACTCATCTCTTAAAAATAAGAGACGAGGTATATGCCCGTGTTACCACTCTTGTTGATATAATAAAAATTATATCCACTCATTAACCTTTAACGATAGGTGCCGTACTTTCCTACTACTATTTCAGAAAATCTCCTCCGCGGCTCTTTTTGATATAACTATGCTACTAGACTCACACCAACTCTAGCTCGCTTTAACAATCATCATACCTACTCTCCACTTCTCTGGATTTAAATATTTTTTTATATTAAAAAACTCGTCTCTTAAAAATAAGAGACGAGTTATATACCCGTGTTACCACTCTTGTTGATACAATAAAAATTGTATCCACTCATTGACCTTTAACGATAGGTACCGTATTTTCCTACTAATATTTCAGAAAATCTCCTCTGTGGCTCTTTTTAGTATAACTATGCTACTAGACTCACACCAACTCTAGCTCGCTTTAACAATCATCATACCTACTCTCCACTTCCCTGGATTTAAATATTTTGTTTCTGTTTTTCAACTTAATATGTATTATACACACATAGTTTTAAAGTGTCAATACATTTTTATTTTTTTCTATAAACAGCGATTTATAACAATAATCTATAATCTCACTTCTTTTTATTATACCTATAAAAATATTTTGATCATCAACAACAGGTACAAAATTTTGATTTATACTCAGAAAAATTAAATCTTCTATATTTGAATCAATATAAACAGGCTTATTATCCATTTTTCTAGATATGCCTTCTAATAAAATTTTACTGGTATTTTTAAAATTTAAATCAGGTGTATTTTTTAACTTCCAAAGTAAATCACCTTCAGTAATTGTTCCTATATACATTCCTTCATCATCGATTATAGGAATAGCTGTATATCTGTGATACTCCATTTTTTCTAAAGCTTGACGCATTGTTGCTTGTGGTGTTAAATAAGCTACCTCTACTTTAGGCGTAAGAAAAAAAGCTATATTCATATGTTTTCTCCCCTATTTATAAATTTTAATCTATCTAATTAGTATGTTACTTGAGATTAAAAAAGATGTCAAGTTTAACGTAATGTGTATAAATTGCCATAATAAAATATAAGGATATCATGTTATACTTAATAAATACAGTATTTATTAAGTGAAACTTACAACTAGAAAACTTTTGGGGGGATTTATTTTGAATATTATTATAAGATTTATAGGTATATTAATGAGTTCTTTTGGAATTATTTTAAGCTTAATATCTTCATATCAATTTTCACATATATATAACTTCAAAAAACTATTTTTTGCAGCATTTATAGGAATTTTAAATGTATTTGCACTAATATTGTTTATAAATAATAAAGGTTATACAAAAAACGATATTAATTAAAAAAATTCGTCTACTCACTAACGAGGTGACTCATAACGCAAACAAGTCTAACGACTCTGTTGCTTAAAAATAGTCTCAAATGTAACTTTTTTAATAAATCATCCATAGAACAAAAATTTATAATACCTTAATATATAAAAAAGTCGCTTTATAAAAAAGCGACTCTTAATATAATCAATCTATATAAAGATCGTATACAAGTTAAATATTATAATTTAATAACGTTAGAAGCTTGAGGTCCTCTAGCTCCATCAACTACTTCAAACTCAACTTGTTGTCCTTCTTCTAATGTCTTATATCCATCTCCTTCTATAGCTGAAAAATGTACGAATACATCTTCTCCACCTTCAATAGATAAGAATCCATAACCTTTTTCTGCATTAAACCACTTAACAGTTCCCTTGTTCATTTATAACATCCTCCTAAAACGAATTTGTAACAAATGTAGCATTTGTTTACTTTATAATTAAAAATACTACATTTTCAGCTTAATGTCAATACATAAAACAAAACTTATCAATAATGTACCCTAACAAGCCAAAATTTAATTTTTTTATTACTCCAACCAAGATCCCAAGGTACTCTATATCTATCAGTGTTATGACAATTAACAAGAGAATATCCATTAGAATCAGATCCTGTTACAACTGAAATATGAGTTACCTTTCCTTTTTTCTCATAAGCTACAAAATCACCTGGTTCAAGCTTATATGAAGCCTTGTAAACCTTATCATAATCTCCATATGCTATTAAAGATGCTCTTCCACTATATATCATATAATTTTTAAATCCATGTGCATTTACCCAAGCCTTAGTAGCTCCCTTTGAATCATAATTCCACGCTTTTGTCTTTTTAAAACTTCCTCCTTCATATAATATTTGTGATGCGAAGTTAGCACAATCTCCTCCTAGAGGATTATAGTTTCTATACTTTCTATTATACTTAAAACCGTACTCTTCATCTGATGCTGCTCCACAAAACATATCTGCATATTCTAAAGCTTTTTTTCTTCTTTCATTCATATTAGAACTATCCCTTTTTCCCTGCTCTAAAATATGTTTTTTAATATCATTAAATTTTATACCTTCTAAGTTAAGAGAATCTGCAAAAGGATCTGTATACCACTCTTTAGTTATACACCAACCTTCTTCATTTTTCATAGTATTTAATGAGTGATATGTTCCTATTCTAAACATGTTTATTTCATTTTTAGCATTATCATATTCGTATTTATACTCAGTTGATGCAGTAAAATTTATCGAATACCCTCCTTCTTTACTCTTTATTCTATTTATCTTTATTTTAGTCTTTATATCTTTAAATTTAATGCCTTGTTTATTTGACCATATATGTAAATACTTCATTTTTTTCATTTCATGTTCATATGCCCATACTCCATATTTAGTACTTTTATCGTATAGATTATTTAATTTTTTTTCATCTGCATCTAAAAGTGCTATATTTCTTGTTTCAAATATTTCCTCTAATATTTGCATGCATTCTTGATCATTAAAAGCAGTTATAACCTTAGATTTAATCTCAAATGAATATAAAGATATAGCAAAAGCCAGTATACATATAATTCCAATAACAGATTTTCTTTTATTTATTATAATAAACACATTTATACCCCCTATAACATCCTAAAATCTATTCAAAGAATTATATGTATTAAATTTCAAAAATAGAAGTGTAAAAAAATAAACGAGATATCCTCGTTTATTTTTTACAATGAATCAAGTATTTTTTCAATTTTCCTCACTACTTTATTAATTTTTTCATCAATACCCTCATTCCTTATTTTAGCACCACACTTTGGACAATAAATACAGCATTTAGGTAATACAGCCTTGCATCCTGGTTCAGGACAAAATATATGCCCTACATCCTTTGGTGTTACTTTTCTTTTACACCTAGGACATCTACTTCCAGGTATATCAGAAATTTCTTTATGACACTTAGGACATTTAATCATTTTTATCTCCCCTTGTATAATTTCCTATTGCTTATAAAAGAGCTATTTACTTAAAACTCTTTATATATACTATTCTTTTTTCATGATTATTGATAAAATATAGATATAAATGATTTTAAAATTCAGTTTGAGTAAAACTTTATCCGCAGCAATATTAAGTAGGAGTGATTTTTTTGAATTATATAATTTTTGATCTTGAATTAAATAGTAAACCTTTCAAAAGTAAGATACCAAACGAAATAATAGAAATAGGAGCAGTTAAAGTAAATGAGCAGTTAGAAATAACAGATAAATTTCAAGCTTTTATAAAACCTAAACACTTTCCTAAATTGTTCTCTCGAATAAAGAAAAAAACTAATATACAACAAGTGGATATAAATAGTGCTAAATCATTTAAATTAATAATGAAAATCTTTAAAGAATGGTTAGGTGAAGATTATTTATTATGTTCTTGGGGATATGATGATTATTATCATCTAAAAACAAATTGTAAACTTCATAATATAAGATCAAATTGGATTAATGAATTTTTAGATATACAAAAACAGTTTTCTATAATTCATAAATTAGAAAAAGGTAAGACAGCTAGTCTTTCAAATGCATTAATTTTGTACAATATAGAAGTAGAGGAAGGAAGTATGCACAGAGCTGATATTGATGCTAAATATACTTGTAAAATATTTATTAATCTATTTAAAAAACTTGATTTTTCTAATATTATCAAAAAATAAAAGCTCTTATAAAGAGCTTTTATTTTCAAATATTTTTTTTGCCTCCATCATACGTTGAATTGCAGTTATAAATATCAATAAAGAAAATATATTAGTTATTAAACCTGTATTATTTGGAATTAATATCATAAATGTAAAAAATATAAATCCTTCTGTTCTTTCAGCTACTCCAGCTTGATAATAAAATGACTTTATACCATTTTTTTCGCTCAAAGCACCCACTGTTAAAAATATAGTCATTGAAAAAATTATGCAACAAGTAAGTATCAAATAGTTAAATATTAACTGATTAAATTTAAGTGCTAAGCTTATTATAATAAATATTTCTACAATTCTATCAAAAGTAATGTCAAGTAAAGTTCCCCAAGGAGTTGAATTATTACTTTTTCTTGCCATAGCACCATCCACAGCATCTAAAAAACCAGATAGCCAAAGTAATAAGCATGCAACTATATTATAATCAAAATACACTAATACAGATGCTATTACTCCTGTTATAAATGCTAATATCGTAACTTGATTAGGTGTCATATTTAAAGTCAAAAAACCTTTAGAAGTTTTATCTATTATAGGGTCAACATATTTTCTTGCATGAGTATCTAACACTTTACGTCCTCCTCATCTGCTACCACCATAAGTCCTTTTTCATTATATTGTACGAAAACTTTTTCGCCAATTGTAAACTCTAACTCAGAGTTATATACTTGTATTGCTTCAAGCTCCATAAAACCAATACATATTTTAAAAATTATAAAGCCTTGTCTAAATGAATATTCTTTTATTGTACCTTCAAAGATATTCCTATATTCATTACAATTATCAATTTTTAATACTTTTAAACATTCAGGTTTTAAAATAAGATTTCCATTTATATTATCTTTATTGAATTTATTTGAATTTATCTTCAAATTATTTGATATAAATATATTATTTTTGATGTTTCCATATAAAACATTATTAATTCCCATAAATTTAGCAACATACGTATTGATAGGATTTTCATATATTTGCATAGGGGTTCCTTTTTGCAATATTTTTCCTTCTTTCATAATAATCATATTGTTAAATAAATTGAATGCTTCTTCTATATCATGAGTTACAAATACTATAGTCATATTATATTCTTTATGAAGTTTTAATATAAGATTTCTCATTTCTTCTCTTAATCTAGGATCAAGAGCACTAAACGGCTCGTCCATAAGTAATATATCAGGCTTTAATACTAAAGCTCTAGCCAAAGAAACTCTTTGTTTTTGTCCTCCGCTTAATTCATTTGGGTATCTTTTTTCAAACCCTTTAAGGCCTACAGATTGAAGTACATCTTCTATCAATTTAGAAATTTCTTGTTTTGAAAATTTTTTAATCTTAAGACCAAAACTTATATTTTCATAAACACTCATATGAGGAAATAATAAGTTTTCCTGGAATATCATACCTATATTTCTTTTTTGAGGCAAAATAGCATTAATTATTTTTTCATCCATAGATATAGTTCCACAATCTATATTAATAAGACCTGCTATTATCTTTAAAAGAGTTGTCTTTCCACATCCAGATCCTCCAACTATTCCAAAGAAATCTTTATCCTTAATTTTAAGTTCGTCTATACTTAAATCAAAATTAGATATTTTTTCATACTTATTATAAGTTTTATTTATATTTTTCAAGTGTAATTTTGTCATAAGCAACTCTTCCTCTCATGTCTGTATCACAATGAATCGTAATATCTTCTTAGGTAATATTCCATAATTCCAAATGTAGATAAGCATATAAATGCAAATATTATAGCATATACACATCCAATAGTTTTTTCTCCAGAACTAATATACGGAACCATATTAGTTGAAAGAGTCTGTATCTGTCCTCCTCCTATTAAAATAGTAGTTATATACTGGCTAAAAGATATCAATATCGTTAAACTCGACCCAGCTATAATACCAGGAAGCAGAAAAAATATTTTTACATTTATAAAAGTATCTAATTTGCTAGATCCAAGCATTTGGCACTGTTGCTCCCACTCAAATCCAAAATTTTCAAAACTAATTCTAATAGCCCTTATCATATACGGTAGTGTAGGTATTATATGTACTAAAACCACTCCCAATATACTTTCTGTTAAATTTATTCTTATAAAAGTTTTATGTATTCCCATAGTAGATATTATTGGAGGTATAACAATAGGAATAAGAAGAAAAAACTCGATTGTCTTCTTATATTTAAAATCATACCTAGCTATCGCATCTGCTGCTGGAATTGCAACTATTAAATTTATAATAGATACAATTAAAGCTATTTTTAAACTCACAAATATAACATCTAATGAATTTCTATTTAGTAAAACGTCTTTCCATCCTTTAACACTTAATTCTTTAGGGATTATACTTGGCCAAGTCCATCCACTAGAAAAACTCATAATGAAAACAAATCCAACCTGAACTAACAAAAATAATATCAGTAAAAATAATATTAGTAGTCCTATCTTATCCCCATATTTAGACTTTGTCACTTTATATTCCTCCATTTTTGCATACTTAAGCGATTGAAAATATATCCCATTCCTGTTATAACTAATACTGCAACTACATTTATAGCAAAAGCTTTAGGTCTTTGGGTTAAATCCGAATTCATATATATTTGATATGAATAAACAGAAATCATTTTTGGATATGTAACTCCCAATAAAAAAGGAATTTCAAATTCAGCAAAAGTATATGAAAATATTATAAAACATGATATTTTAAGAGGATTAATCAACATCTTCAATATAACTTTTTTAAAAAGTTCATTTCTATTTCCACCTAGCATATAAGTTAATTCTAGCCAATTTGATTCAACTTTTAAAATAACAGGATATAACATTAAAACTATAAATGGAGTGGTTTTTAGAACATAAGTTAATATTATTCCTATACCAAATTCATCATTTACTATTATAGGAAATTCATCAATACTGTTTATTATACCTAGTTTTAAAAAAATAGAACTTATCCATCCACTTCTATTAAATATAAGTAACATAATATATGAATACACTAGGTACGAAAATAGCATAGGTATTTGAATTAAAAGTTTTAATCTAGATGCAAACTTATAAAATACACCAGTCTTTATTATATATAATAAATATACTATAAAAGTTCCCGCCAGTGCAGATATTATTGTAGATATTACAGCTATTTTGATTGTAATAAAAAACGACATCCAAAATTCTGTCGATTTAAATATTTCTTTATAATAGCTAAGAGTAGCATCACCTATATTATATATAGATGATGCTCCTAGACTCTGTATAATACCTTGTATTAATCCACATATGAATAATATAATAGTAAGCATTATAGCTGGAAATACTAGCAAATACGGTCTAATTTTTTGAGACATTTTCCGTCCAGCCTTTTTCTATTTTATCTATGTATTCAGCCTTCATTTCTGGAATTTTATATTTTCTAATTTCATTTAAAAATTCTAATTTATTTTCTTTATAAATTTTATCTATTTTCAATTTATCTTCATCAGAAAGTTTATCATATGATATACTAAGTCCATCTCCCCAATTAGTAGGGTTTAATTTTTGTATCTGAGCTTTAGGTGATAACAAAAAGTCTATAACTGCCATAGCTCCAGCTTTATTCGATGCATTAAACGGTACGCTCAAATAATGAGTATTAGATAAAGTTCCATCATTTAACACAAACACATCTGTTGATTCTTTAAATTCTCCGCTTTGAACTTTGTTAAATGCGTGAAGCGGATTATAAGACATAGTCATTAATATTTCCGAATTTGAATATAGCATATCAAGTTTAGCACTACTTTCAGGATATGTCTCTCCCTTTCTCCATAAATAAGGTTTTATTTCATTCATATAGTCCCACATACCACTTAAATCTTTGTCTTCTACATAATCTTTTTTAAATAAATCCATATAAGTTTGACGTATAAATGCACTTCCTGTAAAATCTGGTATTGATGGGTATGTAAATTTTCCAGGATTTTGCTTTATCCAATTAGTAAGTTCTTTTATATCCTTAGGTGGATTCTTTACAACCTCAGAATCATATATAAATACAAATTGAGATTTTCCAAAAGGAACTTCCATTCCCATAGTATCTTCTCCAAAATCATACTTAATATCATCTGCTTCTTTATCAACATATTGATTATAATTTGGAAGCTTGTCCACAAAAGGTCCCCAAAGTAAATTATTCTCATTTGCTAATTTAAAATTTTCTCCATTCATCCATATTATATCTATGCTTCCATTTGATTTGTCTACTTCTTTTTCTGTAATTAGCTTATTTATCATATCTTTTGGATCGTTTATAGGAACTCTATTTAAATTAATATTCAATTCTTCTTTTACCAACGGCTTAATCCAATTATCCATATATTCATTTACTGATTTATCTCCAGCCCACATATATATATTAACTGTTTGATCACTAGCCTCTTTAGCAATATCTTCCCATTTCATTTCAAGTAAATTTAATGATTCCTCTTTCTCTTGATTTGAGCATCCAGATAATACCCCCAAACTAACTAGTATTAAAAGTACTATAGCTATTATTCTTTTCATAAACCATTCTCCTTTGTTATTTTTTTAATTGTTCAATACATGTTTTGCATTTATACCTATTAATCCACTTTTTTAGGGAATTAATATTTTGTTGATTAAAATCTAAATTTATATTATCATTAAATATCAAATCTAGTATGTGGACACTTTTCTTACCTGCTGTTTTCATGGATCTAACGCAAGACTCACAATAAGTCAATATATAATCAGATTCAGCTTCATAAGCTCTCTTTCTCATATGATTTAATGCTTTTTCTTTATTTTTTATACTTAATTTTCCTCCACAACACAAAGTTCTTTCTCTTGTATTATTAAATTCTTCTATATTTATACCCATTTTTTTCAATACATCTCTGACACTTTCATGAATAATATTTTCTTTTCTTATAGGACAAGGATCATGAAGAGCAAATACTATATTTAAATCCTTATATCTTTTATCAGCACTCTCTGGTATTCCAATATCATTTATCGATTCCCAAACAGATTTCACCTTAATATCTGGACTATTTTCTTTTATAGTCTTATAGCAGGTTTGACATGCTGTTATTACCTCTTTTACCTTCATCTTCTCTATTTCTTCTTGTAATTGCGAATAATATGATTTGAAGTTTTCTTTATCTCCTGATATTTTAGAAGGAGCAGCACAACATTTCAAAATAATACCCGTACCAACTAGATTATCACTTAAGTATTTATATGTTTTCATCACTATTTCAGGACTATAATCAGTTAGACTGCACCCTGGAATAAAAGCCCTTATATTGTCTTCGTTATAATCACTTGATGCAGTAAAAAATTTTGAAAAACTCGCTAATTGATGTAATTTAACTCCTATATTCCTATTTTTCATAATCAATTCACCCTTTAAGTTTAAAAATAATATAACTTCTTCAAATATACATAAGACTCTTCTAATTAGAAGAGTCTTATGTATATCAAATTAAAGTATATCATATATAATTATTATTTATCCATACAAATTTTATATAATTCACGTGTTAGTTATTAATTTTTCCTATATTCACAGATTTTTCATAATCAATCACTGCTAAATTATAGTTTGATACTGCCCTTGAAAGAGCTACTTGTGCTTTATATAATTGATTTAAAGCATTGTCAACTTCAAGAAGCGTTCCCATTTTCGCATCATATAACGACTCCTTAATTTTTACCCCTTCTTTTGCTTTTTCTACTGTTGTTTTAGCAAGTTCTATCTGTTTTTTTTGATTTTCTACATTATCATATTTTCCTCTAATATCAAATTCAACAGACTTTTTAATATCTTGTACAACACTTTTGATTTTTGCTAAATTTCTTTCTTTAGTTTTGTATTTATATGTATTAGAAGGATACTTTATCGAATTTGTTTCAAAATCAAGTTTAACAAGTTCGTGATTGTGATTCATTTTAATAATATCAAATCTACTTTCATAAGCTTTATTTAAATCCTTATCCAAATCTTTATTAAAGCTTTGTTCTTCAAAATTTGATATAAGTTCAAGTTTTGTACTAAGTGGATAATTCAAAATCATATTCAATGATCTATATGTTTTTTCTAAATCAATTTTAGCTTTTTCAAAATTTGCTTTTGCCTCATTTAAAGATATATCTGCCATTACTAAGTCCGATTTTGAAGCAACACCAAGACCATATTTGTTATTTACATTATCTCTATTTCTTTGTACATTTTCTAAATTATCTTTTGAAGCATTTTTATAATCTCTAAGCTGAAGTACCCCATAGTAAGCTCTAGTTACATTATATTTTATATCCTCTTTTAGATAATTTTTTTTAATTTTTTCTTCTTCAAGTCCATATTCTGCTTGTTTAGACAGCATATTAGCATCCAATTGAAATCCTTGTACTGTTCCAAGTGAAAAACCATAATCTTTTACATCTTCATATTTCTTTTCTTTGTGTTTTGCTTTATCTAGTTCTATTTCTTTTATTTGAATATCTAAATCGATAACTTTAACTTGTGTAGAATTTTTTATAGCTTCCTCTATAGCTTGATTAAGCGAAATCTTTCTTGCACTTTCTAAAGGTTCATTATCTGCATAAGAAAGTGTTGATGTGAGTAGTATTATAAATGTCAAAAGAATATTGGCTACTAACTTCTTCATTATAAATTCCCTTCTTTCATTTTTTCATTTTTGAATTTTAATATATTTTCTTCTATTAAAGTATAAATAACAGGAATTACTACCATTGTAAGGAAAGTAGATACAACAAGTCCTGACATAAGAGATACAGACATAGGTGCAAATAAACTACTTCCAGAAAATGCAAGTGGAATAAGTCCTATAATAGTTGTAATAGCTCCAAGCATAATTGGGCTAAATCTTTTATTTACTGCATCTTTACAAGCATCCTCTATTGTATAACCTTTTTTTCTCGCATCATTAATAAATTCTATTAAAAGTATAGCATTCTTAACAACAAGACCAATAAGACTTACTATCCCTAAAAATGCTGTCATAGATAAAGGTTGTCTAAATATAAATAATCCCCAAACTGAACCTATTAAAGATAATGGTATGGTAGCCAATATTACAAAAGGTTGGATAAATGAGTTAAACTGTATTAGAAGTATTATATATATAACAAATACAGCAATTCCTGCTAGTTTACTAACACTTCCAAAGTTATCTATTATCGCTTCTCTTTGTCCATCAAATTCTAACTTTACACCCTCTAAATCAATTTTAGGAATTATATTATATTCAATATAATTTTCTATTTTTGATGGATTGTATCCTAAGTCAACATCACTTAAAATCTTTACAGATTCTTTTTTATTGTACGTTTTGATAATATCTGTTTTTGAGTTCATATTTATTGTTCCAAATTGCTTGAGTGGAATTTTATTTTTAGTTATTGAAGATTTGATTTTTAAATTTTCAAGTTCTTCTTTAGTTTGTATATCACTTTGAACTATTATTTTATATTCTTGCCCACTTCTTCTGTACGTTGATGATTCTGCTCCTTTTAATGCTATATTAATCTGTCTTTGAATATCGTATTTAGATATTCCTAAGTTTGTTGCTACATCTGTGTCAATATTTACATTTAATTCGTAACTTTTATCCTTTGAATCATCTCTTATATTTATTGCTCCTGGAATTTTTGTAATTTCTCTTTGAATTTCTTTTGATACTTCAATTAATCTATCACTATCATCTCCTGTAATTCTAAGAATAACAGGTGCATCAGAAGGCATTGCACTTTCTAATAATTTTGCTGTTATCTTACCACCAGCAACTTTAGTATCAAATATGTTTTGTAAATAACTTGCAAACTCTTCATTACTTCTAAATCTTTCTCCCTTTTTCAAATCCACCTTGACCATAATTTGAGCATTCTCATCAGATGGAACTGGTGGGGCTAAAGAAATGTAAAATTTAGGAAGTCCATTACCTATAGAAGTAGTATATCTTACAACTTCTGGTTCTTTTGATAGTAGTTCTTCTACTTCCTTTGATAATTTTTCTGTTGCATCTATATTAGCAGCAACTTCTGATTCTACATCTATATATATTATATCTTTATCTGCATATGGAAAGAACTGAGAATCTAATAACTTCATTATATTAACAGTACAAATTAATAATGCAAACATTACTATAACAGTTATAGCTTTATTCTTTAATCCTATACTTAAACATTTTTCAAATAAATTTCTTAATCTACTTTTTTTCTCTTTTCCAGCATTCTTACTTTTTTTGAAAAATATCGCAGTCATTGAAGGCGTTATAAACATTGAAACTATATATGCTGCTACAAGCGAGATAATTACAACTTGTGGTATTGCTTGTAAAAATTCCCCCGCAGGACCTGGTATTCCAAGTAAAGGACTAAATGCTACAACTGTTGTTAGAGTTGATGCAAATATTGGAATAGCAGATGCACTAGCTCCTTCATATGATGCACTTAATCTTTCTTGCCCATTATCTACTCTAACCTGTACAGCATCACTTATTACTATTGCATTATCAACAAGCATACCCAATGCTATTATTAAGGCAGCAGTTGACATTTGGTGTATTTTTATTCCGTTAATATACATTACCCCAAAGGTTATAAATATAGAAATTGGAATTGCAGCTGAAACTATCATTGCATTTCTCATTCCCATACCGATAAATACTATAATTACAACACAAATTATACCTTCTAATAAGTTAGTCATAAAGCTATTTATTGATTGACTTACATCTTCTGGCTGATATAAAACTTCATCTACTATAAGATTTTCTGGTAAGTTAGCTTTTACCTTATCTAATGTTTTTCTAACATCTTTACCTACGATAACTATGTTTTTTCCTTGTTGAAAATATCCTGTCAGTAATACTGCATTTTTACCATTTTCTTTAAATTTTTCTACCCCATCTTCATATTCCATATGTACATCAGCAACATCAGAAAGTCTTGCTACTGTTCCATTTTCTTTTGATACTCCAATAATCGTATTTTTAATATCATCTAAGGAATTAAATATTCCTGGAGTATTAACATTTATTTTTACCTCTCCATAGTTTTCAAGCTTTCCTGAAGGAATTGCTATATTTTGTACTTTTAAAATCTTATATATATCTTCTAAAGATAATCCCATTTGATTAATTTTTTCTAGATTCACGTCAACACTTACTTGTTTTTCTAGTTCGCCATTTATATCAAATCTTGATATACCTTTAATCTCAGAAAGTTCGCTTTTGAATTGTTCAGCAAAAGAAGCTAATTCTTCATAGGTGTAATTTTCTCCTGATAAAGCTATAATTATCCCTGCTGTTTCAGTTAAATTTGTTTTTATTTTACTTTTAAAGCATCCATTTGGAAGTTCATTTTGAATATCATCAATTTTTTGTCTAACTTCAGTCATAGTTTTATCTGTATCTACGTAATTTTCAAACCAAACTAAAACAATAGATACACTATTTTTAGAATCTGACTTTATATAATCAATTCCTTCTATTTCACTTAATTCATCTTCTATCTTAGTAGTTACTAAATCTTTAACATCTTTAGGTGAAGCTCCAGGATATGGTGTAATAATCATAGCTATTGGTGCAGATACATCCGGACTTTCTTGTCTAGGAAGAAGATAATATGCTAAAGAACCAAATACTAATATCACACATGTAAGAAATAATACTACCCTTCTTTTTTCTATTGCTATTTTTATTAGTTTATTCATCAATATCCTCCTTTCAAAAACTTATTTTTTTATGCTAACCTTATATCCGTTCTTTATATTCTTCATTCCTTCTATTACTAATAAATCTCCTTTATTAATTCCTTTTACCTTTACATTGCTTCCTGATACATTTTGTAATTCTATGGTTCTTTTCATAGCTCTTGAATCTTTTATAATATATACATAATCTACTCCATTAGCCATAACCGAGCTAATAGGTACCCAAATCCCATTTTCACTACCTATCTCAAATTTAATCTTAGCTATACTTCCTAACCTTAAATTATCACCTACGACTTCAACTTCTGCATTATATGTTCTTGTATCTGAATCTGGTGCTTCAGATATATTTGTTATTTTACCTTTCACTGAAGAATTCTGTACATCAATAAGAGCACTAGTTCCTATTTTTACTTTATCTAAATCATTTTGAGATATTCCTACATTTACTATTTGAATTGTACTTCTTACAACTACAACTGGATATCCTTGTGGTGCTAGTTCTCCTTCTTTATATAGTGTATCTACTATAATCCCATTTTGATTAGCATATATTGTAGAATCATTAAGCATACTTGTCTTATAATCATAATCTGTTTTTGCCTTTTCAAATGTTGAAATAGCTTGATTATGAGTTCTTTGTAAAGTATCAACATTTAACTTTGCCTTATCATAATCGTCCATTGATATAATTTCTTTATTATAAAGTTTTTCTACTTTTTCAAAGTAATCTTGTGCATATTTTAAAGAATCCTTAGCCTTTTGAATATCTAAATTTGCTGTTTCCATTGTAGCTCTTGCAGCATTAGCAGCATAGTTTAAATCTTTAATGTCAAGTTGTGCAAGCTTATCACCTTTTTTAACCTTTTGCCCTTTCTCAACATATACTTTCCCAATTTTTCCAGGAGACTTGAAGCTATATTTTACAATTTCTTTAGAATCTACCGTTCCTATATAATCTAATGTAACTGGATTTTCTTTTTGTTCAACCTTTTTAACTTTAACTGTTCTTACTTTTTCTGAAACCACTTCCTTTTCTTCTTTTGAACACCCTATTAATGAATATATCATTAAAATTAACATAAGAATAATTCCTAATCTTTTTCTCACAATATCCTCTCCTTCATATATTTATATACATTGCTAACATCAGTGACCATCGGTCATTAATGGTTTAAAATACAAACTACCGACCATCGATTGTTAACCAACGCTAAATGACCATCAGTCATATTTAATTAAAAAAATTATGTAATTAACTTTTTTAATATATTTTTCAAAACCATCTCTGCTTCATCTATTGCATAAGGATTTTTCAAAACTATTGCATTGTAACAAGTATTTACAACCATATCTGCAATAATATATGCAAAAGTATCTGTACAAAAAATATCTATATTAGAATTGTTTTTTGTAGATTTTTTTGCCATTTCTTTTATAAATTCTATAATCTGTTTTTTGTATCTAAATTCTTTTTCATATGATAAATTACTTTTCATCATTTTTAAAAAAGTAATGTCATTTTGAAATTCTTCTATAGAATATCTAATCTCAGTTAATTCTTCTGATTGTACTTGTTCCAAAGCTTTCTTTTTTTTAATATTTTTTATAATATTTTCTGCTACCTCTGTGAATATATCATCAATTAATTCATTTTTACTTTTATAGTATATATATAACGTTCCTTTTGCTATATCTGCTTTTTTTACAATATCATTTACAGAAGTTTTTTCTAAACCTTTTTCATAAAAAAGCTCTTTCGCTACTTTTTTTATATACTCTCTGCTTATATTTTTTTTATTATGTTCCATTAATCACCCTCCCCATGACCACTGGTCATTAAATATTTTAACATACACTTTTTATAAAATCAATACTGTATATTAAAAAAGGTCTTAATATCTGAGATATTAAGACCTTTTAAATTACTAAGCCATAGATACTTGTGATTTTTCTTTCAATACTGCTTGAGCAGCTGCAAGTCTAGCAATTGGTACTCTATAAGGAGAACAAGATACATAATTAAGTCCTATATCATGGCAAAACTCTACAGAAGCAGGCTCTCCTCCATGTTCTCCACATATACCAAGTTTTATATCTTTTCTTGTTTCTCTTCCAAGTTTTGATGCCATTTTAACTAGTTTTCCAACACCATTTTTATCTAATACTTGGAATGGATCTTTTTCAAATAGTTCTTTAGATTCATACTCTACTAGGAATTTATTTGCATCATCTCTAGAGAATCCATATGTCATTTGAGTTAAATCATTAGTTCCAAAACTAAAGAACTCAGCTTCTTTTGCTATTTCATCAGCAGTAAGTGCTGCTCTTGGAACTTCTATCATAGTTCCAACCATATACTTCATATCTATTTTTGATTCTTTTAAAACATCTTCTACTACATTTACAACAAACTCTTTTATATATTTAAGTTCATTTATATCTCCAATAAGAGGTATCATAATCTCTGGTGATACATCAAAGCCTTTATTTTTAGCATCAATTGCACCCTCCATTATAGCTCTTGCCTGCATCATATATATTTCAGGATAGGTTACAGCAAGACGGCATCCTCTGTGTCCAAGCATAGGGTTAAACTCTTCTAAATCTTCAATTCTCTTTTCTATATCTTCATAGGATATATTCATATCATCAGCTAAGTTTTTTATATCTTCTTCTTTCTTAGGTAAAAATTCATGAAGAGGAGGATCTAAAAGTCTTATAGTTGCCTCTCTTCCTTCCATAGCTTCAAATATTTGTGCAAAGTCTTCTCTTTGCATAGGAAGTAATTTTTCTAAAGCCTCTTGTCTTTCATCTATAGTCTTAGATAAAATCATTTTTCTAACAACAGGGATTCTATCTTCTTCAAAGAACATATGCTCTGTTCTACAAAGACCTATACCCTCAGCTCCAAATTTAACAGCAGTTTTAGCATCCTTTGGAGTATCAGCATTAGTTCTTACCTTAAGAACTCTTATCTCGTCTACCCAATCCATAAACTCTTCAAATTTTCCTACAAGCTCAACTTCATGTTTAGGTATATTTCCTATGTAAACACTACCAGTTGATCCATCAAGAGATATATATTCTCCTTCTTTTATAACAATATCTTTAACTCTAAGTTCTTTTTTATCTTCATGAACTTTTATATCTGAACACCCTGCTACACAACACTTACCCATGCCTCTTGCAACAACAGCTGCATGTGATGTCATTCCGCCTCTTGCAGTAAGTATCCCCTCACTTGATACCATTCCTTCTATATCTTCTGGTGATGTTTCAAGTCTTACAAGTATAGCTTTTTCTCCATTTTCATTAGCAGTAACAACATCATTTGCATTAAAGTATACTTTTCCAGATGCTGCACCAGGAGAAGCTGGAAGTCCTTTTGATATAAGAGTTGCTGTCTTTAGTGCTTTTTCCTCAAAGTTAGGATGTAACAGTTGATCTAGTTGTTTAGGATCTACTCTCATTATAGCTTCTTCTTTATTTATTAATTTTTCATTTACCATATCAACAGCTATGTTTATAGCGGCCTTTGCTGTACGCTTTCCATTTCTAGTTTGTAGAATATATAAATTCTCATTTTCTATAGTAAACTCTATATCCTGCATATCCTTATAGTGATTTTCAAGTATTTCAGTTATATTTTCAAATTTATTATATATATCAGGCATGATATTTTTTAAACTAGCTATAGGTTCAGGTGTTCTAATACCAGCAACTACATCCTCACCTTGAGCATCTACTAAATACTCTCCGAATAATATATTTTCACCAGTAGATGGGTTTCTTGTAAATGCAACTCCTGTACCTGATGTTTTTCCCATGTTTCCAAATACCATAGATTGTATATTTACAGCAGTTCCTAGATTATGAGGTATGTCATTTAACTTTCTATATACATCAGCTCTTGGGTTGTTCCATGAGTCAAATACAGCCTTTACAGCTAATATTAATTGCTCCTTAGGATTATCTGGAAACTCTTGTCTTAATTCCTTCTTATAAATATTTTTAAATTCCTTAACTATCTCTTTTAAATCATCAACTGTAAGTTCTGTATCATATTTATATCCTTTTGATTCTTTTACATTATCTAGTATTCTTTCAAACTTATATTTTTGAATTCCCATAACAACATCTGAAAACATTTGAATAAATCTTCTATAACTATCATAAGCAAATCTTTCATTATTAGTTTTTTTAGAAAGTGCTTCTACAGCTATATCGTTAAGTCCTAAGTTAAGTATAGTATCCATCATTCCAGGCATAGATATAACAGCACCTGATCTTACTGAAAGAAGAAGCGGATTTTCATTATCTCCTAATTTTTTATCTAAAGTTTTTTCTAATTTTGAAAGATTATCCATTATTTGATCTAAAAGTTCATCCCAAATCTTTTTATCTTTAGTATAGTAAGTATTACAAGCATCTGTTGTAATTGTAAACCCTGGAGGAACTGGAAGTCCTATTTTAGTCATTTCAGCTAAATTAGCTCCTTTTCCACCTAATAGATTTTTCATTTCCTTTGAACCTTCGTTAAAGCTGTATACAAATTTCCCCACTTTTTACACTCTCCCTTTAATATTATTAATCAGCTTATATTTTTAGTAATTAGTATGATTTTATGTTAATTATTAAGAAATCCCTTATACACTCTAAGACCATTTTCTTTCATTATATTTATAATAAGTCCTGCTGTTTCTTCAATTGCTTTATTTGATACATCTATTATTGGGCAACCTAATTTCTTCATTATATTTTCTGCGTATTCAATTTCTTCTAGTATTCGTTGCATATTTGCATAATTGGCATTTCCAGAGAGTCCTAATGCCTTCAATCTCTCTTGTCTTATCTGATTTAACTTTTCTGGAGTATTAGTAAGTCCTATTATTTTTTTATTAGATACTTCAAACAATTCCTTAGGTACTGGAACTTCAGGAACTAAAGGTACATTAGCTACTTTTATATTTTTATTTGCAAGGTACATACTAAGAGGAGTTTTAGAAGTTCTAGATATACCAACTAACACTAAGTCTGATTTTATAAGTCCTCTTGAATCTTTTCCATCATCATATTTTACAGCAAATTCTATAGCCTCTACTCTCTTAAAATACTTTTCATCAAGTTTTCTTATTATCCCAGGCTCTCTTAATGGATTAAAATCTGTTCTTAAACTTATAGCATTTATAAGAGGATTTATTAAATCTAATCCTGGTATATTATTGTCTTTACAAAATTCCACTGTACGATTTGCAAGTTCTAAATCCACAAGTGTGTAAACTATTATAGAGTTTTGGTATTTTGCATCATTTAATATTTCATCTAAAAACTGTTTATCCAGTACATATGGATATTTTCTTATTTCATAGTTTTTTAAATTAAACTGACCTATAGAAGCTTTTGCTACTTGTTCTCCTGTCTCTCCTAGAGAATCAGATATTATATATATAACTAACTTTTCCATAATACACTCCTTTATTATTCAAATAACTCTAAAAATAATTTTGTTATATTAGTTTTGGATACTCTACCTATTACTTTGTAGTGCTCTTTATTATCTTTTAATTCATTTTTTACTACAGGCACAGAATCAACTTCATGCTCTATTATTTTTCTTACCACTTTAATTACAGTATCTTCTTCTTTACACATAATAATATTTGGCATTCTAGTCATAATCATACCTACTGGTATTTTATTTATATCAATGCCACCTATAGTGCTTTTAAGTAAATCTTTTCTAGACACTACACCTGATAAATGGCCATTATTTATTATATATATACTTCCCACATCTTCTAAGAACATAGTGACAATAGCATTATATACTGTTGTTTCTTCTGTAAGCATTACTGGTATACTCATTATTTCACTAACCTTTTTGTTCTTTGATTCTTCTGATATTATATGATTTTGATTTATTCCTGAATAAAAATAACCAACCTTTGGTCTTGCATCCAATATTCCAGTCATAGTAAGTATTGCAAGATCCGGTCTTAAAGTTGCTCTTGTAACATTTAACATTGATGCTATATTTTCACTAGTTATAGGCTGATGCTCTTTAACTATATCTATTATCTTTATTTGTCTATCGTTAAATTGTATATTAAACACCTCTTTTCAAACAATGTGATATACTTTTTATCCTCAACTTCTTATATAGTATATTATATATATATATTTGTTATGTGTAAATAAGAAAATTAAATTTATAACAAAAAATTCGTCTACTCGCTATCGGGGTGACTCATATCGCCAAGGCTCCGTTGTTCAAAAACAATTGCAAGTACACTTGTTCAATCAATATTATTCACAAAACAAAAAATTTATAGTAGCTTAAGTATAAGTAAAAAGTCGGGAATTTCTCCCGACTTTTTTATTATTTATATACTATTTTTGAAAGATCACATATTAAAAGCATAGTATCATATATTTGTTTTAATAAAGCTAATCTATTATTTTTAATATTTTCATCTTTATCCATAATCATTACAGTATCGAATAAATTATCAATAGGGTTTTTAAGTACAATAAATTCATCCAAAGCCTTAGAATATTCTTTTTTATCTATAGATGATTTAACAGTATGTTTTACTTTTTTAAACTCATAATATAGAACTTTTTCTTCTTTAGCTTGTAAATATTCTTCCTTTATTTCACTCGACTCAGCTTTCTGAGCTAAAGTAGATACCCTGTTGAATCCAGTTAATATTTCTATTATTTCATCTTTGTTTATCCACATATTAAGTTCTTTTGCTCTATTGTACATATCAGATACATCATCGATATGAGAGCTAATAATAGCATCTATAACATCATATCTTATACCCATTTCACTGAATATATTTTTTATTCTTTGATTAAAGAAATCTAATATTTCCGAACTTATCTTTTCTTTATCAAACTTTAGGTTATCATAATTACTTAGGGCATAATCTATTATATTTTTCAAACTTACATTTATATTTTTATCCATTAATATATTAATTATACCTAAGGCTTGTCTTCTTAATGCATATGGATCTTGAGATCCTGTAGGTTGTATTCCTATTGCAAAAAATCCTGCTATTGAATCCATTTTATCAGCTATAGATATAATAGTTCCAGAATTTTTAGTAGGTAGTATATCACCTGAAAATCTAGGAAGATAGTGCTCGAATATAGCATCAGCTATTACCTTATTCTCACCAGATACCTTAGCATATTCTCTTCCCATAACACCTTGAAGTTCTGTAAATTCAAATACCATATTAGTAACTAAATCTGCTTTACATATTTTTGCAGCTCTCATAGTATTCTCTTCATCTTGTTCATATCCAAATTCAGAAGTTAGTTTTTTAGATAATTTCTCTATTCTTAAAGTTTTATCATATATAGTTCCTAATTGTTCTTGGAATACTACATTTTTAAGCTTTTCAATATATTTATCAAGCTCAATTTTAGTATCTTCTTTATAGAAAAATTGTGCATCAGCAAGTCTTGCCTCTAAAACTTTTTCATTTCCCTTTTTTACATTTTCAATTTTATAATCAGTACCGTTTCTAACAGTTATAAAATTAGGTAATAACTCTTTATCTTCTCTTAATACAGGGAAATATCTTTGATGTTCTTTCATAGGTGTTATTATAACTTCCTTTGGAAGCTTTAAATAATCTTTTTCAAATTCACCATAAAAAGCTGTTGGATATTCAAGCAGATAAGTAACCTCATTTAATAAATCTTCATCCATTAATACTTGTCCATTTAATGAACTTGCAACCTCTATACATTGTTTTCTTATAATTTCTTTTCTCTCATTTTGATCAAGTATTACATAGTTTTTTCTAAGTTCATCTAGATATTCATCAACTGAATTTACAGTTATATTTTCTTTACCTAAGAATCTATGTCCTCTTGTAACATTAGATGATTTTATTCCTTCTATTTCAAAATCAAGAATTTGTCCATTGTATATAGATAATATCCATCTAATAGGTCTTGTAAATCTTAATTGCTTCCCTCCCCATTTCATAGTTTTTGGGTAATTTATAGATTTTATTAAATTAGGAAGAATATCCTTTAATACATCTTCTGTATTTTTTCCTTCTTCTCTTAATTTAGCAAATACATACTCTTCCTTACCTGCAACCTTGAAATATAAATCTGCTATATTTAATCCTTTACTTCTCATAAAACCTTGAAGAGGTTTTGTAGGTTCATTATTATCATCAAAAGCTATTCTTTTTGCAGGTCCTTTTATTTCTTCTTCTAAATCATTTTGACTATCAGATAGACCCTCTATTATCAAAGTAAGTCTTCTTGGTGTTCCGTAAGTTTTTATATCTTCAAAATTTATTCTATTTTCATTTAAGAATTTTTTTGAGTTTTCCTTTAATTGTTTTAAAGAACTATCCATAAATCTTGCTGGAATTTCTTCACATCCAATTTCAAATAAAAGATACTTATTCATACTACTTTCCCCCTTTCTTTAAAAGAGGGTATCCCATTTCTTCTCTTTGTTTAACGTAAGTACTAGCAACCATTTTCGCCATATTTCTAACTTTTGCTATAAAAGATGCTCTTTCACTTACACCAATAGCCCCTCTTGCGTCTAATACATTAAATGTATGGGAACATTTTAATATATAATCATAAGCTGGCTGAACCAAGCCTTTTTCTAATAGTTTTTTAGCTTCTTCTTCATAAGCATTGAAGTGTTCAAACATCATATCAGTATTTCCTTCTTCAAAGCTATAAACAGAATGCTCATATTCCGCCTTTTGGAATATATCTCTATAAGTTATTTCATCATTCCACTGAAGGTCGTACACATCATCTTTTTCTTGAATATACATAGCAAGTCTTTCAAGTCCATAAGTAATCTCTGCTGATTCAAGTTCACAATCTATATTACCAACTTGTTGAAAATATGTAAATTGAGTTACTTCCATACCATCAAGCCAAACTTCCCATCCAAGTCCCCAAGCTCCAACAGCAGCAGCTTCCCAGTTATCTTCTACAAATCTTATATCATGTTCTTGCGGGTTTATTCCTATAGCCTTTAAACTGTCTAAATATAATTCTTGTACATTATCCGGAGATGGCTTAAGTATCACTTGAAACTGGTGGTGTTGATATAATCTATTAGGATTTTCTCCATATCTCGCATCCGTTGGTCTTCTTGAAGGTTCTACATAACAAACTTTCCAAGGTTCAGGCCCAAGTGATTTCAAAAATGTATAAGGGCTCATAGTTCCTGCTCCCTTTTCTACATCATAAGGATTCATTACTATACAGCCTTGCTTCGACCAGTAGTCTTGTAGAGAAAGTATCATATTTTGAAAATTCATTTTTTTTCCTCCTATACTTATTTAAAAAATTTAGCCTTTCGCTTTTGGCGAAAGGCTAAATTTTAAACAATTCTAACTCTAAATTTAACAAAATCAGGGTTATTTGTCAAGTTCATTAGGCGTTTCCTGAGTTTCTTCTTTTATTATATCATCTGTAATATCTTTATCATCAGATTTATTAAAATTCATCTTCTCTTTTATATCATTAAAAGATCCTTGCGTTTTCTCTTTTATATCATTAAATGATTCTTGTGTCATATCATTTATATCTACAGTTTCACCATTTGTTTTTACTATTTTTATTTTATATTTACCTACAACAGCAGCTCCTACACCTACTATTGCAGCTATTGGTCCTAATACCAATCCAATTGCTCCTGCTGTTACAGGCATATTAAGTAGAACATCTCCATCTTTTTCAAGCATAACTCTGGTTATATTTCCCTTTTTAAGAGTTTCCTTTAATTTTTCTATCATTTCATTACTTTTTTCATTTATTCCCTTAAATACATTTCCTTCTCTTTTTTCAAGATAAACTAAAGCCTCTATAACATCTCCATTTGAATTAACTAATGCTTCTTTGGCTTTTTCATACCCTACATTCATTCTTTCCCTAATCTGATCAATTTTTTCAAGTGTTATTTCCATATTATCCTCTCCTTACCCTTTTAAATTTTCAAGAAAATTTAATGATTTCAAATTCAAATTTTCTATATGAGTCATTAAATATTTTTTCAAAATATTATCTAGTTGATTTAGTATATATTTTGATACCCTCACTTTATTACATATTATTATATCATTTTTTAATATGTACTCAATTAAATTTATAGTTGTTGGGTCAATTTTTATACTATACTTATCTGTGCCTATGCATTTACTGCACAACATACCACCCTCTGTTATGCTAAACTTTCCTTTATTTAAATTATTATTACCACAATTAGTACATTTTAAAACATTGGGCTTATATCCTATAAAATCTAACAGTTTAAGTTCGAATATATTTGTTATCAATTGATAATTTGCATCATCATATGAATATAAGTACAACGTCTTTAATAATAAATCAAACAACCTATTATTAGTCTGGTTTTCAAATATATTTTGTTCAACCAATGAACTAATGTAACTAGCATGAGCTAAAGTATCCATATTATAAGACAAGTTATAAAAGCTTTGTTTTACTTCGCATTGATTCAATTTATACATATTTCCATTTCTTCTAATATAAAAATTAGAATATGAAAATACCTGTGTTCCTGATAAAAATGTACTCTTTGACCTTCTAGCTCCTTTTGCAAGTACTGAAATCTTTCCAAGCTTTCTTGTAAATATAACTACTATAGAATCTGATTCTTCATACTTAATCGATTTCAGTACTATCCCATCTGTATTTATAAACATAATTATTTTCAATCTCCCTCACTGTATTCAATTTAAGCTTTAAGCTATCGTAGGACTTGAGATACATATATGCATTTATGTCTCCTGTTTTTTTAAAATATTCCCATATTGATTTATTCATTTTAAAAACCCCCTTCTGTCCATTTATCTTTATTTTTTGGTAAGAAGGGGGATAATATACATAATATTTTTTTTATTTTAAGAAAATTTTAGTAACAGAGCAGTTGTTAATGTAAAATATATAGTAAGACCAGTTATATCAAGTGTTGTGGAAATAAACGGAGCTGATGCAACCGCTGGGTCAACACCCAATCTTTTAAATATAATGGGTACTAATGTACCTATTGTAGCAGCAGTTAGCATATTAGATGCCATAGCTATTCCAACGACTACTCCTAATTTAAAGTCCCCTATCCATAAATAAGCAACAATACAGATTATAACACTACATATAAACCCAACACTAAGTCCTATACTCATTTCTTGGAATATTGTTTTAAACGCATTCTTTTGGTCTATATGACCTGTTGCTAGACCTCTTACCGTCAATGTAGATGACTGAGTCCCAACATTTCCTCCCATTCCAGTTAAAAGAGGCATAAAAAACGATACAGCTGCATATGCCTTTATTGTACTTTCATATTTTCCAAGTATCTTAGCTGACAAAGTACCTCCAATTAATGTTATAAGTAACCACGGAAGCCTTGCTTTAACAGCAGAAATTACTTTTGGAAAAAATTTAATATCTTCTAAATATTCACTTTCAGCTTCTGATGTTCCTGCAAATTTATATATATCTTCTGTTGCTTCTTCTTGTATAACGTCAATTATATCATCAACTGTTATTATACCTCTTATCTTTCCATTTATATCTGTTACAGGGATTGCTAAAAGATCATATTTTGATACAATCTTTGCAACTTCTTCTTGATCATCGTTTACATTAACATCGATTACCTTTTCGCTCATTATATCTTCAATAATAGTATTAGGTCTTGAAACAATAAGTTCTCTTAGAGAAATCACTCCAACAAGTCTATCATTCTTATCTACAACATATACATAATATATAGTTTCTGCATCTGGAGCATTTTCTCTTAAATACTCTATAGCTGCATAACATGTAATATCCTTACTCAAAACGACAAAATCTGTAGTCATTATACCACCAGCACAGTCTTCGTCGTACACAAGTAATTCCTTTATATCTTGAGCTAGTTCCTTATCTAAAAGATTTATTATTTCATGTCTTTTTTCCTCTGATAAATCACTTAATATATCAACCATGTCATCTTGAGACATAAGATCTAGTATTCTTTTTTTATGATCTATGCTAATCTTTGATAGAATAGTAGTAAACATATCCGAGTCTAAATCATCAAGTACCTTAGCTGCAACTTCTAGTGGAAGTATCTCGAATAACTTTATTTTTTTCTCTTCTTGTAAATCTATTAATATTTCGGATATATCTCGGGGGTGAAGTTCCTCTATATATTCATTTAAATCTATTATTTTCTCACTATCTATTAATGCATTAACTTGAATTATTATTTCTTGAAATAAAACTTCATTCTTATTCATAGATTCCACCCCCGTATGAAGATTATATTATTTATTGTTGTATCCGAAATTGCTTATATAATTTTCTAAATTTCTCCAATTAGACTTAACTTTAACCCACGTTTGAAGATAAACCTTTGAACCTAAAAGTTTTTGAATATCTTCTCTTGCAGATTTTCCTATTCCTTTTAGTTTTCTTCCATTTTTTCCTATTATAATACCCTTATGAGAATCTCTTTCACAGTATATAACAGCAGATATATCTATTATATTACCACCTTCTCTTGATTTCATCTGCTCAACCTCAACTGCAACCCCATGAGGAACTTCCTCATGAACATAATGCAGAACCTTCTCTCTTATTAGCTCTGAAATCAAAACTCTTTCAGGTTGGTCTGTTATCATATCATCTGGGAAATACTTAGGTCCCTGAGGTAAATGCTTGTTTATAGTTTTTACTAATGAATTTAAATGACCTTCTTTTAGCGCAGATATAGGTACTATTTCATCAAATATTCCTTCTTCATTGTATTTTTTCATAAGAAGAATCAATTCCTCTTTTTCAAGCTTATCTATTTTATTTATAACAAGTACTATAGGTGTTCTAACCTTTTTTAAATCTTCTATAATCATTCTATCTCCAGGACCTATAGTTTTAGAGTCATCAACCACAAATAAAACTACATCCACTTCATTAAGAGTATCTGTTGCAACTTTAACCATATACTCTCCTAATTTATTCTTTGGTTTATGTATTCCTGGTGTATCTAAAAATACTATTTGAAAATCCTCCGTAGTCAAAACTGATTGAACTTTATTTCTTGTTGTTTGAGGCTTATCACTCATTATAGCTATTTTTTCTCCAACAACTTTGTTCATAATAGTAGATTTACCTACATTAGGTCTTCCAATTATACTTGCAAATCCTGATTTAAAACTCATCTTATCACCTCTTTATTTTTTAAGGTCTGCTCCTGTGAAGCCATGAGGAATCAATTCATCTATAGATAACTCTCTATACTCACCTTCAGACTCTCCTAATACAACTTTAATGTGTCTTCCAAATTCTAATATAACTTGTCTACATATTCCACATGGGTAAGTTTCACCTGTATTATCACTAGTTATTGCTATTTTTTCAAACTCTCTCTCACCTTCTGATACAGCCTTAAATATTGCTGTTCTTTCTGCGCAGTTAGTTCCTCCATAAGATGCACATTCTACATTGCATCCAGTAAAAACTTTACCTGACTTAGTTAAAAGAGCTGCTCCTACATGAAATTTAGAATATGGAACATATGCATTTTCCTTAGCCTTTTCTGCTATTTTTAATAATTCTTTATTATCCATTTTAAAATTCCTCCTTAGTTCTCTTTATACCCCACAATTCCACCAGAAACTATTATTTTAAGAGCATTATCAATAGATACATCTAAATATATTATATCTTTTTTAGCTACTGCAACAAGCATTCCAGATGTAGGATTTGGAGTTGTGGGTATGAATACAAATACACTTTCTTCTCCTGTATATCCATTTATAGAGTCTGGTGCATTCGTAGTTATGAATCCTATTGTATATATACCCTTTGAAGGATATTGAACTAATACAGTATTTTTAAAACCTTCTCCTTTTCTAGTAGCAAAAGCATCCACTACCTGTTTTACGGAAGAATATATCATTCCAACCAAAGGAATCTTGTGCATTACTTTTTCGAATCCATTAAATACCTTTTTACCTATGACATCTGTTGCAAAAACCCCTGCAGCAAATGTTAATATTAATGTTATTACTATACCAACACCATAAAGATGCATTCCTAATAGTTTTTCAAGAGGAACTCTAAATATATAATCTACCTTATTAAAAAGCCAAAATACTAATGATATAGTAACAGCAATTGGAAGAATGGTAAAAATTCCTGTTATAAATACTCTTTTAATGTCTGTTTTATCAGAACTATTTTTTTTCAAAAATCCATCATCCTTTCGCTTTAACTCCATACCTTAGGTTTAGGATAAACCAAGATATAGAGCATTTTCAATTATATCAAACATTTAAGTTTTATCCAATATTTATTTAAAATATCACTTACATCCAGAGTCGTCAAAAGAATGGAAATACTTCCATTCTCTATCCTAAACTTATTTGAAATACTAGTATAGTTGTTAATATTCCCAATATAGCTCCAAATACAACTTCTATTCCACTATGAATTTCTCCTTCTATTCTACTTTGAGCAACAAGTAAGGCTAGTATATATGTAAGAGTTGATACTAGTATTTCCTCAGAAATAAACGTAACTGCAGTGGCAACAGAAAACGCAAGTGCCGCATGTCCACTGGGCATACCACCCTTTAAATAAGTACCTTTTTTTGTTATTGCTTTAACTCCGACTACTAATATTAGAACTATTACTATTCCTATAACTGTTATATGCATATCTGATTTTCTTATTTTATTTAGAACAATATTTGATAACGGATTTATTCTATCAAAAAATAGTAAATACCCTATTACAATAGAATTTAAAGATGAAATTAAAACAGCTCCTGCCGAAACATCTTTAGCAATTTTTGCCAGTTCGTGATATTCACTAGTAAATAAATCTATTGATTTTTCTATTGCTGTATTTATCATTTCAGATATTATAACTAATGATATAGTAAAAAATAGAATAATCATTTCATACTTAGTCAAATCAAAGAATAAACTTAGGAATAAGACTATTATCGATATTAGGTAATGTATCTTCATGTTCCTCTCATTTTTGACTGTATATACTATTCCATCTATAGCACAATTGAAAGCATTTATAAGATTCTTAGCTCTCATATTACTCTCTCACTATCCCAAGTTTAACTAAAACATTTTCTTCCTTTGATCTCATCATTTTTGTATTTTCTTCTGTATCATGATCATATCCCATTAAATGAAACATACTGTGGCACACTAAGAATGCAACTTCTCTCTCATAAGAGTGATTATATTCTTTGCTTTGCTCTAGAGCTTTTTCCATAGATATTACAATATCTCCAAGAGCTTTTTGTTCAAGTTCTATATCGAACTCATTATCACCTATTAATGGAAATGACAACACATCCGTTTCTCTATCTATTCCTCTATACATTTTATTTAAATTATGTATTTCATTATTATCAACAAATGATAAACTTATTTCATAGTCATCATCAAATCCTTCATAATTTAAACATTCTTTTGTCACATTTTTTATAATATTCATTAATTCATCACTTACTTCTATTTTATCTTGTCTATTATCCATTATTAACTGCATTTAATTTCCTCCTTCTTCAGGGTATTCTATTCTTTCATGAAACATACCCATAATGACTTCTATAAAAGCTCTTTTTATCAAGTCTAATTCCTTTAATGTTAAATTACTTTTATTAAACTGCCCATCATTTAATTTACCTTTGACTATTTTTTCTATCATATCTTCAATTTTCTCTTTACTAGGTTCTTTTATACTTCTAATAGCAGCTTCCACAGAGTCTGCCATCATTATAACAGCCGCTTCTTTACTTTGAGGTTCTGGACCTTTATATCTAAAATCCTCTTCCTTTACATCCATTCCCATTTCTTTAGCCTTATAATAAAAATATGCAACAGATGTTGTTCCATGATGTTCTCTTATTATATTTATTATTTCTTTAGGCAATTTATATTTTTGCGCAAGTTCTACTCCATAGCTTACATGCTCTTTGATTATTTTCACACTCATTATAGGAGACATTTTATCATGAGGATTGTCGTTAGTTATTTGATTTTCTTTGAAAAAATATGGTTTTGATAATTTTCCCATATCATGATAATACGAAGCTACTCTTGCAAACAAAGAATTTGCTCCTATATTATCACAAGCTCTTTCTGCTAAATTTCCAACTATTATACTGTGATGATATGTACCTGGTGTTTCTATTAGCATTCTTTTTAATATTTCATTATTAGGACTTGATAGTTCTAATAATTTAAGACTTGTAAGTATATCAAAATAATGTTCCCATAAAGGTAAACTTCCAACTACGAAAATAGATGAAATTATACCTGATAACAAAGAAAGTAATGAATTTATAAAAGGCTCTTTTAAGCTTGTAGTAGTTATAAAACCTAGTGACATTACAAGCAATAAGTTCAAAATCCCTATTTTAAATCCTGTAATTATTACATTTCTTCTTTGAGCTATTTCAAGATTAGCAAAAGAGCCAAACGTTCCAGAAACTAATGATATCAATAATATATTTATATCTCCCGTAGCTATATAAAGCATTATAGATATAATCAAGTTCGATATTATAGCTATATTAGTATTTAAAAGTATGCTTATTAACATACTAGCTCCAGCAACAGGTATTATGTATAAAGATATCTTACTAAGGCTTATGCTAATTAACATTGTAATAGAAATAATCAATATTATAAGTAATAGCTTCTTTTCATTTTTTAATATTTTTTTATCAAAAACATTTATGTATAACACTCCTAAGACTTCAAGTATTATTATTATAAGTATAAGGCCTATTATAACAAAAAAATCTTCTTTTCCTTTTTTTTGAACAAGCCCTATACTTTGTAATAGTTCTAGTTTTTCTTTAGTTATAACTTCTCCTTTTGATATTATATTTTGTCCTTTTGGTATTACAATCTTTTCAACAGATGTTTTTGCTTGTTCTGTTTTTTCTTGTGTTTTCTCTAAGTCCAAAAACTTATTAGGTCTTATGTAGCTATCTATTATTTCTATGCTTAAAAGCTTTTCATTCTGATTAAATGTCTTTATCTCTTCAAAAAACTCTGACACATTTTTCTTTTGATAATCTACTTCTTCTTTAGTTATACCCGTGCTCATTATCTGATTTATTATTTCAAATATATAATTCTTTAATTTTTCAAGCCTAACTTTCTCCATATTAAGAGCTAAATTTATAGATTTATTAGATATTGCTGGGTATTTCTTTTGTATAATTTCTAGTTTTTGCTTTGAATCTAATTGTTCTCCATTATTAACATCAGTAGTAGCAGGCTTATTAATCTCATTTATATCAGAAAAAAATTTTTCTATATCTGATTTTATTTCAGCCTGAACTGTTGGGTTGATTTTAAAAACAGGTTGAACCTGCTGAACAGCTTTATCAATAAGTTTTTGTGTTTCTATCTTATTTTCTATATCTTTTGTTGCTTTTATATCTTCTTGAGCTCTTTGTCCTATTCTTAACTCATATTTTTGAGGAGCTAAAAATGCAAATAATACTATAAAATTAATTATAAAAAACAAAAGAGCAAGGGAAAACTTCTTAAACTTCATTTTTCCCTCTCCTTTCTAATTTTTATTTTTCTTTTTGTTATTTTTCTTATATTCTTCTTTTTTCTCGTACTTACTATATGCTTTTATTATTCTTTGAACAAGCTCATGTCTTACAACATCTTTTTCTGTTAACTCACAAATAGATATTCCTTTTACGTCTTTTAAGACTTCTTTTGCATGTAATAATCCAGATTTTTTATTTTTTGGAATGTCCGTTTGAGTAATATCTCCCGTTACTACTGCCTTTGATCCAAAACCAAGTCTAGTTAAAAACATCTTCATCTGTTCAGGTGTTGTATTCTGTGCTTCGTCAAGTATTATAAATGCATTATCTAGTGTTCTACCTCTCATAAAAGCAAGGGGAGCTATTTCTATTATACCTCTTTCCATATATCTATTAAATTTTTCAGACCCTAATATCTCAAATAAAGCATCGTATAAAGGTCTTAAGTATGGATCAACTTTATCTTTTAAATCCCCTGGTAAAAAACCTAGTGTTTCTCCAGCCTCAACAGCTGGTCTTGTTAAAACTATTCTATTTACTTCATCTTTTTTAAGGGACCTTGCAGCCATAGCAACAGCCAAATAAGTTTTTCCAGTACCTGCAGGACCTATTCCAAATGTAATATTATTTTCTTTGATTAAATTGATATATTTTTTCTGCCCAAGAGTTTTTGGTTGTATAGGCTTTGACTTTACAGTAAAAGCAATAATATCATCAGATAATTCTTGCATCTTTTCCTCTGTACCCTCAAATAATAAGTTTATACAATAAGATATATTTTGATTGTTTAGTTCATTTCCCTTTTCAACCATAATTTCTAACTCTTTAATAAGTCTTTTTCCAAACTCTACATTCTTTTCTTCACCTATTAAAACTATACTTCCATCTCTTAAAACTATATCAACATTAATACGTTCTTCTATAATCTTTATATTTTTGTCAAGACTTCCAAATAATTGTTTTGAAAATTCATCATTCTCTATCTGTATCTTGCAATTTATCATCAGTATAATTTCCTCCTTCTACTTCTTCATACTTCCCTATATCTTCTAAAGTTTGTATAATAACCGTGAACTTTAAGATATTCTTTTCTACACTATAATTTTCATTTTTATCTATTATTCTTGCCTGTACTGGTAATAAATAATCCATTTTTTTTAGAGCTTTTGATTTAAGAGTAGTTTTTATTTCATTTAAGTCCTTATCATCTTTCTTTATATTAACCTCATAAAAAGTATCTATTTGAAGTTGTACTGGAAATTCAAAATTTTTATATTGTATATTAAAATCATTTGTTTTAACATCATATTCTTTATAAGATATATTTTTATTTGTGCTAAACTCCTTATCATATACCTTTATCTTGAATATTTTTTTATTTTTACCAGTTCTATATTTACTTTTATTTGTATACTCTACTTTTTCTGTTATTTCATAAAATGTTCTTGCCCATACTTCTCCTTTAGCGGTAAGATTTCCACCAGCTATTAATACATCTCCTGTCTTTACTATATCACCTTTTTTAATCAATGCTTCTCCACTTCTTGGTATTACTTTCTCTATTATACCATCTTTTTTGGCAATTATATTACAATTTATTTTACTATTTTCTTTAGGCTCTTCAGCTTTTTTTACTATATCTATAAAAGCACTAGTCCCTTGTATGTTTATAGATATATAAGCGACAGAATTAAACTTATACAATATACTATCTCTTATATCCTTTTTATCTATTATATACTTATTAGTTCCAGGTTTGAGTCCACATTCATAAAGTTCTTTTCTAAGTTCTTTCTTATCTATCCCTTCTGGACAGTCTATGTACACATTTGTTATAAATGTTGTTAAAAACAACAATATAAATATAGATAAAATTCCTCCAAATAAAAGAGTCTTTCTTTTATAAACTCTTTTCATAAGAAAAGGAATACCTATAGATTTTTTAATCTTTAAGTTATAGTTGGATTTTCTATAAATACTTATAAGTTCTTTAACATCATCTTTATATACATATGCTTCTATTTTTGTTTCAGATATCCTTTTTATGTTGAATATATAAATTCTATTTTTAGCCAAATTATTTATAAATTTTTCTAAATTCAACCCTTCTATTGTTACTACGCAAAATCCTTTAACATATTGCCACAACTTTTATACCCCCTTAAACCCAATATTCGACAGAGTATATTTTACCTTCAATGCATAAATCATCCTCAGTTATATATTTTATAATAAGATTATCTCCTTCTATTTTTAATACATTTATCTTTGTATTAACTTTTATCATTTGTGTAGAATACTCCATAACACTTATATAGTTTTCTATGTTAATGCATTTATTGCTAATGGTAGTAACTCTTGGCAAATCAATTTGTAAATCATTAGGCAAGTTAACCATTATCACACCTCCCCTTATATAATTTTATGAGAGCTATATTATTTAATTCCTAATTTTCAACTTATATTTTTGACTACAATGTGCAAAACAAAAAATTTATAATACCTTAATATATGAAAAATAAAGGAAAATATATAGGTTGCTTCATATATTATGTTTATTTTTATTAATCAAGGGAATATATAATAATATATTAAAATTAATAAATTTAAAGGGAGGTTTTTATAAATGAAAAGCTTAAAAGAATTTTTACAAACTGGAGATTTTAAAGGAGAGAAGCACGTACCGGTTATACATGTTCCTGAAAATATAGAAAAAGATAAAGAGTTTGACTTAAGAGTATCTATAGGAGATGAAATAAAACACCCTAACACTTTAGAGCACCATATATCTTGGGTTAAAGTATTCTTCAAGGGTGAAAACAATAAATTTCCTGTTGAAATAGCTAATTTTAATTTCTCAGCTCACGGGGAATCAGATAACTCAACTCAACCTGTAGGAATTACAAGTGTAAAACTTAGTAAATCTGGTACTATACACGCCCTTAGCTACTGTAATATACATGGTCTTTGGGAAAATAGTGTCTGTATAGAAGTTAAATAAAATTCGTCTACAAAAAAGAATTCGGATAAATAAATATTCTGAATTCTTTTTTATTTGCCTATGATATTAATTTGGATATGTGATACAATTAATTGATATTAATTTAAGTAGGTGATAAAATGATTTTTAAATTATTATTTTTATGTTTTTCAGGTTTTATTGCAGCATTTGTAGACTCTATAGCTGGTGGTGGAGGTCTTATAAGTATTCCTGCATTTTTGATGGCAGGTATTCCCCCTCACTTAGCACTTGGAACAAATAAATTTTGCTCTACAACAGCATCATTTACTAGTAGTTTAAACTTTGCCAAATCTGGTAAGGTGAATTTTTCTATATTAAAATATCTTATACCGTTCACTTTAGTAGGAGCTATATTCGGAGTTAATACGGTTCTTATGGTAGATCAGGGTAAACTTCAATCATTAGTTTTAATAATGATATTATCCGTAGGATTATACAGTCTTTTTTCAAAGTCAATAGGGAAAGAAGATACTTTCAATGGACTTAATAAGAAGAATTTTATATTAGGAATACTACTATGTTTCTGCCTTGGATTTTATGATGGTTTTTTCGGTCCAGGTACTGGTTCATTTTTAATGTTTGGACTTATAAGTGTTTTTGGATTTGATTTTACAAAGGCTGCTGGAAATACTAAAGTTTTAAACTTTACAAGCAATATTACAGCTTTATTAATATTTGCTTCTAACTCTCAAATAAATTATTACTACGGTATTCCAGTTGCACTATGTATGATTATGGGGGCAAGGTTTGGTACAAAGCTTGCCCTTGATAAAGGATCAAAGCTTATAAAGCCTATATTTGTAACTATGTCATTAGCAGTAGCTGGTAAGATGATATTTGATATTATTAATTAAAATAATTATAATTCTGGTTTTGGAAATAAAAAATAGGAAGCTATTCTAACCCCAAAATATAAACAATTAAATACCGATAATTAATATACCTTCTAATAAAACTAAAGATTGTATCTTATCAAATATACTAAAACTTCTTAAACTCCCTACGGTCAAACAAAAGAAGTTTTTTAACGTATATTTGAACGATACAATCTAAGTTTTATGGTAGAAGGTATATGAAAATCATCTAACATTTAATTGTTTATATTTTTCATTATCTACTTTACAAATTTGATTTGTGTAAAAAAATAAATAATCTTAAAAATTAAAACTGTTACCGGAAGAATGTAAAAAATATGCGGATAAGAAAATAAAAGATGCACTACCAAAGTATTCTATTATCGAAACAGTAGAATCTAATAATTCAGTAGCAGAAAAATATCTTCTATAATCCATAGATGAGATATGAGAAAAACTTATTAAAACTAATTCCTTAGTCTGAATACATTGCCTGAAGAATTTAAAATAGAAAAGAAGAAATAGATTAAAAATTCAATATAATAATTCTTTCGACGTATTTTGCGTAAAAATAACTCCTTCTTATTATAAATCACCATATTAATTAATCTATTGTGCTAGTTGAAATCAATTTACTTAATATGGTAAATTGATTTTAACAAAAAAATATCCTCTTAACTTCAAATGTATGGTTATATTATCCAAATGCTAAAGACTTAATTCTTGATATATCTTCATC
>NZ_JAOASI010000030.1 GCF_025210165.1 Tepidibacter sp.
ATATAATTTTGAAAAATAGATATCTTGAAAGATACTCTTTTTGAAAAATACATGGTAAAATATTCAAAATATGTATTTTAAAAAATCGAACATAACAAAAGGATTAGATTTTATGCGACAACTCTATTGACAAACACCGTTCACAGGTAATCTAACATTTCTTAAATATAAATTATAGATAAAAAAACTTCGTATGAAAATGCGAAGTTTTTTAGTTGTTAAATATAAAGAAAATAGAGAATATTTCATAAAAATGTATGAAATGGTAAAATAAACTTGAAAATAAAATAATGGAGGTGTATTATGAAGAAAAACATTAGATTCAAGGCGATAATTTTAAGTTTTTTATTAATAGTTCTAAGCTTTAACACCGTTTTTGCTAATAATGAAGTAAATTCATCAAATGAGAAAGAAGTAGAGAATGAATGGATAGGAGTAGATAATGGAGGACTGAACTTTGATTCATCTAAAAATACAGAGACTGTAGATTTAAAAGTATATAACAATGAATTATATGCTTGTTGGGGTGAAATGAATAGTAATGATATATATAAAACAAGAGTAAAGAAATATGATGGAAGTAAATGGATAGAAGTAGATAATGGAGGATTGAATTTTAATTCAACTAGATCACCGATTTACCCAAAATTGGAAGTGTATAACAATGAATTATATTCTATTTGGCAAGAAAAGGCTGAAGAAGTAAATCAAATAAGAGTAAAAAAATATGATGGAAGTAAATGGATAGGAGTCGATGATGGAGGACTAAAATTTGATTTATCCAAACATGTGAATGGTAACTTAGATTTGAAAGTATATAATAATAAGTTATATGCGATATGGAATGAAGACGAAGGCAATCGAATATATCAATTAAGAGTAAAGAAATATAATGGAAGTAAATGGGTAGGAGTAGATAATGGAGGGCTAAATTTTGACTCATCTAGAGAAACATATGCCCCAAATTTAGAAGTATATAATAATGAATTATATGCTACTTGGACAGAAATAAATAGTATGGATATAACACAAATAAGAATAAAGAAATATGATGGAATCAAATGGATAGGAATAGATGATGGAGGGTTAAATATTGATTCATCTAAATATGCGAATAACTCAAATTTAAAAATATACAACAATGAATTATATGTTACTTGGATAGAACAAAATATTAGTCATAACTATCAAATAAGAGTAAAGAAACTTGTAAATAATACAAATAAACTTATAATTAATATAAAACCTGAAAAAGAAAAGATAAGAGTAAATGAAGAAGTAATGGCGAGTTTGAGTATAGATAATGTAAACAATATATATGCTCAAGATATTAGAGTTAAGTATGATTCTAACTTATTAGAATACATAGGACCAGCAAAGGAATTAGAAGGAATTAAAATTGTTGACGAAAAAGAAGTAAAAAAGGGAGAACTTAGATTTATATTAGGAAGTAAGGGTAGTAGCAATGTTATAAATGATAAAACTGATTCGATTAAGCTTAAATTCAGAGGAAAGCAAGCTGGAAGTGCTAAGGTTGATATAACTAAAGGAAGAATTGCTACTATAGAAAAAGAATGGGAAGTAGAGGAAAAAGGGTGTGGAGAAACTACTATAGTAATCGAAGGTCTTCAAGATGTTAATAAATCTGGGGAATTTACTTTGGTAGACTTAGCAATAGACTTTTCATACTATGGATTAAACGCAACAGATACTGATACAAATAAGTATGATGCTGATGTTGTTAAAGATGATGAGATAAACGATGTGGATTTAAAGGTCATAGCACAAGCTATGAAGAATAATCCAAATTACCAACCAAATAAATATTAATTATTCTTGTATAGAAATTTAAGAATATAATTTAAATAAGAACACTAACTAAAAATGATGCTTATTAAAATGTTAGTTACTTTTGGTTAATATTTTTCAATAAAACTTAGATTGAGACGTTAAAATATCCGTTAAGAAACTTCATTGTTTGACCGTAAGGGAGTTAATGAAGTTTTAGGATATTTTATAAGTCTCAATCTTTAGTTTTATAAAAATATTGACTAAGTAACGGTATTTTCATAAGCATCATTTTTTGATTAGGCACAATATTATAAAGAGTATCTTAAATTACTTTATATTCTTCAATATATCTAATAAATACTCATAAGTTCTTTCAGTAGAATCTATATCCAAATGTTCCTCTGGAGTATGAACATCAAACATATCAGGACCTAGTGATATAGCATCTACATGAGGCATCTTCTCAAGTAAAAGGCCACACTCAAGACCTGCATGAATAGCTATAACCTTAGCCTCTTTATTATATCTATTCTTATGAACATTTTGGCATATATCTCTAAGCTTAGAATCAGCCTTATAAGACCACTCTGGATAATCAGAATCAGCTAACAACTCACAATCAAGTAACTTAGCAACACACTTCATCTCGTCAACTATATTATTCTTTAAGCTCTTAACAGAACTTCTAACAGCACTTTCAAATGTAATTTCTTCATCATGAGTTATAACTACACCAAGATTTGTAGAGCTTTCCACAAGATCCTCGATATCCATACTCATAGTTTGGATTCCATTTGGAATTAAAACTAAAGAAGATATTAACTTTTTCATAGTATCTTTTGAGAATACTTTTTCTACTTTATCTTCATATTTTTTAACTTCAACAGATACACCAGGGTCTGAAGTTGCAAATTCGCTCTTAAATATATTATTTAAGTTCTCTATTAACTCACAAAGTATTTTCTCATTTTTAGAATCTGTAAGTATTACAGCTTCACATTCACGAGGTATTGCATTCATTTTTGCTCCTCCGTGAACATTAGCTATAGAATAGTTTATTTCATAGTTTAACTTAGATAAAATTCTTCCCATTAACTTATTAGAATTTCCTCTTTGCTTTATAATGTCCATTCCAGAATGGCCACCTTTTAAGCCTGTTATATCTATTTTATAAGAAGTTAAATTAGTATCAACTTTTTCCCAAGCTATAGGAAGAACTTGTTTTGTTCTAACTCCACCAGCACAGCTAACTAAAAGATATCCTTCTTCCTCAGAATCAAGATTTATAAGGTATTCGCCTTTAAGATGAGATGGATCTATATTTATAGCTCCACCCATTCCTGTTTCTTCTTCTGAAGTTACTAATACCTCAAGTGCAGGGTGTTCTAAATCGTTTGCTTCAAGTATAGCTAAAGCATATGCTACAGCTATTCCATTGTCAGCTCCAAGAGTAGTATTATCTGCGTATATGTAATTATCAACTATCTTTAAATTTAGGGCATCTTTTTCAAAGTCATGATCAGTTCCCTTGTTTTTCTCGCATACCATATCCATATGACCTTGAAGGATTACACAAGGAGCATTTTCGTAGCCTTTAGTAGCAGGCTTTTTGATGATAACATTTAAAGCGTCATCTTGGATTGCTTCTAGGTTGTGTTTTTTAGCAAAATCCACTAAATAGTCGCTTATAGCCTTTTCATTACCTGATCCTCTAGGAATTTGAGACATTTCTTCGAAATATCCAAAAACTGCTTCAGGCTTTAGATTTTTTAAAACATTGCTCATAAAATCAACTCCTAATTAAATCTTTTTATGTAAAAAATAAATCAAAATATATAAATTAATTTATATATATGTACAAATCAATTCTATTATAACATATAAAAAAGCCTTTTTTTGAAAAAATTTACAAGTAGTTTTTGAATTTATTATAATATATTAACCCGTTGTGCTAGTTAAATTTTTCAAATAATAAAACTCCAACAAATATGAAAACCTAAAGTTAATCAAAAAACTTTTATAAAGGAGGCTTTCAATATGTTGGAGCTTAATAACTATTCTATCCAAAATATCGAAA
>NZ_JAOASI010000031.1 GCF_025210165.1 Tepidibacter sp.
ATGTGGTTATTATAGCAAGGAGGATACACCTGTTCCCATTCCGAACACAGAAGTTAAGCTCCTTAGCGCCGATGGTACTTGGAGGGCAGCCTCCTGGGAGAGTAGGACGTAGCCACGTAATCTTTTTTTGTTCTTAAGCTAAAAAGATGGTTATTTAAATACCGTGAATTCATTAAATAGATTTATAAAACTAAGTATTGTATCTTATTAAATATACTAAAATTTCTTAAACTCGCTAAGGCTAAGACATAAGAAATTTTTTAACGTATATTTAAACGATACAATCCAAGTTTCATTGAAATCTATTTAAAAGATTCACTAACATTTAAATAACCATCTTTTTTATTCTATAGGAAACTATATCATTTTTTATTTTGTAGATAACTAATTAAAGGAGCTATACTTGAAACTATTTTTGAGCAACGGAGCCTATAAGGATCGCTGGAGACATGATTCACCGCATTAGCGAGTAGACGAATTTTTTTATTATGTGAATATATAAATAGAACGAAAGATAAAATAAAAGCTTATGTGATTAATGGAAGGTATAAAGAAATTAAAAAATATTACGAGTCTATTTAATGGATTGATTTAATAAAAGAATTAGAACCATAACAAGTATTTTAATAAAAAATAGTGTTTACTTATGCGAACCTAAATGTTATTTTTAAATAGACAAATATTACATAATATGGAGGCGATAGAATGCTTTTACTAAATAAACAAGATATAGATAAGGTATTTAGTATGGGGGATGCTATAGAAGCAGATAAAAGAGCATTTGAAATTTTTTCAAATAATGAGAGTGTAGTTCCCTTAAGAACTAAACTGGAGAATACAAATAACAATGGTATAAATTTATTTATGCCAGGATATGTTGAAAAATTAGACAATGCAGGAATAAAGATAGTATCTATATTTCCCGAAAACTCAAGTAAAAATAAGCCTGTAGTGCCTGCTAGTATGATACTTATTGATAATACAACAGGTGAAGTTAACTGTATATTAGATGGAACTTATTTAACACAAATTAGAACAGGAGCAGCATCTGGTGCTGCAACAGACATATTAGCTAGAAAAGATAGTAGGATAGGAGCTTTATTTGGAACAGGAGGGCAAGCGTATAAGCAGCTTGAGGCTGTTCTTGAAGCTAGAGAATTAGAATTAGTTAAAGTATATGGAAGAAATAAAGAGAAAACTCAAAAATTTGTAGATGAAGTAAAAATAAAGTTGTGTAAATATAAAACTCAAATTATAGCTGCTAAGGATGCAGATGATGCAGTTATTGATGCAGATATAATAACGCTAGCTACATCTTCAAACATGCCTGTATTCAATGGTGAATTGGTAAAAAAAGGTTGTCATATAAATGGAATAGGTTCATTTACACCTCAAATGCAGGAAATGGATGAATATATAATATCAAATGCTGATAAAATCTATGTTGATTCAGTTTATGCCTGTCTTGAAGAAGCAGGGGATATAATAATACCTTTAGATAAAGGAATTATACAAAAAGATAGAATAGATGGTGAATTAGGAGAAGTTATAAATAAAACTATCGAAGGAAGAGAAAATGATGAAGAAATAACTATATTTAAAAGTGTTGGAATAGCAGTTCAGGATATAGTTACAGCTAATAGAATATATCAAAAAGCTATTGAATGTGGTATTGGATCAAAGGTTGATATTTAAAATTACATTTTTATGCCCTAATTTCATGAATAAGGAATAAATTATGGGGTAAAAGTAAAAAAAAGTCGTGAAAATAATAAAAATTATATTATAATTATATTGAGAAGAAAAAGTAAGGATTTAACTTGATAGATAGGAGGTTTTTATTTGCTAAAAATATATGATGCTTATAGTTCACATAAAGATACTGAAACTGCAGTAAAAGAAATTGCTAATCAAATTAAAAAAGAAGATATAAATTATGTTATTTATTTTGCAGGAAATAAATATGATTTTGAGTTATTAAGCGAAAATATGAAAGAAGCTTTTGAGCAAGCAGAAGTTATAGGATGTACTACTGCTGGAGAAATATCTAAAAAATATCTAACTGAAAATTCATTAGTTGCTATGGCGATATCTTCAAAAGATTTCATTACTAAAACAACTGTTGTCAATGATATATCAACGGTACCAATAATACATAGAGAAGAATTAATTAAAACATATAATGAAGTAGGATTAAAAAGTAATAAAGATGGATTTGTAATTACTTTAATGGATGGGTTGTCTTTAGGAGAAGAAAGGGTTTTATCAGTTATTAATTCTATATTTGATTTTCAGAATTTTCCTATTATAGGAGGAAGTGCTGGAGATGGTTTGGATTTTAAAGAAACAAAGGTAAGTTATAATGGTCGAGTATACAAAGATGCAGCGGTGGTTACTTTTGTAAATACTAAACATAAATTTTGTATATATAAAGAAAATATTTTTAAATCTACTAAAAAGCAAATGATCGTAACTAGAGCTGATATTAATAATAGAATTGTATATGAGTTTAATAATCAGCCAGCAGCTAAATATTATGCTAAAAAATTAGAAGTAGATAAAAAAGATTTACATAAACAATTTATTACAAATCCTTTAGGGAGAAAAATAGGAGATAATATATGGATAGCATCTCCTGCAACTATAAATGAAGATGATTCTATGCAGTTTCATTGTCAAGTATTAACCAATTCTATTTTAGAAATACTAGAACCTTTAGACCCTGTTGAAATGGCAAGTAATACTGTGCAGGAATTAAAAGCAAATATCTCTAATATAAAAGGAATTTTAGCAGTAAATTGTGTATCAAGGAAATTACAGTTTCAAGAGGAAAGAATAGAAAAAAAGGTATTAGAGCCATTGTTAATGACTGCACCTACTGTAGGATTTTCAAGCTATGGAGAGCAAATTAATAGTAATCATTTAAATCAAACATTGATATTACTTGCATTAGGAGAATAAATATGAAAAATATATTAAAACTTTTTAAAGAAGAAGAACAAATAAATAAGAATAAAATTATAGATATACAAGATGATAAAGTTATAATGGAAAAAGAAGAATTTATAAGAATGGTACAAGTATTTGAATCACTAAATCAATTAACTCAAAATAAAGTAGATGGAATTTTAGAAAATGAAGGACGTATAACAAAGAGTATTAGTGAAATATCAGATGACTTTATTACTACAAATAAAGGGATGGAAGAAATATCAGAAAATATGGCTGGACTTTCAGATAATTTAGAGATAGAAAATAATATTACTGAAAAAGTATTTTATAGTGTAGGTAAGACTAAGAATAGTCTAGATATTGGAAGTAAAAGTATACATGAACTAGCTCAACAGGTCATGACAATAGCGAATATTTTTAATGAATTCAAAGATTCTTATGATAAATTACAAAATGCTTATTTAAAAATACAGGATTTCACAGAAATAATAAAGTCCATATCAAGTCAAACAAATTTATTGGCATTAAATGCTACTATTGAAGCAGCTAGAGCAGGGGAAAATGGCAAGGGATTTGCTGTAGTCGCTCAAGAAGTAAAAAAATTATCAGAAGAAACATCCACTGCCTCTAATAAAATAGAAAACAACATAGCAATTATAAAAGATTCTATAGAAAGTCTAAATAATAAAAATAAAGTTGTAACCGAAGAAGTTAATAAAGGGATTGATTTAACTGATAAAGCCGAATCTATACTAAATGATGTATTAGATACACAGCAAGAACTGTTTAAACTTGCAGAAGCTAATTCTACAACAGCAAAAACTAATATTAATAGAATAGAAAATATATCAAAGGAACTTATGCTAATAGAGGAATTGGTAAATAAAGATATGAATAACGTTCGAGGGTTAATGCTAGATACAGAAGCTAAAACAAGCTATTTTAGTGACTTGATTTCATTTATATATCAATCAGGTGAATTAACGAAAAGGTTAAAAGAAAAGTCAAATTAATAGTTTATAAAAAAGCTAAAGGCTTAGATATATAATGAGCTATCTTAGATGATTTTTACATCATTTTGAGATAGCTCATTTCATTTTAACTATATAAATAGATTTAATCCAGAATCTTCAGCTGCACCAAGGTAGCTTGCAACTCCTCCTATTTCAACTCCATCTATAAATTCTTCTTCTTTAAGACCCATAACATCCATAGACATAGAGCAAGCCACTATTTTAACACCTAAATCCATAGCATTTTTCATTAAAGTTTCAAGTGAGTCAACATTTTTCTTTTCCATAACATGATTTATCATTTTAGCACCCATACCACCCATATTCATCTTAGATAAAGGAAGTTTAGAAGTTCCTTTTGGCATCATCATGCTAAACATTTTTTCAAGAGTATCTTTTTCAACATTAGGAGCATCATGCTTTCTTAAAACATTTAATCCCCAGAATGTAAAGAACATAGTAACCTTTTTACCCATAGATGCTGCTCCTGTAGCTATTATAAATGAAGCAATAGCCTTATCTAAATCACCACTAAATATAACCATAGTAGCTCCATCTTTTGTATTATTTAATAAATTAGAATCATGTGATCTAACTAAATCGCTAACTTGACCTTTTTGAATTAAAGCTTTAAATGCATTGTTTTCAAAATCAGATTTTAAAAGACTATTTCCAGTTTTATCACACCAAGATGAAATATCCTTAACAAAACCAGGATCACTTGCAGTTATTTCTAAAACTTCGCCTTCTTTCATATTTTCCATGTTTTGATATACTTTCATAATAGGTCCTGGACACTGAAGACCACACGCATTTAATGATATAGTAGGTGCTATTTCCATAAGGCAATCCTCCTCGATATTAGTTGTTCCAGAATCTGTAACACCACAGTCACAACTGTTAGAAGTAACTGATTCAAATACAGATGAATAAGTTTTATAACCTCCATCTAAATTCTTAACCTTGTAACCATTCTGAGATAATATTCTAGAAGCTAGATATCCTCTAAGTCCAACTTGACAAGTTATATAGATTTCTTTATTTTTGGGTATTTCATCAAGTCTATCTCTTATTTCTCCTAATGGAATATTTATAGAACCTTTTATATATCCCATATCTCTTTCGATTGATTCACGAACATCTATTAAAAGACCTCCGTTTTCAACTATTTTATCTATTTCATCCCAATAAACAACATCAACTAGACCTTCAATTATATTAGATGCAACATATCCAGCCATATTAACAGGATCTTTAGCTGATGAATATGGTGGAGCATATGAAAGTTCTAAATCTGGAAGGTCTAAAACACTAAGACCACCCTTAATAGAAGTAGCTATAACATCAATACGCTTATCAACACCATCATATCCTACAGCTTGAGCTCCAAATATACTACCAGTATTAGGATCAAATATTAATTTTAAAGATATAGGAAGTGCACCAGGATAATATCCAGCATGAGAATTTGGATGTACATGGATAGATTTGTATTTAATACCTAGTTCTTTTAAAGTTTTTTCATTGTTACCTGTTGAAGAAACTGTCATATCGAATACTTTTGCTATAGATGTTCCTAAGGTTCCATTGTATTTGATATTTCTGCCCATTATATGGTCAGCTACAAGTCTTCCTTGTCTATTAGCCGGCCAAGCTAGAGGAATAACAGTTGGCTTTTTATTTATATAATCCTTGACTTCTATAGCATCACCAATAGCATAGATATTCTTATCAGAAGTTCTAAGCGTTTCATCAACATTTATTGCACCACTATTACCTATATCAAGACCTGCATCCTTTGCAAGTGAACTTTCAGGTTTAACACCTATTGATAATACAATCATATCTGTATCTATTATTTTGCCACTTGAAAGAACTATTTGCTTTCCGTTGTTTTTGAACTCCTTAACTCCATCTTCAAGAATTAAATTTACACCTTTATCTTTTATGTGAGAGTGAAGAATACTAGCCATCTCATAGTCAACAGGAGCCATTATTTGGTTACTTTTTTCAACTAAAGTAATTTCAACACCTCTATCATAAAGATTTTCTGCCATTTCAATACCTATAAATCCTCCGCCTATAACAACTGCTTTTTTAGGATTGTTGTTATCTACAAAATTTTTAATATTGTCAATATCAGGTATATTTCTAAGAGTAAATAAATTTTTAGCATCATCTATACCTTTTATTGGAGGTTTAATTGGACTAGCACCAGGAGATAATACTAATATATCGTAGCTTTCCTCATAAGTTTCATTAGTTCTTAAGTTCTTAACTGTAACAGTTTTATTTAATCTATTTATTTTAACAACTTCGCTTAAATTTCTAATATCCATATTAAATTTTTTAGACATACCTTCAACTGTTTGAACCAGTAATGCATCTCTTTGAGTTATAGTTTCTCCTATATAATAAGGAAGACCACAATTTGCAAAAGAAATATATTCTCCTCTTTCAAACATAACAATTTTAGCATTTTCGTCTAATCTTCTAAGTCTTGCAGCAGTAGAAGCACCCCCTGCAACTCCACCAACTATAACTACTTTTTTATTCATATTAAACCTCCTTAAAATTCATATATTAGAATATTATGATGTAAATTGTATAAGAAATTCGTCTACTCGCTAACACGGTGACTCATGTTGCCAACAAGTCTAACGACTCTGTTGCTCAAAGATAGTCGCAAGTGTATCTTTGAGCAACAAGTTATTTATGAGACGAAAATTTTATAATACCTTTAAAATAATGCTTTTATAATATCTTTTACCTTATCATTTGATACACTATAAATTATCTCAAGACCGTTTCTATTCCCCTTTATTATACCCGCTGACTTCAACTTTGAAACATGTTGAGATATAGTAGATTGAGGCATCTCAAGACAATTTTGCATATTAGATACATTACTAGAACCTTGATCTAAAAGACCTTTAACTATACAGAGTCTTACTGGATGAGCTAAAGCTTTTAAAAGTTCAGAGCATTGATCGAATAATTCTGGGTTAGTTTTATAGTTTTCCATAGCTTCCTCCTGTTGTACGTTATATTACAATATTAAGATATTAATGTGTATTTGTCAATCCATATTTGTTACCACTAATATTATTGTCAAAATAGCAAATAAAAATAAAAAAAACTTTTTTAATTTTTATGGAACTTTTTTAATTTTATATCGTCTAATGAGTATAGAAAACAATATGAAGGGAGAATTTTAAAATGAAAATAAAAAATAAAGCGATAGCTACAACTTTAATAGGGGCAAGTTTATTAACTGGTATGATAACTGGATATGCAAATGAAAAACCAATCAACTGTATAGATCTTACTCAGGCAAGCATAAACAGAGATATTAATATAAATATAAATGGTCAGCTACTATCTTTCCCAGATCAAAAACCTCTATTATCAGAATCAAGAACTATAGTCCCTGTAAGATTTATAACTGAACATTTAGGAGGAAAAATCTCTTGGAATGATAATACAAAGACAGCTATAATTGAACTAGATGGTAAGAAAATTGAATTACCTGTTAATAAAAAATATGCTAAAGTAAATGGAAAAAAAGCAGAACTTGATACATCGGCTACAATAATAAACAATAGAACTTATGTACCTTTAAGATTTGTAAGTGAAACCTTTGGGTATGATGTTTCTTGGAACAATAAAACTAATATGGTAGAATTAAATAAAAAAGGTAATAATCTTGATGCAGGAGGAAGCAAATATTTTGACGAAAAATTAGAGCTTTATAAAATGGCTGGTATTGTTAATAATATAGTAAATGATACTGTAAGAGTTGAAGGAGAAGGAATGTATGAGGAAATAGTGTTTAGGATAAATGAAGATACGAAGATAGTAGACTTAGATGGTAAAAAATTATCAAAGAATGACATAAAAGCAGAAAGTAAAGTAATTGTTTATCACGATGCAACTATGACAAGAAGCCTACCTCCTATAGGACATGCACAAAAAATAGTAGTTGACAATGTAAATATAGAATATAGTAAAATAAAACAAATAAGCGATTTAAATATGGAATATGGCAAAATAACACAAATAACCGATATAAAGAATGGAAAGATGTTTCTTATAGGAAATATGAATGATGGAATAAACTTTAATGTAGATGAAAAAACAATAATAGTTGATGAAAATGAACAAGAATTAAATAGGGATGTTTTAACTAAAGGAACTGATGTTGAAGTATATTATGGGAACATTATGACAATGAGCTTACCGCCAATTACAAATGCAGAAAAAATAATAATTAAGAGTAAAAGAATTTATAATGAACTAGAAAAATTACCTGAAAATTATACCTTTGAATTAGCCTTAAGTAAAGGTGATGTTATAGGGCATCATGGAGAAGGTTACAATATAGAAAAACTAGATAAATTTATTGATCAATTTAGAAATAAAAAATTGAATATAGGAGGCATGATAAGAATAACACATTATACGGTAGAAGGAGATGCCATAATTAACGATTTGGTTTTTACTGATGAAGGATTAAAATGTATAAAAGATAGTACAAGAGATAAATTTGGTGCAACAGATAATAAACAAGAATATAAGGTATTAGATATTTTAAAAACTAATGAAAAAAATATGACATACTATGATATAAAAACTGGAAAAGATGAAAAATTATCGTTAATATTTTTAAATAATAGATAATTTATCCGAAAGCTAAGAGTTCTAACACTCCATCTTCTGGATAAGTTCAACTAACCTTCAGATGGAGTTACAAACTCCACCTGAAGATAAGTTTCACTTGATAAGAAGGTTATTTCAAAAATAATATTTTGAAATAACCTTTTTAATTTTTGTAAAATAATATATCTTACAATATAGATTCTGCTATAATGAATAGAAGATAAAGTGAAACTTAATTTAATTGGAGGATATTATGGAAGATAGATATAGAATTTATTCAAAATATTTAAAGGAAAAGTATAAAGAGAAGGTGTACAAGCTACCTTTGAATCTACCTCTAACTTGCCCTAATAGAGATGGTGTAGCTGGGATTGGGGGATGTAGTTTTTGTGCAGATGTCGGAGCTGGATTTGAATCTTTAGAGAATACTCTTTCAGTAAAAGAGCAATTAGAAAAGAATATGAATTATATAAGAAAAAGATATAAAGCAAACAAGTTTATAGCATATTTTCAAAACTATACTAATACCTATATGCAAATTGATAGATTTAAAAATTATATGAATGAGGCACTTATTGAGGATATAGTTGAGATATCAGTATCAACTAGACCAGATGCTATAAACGATGAATATCTAAAAATATTAAAAGAGATTGAGTCAAAAGGTGTAAATATATCTATAGAGCTTGGACTTCAAACAGTAAACTATCATACACTCAAAAAAATAAACAGAGGCCATACATTAGCCGAGTTAATAGATGCAGTTATAAGAATTAAAAAATATGGGTTTGAGACTACAGTTCACTTAATATTGAACCTTCCAAACGACAATATGGATGATATTATAGAAAATGCTAAGATATTATCTGCACTTAAGGTTGAAGGAGTTAAGCTACATTCACTTTATATAGCTAAGGGAACTAAGATGGCTTGTGAGTATGAAAATAAAGAAATAAAAATAATAGAGTTAGAAGAATATGTGAGAAGAGTTTGTACATTTTTACAATATCTATCAAAAGATATAGTAATACACAGACTTATAGGTAGAGCACCTGAGGAAGATACACTATTTTGCAATTGGAATACTTCTTGGTGGAAAATAAAAGACATGATAGATGAATATATGGAAAATAATAATATAAATCAAGGAGATAAGTGTGATTATTTAAATGGAAAAAGTGTTAAAAAATTTGTTTAGGAGAATGTTATGTATATAAATGGAAATTTAAAGCTGGACAGTGATTTTGAGATAAGGGTTATAAGAGAAGATGAATTTGATATAGATTTATTTATAGATATAAATTATAGAAGTGTAGACCTTAATATAGGAAATAACGATTTAAATATATCAAGAATACAATTTCAAATGGTAAGGGCTGTGCTTTTAAGATTTAGCAAAAATGGAACGATAATGACTTGTCATATGTTAAGAGATATAGATTTATATTCTGCATTTAGCAATTTTGAAATAGAATATAAGGATAAGGTTGTTAGTATAAAGCAAATAGAAGAAAAGGTAGAGTTTAGTATTTAACTCTATAGATTTTATGATTATGTAAAAAAGGATGTTTTTAACATCCTTTTTTTAATGCAAATAAAAAAGTATTGACAAAAACAAAAAAACACGATATTGTTATAGTGTACTAACTAATTAATCCACTACGACAACTGGGTATATAGATTAAGTTTCACTTGATCCGAAAGCTAAGAATCCTACAGCTTCTGGATTAGTTCAACTAGAAATTCAGATGGGATAAAAACTCCATCTGAATTAAGTTTCACTTTATAAGGAGGGGTGCTATGAACTTTGATAATAATAAACCCATATATATTCAAATAATCGAAGACATAAAAAAGAAGTTAATTAGAGGAGATATAAAATTAGGAGACAAAATGACTTCTCAAAGGGAACTTGCAAAAGAAATAAAGGTTAATCCCAACACAGTTCAAAGAGCGTATAGAGAGATGGAGAGTATGGGTCTTGTAAAAACATTAAGAGGTCAAGGTACATTTATAACTGAAGAAATAGACACTTTAAAAGAAATAAAGAATGATATGGCAAGTGAAGTTCTTATTAAATTCATACAAGATATGAGATCTTTAGGATTTGAAGATGATGAAATGATAAGTTTAATAAAAGAATACCAACAAAAACTATAGGAGGTGCAAATAATGATAGAATTCAAAAATGTTAATAAAACCTTTAAACGAACAAAAGCTTTAGATGATTTAAATTTGAAAATAGAAACAGGAAAAATTATAGGATTATTAGGACCTAATGGTTCAGGAAAATCAACTTCATTAAAAATGATTGCAGGGCTAAATAGACCTGATAGTGGAGAAATATTAATTTATGGAAATAAACCTTGTATCGATACAAAAAAAGATATTGCATATCTTCCAGAAATAGATTATTTATGTTCAGATATGAATATAAGACAGATAGCAGAATTTATATCTTCATTTTATTCCGACTGGGATTTTAATAAATACAAAGAACTACTTAAGGTTTTGAATTTAGAAGAAAATATGATAATAGGAAAAGTGTCAAAGGGTATGAGAGCAAAAATAAAACTTTTACTAGCCTTTTCTAGAAATTCAAAAATAATACTTTTGGATGAGCCATTATCTGGAATTGATATATTGACAAGAGATGAAATAGTTGAAGCTGTAATAAGAGATTATAGAGAGGGAGAACAAACAATAATATTCTCTACTCATGAAATAGCAGAAACTGAAAATATATTTGAAGACGTTATATTTATGGAAAAAGGAAAGGTAAAGCTTTCTGGAAATGTAGATGATATAAAAATGAAGTACAATATGTCTTTGAGTGAAATTATGAAGGAGGTATATAGAAATGATATTTAGTTTATTTAAAAAAGATTTAATGAAGTTCAAAAAAGAAACTATAATATTTTTAGGATTAGCTTTAATAATAAATATATTCTGTCTTTATAAAAGCTATAATGGATGGGCTATAGAATCTGGATTTGCTGTTAATATGTTTTTATTTCCAATAACATTTTTGATACCACTATTTTCATCAGGCTCTAAGCTTATAGGTCAAGAGTGGAAAGACAATACGGTTTATCTTACCATGAGCCTACCTGTATCTAGTCAAAAAATATTTTTAAGTAAATTTTTAGCTGTAATAGCTCAATATCTTATATCAAGTTTATCAATAATTATTATTACTGGTATTCAGCTTTTAATATTTTTTAATAGAATTCCTTATACTGAAGAAATAAAAAAAATATTTGATATAAGAATTTTTGGTATGGGAAGCTTTTTATATATTCTTTCAATGAGCATACTTATATATTTAGTTAGTATAATATTTTTATCATCTTTAACAGGAAAGATGTTTAAAAAATATTCTAAATTAGTTAGCTTTGGATTATTTTTTATTGTTTTATTTATAGGAGGAAAAGTGATAGACTTTATAGTTGAGTCTTTTTCATTTCACATTCATGGAGGGGAATATATGAATGTAGAAGTAGTTATGGAATTTTTTAAAGAATTGGGTTTAAACTTTATGGGAAGTTCTTTAATATTTTTAGTATTAGCAGGTATTATATATTTTGTAACATGTAAAATATATGATAAGAAGATAGAGATATAAAACAAAGATATAAGTATTAGGCTATAGAAAAATAGATCTTAATTTTTGATTAAGGTCTATTTTTAAATTCTTTACAGTCAAAGGTTAACAGTAGAAGAGGGTATTAAAATTATCTAATCATTTAATTATTTATATTTTTTATGGTATAATCAATCGTACTTTCATTATTATATAATAAAGTGAAACTTAATCCAGATGGAGTTTTTATAACGAATAGGAAATTATATTCATCTTTAAGTCGTGAAAAAGTATAATTTTCGTTATGAGTTTCAAAAAAGTCTACATTAAGATCTTTAGAAGAAAGACTTTTTTATTCCAACTGAATTTTTAGCTTTCGGATAAATATACATTCTTTAGGAGGATTAAATTGACAAATAAAATAAAAAAAGATAATTCAACTTCTTTTGTAAATAATATGTCCTTACCAATGCATAGATGGTATAGGTATTCAGCAGGATTTCATGCAGAGTGGGTTGAACAACTAATAAAAGAAAAAACAAAAGATATTAATGAAAAATTTAGAATATATGACCCTTTCACAGGATCAGGTACCGTATTATTGACTAGTGATAAATTAGGATTTGAAAGTTATGGAGTTGATCCGCATCCATTTATATCAAGAGTTGTAGAAGCGAAGTTATTATGGGATACAGATTTTGATTTATTTGTTGATTATGCTGGAAAAGTTTTGAATGAATCAAAAAAGAAAAAAGGTTTTACTGAAAATTATCCAGAATTAATTAAAAAGTGTTATCCAGAGGATATTTTATATATGCTAGATGCTCTCAAATCTGTATTAGAAGAAAAAAAAGATGATTCTAATGAGCATAAATTAACATGGTTAGCATTTGTTAGTATACTAAGAACATGCTCAACTGCTGGAACTGCTCAATGGCAATATATTTTACCTAATAAGACGAAAAAGTTAAAAAATCATCCATTTGAAACCTTTGAAAAAAAAATAAATATTATGTATGAAGATATGAAATTCATGCAATCTTGTAGCTCTAAATCTAAAGCTAAATTTTTCAGACAAGATTGCAGAGAACAAAATTCAGTACCAGATAAGAGTATTGATTTAGTAATAACATCACCTCCTTATGCAAATAATTATGATTATGCAGATGCGACTAGATTAGAATTAACTTTTTTAGGTGAAATAGAAAAGTGGGGAGATTTACAAGATTATGTCAGAAAATATTTAATGAGATCGTGTACTCAACATGTTTCGAAATTAAGAAAGGAAACTTTTGAAATAATAAAAGATGACAAGTTAAAATGTATATATGATGAAATATTTGAAGTGTGTAAAAAATTAGAAGGAGAAAGAGAATATCGTAGTGGGAAAAAAAATTACCATACTATGATTGCAACATACTTTTTAGATATAGCAAAGGTTTGGATTGACTTAAGACGTGTTTGTAAAGAAAATTCAGAAGTTTGTTTTGTTATAGGTGATTCAGCTCCATATGGAGTATATGTTCCTGTGGATGAATGGATGGGAAAGTTAGCATTAGCTGCTGGTTTTAAAGAATATAAATTTGATAAAACAAGAGATAGAAATGTTAAGTGGGATAATAGAACACATAAAAAACCATTAAAAGAAGGAAGACTTTGGGTGAAAGGATAGGTGGGTTAAATGGCTAATTCTCCATCTCATAAATTTGGTCAAATTATAGGCGATTTATTAGAATATATTGTAAATATATATTTAAAACCAATAGAGAATCAACATAATTTATATATAGATAAAAAAAGGCCTAGAAAGGCAAGGAATAATAAAAAAGAAGTTATATATACAGATGAATATGGAAATAAACATAAATTAGATATAGTAATTGAAAAATATGGAACAGAAGAGCAATTTGGTGATCCTATTGCATTCATTGAAATGGCTTGGAGAAGGTATACTAAACATTCAAAGAATAAGGCACAGGAAATTCAAGGAGCAATACTTCCAATAATAGATAAATATAGTCACCTATCTCCTTTTTATGGATGTATTTTAGCAGGGGTTTTTACTAATAATTCAATACAACAATTAAAGTCTCATGGCTTTAGTGTTGTTTATTTCGAATATGAAACTATAATTGATGCATTTTCAACTGTAAATATAGATGTAAGTTGGGATGAAAAGACTGATGATGAAACCTTTAAAGAAAAAATAAAACAATATGAGAGTTTAACCAAAGAAGATCTAAGCAAAGTTGTAGATCGTCTTATTTATCTAAACAAGCAAGAACTTGATAATTTCAAATTTAAATTGGAGACTAGCATTTTGAGAAGAATTGAGAATATAATTATTTTACCACTACATGGTAAATATAAAGAAGTAAATAGGATTGAAGATGCTATAGATTATATAGAAACTTATAAAGAATTGCCTTTAAATTGTGATATAGTAAAGTATGAAATACAAATAAAGTATAGTAATGGAGATAAAATAAATGCAGAGTTTGTTGATAGATTTAATGCTATAAACTTTTTAAAGAATTATAGTACCATTTAGTTAAATAAAGGAATATCTAGATATAGAAATTAAATTTTATGTCTAGATATTCCTTTTTTTCATATATAAGTTAGCATGAAGTAGATTTTTTGTTATATAAATATATACTAAATCCAGAACCTATTATCAATGTATACCCTATAAAGCTAAATACATCGGGAACCTCACTCCAAAGTATAAAGCCTAATAGTCCTGAAAAAATTACGTTAGTGTAATTATATATTGAAATTTCACCAGCTGGGGCAAGCTTATAACCTATTGTCATACTAAACTGAGCAAGAGATGCCACTATCCCAGTCATTATAAGTATAAAAAATTGATGTAAGCTTAGAGGTTTAAAATTTATCATCATCAAGGGAAACATTATACAAGATGATACGAACGAGAAATAAAAAACTATAGTGTAGAATTCTTCTTTATCTCCTAAAAGTCGTACCATAGTATAAGCTCCACCTGCAAATATAGCAGATATAACACCTACAAATGCAGGAAATGCTTCTATATTAAATTGTGGTTTTATTATAAATAAAGCACCTAAAAAGGCTACTATTAAAGAGGGCATCTGTATAGGAGATAACTTTTCATTTAAAAACCATAAAGCAAATAATGTTACAAAAAAAGGATTCAGCTTATTTAACATAGCAGAATCTGAAAGTAACATATTGTCTATAGTATAGAAATATCCAATCATTCCTATAGTTCCAAGAATAGATCTTAAAATTAGATGTTTTTGATTTTCTTTTTTACCAAAGAAATTTTTCTTATTCTTAATAACTAAAAAACCTGCTACAAAAGTACTTATAAGGTTTCTAAAAAAAGTTTTTTCTATAGTAGGAACATCTCCTGCTAGTTTAACTAATGCTCCCATTAAAGCAAAACAAAATGATGAAAAAAGCATATAAAGAATTGCTTTTGATTTATTGTTCATAAAATCAAGTCCTTTCAAATGAAAATGTATTGTGTATACAATTGTATAATAATTATTCTATTTTGTAAAACAGTTTTGATTAGATATTTTTAATCAATAGATTTCGTTAAGACTCATTGGATAAATAAAATTTTCGTTATAAGTTTCACTTGATAAACTATTATGTTAGACGATTAAAATATGTTAAACTTTTATAGGGGGTGATGACATGAAGAAAATTATAAGCTTTATTTTAATACTTATATGTAGTATAAGTTTTTTAACAGGTTGCGAGAAAGGTGATAAATCACATGATGATGTATCTAAATATGACGTAATTGTTTCTGAGAGCACGGATAATGAAAATTCAAAGGAAGATACTAATAAGGATAATAGATACTATGTAGGAGGAATTGATGACCCTGTTAAATTTGAAAAAATATTTAATGAGATAAAAAAATTCGTATCTGAAGATAATAAGGAAAAAGTATCAGAGTATATTATATATCCATTAAGAGTAAATCATGATAAATGTAGTACAGAAATTAAAACAGCAGATGAATTTATAAAAAACTATGATAGTATATTTACTGAAGAAGTAAAAAAAGCTCTTTTAAATCAAGAGGTTAAAGATACATTTGTAAATTACCAAGGAGTAATGGTTGGTTATGGAGAAATATGGTTTGGTTCATCACAAGACTCATCTAAATATGGTATCATTGCAATCAATAATTAAAATATAGAAAAATTAAAGCATCAGGTTATAGGCTGATGCTTTTGATTTTATTACCATTTATATCACATATATTAATTTTGGTAGAACCATTTTCATATGTAAAATACATAATACTTTTAATTTTCTTATCATTAATTTTATAATCCTCTATTCTAATTGGTCCATATAAATTTTCATCTTCTAATACAGTTTTTATGCCTTTATTATATCCTATAGATTTAATTTTACCTTTATGGCTCTTATCATATGATGTATATACTAATGTATAATCTTCATTAAATGTTAATGAGTCAATAGACGGAACTGATCCAAACATATCTGTATTATAGTTAATAGTATCAATTTTATAATTATCTTGATTTTCGCTTTGATTTCTAATCATAAATATATCTAGATTAGATTCAGAATTTACATTCATACCTATGAATCCATAGCCATTATGTATTCCTTTAGCATTTACTACATTCTTAATAAGAGGTGCATTAAATTTATCTACATATTCTCCGCTATAGTACATTCTATAAAGGTCTAGTCTATCTTTATTGACCTTAGTATAAGATAAACATCCATCAAGTGAATTTACATTGACTATGTAGTTGGGATTTCTATAAAATGTTTGATGCTTGGGTGCATTGTCATTTGTAAATGATGAGAAAAAATCATTATGTAATATTTGCTTATATATTAAATTATCATTCTTACTTGAAAAAAATAATGCCCCATTTTTAAAATCCACACTGTCTGTATCTTCAAATTTAAATATATCGAGTTCTTGTGAATCAAAGTTAATCGAGCCGTCTTCATCATACTTTACTTCGGTCTTAACTATACCATCTTCATAAGCAGTTACTATATCATCTGATGAGAAACTATCAAAAGTTAGAAAATCACTTAAATATTTATGCGACTTGTATTTATTAATTTCTGTTATTTGTTCTGTTTCTAAATCTAGTAGATATAGATATGAATAGGGGGTATAATCTTCGTATTTAATAGATGTAATTACTAAGCAAGGATTTTCATAAGTTTTGCAAAAGTCTATATTATTTATTTTACCAAGATTTTTAGACTCTATATTGACATGAGGCTTAGTTACATTTTCATAGTTTTCCTTTTGATATGAATAAGATAAAAAAGTTAAGCATAAAAGTAATGTAAAGGTTATTAAAAAACTGTGCTTTTTCATAAAACACCTCCAATTTATGGTACAATTAGATTATATTTGATAGTAAACTTTATGACAAGAGGTGAGAAATGAACTTAAAACAAATATTCAAAGAATCTATAAGCAGTATTAACAAATCTATATGGATAATTTTAATACCTTGTATTATAGATATTCTAAGCTTAATTTCATATGAGAAGGTATTTAATACGGATTACATACCTAATATTAGTATGATTTCATTTCAGTTTTCTATAATATCTGCACCACCTAGTGTTAGATATTTGATTAAGAATTTTCCTAGCCCTTTACTTGAATATAAAAACGGAGCATTTCTTGGAATTATAAATGAACTTACATTATTTAATATACTTCTTTTTTTTACAGTAATATGTTTTATAAGTTTTATAGAGGGAGGATATCTAGGGAGTATAAATGATATTAAGAATAAAAGTTGTTCTTTAAAGGATTTTATATATTTTGGAAATAAATTTTGGTGTAGATTGTTTTTATTAAACTTAATATGCTATATACCTTTTTTATTGGGTTTTATAGATGAAGCTTTTGTGTGGATATCTATTTTGTATATGCCATTTTTTTATATAGAATATTTAATGGTGGTAGAAGATATATCTTTAATTTCAGGATTAAAAGAAAGTATTAATGTATTAATGAACAATTTTAGTATAACTATAAAAATGATGCTTCAATGTGGAGTATTATATGTACCTATAAGTTGTGCAGTTTATATATTTAGCTATTTAGGATATTTTGGAATGGGATTTAGTATTTTTATAGTAAATTATTTTGGAGTATGTGTTAATAAAACTGTATTTGAAATTTATAAAAATTTGAAAAAGCCAAAAACATCACAGGGTAGCAATATTGATTATTATGTATAATATACTAAAAAGACATTCCTTAATTTTAAGGAATGTCTTTTAATATATCAATTATATTAAGTACTGCCTTATCTTTCTGTTTTGCCTCAACCATAAGATCAAAGTCGAATTTGTCTATGACTTTCAAAAGATAATTTAAATCATCTATGTGTATATAATCGCTGTGTTTTTTATCTAATGTATTATCACGTCCGCTGCTTATATGAAGTTTAGGTATTAGACTTGTATTTTTCCAAGTATTCATTATATTAGATAAATAATTTTTAATATTTATATTATTAGGATTGTTGCATTTATGATGGTGTATATCTAATACTATTGGAATATTTGTTTTTGAATTTATATAAAGAACATCTACAACTGTAAATGATTTGTCATCGTTTTCAAGTCTTATCATACTTTTAATATCATCTTCTAAATTATTAAAAACTTCTATAAATCTTTTTATAGCAGATTCTTTGTCGTTATAAACTCCACCTGTATGAATTATCATATCATTTCCAGATAACCTTTTAAGTATATCGTAGTGATATTTTATATTTATTATACTATTTTTAACTACTTTTTCATTAGGGCTGTTTAAAACTGTAAATTGATCTGGATGCATAGAAAGTCGTATATTGTATCGTATAACTATACCCGATATCTCCTTCATTATCTCTAATATTTCATCATCCTTTTTCCAATTCCAATCAAAGTCATTTATAATGTCTGGATGGGTTACAAGTGGAAATAATCTACTACTTACTCTATACATATATATATCGTTTTGAATATTCCAAAGTAGAATATCTTTTACTAGATACAGATTATTTATTATTTTATTTCTTAGATAATCTATACCGTATTTATAAACTGAATTTAATCTACAATCATTGAATTTTCTAGGTTTTATGCTTGTATTTATACAAGCATACCCAATCTTTTGAAGCATTTTATCACCTACCTACTTATTTAATCAATTAATTATTATTTTAATACAAATAATAAAATATTATAAGTAGGATTTTAAAATTTAAATTAAACGAAGATATACTTTTGTGGTAAAATATTGAATTGAAAATAGATAATATGATTTAGAAAATATGAAAAATGATATAGAAAAATTGAGAGGTGATTATTTTTCTAAAAATAAGGATTGATAGGGGTGGAGAATCATGCTAAATAAATTTGTACCAGATAATTTTATAGTTCCAGAAAAACTAGAAACTGAAATATTTAGACTTAGAATGCTAACAACAGATGATGTTGAAAAAGATTATGAGGCTGTAATGTCAAGTAGAGAGCACTTAATTACTCTATCAGATGAAGATGATGAGTATGCATGGCCAAGAAAAGATATGACAATTGAAGAAAATTTAGAAGATTTACAAAGACATCAAAGTGAGTTTTTAGATAGAACAGCATTTACATATACAGTAATGAGCTTAGATGAGAAAATATGCTTAGGATGTGTATATATAAATCAAAGTAAACAAAAGAATTTTGATGCAGAAGTATATTTATGGGCAAGAGAAAGTGAAATAGAAAAATGATTAGAAGAACTCCTTTTTGAAACAGTTAAAAATTGGATTAAAGAGGACTGGCCATTTGAAAAGTTAGTTTATCCGAGATGTGAAATATATTAGAAATAGGAGGATTAGACTATGGAAAAAGAAAAAAAGAAGTGTCCAGAATGTGGTTGTACAGAAATTGCTGGAGGAGAATTTACTGGTTATGCAGCGTTGAAACCTACCAATAGTATAATTGCTTCTTCACTAGTTATAGCAGAGATATGTACTAATTGTGGTTATATATTAAATATGAGGGTGTCAGATCCAGAGAAATTTAAAAAATCTCTTATCTAGAGAAATTAAAGTTTTGAATAAATTATATAAAGAAAGGTCATATGTTATGAAAAAAATAAGAATAAAGAATAGAAAAATTATAATTAGAAAAGCTATAAAATCTGATGCAAGTGAATTAGTAAATTATCTTAATTCAATTAGTAAAGAATCGGATTATTTGACATTTGGAGAAGGCGAAGTTGGTGTAACTATTAAGCAGGAAGAAGAATTTATTGAAGCTGCTAATAACAAGAATAACAGCTTATTTATAGTAGCTCAGATGAATGGAAAAATAATAGGTAATTTAAATTTTAGTGCAGGTGAAAGAAAAAGAATTGCTCATACAGGGGAATTTGGAGTTAGTGTATTAAAAGAATATTGGGGAAATAAAGTAGGGGAAGAATTAGTTAAATATTTAATTCAGTGGAGTAAAAGTTCAGCAGTAATAAGAAAAATAAATTTGCGAGTTAGAACAGATAACACTAAAGCAATTAAGTTATATAAAAAACTTGGATTTTTTGAAGAAGGGATTATAAAAAGAGATTTCTTAATTGAAAATAAATTCTATGATTCTTTGTCTATGGGATTATTAATTGATTAATTGCAAAGATATAAAAGGCTCACATCTCATAACTTGTAGAAAGTAATAGGGTATGAGCCAAAGATTAGTTAAATTTTAAATATATTAATTGATTCTGATAATTCATTTATTGTTTCATTTAAATTTTGTATAGAAGATGAGATTTCTTCAACAGAAGCAGACTGCTCCTCTGTTGAGGCACTAATTTCTTCTGTTGAGGCTGCTGTTTCTTCAAACAGTGATGATATATTTTCCATTGAATGTAGTACTTCATTTTTAGCTTGTTCAACATAATTAATATCATCACTTAATAAATCTACATCCTTAATTACTTCATTTACTGATATTTCAATATTATTGAATAGTTCTTTTGTATAATCTAAATATTCATTTACATTTCTTACTATGGATTGGGTATCATCCATTGTATTTGTTGTATTAGATATTAAAGCAACTATTTCATTTATTATATTTTGTATATCTTCTGTTGATTTAGAGGATTGTTCAGCGAGTTTTTTTACTTCATTAGCAACAACTGCAAATCCTTTACCTGATTCTCCTGCCCTTGCTGCTTCTATAGCGGCATTTAATGCCAATAAATTTGTTTGTTCAGCAATTGACTTTATGGTTTCTATTATCGTACCTATAGAGTTTGATTTTTCAGCAAGTTCTTTTATATTATTTCCTACATTTGTAGTAGCAATAGTATTTTCTTTAAATTTATTATCAAGTTGTATAATAGATTGCATTCCTAGTATATTTTTTTCTTTCATACTTATTGTATTAGAACTAGTTAAATTCAAGGTATTTGAAATATTTTCTATTTTTTGTGATAAGTCAGTACTTATTTTTAAAGTGTTATTTGTTTCTTGAGCTTGATCAGTTGCACCTGAAGCGATTTCTTGGATTGCTTTTGAAACTTCTTCACTAGATATACTTACCTCTTCAGTTGAGTGAGAAATTATTTCTGATTCTTGTTTTAATTTATATGTAGTTTCTTGGATATTAAAAACAATAGATTTTATATTTTCAATCATTTTATTAAAATTACTGCTTAATAATCCAATTTCATCGTTTGATTTAAAATCTATGCTTATATTTAATTCACCGTTTCCGACTTTATTCATAGCATTGCCAATTTCAGTTAGAGGTTTTATAACAAGTTTATTTAACAATAAGGTTATTAATAAAATAGATAAAAGTATAGTTATAAATATTACTATAAGAATTTGAATCTTTAACTTATTAAAAACAGACATTAACTCTGATTTAGAATAAGTAAGTATAGCTATTTTATCGTGTATATTTTTGAAAACAGAGTATTTAGGTACTCCTTCAAATGTATATTCAAAATGTCCTTCTTTAGACTTAAGAATATTTTTACCCCAATCAAACTGATTCATATCTGTACCAATAATATCTTTATTAGGATGTGAAATAACTATACCCTCTAAATCAGTTATATAAGCATATCCGTTTTTTCCTATATGTGTTTTCTCAATAAATTTTTGTATATCCATTGTAGAAAGTATATCATTTATTGTTTTAGCTGAAATACCTATTTGGATTATTCCTGGTTTATCTAATCTTGACACACCAATATATTGAAAAGGTTCATTGTCTGATCCTCTTAAGGTTGGTTCTTGAACTATAGAAATGTTTTTTGTATCGATTAGCTTTAAAAATTCTTGGCTTTGCTCCGATGATTTTAAATCAAAACCAAAAAAATTAGTATGTGTACCGTGAATTAAAATACCATTTTCATCTGTAACATGAATTTCATCAACATTAAGATTTTTAGCTAGTTTAGTCATATTTTCATTAGAAAGTATTTTAGGATTTTCATTAATTATTTGAGCTATAGAATTTGCAATTGAGATATTTTTATCGTTTAATGATGCTTTGGTAATATCGATTATATTTTCGCTGTTCTGAATAGTACCAATGACTGTATTTAGTTGTCCATTTAATTGATTATAAATTATTCTGGAAATCAAATTATTTACTTGAGAAAAACTAAATATTGATAGAATGGTTATTGATAATACTATAATGAGTGTGATAGGGATAAGGACTTTGTTTTTTAATTTCATAAAATTACCTCCTTGTATAATATTTTAGAGTAAAAAAATAAATATGTGTCGTAAATTGGAATATCATGCTATATATTATCACATTATTTAAAATTTAACAATGTTTAAAGATGATTATAATTTCCTATTCGTTATAAAAAAGTGTGAGAAATCTTATTTGATTTCTCACACTTTTATGTAATAAGGTAATTATGAAATTTTTGTGTATAGTATTTATTAAAGAATTATATTCCAACTATAACCTTTAAAGCTCTTTTCTTTATTTCAAATGTAGCAGGGAAGGTACCTCCATCTTCTCCGTCGATATCTATAAGTAAATTTTCTTTGTTTAAGCAATCGACCTTTAAGTTATCAGTTTGCAGATATATTACATTAGGGTCGTTTATATGTTCTCCTGAGAATACTTTTAAAAATACCCCTGCTGCATTTAAAGGATAAGATTTTTTGATTATGCATACATCGAATAAGCCATCATCTATATCAGCCTTTGGTGCAAAATTTGAGAATCCTCCTGCTGATTTAGAATTTAGAACTAGGAATAAGAAGGCTTCGGTCTCTAAAACTTCATTGTCGCATTCAAATCTGAATTTTAGTGTTTCAAATAATTGTTTTGGAACTTCCTTTATACCTTGTGCGTAATAAGCAAAGCTTCCGAATGCAGTTTTTGATTTGACTGGAGTTTTAATAGCAATATCTGCTAAAAGTCCAGAAGCTGCAACGTTTATAAAATACTTATCATTAACCTTGCATAAATCTATTTCTTTAACAGTATTATTTTTAATAATAGAGCATACTCCCTCTATTGACGTTGGAAGATTTAAATATTTTCCAAGATCATTTACAGTTCCTGCTGGAAGTATTAAAATAGGAACATCTATATTATTTTTTGCTACTGCATTTATAACATTATTGACAGTTCCATCTCCTCCTACTATTATCAACAAATCATAGTTTTGATCTTTCATTTTTAAAACTTCACCTGAGTAGTCAAAATCTATAGTAGTGTCTACTTTGTCGACTTCTTTTAATGTGTCATCAAGCACTAATCTTCCGATTATAATTTCTAAATTCTTTTGAAGGGTTTGGGTTCCTGACGAAGGGTTGTTTATTATTTTAACTTTCATTATCTTTTTATAAATGAAGCGCCTAGATATTTTTTAATGTCTTCTTCAGAACTGAAAAAGTCTATTAAAATTTCTTTACCCGTTTCTTCAAAGTGAACTAGAACCTCACAATCCCCATTTAAAAAGAATTTTTTAACTGTACTTTCCTTAATTTCTCTTACTTTTATTAAATCTTTTTTCTTTTTTTCATAGTCTTTAGTAAAATAAGAACCAAGAGGTCTTATTACTTTTGTATACCTATTCATGAAATACCTCCAATTGTAAATTAAAATTTGATATAATATTTAGGTTATTAAAATATTATATCAAGGAGAGAGTCTAATGCCTAGTATAAAAAAGGATGATATAAACTTAGGGATAGATTATTGCTTAAAGAATGATCTTTTTAAAGAACTTAATGATTTATATAATAGTATACCCAATGGAGATTGTATAGGATGTGGAAAATGTTGTATGGAATCTGTTGGAGCGAATTTAGTAGAATTTTTAAATATATATAATTATTTAAATGAAAATAACTATATATATAATATAGTTATGGAAAAAATACTAGATTATTATTTTTTGGAGTACAAGGAAAAGTTACCCTGTCCATTTAAAGATTCAAGCAATAGGTGCTTAATATATGATGTTAGACCTCTTAATTGTAGAATATATGGACATTGGACAAAGACAGATTACAATAAAAATTATGATAGAATAAAAAAAGATAATATAGAGTTTGCAAAATATATGAATAATGAGCATAACATTAAAATAGAAGATGATGTATTAAATTATAAAATAGAGTATTGCAAAAAATTTAAGCCAAGTATAGATTATATGAACAAAAATGAGCGAATGAACTATTATGATAAAGGGATTGTTATAGATTCAAAGCTTTATTCTAAGAGTATAATGGATATCGAATTTAGAGATAGAGGAATTGTAGAGTATTTTATAGAATCTATATTTTTTAATAGTGTTGCAAGTAATATAAGAATGAATATGACGAAAAATAATTCATATAAGGTACTAAAAAGAGTTAAAGCGCTTGTTTTAAGAGAAGAGGGGTAATATGGAACTGGAAAAAATCAAAGGACATAGCTATTATATAAAAGGTGGAACTAATACTGGGGTTTATGTATTTAAGGATAAATATGTACTTGTTATAGATCCAGGTATTTCAAATTCTAGAGGTAATAGACTTATAAAGTTATTTGATAGTAAGGGTCTTCGTGTAAAGTATATACTCAATACTCACGAGCATTCAGATCATTATGGAGCAAGTAAGATATTATTAGATTATTATACTGGGGCTAAGTCCATAGCATCAGATGATGCAAAAACTTTTATAGACAATTCTTATTTATTTTCGACTTATGTATATGGTGGAAAATCTAATAAATTGCTTGATGATTACTTTAAAAATAGAGAAAATAAATTTAGTATAGACGAAGTGGTTTATGAAGGTCAAATTAAGTTAAACAATGAAAAGTTTGATATAATAAATCTTAAAGGGCATAGTATAGGGTCTATAGGTATATTAACAGAGGATAAGGTATTATATCTTGGAGATTCTTTATTTAACGAAAGTATTTTAGAAAAATACAATTTTCCTTTTTTATTCGATATATCTGAGCAGTTAAATACCTTAGATAAAATAAAGGAAATTGATTTTGATTTTTGTGTTATGGGTCATTCAAAGGCTTTACTTGATAAAGAAGAGGCTGTGAAATTAGTAGAGATAAATAAAGAGGTTATATATAAGTACTTAAATCAAATAAGAGAATTTTTAACAACACCGTATACTAGAGAAGATTTATTAAAGGATATTATAGAATACAACGAGCTTAAACTAAACTATAAAGAATACTATTTTTCAAATGCTACATTATCATCTATGATTTCATATCTTGTAGAAGGTGGAGAAATAGATTATCAATATGAAAATGGAAAGATGTATTACTTTATGAAGTAAGGATATTCTAATTATAATGGTAAATTTTAAGTAATTATAGTTAATACTATATACTTTGTGTTAAAATATATTGGGGAATTCTAATAATGAAAATACAGGCTAGAGGGTGATGCAGATGGAATTAAGAGAATGGAAAACCATATTAACTCCATATGAATATGCAGTAGAGGAGTTAAAAGTAAAATTCAAAAATATTAGAAAAGAACTTAGAAATAATGGAGAATATTCTCCTATAGAATTTGTAACTGGAAGAGTAAAAAAAATATCATCTATTATAGCAAAAGCAAAAAAACTTAATGTTGAAATGGATGAAATAGAAGAAAAGATAGAAGACATAGCTGGTATTAGAATTATGTGCCAGTTTGTTGAAGATATATATAGTCTTGTAAGCTTGATTAATAGCAGACAAGATATGACTGTGGTATATGAAAAAGATTATATAAAAAATTATAAAAATAGTGGTTATAGAAGTTACCATATAATTATAAAATATCCTATACAAACAGCTATGGGATTAAAAGAAATTTTAGCTGAGATTCAAATAAGAACTCTTGCTATGAATTTTTGGGGTACTATAGAACATTCTTTAAAATACAAGTATCAACAGGATATACCAGAAGATATAGCTAATAGATTAAGACGTGCAGGGGATGCAGCATTTTTACTTGACCAAGAAATGAGCGAGATAAGAGAAGAGATAATGAGAGCTCAAGTTATGTTTGAAATGAAATCTCTTACAGTTAAGGATATATTAGATAGTATTAAAAAGCTATATATTCTAGGAGAAACTGAAAAAGCCTTAGATTTTCAGGGCAGACTTGATAAGATAAATGATATAGAGGATATAAAAGAAATTATAACGCTGAGAAGCGAGATAGATTATATACTAGATAAATACAATAAAAACTAGAAAAATGTGCTTATAAATCGGTTATAAGCACATTTTTTAAAGTAATTAGTAAAAACTTTTAATAGTACTAAAAATAAAGAAGGTGAGTGATAAAATTTGGCTATTTATGCAATAGGAGATCTGCATTTTGGTAAGGTAGTAGACAAGCCAATGGATATATTTGGGCAGAATTGGATAGGACATAAGGATAAAATAATAGATGATTGGAGAAAAAAGGTTAGGGAAGGAGATACTGTTCTTATAGTTGGAGATACCTCTTGGGGAATGAACTTAAATCAAGCTATTCCAGATCTTGATGATATAAATGAACTTGAAGGAAATAAAATATTAATAAAAGGAAATCATGACTATTGGTGGAGCACAATAAGTAAGTTGAATAAACTCTATGATAATATGAAGTTTATTCAAAATAATTTTTATGAATATGGAGACTATGCTATATGTGGAACTAGAGGATGGCTTTGCCCTAATGAAGTGAAATTTGATGAAGACGATGAAAAGGTATATAAAAGAGAAGCTAAAAGACTTAGATTATCTCTTGATAGTGCTAAAAAAGCTGGATTTGATAAATTCATAGTCATAACTCATTATCCACCTACTAATGACAAGCTGGAAGAATCTGAATTTACTAAGATATATGAAGAATACAAGGTTGAAAGAGTTATATATGGACATCTACATGGAACAGAATCTTTTAAGGCGGGGCTTAAAGGTGAGCGAAATAATATAGAGTATCATTTAGTGTCATGTGATTATACTGATTTTAAATTAATTAAAATAATGGACTAGAGAAATATAATTTATTACAACTACAGTTTTCTGGTTAATCCAAAAACACGCTCATTGAAATACCGATACTTAGTTAATATTTTAATAAAACTATAGATTCTGCTTTATAAAATATACTAAAAGTTCTTAAACTCCCTTACGGTCAAACAAAGAACTTTCTTGGCGTATATTTTAACATCATAATCTAAGTTTTATAGTAAAATATTAACTAAAAAGTAACTAACATTTAAATGAGTGTGTTTTTTTATAACGAATAGCAAATTATAATCATCTTAAAATTGTGGATAAGTATAATTCAATAAGAGAAGGAGAGCGAATATATCTTGTATATAAAAGTATTTTTTATTATAATAAGTAGTTATATATTAGGATGTTTTAGTACAGGATATTATCTTGTACGATTTTTATATAAAAAAGATATTAGGAATATAGGTAGCTTTAGCACAGGGGCTACTAATGTTTCAAGATTATATGGAAAGAAAGGATTTTTAATAGTTTTATTAGGAGATGGTTTTAAAGGTTTTTTAGCTTTATTAATGTGTAAATATTTATTAGGAGAAACAAGCATAGTCATTCAAATTTGTTTAATACTAGTAGTATTAGGGCATATTTTCCCAATACAACTAGGATTTAAAGGTGGTAAGGGAATAGCAGTAAGTTTAGGAGCTTTTTTATGTTTTGATTATAATTTGCTGATATTAATGTCGATATCTTTCTTAATACTATTTATATTTTTAAGAGATTATAAAATTAGCGGATTAGGAGCATATATATTGCTTCCTATAGAAGTTTTACTTAAAGGAGAAAATTTAATAAATGTTATATTTTTAATTTTAGTTACTTTATTTATAATTTATGCTCATAAAAAAAATATACAAGAGTATGTATTAAGATTCAAATAAATTTATATAAGGAGAGTTGACAATTGAAGAATTCCATAATATTTAAAATAGCTGAATATGATTTTGAATTTGAAAAAATAAATGAATTAAATTATGAAACATTTGTTGAAGAGATACCCCAACATAAACAAAATAAAAGTAAGATTTTAAAAGATAAATTCCATGATGAGAATACATATTTCATAGCTCTAAAAAATAATGAGCTAATAGGAATGATTGCTATTAGAGACAAACGTCCTTTTTCTTTGGATCAAAAAATACAAAATCTTGATTCATATCTACCATGTTCTAAAGCAATGTGTGAGATTAGATTATTATCTGTGAAGAAAGATTACAGAAAGGGTATGGTATTAAAAGGATTATTAAAAATAGTAATGGAGTATATAGAAGAAAAAGAATATGATATGGCCTTGATTTCAGGAATTTTAAATCAACAAAAGTTGTACAAGCATATAGGATTCGTACCATTTGGTCCTATAGTTGGAAATGATAAATCAAAATTTCAACCTATGTATATAACTAAGGAAAGTTATAATTTGAATGATTTATTAAAATCTAAACAAGAATTCAGTTTTTTACCAGGACCTGTTGAAATATCAGAAAAAGTTAAAAGAGTTTTTAATAAAAAGCCTATATCTCATAGATCAGAAGAGTTTAAGAACATGTTCTCAAACCTTAAAAAGAAATTATGTAACTTTGTAAATGCAAGATATGTTGAGATATTTATGGGGTCAGGTACTCTAGCTAATGATATAATTTGTGCACAAATATCACTTTTAGAAGGTTCTGGATTAATTTTAAGTAATGGAGAGTTTGGAGATAGACTTATTAATCATGCAAAGAGATCTAATTTGAATTTTGAAGAACATAGGGTTCAATGGGGAGATTCATTCGATTTAAAAAAAATTGAAAATATTTTGAATGAAAACGAAAATATAGGATGGATTTATATGGTTCACTGCGAAACATCAACAGGAATTTTAAATGATATAAAATCAATAAGTGAAATTTGTAAATCAAAAAAAGCATTTTTATGTGTAGATGCTATAAGCTCTGTAGGAAATATTGAAGTAGATTTAAGTGAAGTATATCTAGCATCTTGTGTTAGTGGTAAAGGATTAGAATCCTATTGTGGTTTAAGTATGGTATTTTATAATAATCAACTCATAGACTCTAAAAATAAAATTCCAAGATATTTAGATTTAAATGTATATAAAAGTAAAGAAGGAATTCCTTATACTATTTCTTCAAACCTTGTAGATGCTCTATATACGTCTTTGATAAATTTAGATAAGGAAGAAAAATTTAAAAGTATTAAAAAAATGAATAACTATTCAAGAATAGAGTTAAAAAAGATTGGAATGAAGCCTTTAGTAGATGAATACCTAGGAAATCCAGCAGTAATAACTATTCCTATTTCAGCAGAATATAAATCTAGGGATATAGGGGATTTTTTAAAGAATAAAGGATACTTAATTAGCTATGAAAGCTCATATTTATTAGAAAAAAATTGGATTCAGTTATCCTTCATGGGAAATATTTCACATGAAAAGTTAAAATTATTAATAGAACTTTTGAAAAAATTTACTGAATAAGAAGTAAAATACCATGATGTAAATTATTTGGATAAGCCTATGGCACATGGTATTTTTAATTAAGCTTTGGTATAATTAAAGAATAAGGACTTTATTTGATAATAAATTTTCAAAAATTTTATTAGGAGAATATATATGAGTAATAAAAATTACAAAAAAAATATTATAATAATGTTTATTTTTTTAGTATCATTATTTTCATTAACAGGCTTTATTCTAGTAAATATGGATTTCAATGTAGATATTGCAGATTTTATGTTTGAAGGAATATGTTTTAGTATGATTTTAGTTGGGACTATTATTTCTTTAGGACTTAGAATAAAATCACTAAGTATTGGATGTATAATTTATTCTATTTCAGTACTTAGTAATTGTATTGATGAAGTAAAGTTTATTCAATTTCCAAAGTGGTACGATATAGTATTTGAAAAAGTATTTTTTGTAATATCAATAATATTTATATTATATGGATTTTATAAAGCTATTGATGAAAAAAATATACTTTTAAAAGAATTGAAATATTTAGCTTTTACAGATTCATTAACTAAATTGCTTAATAGAAGAGCTATAGAAGATAAACTAACAAAGTCTATTGAGAAATCATCAAAGGATAATACTAAAGTAGGGATTTTATTTATAGATTTAGATAAATTTAAGTTAATAAATGATTCATTGGGACATAGTGTAGGAGACTATATTCTAAAAGAGATTGCTAATAGATTAAGATATGTTATTAAGAAAGACGATACAATTGCTCGTTCAAGTGGAGATGAATTTATATTAATAATAGATGAAATTAATCAAGAACAAGAAATAATAAACGTTGTGCAAAATATAATGAATGTTTTTGACGAACCTTTTAAGTTAAAGGAGAAAGAATTTAATATAAATTGCAGTATTGGAATTTCAGTATCCCCTAATAATGGAAATGATGTAGAAACTTTATTTAAAAATGCGGATATAGCAATGTATAAAGCTAAAGAAAAAAATGGAAATACTTATGAGTTATATAATTATAAAATGAGTGAGCAAATGGATAATAACTTTGAAATTGCAAATAGACTTAGTATTGGATTAGAAAAAAAAGAATTTATTCTTCATTATCAACCTAAGCTTGATATAAAAACAAATAAGATTACTGGATTAGAAGCCTTGGTAAGATGGCAGGATCCTGAAAAAGGATTAATTTATCCAAACAACTTTATATCAGTAGCAGAAGAAACAGGTCTAATTAAAAAACTAGATGAGCACATATTAGAGTTGTCTTGTTTGCAAATTAAAAAATGGTTGAACAAAGGTTTAAATCCTCCAAATATTTCTGTAAACATTTCTGGAAAAACATTTTCTGAAAATGCTTTTCTTGATAGATTAGAATACATATTGAAAAATACAGGGGTTACATCTGAACATATAAGTATTGAGATTACAGAAACGGCGGCTATGAAGGATAAGAAACATACGTATAAGATTTTAGAACAAATAAGAAGTAAAGAAATAAAAATACTATTAGATGATTTTGGAAAAGGATATTCATCATTAAGCTACTTGAAGGATTTCCCAATAGATATATTAAAGATAGATAAATCATTTGTAGATAATATTTGTACTGACAATATAGATAGTTCTATTACAAGAGCTATAATTGATATGGCTAAAGCATTAAACCTAAAAGTATTGGCAGAAGGAGTTGAAGAAGAAAATCAATTAAGACTTCTGAAAAATTTCAACTGTGAAGAGTATCAGGGATATTTATTTAGCAAACCACTTCCTGTAGATGAGATTGAAATTATGATAATTGAAAATATGGAAAAAATGAAAGCAATCTAACTTAAGTTGGATTGCTTTTGCTATAATTTAATATACAGAAAATTCATAAAATATTTTTTTTCGAAAAAATTAAATAATATAATTGACATAAAGTGTTTGAGAGTTTATAATTCATATTAACGTAAAACAAGTTAATATTAAAAAACGAAGATGGAGACAAAAATATTCGAGTTTAATTACAGAGAACCAACATTTGCTGAGAGTTGGATTGAATAGAATATATAATGATCACTCCTGAGTTGCCGAGTTGAAAGAAATTTTCGAGTAAATAAGGACGGTTACCACCGATATATGGTTAGGATTCACTAAAGTATTTGATTTTGGTCGATCTGAATTGAGAAGGCAATTTTTGAAATTGCAAATAGGGTGGTACCGCGAATATAATCTTTCGTCCCTATAAATACATAAAATATGTATTTATAGAGACGGAAGATTTTTTTATGTATTACTAAACATCAAAGCCTAAGTTTTAAAACAAAATATATAAAGGCAATCACTTATATTTTTATATAAATATTTTTGAGATTGAATTAGTAAAAGAAAGGGTGTGTATATTATGGAAAGTAGAGTTTGTGCGAGATTAAATCAGGGAATAGATTCTTTTGTAAGAGTAACTAGCGTTCTTAGAAGAAAAGAATTTAGTATAAAAGAAATTAATATGAAATCTCAGAGTAGTCATATAGATTTGGATATAGTTGTATATGATGATAGTTTGACTGGAAGTGTTGTTAAGCAAATATCTAAGCTTGCAGATGTTAAAGAAATAACGGTTATATAGAAAAGGGGAGATTAAGATGAGTAAAATGTATTATGAAAAGGATTCTGGTTTAGAGTTATTTGAGGGAAAAAAAGTTGCTGTTTTAGGGTATGGAAGTCAAGGTCATGCACATGCACTTAATTTAAAAGATAGTGGTGTTGATGTGGTTGTGGGTTTACATGAGAAAAGTAAATCAAGAGATAAGGTTAAAACTGAGGGTCTTGAAGTTATGAATGTTGAGGATGCTGTTAAGGTTAGTCAGGTTGTTATGATGTTAGTTCCGGATACAAAGCAAAAAGAAGTATTTGATGAAAAGGTTAAGGATAATTTAGATGAAGGAGATGCACTAGCATTTGCTCATGGATTCAATATACACTTTAGCCAGATAGTACCTCCAAAAAATGTAGATGTATTTATGGTAGCACCTAAAGGACCAGGACATTTAGTTAGAAGAGTTTATCAAGAGGGAAAAGGAGTTCCAGCACTTTTGGCAGTGCATCAAGATTATACAGGAAACGCTAAAGAATTAGGTCTTGGTTATTCTTATGGAATAGGAGCATTAAGAGCTGGAGTACTTGAAACTACTTTTAAAGAAGAGACAGAAACTGATTTGTTCGGGGAGCAAGCTGTACTTTGTGGTGGAGTGACTGAACTTATAAAGGCTGGATTTGAAACATTGGTTAATGCAGGTTATCAAAAGGAAGTAGCATATTTTGAATGTCTTCATGAAATGAAACTTATAGTAGATCTTTTATATGAAGGTGGATTTGAAAAAATGAGACACAGTATAAGTGATACAGCTGAGTATGGAGATTATATGGTTGGAAGAAGAATAGTAACAGATAAAACTAGAGAAGAGATGAAAGGCATTTTAACAGAAATCCAAACTGGAGCTTTTGCAAAGGATTGGATAATGGAGAACAAATTAAATAGACCAGTATTCAATTCATTTAAACAAAGGGAACTAGAACATACTATAGTTGAAGTTGGGAAAGAACTTAGAAGTATGATGTCTTGGATAGAAAAGTAGAGAGATAGCTAGATAGGAGGGGAATATATGAATAGCGATAAAGTAAAAAGAGGGATAACTAAAGCACCACATAGATCACTACTTAAAGCAGCAGGGTTTACAGATGAAGAAATAGATAAGCCTCTTATTGGAGTTGTAAATTCGTTTAATGAAATAGTACCTGGACATGTTGAACTTAGACAGATATCAGAAGCTGTAAAAAGAGGAGTTTTAATAGAGGGGGGAACTCCTCTTGAGTTTCCATCAATAGCAGTATGTGATGGTATTGCTATGAATCATGAAGGAATGAAGTATTCCCTTGTTAGTAGAGAAATAATAGCAGATAGCATAGAGATAATGGCAAAGGCACATGGGCTGGATGCATTAGTTTTAATACCTAGCTGTGATAAGGTGGTTCCAGGGATGTTAATGGCTGCTGCAAGAATTAATATACCTAGTATTATTGTAAGTGGAGGTCCTATGCTTGCGGGGAGATTTAATAATAAAAAAATAGATTTAACGACTGTATTCGAAGGTGTTGGTAAGGTATGCTCAAAAAAAATGAGAGAAGATGAATTGAAGTGCCTAGAGGAAAGTGCATGTCCAACCTGTGGATCTTGTTCTGGAATGTTTACTGCAAATTCTATGAACTGTATGACAGAAGCTTTGGGTATGGCACTTAATGGAAATGCTACAATACCAGCAGTATATTCTAGTAGAAAAAGACTTGCTAAAAAGACTGGTATGCAGATAATGCATTTATTAAGAGACAATATACTTCCAAGAGATATACTTACAAAAAAATCATTTGAAAATGCATTAACTGTGGATATGGCACTTGGATGTTCGACTAATACAGTTCTTCATTTAACTGCAATAGCAAATGAAGCTGGAGTAGATATTAATTTAGATAATATAAATTACATAAGCTCTAAAACTCCTAATCTTTGCAAACTAAGTCCTGCTGGAAATTATCATATAGAAGATCTTGATAATGCAGGTGGAGTTTTAGCCGTGATGAATGAATTATCAAAGAAAGGTTTAATTAATTTAGATGTACCTACAGTAAGTTTAAAAAATCTAAAAAATAGATTAAAAGATAAAAAGGATAGTGAAGTTATAAGAGATATAGATAATCCTTTTAGTGAAGATGGTGGAATAAAGGTATTGTTTGGTAATTTAGCTCCTGAAGGTGCAGTTGTTAAAAAGTCTGCTGTTAAAGACAATATGATGAAAACAGTATCTACTGCAAAAGTATTTGATAGTGAAGAAGAGGCTGTTGAAAGTATTCTAGGGGGAAAAATAGAAAAGGGAGATGTAGTAGTAATACGATATGAAGGCCCAAAAGGAGGTCCTGGAATGAGAGAAATGCTAACACCTACATCATCATTAGTTGGAATGGGACTTGATGAGAGTGTATCACTTATAACGGATGGTAGATTCTCTGGAGGAACTAAAGGAGCGGCAATAGGCCATGTTTGTCCTGAAGCTATAGATGGAGGAATTATAGGTTTAGTTAAAGATAATGATTTGATAAGTATTGATATAGATAAAGGAATTATAGAGCTTAAAGTAGATAATGAAGAATTAAATAGAAGAAGAGAAAACTTGAACATAAAGACTAGAAATTATAATGGTTATTTTCAGAAGTATTCAAAGATAGTCCAAAGTGCTTCAAAAGGGGCTGTATGTATTTAAATAATTAATAAAAGGAGATAAATTATGAACGGAGCTAGATTATTGCTTGATTGTCTAAAAAAACAGGGTGTAGATACACTATTCGGATATCCGGGAGGAGCTGTTATTCCATTTTACGATGAATTATATGAATATGGATATTTTAATCATACAAGAACTGCTCATGAACAAGGGGCAATACATGCAGCTGATGGATATGCAAGAAGTAGCAAAAAGGTAGGAGTATGTATTGCAACATCAGGCCCTGGAGCTACTAATACTGTAACTGGAATTGCAACAGCTTTTATGGACTCAGTTCCACTTGTTGTAATAACAGGTCAAGTTCCAACAACATTATTAGGCAAAGATTCTTTTCAAGAGATAGATATAACAGGAGTTACTATGTCTATAACCAAGCACAACTATTTAGTTAGAAATGTAGATGATATATCTAAAATAGTTGAAGAAGCATTTAAGGTTGCTACTACAGGAAGACCAGGACCTGTACTTATAGATATACCAAAGGATATATTTTTAGCAGAATATAGAGAAGAGTTATCTGATATTTTAGATGATTATAAAACTGAAGAACACGAAGACGATATAGATTTAACAGAAGTAGTAAAGATAATAAATGAGTCTAAAAAACCTATTATATATGCAGGCGGAGGGATTAAAATAGCAAATGCTAGCAAAGAGTTAAATTCTTTTGCAAATAAGTTAGATTCTCCTGTTGTAAATACTTTGATGGGGCTTGGAAGTATAGATAGAGAATGTGAATTATCTCTTGGACTTGTAGGAATGCATGGATTTAGAGAAAATAATTTAGCTGTAACAAATAGCGATTTAATAATAGCGGTAGGGGCGAGATTTAGTGACAGAGTTATAGGGAATTCTAAAGGATTTGCACCTAAAGCTAATATAATACATATAGATGTAGATATTACTGAGATGAATAAAAACAAAAAATCTCAGTATCATCTTGTAGGAGATGTAAAGAAAATACTACAAAACCTTACTAAAGATATATCTGCTAAGGATAATACACATTGGAAAAATGATATTGAAAACTACAAATCAAAATATAGAATTGATAAAGAACTATTTCATCCTAGAAACATATTTGAATTATTAAATAAAAAATTAGACAAAGATGTATTAGTAGCAACAGATGTAGGTCAACATCAATTATGGACTGCACAGTATTTTAAATTTAAAAATGATAGACAATTTATAACATCTGGTGGTCTTGGAACTATGGGATTTGGCCTTGGAGCAAGTATTGGCGCACAAGTTGCCAATAAAGACAAACAAGTTATGTTAGTTACTGGCGATGGAAGTTTTAATATGAATTGTAATGAATTGTTAACTATAGCAAAATATAGGCTCCCAGTTATAATAGTTCTTTTAAATAATAGAACACTTGGAATGGTAAGGCAATGGCAAGATTTATTCTGTGATAAAAGATATGCCCAAACAGATAATGATTTTGATATTAATTATAGATTGCTATCTAATGTATACGGAATTAAGGGATATAGTGTGGATTCTATTGATAAGCTAGATAAAGTTTTAAGTGATTGTGAGATAGGAAAAGAGCCTGTGTTGATAGAGTGCAATATAGATAAAGATTTTGGAGTTTATCCAATAGTTCCACCTAGTAAAAACATAGATGAGTTTATAGAATGTATAAGAGTCTAATTTTAAAAGGACTTTTCAATATGAAAAGTCCTTTTAAAATTTATTTAATTAAATCATAGCACCTAAGCCTAAAGCAATCATAACAACTACCATTAAAATTGCTACTAGCTTCCAAGCAAATTTTAACCATTTATCATAAGAGACTCTAGCAATAGCAAGTCCTCCCATAACAACTGCACTTGTAGGAGTTAGTAAGTTTACTATACCAGATGCAGATTGGTAAGCAGTAATTACAATATCTCTTGAAATACCAGCAAAATCTCCAAGAGGAGCCATTATTGGCATTGAAAGAGTTGCAAGTCCAGACGTTGAAGGAATTAAGAATGACATTGGTATATAGAATAAATAAGTAAGTATAGTAAATGCTACTGAACTTAATCCTGAAAGAGTGTGCTCTCCAAGGCTTAAAACTGTATCAGTCATATTACCAGCATTCATTACAACAGTTATACCACGAGATAAACCTATTATTAATGCAACACCTAATAAATCACGTGCACCCTCAACAAAAGATCCAACTAATTCCTCTTCCTTCATTCCACCAACTAAGCCTATTATAATAGATGAAACCATGAATAGTGCAGCAAGTTCTCCAAACCACCAACCTAAACTCGGAAGAGAAACACCTATATCTTCAAATGGAATAACACTATAAATCATGAATATAAAAGTTGCTGAGAATAAAGCAAGTATACCTTTTCTTTTTCCAGTTAATTCAGGGAAGTCATTTTCATCTTCTTGAGCAAGGAAATGTTTTTTATTATCTTCAAATTGATCATATACGATTGACTTTGAAGGGTCTTTCTTTACTTTTTTAGCATATTTCATTACATATATAATAGCTACGGCTTCACAAGCTACTAATATTAAAAATCTAAGTCCTATACCTTGTCCTAAAGAAACATTTGCAAAACCTGATGCTATACCAGTAGCAAAAGGATTTACAGTAGATCCTAAAACTCCAACACCTGCTCCTAACATTATAACAGCTACTGCAGTTATTGAATCATATCCTGCTGCAATAAATACAGGTATTATTAAAGGATAAAATGCAATTGTTTCTTCTGCCATACCATAACTTGTTCCACCAAGACCAAATAAAATCATTAGGATTGGAATCATAAATCTTTCTCTACCTTTTAGATTATGTACAACCCTAGCTATTCCAGCATCAATAGCTCCAGTTTTCATAACAACTCCTAAAAATCCACCTATTATTATAACGAATAAGGCAACGTCTATAGCACCTTGGAATCCATTTATTGGAGACATTATAACTTCTGGAATTCCTTGAGGTGTTGGGTCAACAGTATGATATGTTCCTGGAATTGGAGTTTCTTCAGCAGTATATTCATAATTACCCGCAGGTATAATATGAGTTAAAACTGCTACTACTATTATTATTGCAAATAGGATAGTGAATGCACTTGGCATTTTAAACTTCTTTTTCATTTGAAAGACCTCCTTATAATATTTATTTAGTTTGTTAAACTATAAACCGTTTTGTGGATAACTGATTGAAAAAGCTAAACTTGAAACTATTTTTGAGCAACGGAGCCTGTGAGGATCGTTGGCGACATGAGTCACCGGGTTAGTGAGTAGACGAATTTTTTTATCTATATTTATAAATATCACCCCTTTTTTCATCTAATTATGTTAAAAAAATATCTAAATCCATTTTTACATAAATTTGAATTAAATCAATTAGATGTTAGTTTGAGCTAAAATATTATCAATTTAAGTTAAATTATAATTAAAAACACTAGATATGTCTACAATATGTATGCAAAAAATATAAAAAAATATAAAAAAAGAAAAAAGTTAGAAAAATGTTTGACAATATTAAGTCGAAGAGCTATACTGAGGGTGTGGTCAATAACTACCTGAGTAGTTAAAAACGAAAAGTTATTAAAATTGATTTTAGGAAGCACATTACTTTAGAGTAGTCAAAAAATCGATAGGGGTGAGATATATGAATAATGAAAACGTTTTACAAACATATTCAGAAATTGGAAGACTTAAAAAAGTTCTTTTACACAGACCAGGAAAGGAAATAGAAAATTTAACTCCTGATTTAATGGATAGATTATTATTTGATGATATTCCTTATTTAGAAATTGCAAGACAAGAACATGATGAATTTGCAAATATACTTAGAAATAATGGAGTAGAAGTAGTTTATTTAGAAGATTTAGCTGCTGAGTCTATTACTAATGAAGATATAAAGAACCAATTTATAGATGAATTTATTGCAGAAGCTTCTATAAAAAGTAAACATAAAAGAGGGGCAGTAAAAGAATACCTTTTAAGTTTTTCTAGTAATAGAGAAATGGTAGATAAGATGATGGAAGGTATTAAAAAAGAAGAAATAAAAAATTATAAGAAAACTTCACTAGCTGATATGATTGAATCAGATTATCCATTTATAGCAGATCCAATGCCAAACCTTTATTTTACAAGAGATCCATTTGCAACAATAGGTGGTGGAGTATCATTAAATCATATGAGAACAGTAACAAGAAATAGAGAAACTTTATTTGCTAAATACATATTTAAATATCACCCTGAATATAAAGATGCAAATATACCTTTATGGTATGACAGAACAGAAGATACTGCAATAGAAGGTGGAGATGAACTTATACTTAGTGATAAGGTAATTGCAGTTGGAGTATCTGAAAGAACAGATGGAGCATCTGTTGAAAAATTAGCTAGAAGAATATTTGAAAAAGATGAAAAATTTGAGGTAGTTCTTGCGTTTGATATACCAAAGAAAAGAGCTTTTATGCATCTTGACACAGTATTTACAATGGTTGATTATGATAAATTTACTATACATCCAGAAATAGAAGGACCATTAACTGTTTATTCTATAAGAAAAGGTTCAACTCCAGAAGATATAATAATAGAAAAAGAAACTATGGAGCTTAAAAATATACTTGAAAAGTACTTAGAACTTGATAACGTTACATTAATTAGATGTGGTGGAGGAAATATGATAGATGCAGGAAGAGAGCAGTGGAATGATGGATCTAATACACTTGCAATTGCTCCTGGAGAAGTTGTAGTTTACTCTAGAAACCATGTTACAAATAAATTGCTTCAAGCAAATGGTGTAAAACTACATATTATGCCATCTTCAGAATTATCTCGTGGTCGTGGAGGCCCAAGATGTATGTCAATGCCACTTGTTAGAGAAAGCTTAAAATAAAAAATAAATGTAAACTATAAATTAATAAATTCAAAAGGAGGAATTTACAATGCCAGTAAATTTAAGAGGAAGACACTTCATAACATTAAAGGATTTTACACCAGAAGAAATAAGATATATGCTAGATTTATCTAGAGATTTAAAAAACAAAAAAAGAGCAGGAATAAAGGGTAATTTATTAGAAGGAAAAAATGTAGTATTATTATTCGAAAAAAATTCAACAAGAACTAGATGTGCATTTGAAGTTGCTGCTTTTGACGAAGGGGCAAATGTAACTTTCCTTACAAATTCTCAAATGGGCAAAAAAGAATCAATAGAAGATACTGCAAAAGTTCTTGGAAGATTCTATGATGGTATAGAATTCAGAGGATTTAAGCAAGAAACAGTTGAAGAATTAGCTAAGCATAGTGGAGTTTCAGTATGGAATGGTTTAACTGATTTATACCATCCAACTCAAATACTTGCTGACTTTTTAACAGTAACAGAGCATGTAAATAAGCCACTTAATAAGGTTAAATTTGTTTATGCTGGAGATGCAAGAAATAATATGGGTAACTCATTAATGATAGGTGCTGCTAAAATGGGAATGGATTTTGTTGCTCTTGCACCAAAGTCATTATGGCCATCAGAAGAATTAGTAGCTGAAATGAAAGAAACTGCAAAAGAAACAGGAGCAACTATAACTTTAACTGAAAATGTTGATGATGTTAAAGGTGCAGATGTAATTTATACAGATGTTTGGGTTTCAATGGGAGAAGAAGATCAGTTTGAAGAAAGAATTAAATTATTAACTCCTTACCAAGTTAATATGGATATGATGAGAAAAACTGAAAATGATGATGCAATATTCTTACATTGTCTACCGGCATTCCATGATGAAATGACTGTTGTTGGAAAAGAAATATCTGAAAAATTCGGATTAAAGGAAATGGAAGTTACTGATGAGGTATTCAGATCTAAACATTCAAAAGTATTTGATGAAGCTGAGAATAGAATGCATACTATAAAAGCAGTAATGGTTTCAACTATAGGAAATCTTTAAAAATAACAGGGGTTAATCCCCTGTTATTAAATTATACAGTTAAATTGACCGAGGGAGGATTAGTATGAAAAATAAAATAGTAGTAGCACTAGGTGGAAATGCTCTTGGAAAAAATCCTAAAGAGCAATTAGAACTAGTTAAAAATACAGCAAAACCAATAGTAGATTTAATTGCAGATGGAAATGAAGTAATTATAGCTCATGGAAATGGACCACAAGTAGGAATGATAAATTTAGCTATGGAGATATCATCTAAATCAGAAGCTAATACTCCAGAAATGCCATTCCCAGAATGTGGAGCTATGAGTCAAGGATACATAGGATATCATCTTCAAAATGCTATAAGAGAAGAATTATTAAATAGAAACATGAATACACCAGTAGCAACGGTTGTGACTCAAGTTATAGTTGATAGAAATGATTCTGCTTTTGAAAATCCAACAAAGCCTATAGGAGCTTTCTATACAGAGGAAGAATCTAAAAAGCTTGAAATAGAAAAAGGATATAAAATGAAAGAAGATGCAGGAAGGGGATATAGAAGAGTTGTACCATCTCCTATGCCTATAGATGTAGCAGAGAAGGAAACAGTTAAAACTTTAGTTGATAATGGCCATATTGTAATTACTGTTGGTGGTGGGGGAATACCTGTTGTACAAGAAGGAAATTCTTTAGTTGGAGTACCATCAGTTATAGATAAGGATTTTGCAAGTGAAAAAATAGCTGAAATATTAGATGCAGATTATTTAATAATACTTACAGCTGTAGAAAAAGTTGCTATAAACTTTGGAAAAGAAAATGAAAAATGGCTTGAAAAGATAACTTTAGAGGAAGCTAATAAGTATATTGAAGAAGGTCATTTTGCTCCAGGATCTATGCTTCCAAAAGTTCAAGCTGCAATGAAATTTGCAGATTCTAAAGAAGGAAGAAAATCTTTAATTACTTCTTTGGAAAAAGCAGCAGAGGGAATAGAAGGAAAAACAGGAACATTAATAGTTAAATAATTTATAGGACAAACTCACTCTTAAGGCTAGACAAAAATTCTACAGTTTCTGGATTAAGTTCCACTTTATCTACAATTTGAACATGAAGAGAAATAGCTTTGCTATTTCTCTTTTATTTTAATATACTACGAATAATAATTAATTTTATCCGAAAGCTAAGAGTGTATCCTTTTTAAGTTTCACTTTATAGATCTTTCTTGAATTGTTAATAATATAGGATGTATAATAGTTTAGTATAAGTATGTAGAAATTTGTAGAATTGAGAAAGGGAGAAGGAAATGAAAGAAGAAAAGATAATAGAGAATATGATGAAAATAGGAATAAATAAGTATGAATCAAAAGCATATATAGCTTTACTTAAAAGACCAGGCATAACAGCTTATGAATTAAGCAAATTATCTACAGTTCCACAAGCTAAAATATATGAAACAATGAATAAACTTTTAGAAAAAGGTCTAGTCAATATAATAGGAGACAATCCTACTAAATATATAGCTGTGAATTTTGAAGAATATTTAGATAATTACAAAAAAAGCACAAATGAAACTGTTAAATTTTTAAAAGAAAATGTAAAAGAACTTGATTCTAACAGTAATATTTCTTATATGTGGCATTTTCAAGGAAGAGAAAATATAATAAATAAAATAAAAAAGGTCTTTTCAAATTCAAAAGAATTTATATACTTAGAATGCTGGAAGGATGAGTATAATTTTTTTGCAAATGATTTAAAAGAGCTTGAAGCAAGAGGAATAGAAATAATTGCGGTTTTATATGGAGAACCAAATGAGAGAGTAGGAGAAGTCTATTCTCATGAAATGGAATATATGGAAGAAGATACGATTAAATTAGGTAGATGGTTTACACTTGTTTCTGATGGTAATGAATCATTATTTTCAGTATTTAAAGGTAGCAAATCTCAAGCTATATGGACAGAGAATGAAGCTTTTATGCTTATGGCAGAATGTTTTATAGTTCACGATATATTTTTGGCTGAAATATATAAAAAATATAGAAAAGAATTAGACAAAGAATTTGGACCTAACTTGAAAAAAATAAGAGAGAAGGTTCATATTGGATAAAGAGGCATTGATGCTTCTTTTTTTATTGACAAATTATGATAAAATATATTCATAAACTTAAGGGAGATGGTTTTATGTCGAACGTAATATTGAATAATATATGTAAAGAATATGACAATGGATATAAGGCGGTTAAAAGCGTAAATATAGATATAAACGATAAGGAATTCGTTGTTCTAGTAGGCCCTTCTGGATGTGGTAAGTCTACTACTTTAAGAATGATAGCAGGACTTGAGGATATAACATCTGGAGAGATTAAGATTGAGGATAGAGTAGTTAATGAACTTTCTCCTAAGGATAGGGATATAGCTATGGTATTCCAAAACTATGCACTTTATCCTCATATGAGCGTTTACGACAATATGGCATTTGCATTAAAGCTTAGAAAGATACCTAAAGATCAAATAGATGAGAAGGTTAAAGAAGCTGCTAAGATACTTGGTTTAGAAAGTGTATTAAATAGAAAACCAAAGGCACTATCAGGGGGACAAAGACAAAGAGTGGCATTAGGTAGAGCTATAGTTAGAGAGCCAAAGGTATTTTTAATGGATGAGCCTTTATCTAACTTAGATGCAAAACTTAGAACTCAGATGAGAACAGAGATAAGTAAGCTTCATAAAAAACTTGGAACTACATTTATATATGTAACTCATGACCAAGTAGAGGCTATGACTATGGGAGATAGAATAGTTGTTATGAAGGATGGAATTGTACAGCAAATGGATACTCCACAAGAGCTTTATCAAAATCCTAAGAATATGTTTGTTGCAGGATTTATTGGAGCTCCTCAAATGAATTTAATAGAAGTTAGTATTGATGAAGAAAATGAAAATATAGTAGCTTCATTTAATGATGTGAAAATAAGAATTCCTATGGGGAACGGCGAAGTATTAAAGAAAAAAGGGTATATAGGTAAAAATGTATTCTTAGGGATACGACCAGAGGATATTCATATGGAAGATACATTTATAGAAGCTTCTAAAGAGACGGCTTTTAATGCAAAAGTTGAAATACAGGAGAATATGGGAGCAGAAATTTATGTATACTTAAATGTAGCTGGAGAAAGTGTAACAGCTAGATTAAATACTAGATATAAGATAGAGGATGATGCAGAAATAGTTTTAGCTATGGATGGGGATAAAATACATTTATTTGATATAGATACTGAAGAAAATATACTTTTATCCTAACATAAAACTATTCCGATAAGTATACAAATAAATTTGATTTATCTTGGAAAGTTTTGTTGTTCATAATTATATACTACTTAATGGTTATGAATTCAAAAGTATACATCGAAATATGAAATAAAGAGGAGGAATATCAAAGTGAAGAAAAAATATAGATTAATTCTTGTTAGTTTTATTTTAGCAATTAATCTATTTGGATGTGACTTGGATAAGACTCAGCAACCAAATAACAAAATATTGACATATGAAGAAGTAGATAACTTTGCAATGAAAAATAAAATTAAAAGACTTAATACTGAAAAAAAAGATAATGGTTATATAATAACTTATGAAAAAGAAACCAAGTATGGCATTATGAAGTTGTACCGTGATGAATCTTCTGATGAAATAAGATATATTGAAGAGAGTGTTGATAATAGTAATCATCCTGATGATATAGTATATATGCAAATTAGTGATAGTAAAGAAAACTATATTGCTCTATTTATTAATAATGAGGATTTAAGGAAAAGAGCAGAAGATATTACAGTTGAATTTGAAGATAAAGGATATACAAATGAACCATACATGATATCACAAACAACTAATAAACAAAAGGCAACAGTGATCTCATATGAAAATTATGGATCAAAAAGAGAAATTAAAAGTATAATTCTTCGCGATAAAAATAACAATGATATTTATACTCAATAGCATCAATCTTAATGTGAATTAAAAACGCTGATCATAAAAATATTTTGATGACCAGCGTTTTTATATATTAGTCTACATATTTTCTAAGTTCGTTCTTAACTTCATTAGATGTAAAAGATGCATTTACGCTATATAGATAAATTCTCTTGAAATCTTCTTCAGTTAAGCTTTTAACTTCACTTAATAGTTCAAATTCTCTATCTAAATCTATATCAGATACAGTCATATTGTCTGTATTTACACTAATTCTTATATCATCATCTAAAAAGTCTTTTATAGGATGTTCTTTGTATGCATTAACTGCCTTTGTTTGAACATTACTAGTCGGGCACATCTCAAGGGTTACTCCCATATCTTTTAGCATTTGATATGACTTAGCACAGTCTTTGGCGAATACTCCATGACCAATTCTCTGCGCATGAAGCATCTCAATTGATTTAAATACATTCTCACCAATTCCAGTTTCTCCTGCATGAATCGTGATATTATATCCATAACTTTTAGCAAGATCAAAGGCCACTTTAAATTTTTCGGGTGGGTATAAGCTTTCACTACCTGCAAGGTCAACTGCAACAACACCTTTTCCTAAAAACTTTTTACCTTCCTCTATTGTGAATATAGCATCATCAGCACTCATATGCCTTATACAACATAATATTACATTTGCTCTTACATCAAATTTACTCTCAGCTTCTTTAATCCCATCTAAAACACTCTGAATTATCTCATCAAACTTAAGCCCTTTAGCCATATGGAATAAAGGAGCAAATCTTATCTCTATATACTTTACATTGTATTTTGAAACATCTTCAATAAGCTCATATGTAATTCTTTTAATATTTTCCTTCGTCTGCATAACTTTATTAGCAACATCAAATTTAGCTAAGTATTCATCTAAAGAGTGACATTCTTTAGGAGCAGTTATATATTTTTTTAGTTCATCTATATCGTTAGTTGGAATATCTATACTATCCTTATTAGCAATATCTAATATCGTACTAGGTCTAACACTTCCATCAAGATGACAATGTAATTCTATCTTAGGTATTTTATTTAAATCCATTAAAATCACCCCTTAATGTGTATTATAGGATATTGTACCATAGGAATCGGTTTCATACTATATTTTTTTGAAATAAAATCAAAAAAAATATAGTGTGAAAATAATTACATAAATAACCATAAATATACAAATGGTGTATAATAGTTATTATAATATAAAGAAAGAGAGGTATTTAAATGGAAATGGTAGAAATGTACGAGAATAATAATATAAATAATTTTATTTTAGATATTATGAATAGTATGTCCTTATTAGCTGGAGTAAGCATTGTAATTAGTATATGCAAGGTTCTATTTTTTATATTTACAGTTGTTTATGTATATAAAGATAGCAAGAATAAAGCACTAGATACTATCTTATGGACAATAACTACTATATTTGTCCCATATCACCTAGGATTTCTTACATATCTTATAATTAGCTATAAAAATAATTTTTACAATGAAGTACAATGTAATTCACATAATAAAGATATTCCTAAAAGAATAAGAATTGATAAAAGAATTATAAAAAAAATATTAATTATATTTATTTTAATTACATCTTTGCTTGGAGGGTCATTATTAACCGTTAAGGTTATACATAATGGAATAGATAGGTATAAAAAAGCTGTTAATGGGGAAGTAATTAAGACTGATAATTCATTTGAAAGTAGTTATTTAAAATTCAACTCAAGTGAGGAAGCAGAAATAAGATATCATGAAGATGGAAATCTTAAGATAAATTATAAATCTAAGGTTAAAAAAGGTACTTTGAAGCTGGGGGTTTATAAATACAATGGAGAAGTAGTTACAACTTTTCATACAAATAAAAAATCGAGTATAAGTATACCTATTAAGAAGAATACTATATATAGACTTATTGCTACTGGAGAAAACACAAAGGGCTATTATGAAGTTGACTGGGAATTTGAACCTGAAGAAGATTGATATATTGTATGCTATAGCTTTCATGAAAGCTATGGCATTTATTGTATTAAAAAATTTTTAATACAAGTGTCATTTTTTTTAATATAGTGGTGTTTATATATATGAAAGCAGGAGGTGATTAAGATTTTTGGGATCCTAAGAAAAAAACAATTAAAAGAAGAAGAATTTCAATTAAACTACGAAAAATATTATCCCGTAGTATATAAACAATTATATTATTTATTAGGAAGTAATGAATTAGCAGAGGATATAACTCAAGAAGTATTTATAAGGTATTATAATGCAAAAGAGGAGATAGAGTTTGTAGGAGCCTGGCTATCTAAAGTCGCTACTAATTTGGCATTTAATCACATAAGAGGTGAAAAAAGAAGAGTAAAAAGAGAAGAAAATATGTTAGAGGATACAAATAATATATTCGCTATAGAAGATGAAATATTTAGAAATGAGCAGATAGAAGCAGTTAGAAATATTTTATCTAGTCTTTCAAATGAACAAAGTACATGTCTTATTTTAAAGTTTTCAGGATACTCTTATGAAGAAATACACAATGCAACCAATATTCCTAAAAATAATATAGGACAGATTATAGCGCGAGGAAAGAAAAAGTTTTTAAAACTATATAAAGGAGAAGGTGATTTTAATGTGTTATGAAGAAAAGATACTTCAACAAATAATAGATAATACGTATGAAGGTGATTTAGATGAGGTATTAAAACATATAAATTCTTGTTCAATTTGTAAAGAAAGATACAATGCATTAAGTCATCAAGACGAATTAATAAAAAACTTACTAAACAAGGATTTAGAAATACCATCAAGACCTATTATAAATATAGAAAAAAGGAGAAAAATAAATATGAATAAAAATATGAAAAAATGGACGGCAGTAGCTGCTGGATTAGTTGTTTGTGCAGGATTAGTATTTGCAGAACCTGTTAGAGTAATGGCAGAGGATTTCTTAAAGATTTTTAGAGTTCAAGAAGTAAAAACTGTTGCTATTAGTCTGAAAGATATAAGAGAAATTGAAGCACTATTTGAAAAAGGTAAGGGTGAGCTTAAAATTGGGGAAATAGGAAATATAAGTGTAACTTCACAAGAAGAAGTACTACCAGGCTTAGATAACCCAACAGAAGATACAATAAAAAAAGAATTAAAAATAGACAATATAATCAAATTACCTAAGAATTTTAAATATGAATATGTAAATAAAATTCCAGCATCTAATTTAAATATGAAATTAGATGTAGATAAAGCGAATGATTTATTAGCTTATTTGGGAGAAGATATTAAACTTCCAAAAACTTTAGATAATAAGAACTTTGCTATTAGCTTTGAAGATTCTATGTCATATACAATGAATAAACAAGAACAAAATAATAAAAATAGAATGGAAACTTATATACAAGTTGTACAAATGAAAAAACCAGAGATTAAAATGCCAAAGGATGTAGATGAAAAAGATTTAATAAATACGTTAATTACTATGAAAATATTACCAGAAAATTTAAAGAGACAATTTGCAGCTATAGATAAGCTAGAATCTACACTTGTAATACCATATAATCCAGAATCTCAAATAAAGAAAGATATATCTATTAATGGACAAACTGCTGTATTAATAAAAAATAATGAAGAATCGGATTATCATATAAGTATATTTTTTAACTATGAAGGAAATACGTATATAATAAACAGTGATTATGAAGAAAAAGAGGTAATACAAGCTATTGAGGAGATGTTTTAATTATGGTTATACAAACTTACAATTTAACTAAGCAATTCAATGGGAAAGGCGGTTTTGGTAATATTTCCCTCTCTGTTAGAGAGGGGGAAGTTTTTAGTTTTCTTGGGAAAAATGGTGCTGGGAAAAGTACATTCGTAAGAACTCTTCTTGGAATACTTTACCCAACATCAGGAAATGCCACTATTCTTGGCAAAAGAATAGGTAATGTAGAGGTTAGAAAGGAAATAGGATATTTACCAGAACTTTTTCAATACCATAATTGGCTTACGGGATATGAACTTTTATTCAATCATGGTCTTTTATACAAAATGAATAAGCAAGATATAAAATATAGAATAGAGGAAGTTCTTTTAATAGTAGGACTTAAGGGTCACGAAAATAAGAAATTAAAAGAATATAGTAAGGGTATGAAGCAAAGAATAGGGCTTGGATGTGCTATTCTTTCAAATCCTAAAATATTATTCTTAGATGAGCCTACAAGTGCTCTAGATCCTGTAGGAAGAAAGCAAGTTCGTGATATTATATCTAACTTAAAAAAACAAGGAAAGACAATATTTTTAAACACTCACTTGTTAAGTGAAGTTGAAATGATATCAGATAGAGTTGCTATATTAGATAAAGGTCAGATGAAAAAGATAGGAACAATGACTGAACTGATAAATTCACCTGTAATAGTTTCTGTAGAAAATATAAATGAGAATATGGTAAGTGAATTAAAAAAATTTGATCCTATCGTTAATATATCAAACAATCAAATTGAAATATGTGTAGATGATAGTAATATTCCAAAGGTTGCAAATACAATAGTTAGAAATGATGGATTAATATATATGATAAAGAGAAAAGAAAATCTACTAGAAGAATTATTTATAAATACCGTGGGAGAGGAGGATGAAAGATGAGTACAATAATAAGGCTTACCTTTATTGAAATAAGAAAGAAAAAAATACTTTACTTAACTCTTGCACTTACAGTAGCTTTTCTAATATTATACGGTACTGCACTAAATTATGCATATGACTCACTAGAAATTCAAGAAGCATTTATGAGAACTACTATTTCAAGTCAGCTTATAACTATGGGAATTTATGCAATGATATTTATAATATCTTTTTTATCCATTTTTTCAAGTGTTGGAGCTATTTCATCTGAAATAGAAAATGGAACTTATGATGCTATACTGGCAAAACCTATAAAAAGGTATGAAATAGTTTTTGGAAAATTTATAGGAGTATTATTAGTGTTAATACCATATATTACATTCTTTTATTCTAGTATAATAGGTCTTAATATATTTTTTGGAAAAGGGATGATAGTTAATTTAGCATTTAAGTCTATATTAAAGTCTTTATTAACACTGTACCTTTTACCGATCTTACTTACATCAATAGGAATATTTTTTAGCTCTTTTATGTCGACAATGGCATCTGGAGTTATATTAGTTATAATGTATTTTTGTGCTATGATAGGTGGTTTTTTAGAGCAAATATCTATAGCTATTACTATTGAATCCACAAAACAAGCTTTGAACAACATAGGGATTATAACGAGCCTTATTATGCCATCAGATGTGATTTATAGAAAGACTTCTTCACTGTTATTTACTACATCATCAGGATTAAATTTGAGCATAAGTAGTTTTATTAGTTCAAATACTCAGCCAAGCTCTGCTATGATGATTTATATTATAGTTTATATATTGAGTATGATAATATTAGCTGTTAGAAAATTTCAAAGAAGGGATTTATAGACATGAAAAACACACTAGAATTAGATAGTGTGTTTTGTTTGTAATTGTTTGATTTTTTCTAATTATTATAATAAACTTAATTATAGAATTAATTAAGGAGCTAATTATGAAAAAAAGTCTTTCTTTTCAAACTAAAATTGCTATGCTAATAATTGTATTAATTCTTGTATCAATAGGAATGAGTATTTTATTTGTAGGAAAATGGTCACTAGATAATATACAAAATAAGGTAGAAGACAACATAAAAAATATATCAGTAATATTATCAAGCTCGCCTGATATTCAAAAGGGCTTGAAGCAAAAAGATTTCACAAAAATTCAAAAAAGTATGCATAAGTTATTAGAAGAATTAGATGGAGTAGATATTATTACTATAGCTGATATGAATGGCATAAGATATGCTCACCCAAACCAAGACAAGCTTGGGAAGCATTTTGTAGGAGGAGATGAGCAAAAGGTTATAAATGAAGGCGTTGGATATATATCACAAGCAAAGGGAACACTTGGAATTTCCATTAGGGCTTTTGAACCTATTTTTTATGAACAAGATCAAATTGGGTTTGTAATGGTTGGAGTACTATATAAAGATATTAAAGAATTCAGAGCGGATGCACTTATAACTATATGCGGATTTACTTTGTTTGGAATAATTTTGGGAATAATAGGTGCATTAATAATTGCAAAAAGAACAAAAGATAGCCTTTTAGGATTAGAGCCTTATGAAATTGTATATTTGTATAAGGAAAATAGAGCTATGCTTGAATCTATAATGGAAGGGATTATTGCTATTGATTCAAAAGGAAGGATTACTTTAGTTAATGACTATGCTATAAAGGTACTTAATATAAAAAAACCAAATGTAGTAGGAGAATATGTATTAGATGTATTTCCAACAAGTAGATTATTAGAAGTCTTAAAAAGTGGAGAATGTGAGTATAACCAAGAACAAATTATTAATGATACAGTGATATTGACTAATAGGGTTCCTATGAAGGATGGAGATGAAATTATAGGAGCTATGGCATCTTTTAATGATAGAACAAAGGTTAAAAGATTAGCAGAAGAAATTACAGGTGTAAGACAAATTATTCAAGCACTAAGGGCAAATACTCATGAGTTTATGAATAAATTACATGTTATATTAGGTCTTGTAAAGTTAAATGCGATAGATGAACTAAGAATGTATATCAAAGATATTGTAAAAGAACAAGAGCAAATGAGATTTTTCCTTACGAAGAATATAAAAAATACAACTATATCAGCGATTATACTAGGTAAGTTAAATAGAGCTAAAGAATTAAATATTGATATTGAATTATGTGAAAATTGTTATCTTGAGAAACACTATAAAAATATTCAGAATGAAAATTTACTTACGATTATTGGAAATTTACTAGATAATGCTATGGAGGCTATAATTAGAAAAGGAGAAGATGGGGAAGTTTATTTTAGAATAGAAGATGTCAATGATTTTGTAGAAATAGAGGTTAATGATAATGGAATAGGCATAGAAGATAAAAATATAGAACATATATTCAAAAGAGGTTTTACTACTAAAAAAGATGAAGGAGGAATAGGATTATTCTTAGTTCAAAAAAGTATTAATCAGTTAAAAGGAAAGCTACTTATAGACTCTAAGTATAAAGAAGGTACAAGTGTTTTAGTTAGAATACCTAAGGAGGAAAAAGTATGATTTATGTACTTGTAGTAGAAGATGATCCTATGCTGGCAGAATTAAATAAAAGATTTATCAATAAAATAGATGGGTTTAAGGTAAAATCTATTGCAAATAATGGAGAAGATGCTATTCAGATAATAAATGATACAAAAATTGATTTAGTAATACTAGATATTTATATGCCTAAGCTAGATGGTATGGAATTGTTTAGAAGTGTTAGAAACCAAAATAAAATGGTAGATTTTATTTTGGTTACAGCTGCAAATGATACAGATAAGATTAATGAAGCATTAAAATTAGGTGCAGTAGATTATTTAGTAAAGCCGTTTGAATTTGAGAGGTTGGAAAAATCATTATTAAATTATAAAGATAGAAAAAATATATTGGTGAGAAAAGCGTTTATAGAACAAAGGGAAATAGATAAGTTATTTATGAACTTGGACAAGGAATATAAAGAAAAAGATTTAAAAAAAGGACTTCATAGATTTACTTTGAATAGGATAATTAAATTTTTAAAAGAAAACAAAGATGACTTATTATCTAGCGAAGTGATATCCGAAAATATGAGTATGTCAAAAGTTACTATTAGAAGATATTTAGATTATCTAGATGAAATAGGAAGTATTGATAAAAAGATAGAATATGGCTCTAGAGGGAGACCTTCATATCTTTACAAATATAAACCTGACTAAAAAATAAAACTCTTATTGATAATATATTATCAATAAGAGTTTTTTGATTTATGGATAACATTGATTGAACATCTGAAATTGAAAAATAAATAACGAAATGTTTTTAATTTACAAAATATTTATAATAAGTTATAAATATTGAAAATGATTATGAAAAAACATACTATTTAATATAAAAGAGTATGTAGATTTAATTTGAAGCATAAAGGAGAGATAAAATATGGATTATTCTAAAAAAGCATTAGAGGTTCATGAGGAATATAAAGGAAAGATTAGTGTAGTATCTAAGGTTGCTGTAACTAATAAGGATGAATTGAGTGTAGCATATACACCTGGTGTTGCACAGCCATGTAGAGAAATTGCAAAAAATAAGGAAGATGTATATAAATATACTTCAAAGGGGAATTTAGTTGCCATTGTGAGTGATGGAACTGCTGTACTTGGACTTGGAGATATTGGTCCTGAGGCTGCAATGCCTGTAATGGAAGGAAAAGCTGTACTTTTTAAAGAGTTTGCAGGAGTAGATGCATTTCCTATATGTGTTGATACAAAAGATGTAGATGAAATTGTTGATTTGGTAAAAAAAATAGCACCTACATTTGGAGGAATTAATCTTGAGGATATTTCAGCTCCAAGATGTATTGAAATTGAAAGAAGACTTAAAGAGGAATTAGATATTCCAGTATTTCATGATGATCAACATGGAACTGCTATTGTAACAACAGCAGGATTAATAAATTCATTAAAATTAGTAAATAAAAAATGGGAAGATATAAAAATTGTAGTAAATGGATCAGGGTCAGCAGGATCTGCAATTGTTAAGATGTTACTGAATATGAATGCTAAAAATATTTTAGTATGTGGTAAAAATGGGATACTATATCAAGGAAAAGAAAATAATGATGCATTAAAAGAAGAAATATCTAGAATTACAAACCCTAATAGTGAAAAAGGAAAATTAGAAGATGCTATAAAAAATGCTGATGTATTCATTGGAGTTTCAGCACCAAATGTTGTTACAAAAGAGATGATAGCTTCTATGAATAAGGACGCAATTGTATTTGCTATGGCAAATCCTATTCCTGAAATTATGCCTCATTTAGCAAAAGAGGCTGGAGCAAGAGTAGTAGGTTCAGGAAGATCTGATTTTGCAAATCAAATAAATAATGTTTTGGCATTTCCAGGAATATTCAAGGGTGCTTTGGCAGTAAGAGCAAGTGATATTAATGAAGAAATGAAGGTTGCTGCAGCTAATGCTATTGCGCAAATAATACAAGACAGTGAACTAAATGAGGATTATATTATTCCAAAACCTTTTGATATAAGAATAGTTGAAGTTGTTGCAAATGCTGTTGAAAAGGCTGCTAAAGATACTGGAATTTCAAGAATATTATAGTTTAGAATTATATTGATTTTTATGCTTAAGGATATTATATGATTTTAAATCTGCGGATAATATTAATGAAAAGACTGCACTTGAAACTATTTTTGAGCAACGGAGCCCGTAGGTATGGTTGGCGACATGAGTCACCGCGTTAGCGAGTAGACGAATTTTTATAAAATAAAGAAGGAGGGATAGTATGTCTGAATCTAAAAATATGATAGAAAATAAAAAGTTTCATATAATGGGAATTTCACTTCCTATGTTTATAATTTTATCAATTATAATTTTAACAGCAACTTATATGGGAGTACTTCCTAAAGGTATGATTGGAGCACTACCTCTTATGATGGTTATAGGTGCATCACTGAACGAGTTAGGAAACCGATTACCAATAATAAAAGATTATTTGGGTGGAGGTGCAATCGTTATAATATTTGTATCTGCAGCATTAGTAACATATGGAATACTTCCTGAAAGTTCAAAAGAGATTATGACTAACTTTATGAAAAGCGAAGGATTTTTAAGTTTTTATATTGCAGCCCTTATAACAGGTAGTATTTTAGGAATGGATAGAAAGTTGTTAATTAGCGCAGCTATAAGATATTTACCTGTTATTATTGGAGGAGTTGTTGTATCTTTAGGATTAACAGGATTTGTTGGTATGATTATGGGATATGGAGCTAAGGAAGCAATACTTTATATAGCCATACCTATTATGGGTGGTGGTATGGGAGCCGGAGCAGTTCCTTTAGCAGAAATGTTTGGTCAGGTATTAGAGGTTGATCCTGCTAGTATGATGTCAAAAATGGTTCCAGCACTTGCATTAGGAAATGCAATGGCAATTGCTGTTGCTGGATTATTAGATAAGATAGGTGATAAAAGAAGAAACTTAACTGGAAATGGGAAATTAATGAAATCACAAGAGCATATCAAAGAAGAATTAAAAGAAGCTATAAAACTCGATTATAAATTAATGGGAATAGGAATATTATTTTCTACGACTTTCTTTGTATGGGGTAAGATACTAGCTAAGTTTATACCTATACACTCTTATGCTCTAATGATTATAACTGTAGCCATTGTAAAGGTATTGGGCATTGTACCTCAAAAGTATGAAAAAGGTGCATTTCAGTGGTTTAGATTTGTTATGACAAACTTTACACCAACATTATTAGTAGGAATTGGTGTAGCATATACTGATTTAAATGCAGTTATAGGATCTTTATCACTAATATATATAGTATTAGTATTTACTACAGTTGTAGGAGCTACAATTGGTTCAGGTGCTGTAGGACATTTTCTAGGATTTTATGCTATAGAAGCATCTATAACTGGAGGTTTATGTATGGCCAATATGGGTGGAACTGGTGATGTAGCAGTACTTTCTGCAAGTAAGAGAATGGAATTAATGCCATTTGCTCAGATTTCATCACGTATTGGTGGAGCATTTATGTTAATTTTAGCAACTAGTCTATTATCTCTATTTGTATAATTTATAATATTAAAACAAAAATTTGCATAGTCGATTAAATGATTCACTGTAGATTTTAAGTGAAAAAGAGGGTTACTGAAATACTGCTATAAAAAATAGCTTATTTCAACAACCCTCTTTTTAGTTATGAAAACTGATAAATACAGTACTTATGCTAATCATTCTTTATTTTATCCATATTCTCTAAATAATTATATACTCTTGTAGGTAATTTAATTATTTTAGTTATAAAGAAATAGATAATATATATTAAAAGAATCATACTTAATATTTGGTATATAGGTGAAACATTCATGATAATACCTCCTCAAAGTGTATAAAATTTCATCTATCAAACAATAATATATTAATGATTACAAATATTAAGAGGTGAAATTTTATGAATAAAATTGTATTATTTATAGTATATTTATTTCCTATAATTATAATTTTAACATATAAAAATAAAAATAAATACATGTTTACACTAATATATATAATAACAGTTTCGTCAATTTTTGTTATGAATAAAGAGATGGATGATACCATACAAACTATTAAATATAAAAATGATAAGATAAAAAATATAATGATTATAGCTAATAATAACAATAAAATAGACGATAAAAAAAGTGAAAAACAAAATATTGTTTATAAAGATAACCTAGAAAAAGAAACTAAAAATAATGATTTTCAGGTACAGGTTACGAATGTAGATAAAATATATAATAAAGATTTAAAGAAAAATCAAGCAGAAGTTATTGATAATCAAAATAATACAAAGGATGTAGAAAAAGAGAAAGTTAATGAGTTACAAATCTTTAATGGATTTAAAAAAGAAATACAGGATATAGAGAAAAAAGGGCTTGTTCCACTTAGAAAGTGTTATGGCGTTTTAAAGAAACTACAAAAGGGCAAAGCTAATATGGATGACTTAAGAAAAGCTGCTCAAAATAGTAGACAAAAATGTGAGCAAGCAGAGTTAATGTATAAAAATTTGAAAGTACCTGAGTTTGAAGATAAAGAAAATACAAAGCTTTTACAGGATGCAAAGTTAGATATACAAAAGGCTTTTTATATAAGAAAGAAGGCTATGGATTATGGTATAGAATTTTTAGATAAAAAGAGCCCAAAATATATAATTAAAACAAAAGATAATATAAAGTTATCAGATAAATTAATACACAGTTGTGTAGATAAAATGAATAAAGTTAAAATTAATATCAAAAATTCGTCTACTCGCTAACGCAATCACTCATATCATCAACGATTCCTACGGTCTCCGTTGCTTAAAAATAGTCTCAAGTATAAGTTTTTAATAAGTTATTCATAAAACAAAAATGATATAATTTTATTAAGCATAGAAAAATCTTCCTTCTGAAGGTTTTTGTATTTGTTTTACTTGATTTTTATATAAAAATATACAATAATATAATAAGTAGCCTTATTCAAGGAGGTAGTAGATGAAGAAATTAAGTATTTGTATAGATATAGACGGAACAGTTACGGATCCATATTATTTTATTGAATATTTTAATGAGCATTTTAATAAAGATTTAAAAGAAGAGGATATGACTACATGTAAATTAGAAGACTTATATGATGCTAGTATTGAAGAAATACTTGAGTTTTATGCTTATAAAGGTTATGATATACATCTTAGTGCAAATCCACTAGATTCAGCAAGTGAAATTATTCATGAGCTTAATAAAAAGCATAATGTGTACTTTGTAACTGCTAGAAATGAAGGGTTAAAGGATGTAACAGAGGAATGGATGAGAGTAAATAATTTTCCTAAATTGTATGTATATTATTTAGGAGGATATTACAAAGTAGATAAAGCAAGAGAGCTAGATTGTGATTTATTTATAGAAGATAACCCTCAAAACACTAAAGAGTTGGCAGAAGCTGGAATAAAAGTGCTCTTAATGGATGCAAACTATAATAAAGATATAGACCTTGAAAATGTAACAAGAGTTACTAAATGGAAAGAAATAAAAAATATAATAGATATTTATGCAACTACAAATTAAGTTTCACTGCAATAGGAGGGGAAATTTTGATAGAAATAACTTTTGAAAATAAAGAAGGCTCAAAAACTGTTAAAAGTAAATCAGTGGAAGAAATACTGACTTTAATGGCTGACTTTGGATATGTAAAAGATATATCAGATTCTATAAAGCAAAAAGATATTATGGTATTTGATTGTAAATTAGATAAATCTGTTTTTAAATTTGAGTTTTTAGAAGAAGAAGAGTATGAACAATATGATGTAAATCAAGAAGAGTATTTACAAGTTTTGTTTGAAGATATAAAAATGTATTTAAAAGAAATATGTGATGATGTAGCAGATGATCTTCAAGAAGAATACAAGCATGAAGATATAAAATGCAAATATGAAATTTACGATTTAGATGAAACTTTTACAGATGTTAAATTTGTAATTTGTATTTCATTTAAAAATATAGAAACTGCAAAGCTAGTAGATTTAGCTAGAATAGTTTCAAAGAGACAATTAAAAGGTTCTTCAAAATATTTCAACTAAAAAATAGGTATCTCTTTAGAGATGCCTATTTTTTATTCTATAGGAAACTATATCATTTTTTGTTTTGTGGATAACTGATTGAAAAAGCTACACTTGAGATTAGTTTTGAGCAACGGAGCCTGTAAGGATCGTTGGCGACATGAGTCACCGCGGTAGCGAGTAGACGAATTTTTCTTGTCTTTTGAGAATTTTATTTGACCACTTATTTCATTGTAATCATAAGGCATTACAATATCTTCAACATCATCCATATAAGTATTGTATTTAGCTGATATATATCCAGATTCTTTACATACTTTTATATATTTTTTTGAATTAATATCATTAAAATCCATATTATTTTCCTCCTATATCATTTTCCATCCTTGATAAGTAATATTAACATTATCTGCAATATTTCCATCGTATGAACTAGATCTTTGAATAACTCCTTCAAATATATATTCATCTGTTCTATATATACTTTCTATTATTCCACATCCAGCTGAAAATCTTCCATTAATATCTACATATTTTTCTGGAATAAAGGGCTTATCTAATTCTAAATAATCCTTATAATATTCATAAATATTCCAAATGTCTCTTTCTAAATCAGAATCACAATAATTTACTGGTAATTTGAGGAATTCTTTAGCTTCTTTTCTAGTGATCATATAATTATGAGAAAATAATTTTTCTGTTAAATGATTTATAATTTCATTAATTCTTACTTCTTCTGAAATATCCATATGGGACAATAAAAGCTTTTTAGCTACAGAGCGAATCAGTAGATAAGTTCTATGTATACTACCTAGAGCTAAGGGATGAACATTTTCTACTAATTTAGAGAAAATAGAACTTAAAGAATCATCACTTTGAATATCCATTATATCCTTGACTAATGTAATAAATGAATATACATCCTCTACACTTATAGGAATTTTAGCTGAAGAATTATTTGGATCAACTGGATTAAAAATACTAGTAACATTAGGGTCTACAGGACTTAATTCTCCCATTTTGGTCATTATTATTTCAGATGCTCCTAATGAAATAAGGGTACCAGCACTATATGATTTATAAGGTATTAAAACTGAAAAATTGTCAGTATATTCATATATAAGTTGTACTAACCTTAAAGCTGTAAGTACATCTCCCCCTTTTGTATATAATAATAAATCTATTTTATCATTTTTACTATTATTTTTTATGGCTTCTAGATGTTTATGAAATATAGGTATTATATCTGGAGCAACTCGCGTACTAATATTTTTTCTATCACCACCTATATAACAAATTACATTTGATTGCCTTGCTTGCGATATATCTTGTATTAATTCTTTTATTTTATCCATTAATAATTTTGTCCTTTCTTGAGGATTTAATAAAAATATTATTTGATAAAAGAATTAAAAATATTCTTCCTATATAAATTTAAAGCTATTAAATTATAAGTGAATATACGTGGAACGTAGTTGTCCATAATATTTAAAGAGTTAGAAAATAAAAAATTCAAGGAGGCAACAAAATGAATCAAAATTTTAATGGAGTACGTTTTATACCAGTTTCAACAAATATGTCTAATGTAGGTACTACAGTAGCTTATTCTTTAAATCCAACATCTACTGTAAATGCTGCTAATACTAATATGAATATTGCTAGTGGAATGGTTGCTAATACTATAAATCAAGGATTAGTTGCTTATAATCAACCTCAATTTGTAGGACATCCAGTTGTTTCTGCTAGTAACTATAATCAATTACAAAGTGGAGGATTTTTACAAGGTCAAATGATTCAACCACAAGGACATATGGGTGCTACTCAAAATTATTATGTAAGAAGTTTAGTTGTTCAACCAAGTATAGATATTTCTGAAACGGCAAGTGATTTAGTTGTTACTGCATGTGTAGGAAATTTAGGAATAAATGATATGAATTTAAATGTAACTGATAATTCTGTTTCTATTTCAGGAACTGCATGGACAGGAACTGATAATCTAATATTAAACAGAACTATACCTCTACCAACAAGTGTAAGAGCAGAATCAGTTGATGCTAATTTACAAAGTGGAATACTTGAAATAAGATGCCCTAAAGCAGAAAAGCAAGTAAGACAGAGAGCTATTATGAACGGAGAACAAGTTCACCAACAAAAAAAATAAATTTATATAAAAAAGCAGTTAATGGAATTATTTAATTCCATTAACTGCTTTTTTGTTTTATGAATTATCAAAAATTTAATAATGCCCCAAGTATATAGAAAAAACTAGAAAAATTCAGTTGATTATGGTAATATATACCTAATTATGGAATTAGTCTATAGATAGGTAGTTATAAATAATAAACACAAAATAAAAGTTGTTTTATTGAAAATTGTACATATAGCAAATTTAAAATTGAAATTACGAATAGTTATGAAAGTAGGTAAAGTAAATGAGAATATCGAAGAATGGGTTTATTAACAATAATAATATACATAATATGAAACAAAGAAATAAATTTAATTTTATAAATATAGGTGTAAGAGAAGAAGAGGATAGTATTTTTAAAGGTAAGGAAAAATCTACAGATAATAAGAAAGATTCTAAAGTACAAGATAAAGTTAAAACTGAATCAAAAATTTTCACAAAACCCGATGGTACAAAAATTTTACTTATTAATATAACATCTCTAAATGGAACTATTTGTTCAAGAAGTATTAAATTATGTGAGAGTGACAGATTAGAAAATAATGATTCCGGTGATGAAAAAAATACAAGTAATATATCTAATGATAATAATTTACAAAGTGTGAATATGGATTCTTAATTAAAAAAATCTTGACAAATAATTTATTTTTGTATAGAATTAACAGCAAATAGATTTAGAAAATATTTGAGGAGAGATGAAGAATGAATAATTTATTAAATAAAAAAAATAACTTCTTTTTTAATAGCCAATTTAGATAGGGTTTGTGTCTAGTTTAAAATAAAAACATAGATGCAAGCCCCGGAATCGTACGAGATTATTAAACATTAGGGTTTGTATCTATGTAGGCTATTAAATTTGAAAAATTATTCATTTTTAATATATGAATAAAAGCCGCATAGATTATCTATGCGGCTTTTATCGTATCTAAAAAAAGTCGTGTGGAAAAATCCATGCGGCTTTTTTTGTATAAAAAGAAAGGAGAATGTAAATGGATGCATTAGTTGGAGTAGTTACACAAAGTTTAATCTTAGGAATTATGGTATTGGGGGTGTACATAAGTTATAAAATATTAGATTTTCCAGACTTATCAGTAGATGGAAGTTTTTCATTAGGAGGAGCAATTATAGCTGTAGCTTTAAAAAATGGTCTTTCTCCTACTACAGGATTTTTATTAGCAATTGGAGGAGGATTAATAGCAGGTCTTTTAACTGGAATTTTAAATGTTAGATTAAAAATTTCAAATTTACTTTCAGGAATATTAGTAATGGGTATTTTATATTCAGTTAATTTAAGAATTATGGGAAAGGCTAATATTGCATTATTTAATACTAATCATATATTTGAATCAGGATTTTCGCCTATAATAATTTCTTTAGCAATTATATGCATATGCAAGACTGTATTAGACTTATTTTTAAAAACTGGACTTGGATATACACTAAAGGCTGTTGGTGATAACTCTCAAATGGTTCAATCACTTGGCATAGAAGTTGGAAAAATCAAGATTTTAGGACTTATGATATCTAATGGATTAGTTAGTTTTTCAGGAAGTATCATGGCTCAATATCAAGGATTCTCAGATGTATCTATGGGAATTGGAACTCTTGTTTTGGGGATTGCTTGTATTATTATAGGGGAATCTTTTATAAGTAAAATAATTAAGACTAAGGAAACAAGCATAATTATTTTAGGAACTATTTTGTATCAGCTTGTTATATATATAGCTTTAAATGCGGGTCTAACTGCAACAGACTTAAAGCTTATTACTTCTTTTATAATAATTTTATTTTTATCTATAGGTGAGTTTAAAAACCCTATAAGTAAACAAAAAATATCTATTTTAAGGAGAAGAGAATATGCTAAGAATTAACAATTTATCAAAAAGCTTTCAAAATCCATATGGGCAAGATAATAAATTATTTCAAAATCTTTCAATAGAAATAAACAAGGGAGATTTTGTAAGTATTATAGGCAGTAATGGAACAGGAAAATCTACATTATTAAATATAATATCAGGTGTTTTAAAAGAAACTTCAGGAGAAATCTTTTTAGAAGATACAAACTTAACATCATTGCCAGAGCATGAAAAAACCAAAATTATAAGCAGAGTTTTTCAAAATCCATCTATGGGAACCTGTCCTACAATGACGGTTAGAGAAAATTTATCTCTTGCTTTAAATAAAGGAGATCTATTAAATTTAAAAAAATGTCTTAGATATGATAATGATAAATTAGAATATCTGCTAAAGGATATATCTCTTGATTTAAAAAAATATTTAGATGTACAAACTAGATACTTATCAGGAGGACAAAGACAATCACTTTCGCTTATTATGTCTTGTGTAAACAATCCAAAGCTTCTTCTTCTGGATGAACATACGGCAGCTTTAGACCCTAAAACATCTAATGAAATTATGGAATTAACAAGTAAGATTGTAAAAGAAAAAAATATAACGACATTAATGGTAACACACAATTTAAGTCACGCACTTAAATATGGAAATAGATTAATTATGCTGCATAAGGGAGAGATAATACTTGATGCAGATGAAGAAATGAAAAAGAAATTAACTATTGAGGATATACTTAAGAAATTCGAGTATGCAGTATAGAATATACAAATTATATTAGGGAGGACGTTATGAAAACGACAAAATTAATAAAAAGTATGATTTTAATGGGGTTAGTAGGAGTTAGTATTTTAACAGGATGTGGTACCAAAGACGATGATAAAATAAAAATAGGTATTACTCAAATAGTAGAATATAGTGCACTTGATGAAAATAGAGAAGGATTCATTAAAGCTCTAGAAGATAACGGCTATAAGGATGGAGAAAATATAGATATAGATTTTCAAAATGCTCAAGGCGATATAGCTACAACACAGACTATTGCTAAAAACTTTGTATCTCAAAAGAAGAATCTAATTTATGCTATATCAACACCTTCAGCACAAGCAGCATATAATTCAACTAAAGATATACCAATAGTAATTAGTGCTGTAACAGATCCGGTTTCAGCAGGACTTGTTAAGTCTCTAGAAGAACCTAATACAAATATATCAGGAACTTGTGATTATGTACCTGTAAGTAAGCAGTTAGAATTGGTGAAAACTCTTGCTCCAGATGCTAAAAAAATAGGGGTTATATATAATACAAGTGAAGTAAATTCAGAGGTTCAAGTAAATGAGTTAAAAAAATACGCTAAAGAATATGGATACTCTGTTGTTGAAGCAGGAGTTACTAGTACTAATGAAGTAAACACTGCTATAAGTAGTTTAGCTAGTAAAATAGATGTATTATATGCACCAACAGATCAATTAGTAGTATCTTCAATGCCTATTATAGTTCAAAAAACTCAAGAAAAAAATATACCAGTTATTGCATCTGAAAAAGGGTCAGTGGAATTAGGGGCTCTAGCAACTTGTGGTATTAATTATTATGAACTAGGATATGAATCAGGAAAAATAGCAGTCAATGTTTTAAAAGGAGAAGATATATCTAAGATGCCTGTAAAGCAAGGCGAGGAAATGGAAATAATGATAAATGAAGATGCTTTAAAAAATCTTTCTATAAAAAAACTAGATGATGAAAGAATTGTTTATATAAATACAAAATAGTTAAAAGGGTGTCTAAATTAAATAGACACCCTTTAACATTTATTTTAATTTTGAAGCAGCGCCAGAAGCACCGAATACATCTTTTATTTTATGTTGAACTATTTTTTTGATAGCTTCTCTACCTGGTCCTAAGTATTTTCTTGGATCAAACTCAGCTGGTTTTTCAGCTAATACTTTTCTAATAGCTGAAGTCATAGCAAGTCTAAGGTCTGTATCTACATTTATTTTACAAACACCATACTTAGCAGCTTCTCTTAACATTTCTTCTGGAACACCTTTAGCTCCTGGTATATTTCCTCCGAATTCATTGCACATTTCAACATATTCTTGAGGAACAGAAGAAGCACCATGAAGAACTAATGGGAAGTTAGGAAGTAATTTTGTTATTTTATCAAGTCTTTCAAAGTCAAGCTTAGCTTCACCTTTGAATTTGTAAGCACCATGACTAGTTCCAATTGCTATAGCAAGTGAATCAACACCTGTTCTTTCAACAAATTCAACAGCTTGAGTAGGATCTGTATAAGTAGCATCCTCAGCACTTACATTAACATCATCTTCAACACCAGCTAATTGTCCAAGCTCAGCTTCAACTACAACTCCTCTTTCGTGAGCGTAATCTACAACCTTTTTAACAAGAGCTATATTTTCTTCAAATGGAAGGTGAGATCCATCTATCATAACAGATGAGAACCCATCATCTATACACTGCTTGCAAACTTCAAAGCTATCACCATGATCAAGGTGAAGAGCAATTGGCAGTTCGCTTTCTTCAATAGCAGCTTCAACTAATTTCTTTAAGTATATAGAATTAGCATATTTTCTAGCACCAGCAGAAGCTTGAAGAATTACAGGAGCATTTTCCTCTTTAGCAGCGGCAATTATTCCCTGAACTATTTCCATATTGTTAACATTGAATGCACCTATAGCAAAATTTCCCTCATAAGCAAGCTTGAACATTTCCTTAGTAGTAACTAATGGCATAAAAAAACTCCTCCTTATAATATATGTAGTTTAGATAAATATTTTAACTTCTAAAGTCATTTCTTACGGAATTTCAATTACAACTAAATATTATACACTTAAATTAGTAAAAAGTAAAAGAGTGTAGGAAATAAATTCTAAAATATCCTTTCTAAAATATATCTACATACATATTATTCTCATTAATAAATAATATTATGATGAAAAAAATATGAAATATTAAATATAATTTTAACGTCATATAAAATGCTGTTATATTGTAATCATTAAGAATAAAAAGTATAATAATATTTGACAATAAATGATAGAGAGTGTGTTCATCTAAATTTTTTGCATTGTGAAAAAAATATTTATATAAAAATAACACTCTTGCAAAGATATTTTGATAAAACTATGGATTTTTTCTTATTAATAATCCTAAAGTTTCTAAACTCCCTATGGTCAGACAACGAAACTTCTTAACGGATTACTAAACGTAAAAATCCAAGTTTTGAAGCAAAATATCTAAAAGCAATCGCGTATATTTTTATATCAAGTGAAACTTATCTTCAGGTGGAGTCTGTGACTCCATATGAAGGTTAGTTGAACTTATCCAGAAGCTGTAGAGTTCTCATCTTCAACCTAAAGAGGATGGAGTGTTAGAACTCTTAGCTTTCGGATAAATATTTTTAGTTGATTATTTGAAATTTAGAATGAGTAGTTAAAGTTGAGATATAGGAGGAGAAGGTATGCCACAGATTAAGATTAGAGGAATTCAGGCTAATGATGTTTGTAAGATAAGTGAGAAAATGGTAGATGAATTAGTTGAGGTTGTTAAGTGTCCAAGAGATTATTTTGAAATAGAGTGCATTCAATCAGTAGCTATAAGAAATGGACAAATAGAAGAAGTGTATCCATTTATAGAAGTTGCTTGGTTTGATAGAGGACAAGAGACACAAGATAAGGTAGCAAAGATTATAACTGATAGTATAAGAGAAGGTCTTAAGGTTGAGAGTCTAGACTTAGCTTTTACTACATTTGAGAAAGAAAAATACTACGATAATGGTGAGCATTTCTAGGAGAGACGATTAAATATGAAATTACCAATTAAATTTTTAGACAATATGAAAGAAATACTAAATGATGAATTCGATAGTTTTTTTAAAAGCTATGACGAAAAAAGGTACTATGGACTTAGAGTTAATACACTTAAAACTTCAGTGGAGAAGTTTTTGAATATTTCTCCTTTTAATTTAGATAAAATTCCTTGGAGTAGTGATGGATTTTACTATGAAGAAGGTGTAAGACCTGCCAAATCACCTTTTTACAATGCAGGACTTTATTACATACAAGAACCATCTGCTATGTCCCCTGTTGAATTTTTAGATATAAAAAAAGGACATAAAGTACTAGATTTATGTGCAGCACCTGGAGGAAAAAGTATTCAAATAGCATCAGGACTTCAAGGAGAAGGAATGCTTGTTACTAATGATATAAATTCAAGCAGAGTAAAACCTCTTGTTAAGAATATAGAGATGTATGGAGTATCTAATGTATTAGTTGTCAATGATTCTCCAAGTAGGCTTTGTAATAACTTTGAAGGATTCTTTGATAGAGTTTTAGTAGATGCACCTTGCTCTGGTGAGGGGATGTTTAGAAAAGATGAAAAGCTTATAAAAAGCTGGGAAAAAGAGGATATAAGTATATATCCTAATATGCAAAGAGAAATATTAGATGAAGCGGGCAAAATGTTAAAGGGTGGAGGAAAACTAGTATATTCTACTTGTACCTTTAATAAAGATGAAAATGAAAATATGATAAAAGAATTTTTAGACAATAATGATAACTTTGAGTTACTTAATATAGAAAAGATTGGCGGAATTTCTGAAGGCTTAGGACTTAAAGAAGTTGGAAGATTGTGGCCTCATAAGTTAAATGGAGAAGGACACTTCTTAGCTCTTTTACAAAAGGTAGATGGATATAATAAAGAACACAAGAACTTAAAAAACAAGAAAAAGCCTGAGTGCTTTGAAGAGTTTGAAAAAGAGAATATGAACACTACTTTAAATGGGAATTTTATAACTATAAATGATAACCTATATTTAGCTCCAAAGGATATGATACAGACTAAGAACTTAAAGGCAGTTAGAACGGGTCTTTTACTTGGAAAAGTAATTAAGAAGAGATTTAAACCTTCACAGGCACTCGCTATGGCTCTTAAAAAAGAGGATTTTAAGAGAGTAATAAACTTAGATTCAGACGATTCAAATGTTATAAAGTATCTAAAAGGGGAGACCATATTTACAGAGGGAGAAAATGGACTTAATCTAGTATGTGTGAATGGACATCCACTTGGATTTGGAAAACTGAATAGAGGGACTTTAAAGAATGGATATGAAAAATCCTGGAGATGGATTTAGGAGGAAATTATGGGTAAAAAAATGAGAATCGACAAGGTTCTATCTAATCTTGGATATGGAAGTAGAACTGAGATTAATATATCTTGTAAAAAAGGTTTAGTTGCTGTTAATGGTAATGTAATAAAAAAGAATTCAACTCAAGTAGATCCAGAAAATGATGAGATAGTATTTAATGGAGAAAAAATAAATTATAGAAAGTTCATATATTTAATTATGAACAAGCCAGCAGGATGTATTTCAGCAACAACTGATAAATGGGACCAAACTGTTATTCATTTATTAGATAGGGAACAAATAGCCTTTGATCCTTTTCCAGTTGGAAGACTTGATAAGGATACAGAGGGGCTTTTGGTAATAACTAATGATGGAAAATTATCTCATAGATTACTATCTCCTAAAAAACACGTTCCAAAAACGTATTATGCAAAAATTGATGGAGTAGTAACAAATGATGATATTGAAGCTTTTAAAGAAGGTGTAGTTTTGGATGATGGATATGAGACTATGCCAGGAGAGCTTGAAATACTAAAAAGTGACGATATATCAGAGATAAACTTGACTATACATGAAGGAAAGTTTCATCAAGTTAAGAGAATGTTTGAAAGTGTAGGAAAAAAAGTAGTATATTTAAAGAGAATACAAATGGGTAAATTAAGATTAGATGAAGAATTAGAACTTGGAGAATTTAGAGAATTAACTAAAGAAGAACTAGAATTACTAGAAACAAAATAGGAGTTGATAACATGAAGTTTGAATTTGATACACACTGTCATACGATTGCTAGTGGACATGCATATAGTACGGTTCATGACTTAGTAAGAGAAGCTAAGAATGCAGGACTTAAGATGTTTGCTCTAACAGATCACGCACCAGCAATGCCAGGTGGGCCACATGTATACTATATAGGTAACCAAAGAATAATACCTAGAGTTATAGATGGGGTATTTGTGTTAAGAGGAGTTGAAGCAAATATTATAGACTATGATGGAAAGCTAGACATGGATGATGAGTTTTTGCCACATCTAGATTTAGTACTAGCAAGCCTTCATGATGTTTGTATAAAGCCTGGAACTAAGGAAGAGAACACTAATGCACTTGTTAAGGCTATGGAAAATAAGTATGTAGATATAATAGGACATCCTGGAAACCCAGCATTTGATATAGATGCGAAAAAAGTTTTACAAGCTGCAAAGGATAATAATGTATTAATAGAGATAAACAACAGTTCATTTGGGAAAAGTAGACCAGGAAGTAAAGAAAATTGTATTAAAATAGTTGAGATGGCTAAAGAGATGAATGTTAAATTAGTAGCAGGAACAGACACTCATATAGCTTTTCAAATAGGAAGATTTGATTATGTTAAGGAAGTTCTTGAGGAAGCTGGAGTTCCTGAGGAGCTTGTTGTAAATAATTCTTTGGAGAGTTTTATAGAGTATTTGGATGCTAAGGGGAAGAAGAATATTAAGGATTTTAAGGAACTTATGAAGTAAAGTGGTTATAGGGAGGTAGCAAAAATATTTATATAAAAATACCGTTCATGAAAATAATTTTGATAAAACTAAAGTCTCTGACTTATTAATAGTTCTAAAGTTTCTAAACTCCCTACGGTCAGACAACGAAACTTCTTAACGAACTATTAAACGTCAAAGACTAAGTTTTATAGCAAAATATATAAAATCATTCTCTTGTATTTTCATATAAATATTTTTAGATAAGCTGTTATTATAATTTATATAAAAATACTGTTCATGAGAATAATTTTGAATTTGTGGATAACATTGATAAAAAAGTTACACTTGAAACTATTTTTGAGCAACGGAGCCTGTAAGGATCGTTGGCGACATGAGTCACCGCGTTAGCGAGTAGACGAATTTTAAAATACTGTACGGTGGAGGTTTGTAGTGAAAAAGAGAGATATAGTAGAGCTTAAGATTGAAGGTATGGATTTTGGTGGAAGTTCGTATGGATTTGTTGAAGGTGAAAGAGTTGATGTTAAGGGTGGTGTTACTGGACAAACTCTTAAGGTTTTGATAAAGAAGATTAGAAAGAATAAGATAGAGGGAAAAGCAATTGGGTTAATAGAGAAGTCTGATATAGAGACTTGTGACACTTGTGATCATTTTGGATTCTGTGGTGGATGTTCAATGCTTTCTGTTCCTTATGATGAGCAAATTGAGATAAAGGAAGGTCAAATACTTGATTTATTCTCAGATAAGGATTTTGTTGGATTTAAGTTTTTAGGAGTTGAAGGAAGTCCTAAGAATCGTGAGTATAGAAATAAGATGGAGTATACTTTTGGTGACGAAGAGAAGGATGGACCTTTAACGCTTGGTTTTCATAAAAAGGGAAGAGCTCTGGATATAATAACTGTTGATACTTGTATGTTAATAGACGAAGATTATAGAAAGATACTTAAGAGTACTGTAGAATACTTTGCTAAAAAAGGTCTTCCATATTATAAGACTATGCCCCATACAGGATATCTTAGAAATTTAGTTGTTAGAAAAGGTCTTAATACTAACGAGATAATGGTTAATATAGTTACTTCTACTCAAGTTGAGTTTGATATGACTGAGTATAAGGATATGTTATTAAATCTTGATACTGATGGTGAGATGGTAAGTATTCTTCATACAGAAAATGATGGACTTGCAGATGCAGTTCAGTGTGATAAGTTGAATGTACTTCATGGAAGAGATTACATATATGAAGAGTTACTTGGACTTAAGTTTAAGGTATCTGCATTCTCATTCTTCCAAACTAATACTAAAGGAGCAGAAAGACTTTATCAAATAGCATCTGAATTTATAGGAGAGCAAAAGAATAAGGTTGTATTTGACTTATACAGTGGAACTGGAACTATAGCTCAGATGGTATCAAAGAGTGCCAAGAAGGTTATAGGTATTGAAATAGTTGAAGAAGCAGTTGAAGCTGCTAAGGAGAATGCTAGAATAAACAATATAACTAATTGTAAATTTATAGCAGGTGATGTTGCTCAGAAGGTTAAGTCTATAAAGGAAAAGCCAGATTTAATTATAGTTGACCCTCCAAGACCAGGTATTCATAAGAATGCTTTAAAGGATATAGTAGGATTTAATTCAAAGGAAATTCTTTATATATCTTGTAATCCTAAGACTTTGGTTAAGGATTTGGTTGAGTTTGAAAAGGGTGGATATGGGATTGTTCAGGTTAAAGGAATGGATATGTTTCCGAATACGCCTCATATGGAGACAGTAGTGTTACTAAGTAGGTGATATAATAGGACAACAGTTAGAGACCTGTAATATAAGGGGTTGCGAACTGCTGTCCTATTTTTTTATGCTCTTTTTTAGAAAAAGAGTAAATACGAATATGAAGGGGGTGTTATTAATGAAACCAGTCGAGCTTGACTACAGAATGACTAAGCAAGGATTTCTAGAACCTATTATAGAAGTCTCAACTTGTGAACAACATATAGGCAAGTATGGTAGTATAGCGATTAAATATTTAAAGAATGAGTGTCCACATAGATACAGTATACTGCGAGCAGAAGAGACATTAATGGAAATCATGTATAAAGTCAATGAGGAAGCTCACCAAATGATGGAAGTATTTCAAGAGAAGATGTTAGCAAAAGACCCAATACCAAATCCAGAGAATTTTTACGATAGTTACAAGCACAGGGAAATGATAAGGACAATGGCTGAAGAGATTGTCTTGAAAGAAATAGTGTATAGACCAAGATAAACAGCTAATGATTCAACGGCAAAAGAAAAGAAGCAGTGACCAATCGCTAAATCAGAACACTGCTTCAATCCACCCCCACAATAAGCAAGGGTAAGTACATTATACCATCTGTTTATTGTGGAATTCAATAGATTTTTAAATTATTGCACAATTAAAGGAGGATTATATGGGATCAATAATAGAGCAATTGTTTAACGGGGAAATTGATTCATTTGAGAATTTCGCTCGAACAGATGAATATGAAAAATGCAGTTCAGAAATTATCAAAGAAGAGGATGAATTTTTAAAACGAATCAGTCAAGAGCAGAGACAAATATATGATAATCTATTGGATATCAAAGCACAGCGTTCAGTGATAGAGACTAAAATCCACTTTGTTTATGGTTTTAAAATAGGTTTTAAATTAGCCGCTGAACTATATGACGAAGGTAATAACTAGATAACTGAGGTTAAAATATACCTAAACTGATAGAACCATGGAAGGTACATAAATTAACATTGACAATATGTCATATATAGCATATTATATTAGTAGGAGATGGTTATGTATACTATAAAATTTTACGAAAGCCAAAATGGAAAAGAACCAGTAAAAGAATTTCTTGAAAGCTTAGATACAAAGATGAAAGCAAAAGCATTAAGGGAAATAACTCTACTAAGAGATAACGGACGAGAACTAAGAGAACCCCATTGTAAACAT